>JBGVBD010000189.1:0-1594 GCA_045225255.1 Prevotella sp. | reverse complement strand
CCGTTTTGAAAGTGAATCCTGATGCCGTGATGGTGATTAAATCCACTATTCCGGTAGGATATACTCGTAGCCTTTACGTGAAATATCAGAAGAAAGGCGTTAAGAAGTTCAATCTTCTCTTCAGTCCGGAGTTCCTTCGTGAGTCGAAGGCTCTCTACGATAACCTCTACCCGAGCCGTATCATCGTCGGTATCCCGAAGATGATGAAAGGCGCTGAATATCAAGAGGAAAACGAGGCTATCAAGGCTTTAACCGATATTGACTGGCTGACGGAGAAAGCTCATACCTTCGCCAAGCTTCTGCAGGAAGCGGCCATCAAGACTGATGTGCCTGTTTTGTTTGTCGGAATGAAGGAAGCCGAGGCTGTGAAGCTGTTTGCAAACACATATCTCGCTCTGCGTGTTTCATACTTCAATGAACTTGATACATACGCTGAGATGAAAGGTCTTGATTCTCAAGCGATTATCGATGGTATCGGTCTCGACCCGCGTATCGGCTCTCATTATAACAACCCTTCTTTCGGTTATGGCGGTTATTGCCTCCCGAAAGACACCAAGCAGCTGCTCGCCAACTATGAGGACGTGCCTCAGAACATGATGACGGCTATTGTTGAGTCCAACAGAACCCGTAAGGATTTCATTGCCGACCAGGTTTTGAAGATGGCAGGTTATTACACCGAGTCGAGTGCTTTTGATGTCAATAAGGAACATGAAATAATAATAGGAGTATACCGTTTGACTATGAAGTCGAACTCCGACAATTTCCGTCAATCGGCCATCCAAGGTGTGATGAAGCGTGTTAAAGCTAAAGGCGCAAACGTGATAATCTACGAACCTACGCTTGAAGACGGCAGCACATTCTTCGGCAGTTTAGTTGTCAACGACCTTAAGAAGTTCAAAGAGCAATCTCAGGCCATCATCGCAAATAGATACGATAGTTGTCTTGATGACGTTATAAATAAGGTATACACTCGTGACATTTTCAAACGCGATTAGTCGTCATTTCGACTGAAGCGAAGCGGAATGGAGAAATCCTTTTTTTACGGACTTATTCAATTGTATGCAATAATAAAGGATTTCTCGACTACGCTCGAAATGACAATTTAAGCTATTAAACTATTAAGCTATTAAACTAAAATGATTAACATTGGAATTATCGGTTGCGGCTTCGTTGGCGGAGCCCTCAAGCACTGGCTGGAGCATAACAATCCGGAGTGCAAGCTCTTCATCAGCGACCCGCCAAAAGGATATAACGACGATTTGAGTAGCATCGACATCGCCTTCGTGCAGATTCATGTCCCCACTGAAGACGACGGCACTCAGGATCTCACTCTGATGAAGGAAATCATCAAGAAGCTCCCTGATGTCCCTGTATTCGTTCGCACCACTATTCTTCCTGGCTCGAGCGAGATGCTTTCAAAGGAGACTGGCCACCAAGTGTGCTATATGCCAGAATTCCTCACCGAGCGCACATATATCGAAGATTTCAATCGTCAGACAATGGTGTTTACAGGTGCTCATGAGCTTCTCGGCAAGATTTTCGTGGGCAAGAAGTTCACCATCATGACTCCGTTGGAGGCTGAGCTCACAAAATA
>JBGVBD010000188.1:0-30816 GCA_045225255.1 Prevotella sp. | reverse complement strand
TCTATGAGATAGGCGGCACCTATCGCATGGATAGCCCGTACCTATCGACCCGTTTGCTTGGGGGTATCGACCCGATAGGCGGCACCTTTCTCTGAATGAGAGAAATATAGGAAAATCTCTCAAAAATTTGGTGTTTCGTTCACCTTTTTGTATTTTTGCATAGTTAATAATATGTCAGATTTAGAACAATAGGATGATGCAATTGATGAAAAACGTCACCATCAGACCACTGGTGCTTGCCATGGTCGTTATCTGTAGTATAGTCCTGACGGGCTGCACTTCTGTTGCTGAAAGTTTTAACAACAACCTAATAGCCGAGGATCGCTATAAGATGATTCTCGACGGTCTGCAAGTGACGCTTATCATCACACTCTGCGCTGCCATCTTAGGCACGATGCTGGGTGGACTGGTGTGCTGGATGCGCATGAACCGTCGGGCATGGCTACAACAAGTAGCAAAGGTGTATATCAACTTGATGCGCGGTACGCCTGTGCTGGTGCTGCTGATGCTGATGTATTATGTGGTGATGGCACCGATGGATGCTACAGGCATCGTGGTGGCAATCGTCACCTTTGCAATGAATACGGGTGCCTACATCAGCGAGATGCTGCGTACCACTATTCAGGGTATCGACCGAGGGCAGACGGAGGCGGGACTGGCATTAGGTTTTACACAGCGGCAGACATTCTTCAAGATTGTGTTGCCACAGGTGGTCAGGGCAGTGATGCCTGTCTACCAAGGCGAAATCATCAGTCTGCTCAAAGGCACGAGCATCGTGGGCTACATCGCCGTGGCTGACATGACACGTGCTTCCGACCTGATACGATCGCGAACGTTCGATGCTTTCTTCCCTCTCATTGTGACTGCTATCATCTATTTCCTGATGGCATGGCTTATCGGACTGCTGCTTCAGAGTCTTGTTCAGCACAAACGCATGAAGGCCATCGCTGCGACTGTGGCATTGACCTTACTGGGTGTGGCGGGATTGTTGTCTTCCACTGAGACGGAAGCTACTATAGATGCTGTGGGTCAGACAAGCGTTCCACCAGTATTCAAGGCACTCTCCGGCAAGCGCGTCGGTGTGATTATCGGCAGTATTCAGGATATGGCTGTCACCGAGATGGCACCCGATGCCGATATCCTGCGCATGACCAGTGAGACCGACCTTCTGGCTGCCTTAGAGAACGGTAAGTTGGATGTAGCGGGTAGTGAGAGTCTCACATTGATATTCTGTAAAGAAGTGGCTGCCAAGGTGGATTCAGTAGATTCAGGACTGGCACCCATCCCGATTGGTGCCTGCTTCCGCTTAGACAATACTGACTTGAAGCAGGATTTCGACAGTTTCATTGCTGATATCCGACGTGACGGCACTTATCAGAAGATATTCGACAGTTGGCAGAAATCCGAAGACCCCTCCGCCATGGACATCCCCCAACAGCGCGGCACAGGGCGCATTCTGCGCGTGGCTACCTTTCCGGCGATGCCACCGTTTAACTTCATCTGTTCGGGAAAACCGTCGGGGCTGGAACCTGCCCTTTTAACGGAGTGGGCTAATAGGCGCAACTGGCAACTGGAGTTCCTCGTGATGGATTTCGCCTCACAGATTCCTGCCGTGCAAACGGGCAAGGCGGATATGGCAATGGGGGCTATCAGCATCACCAAGGAGCGTCAGAAGCAGGTGCTCTTTTCCAACGGATATCTCGATTCGCATATCGTGCTCATCACGCGGAAAGGGAATGCAAGGATACTCACAGAAAGTCAATCCCAGTCCCTTCCCAAGGAAGAGGAAGGGACTGGATTCCTCTGGTGGGTGATTCCTGTCCTTATTATATTAGTAGGTGGCGGCGCATGGCTTATGATTCGTCGTAGGCGCGACAGCGGGAGTCATCTCACCTCTCCCTCCTCACCTCTCACCTCTGATATCATCCGTATCTCCAGCCTGAAGAAGAGTTATGGTACGCTCGATGTGCTACGTGACATCCATTTTGACGTCCACAAGGGCGAGGTCATCTCTATTATTGGTCCCTCAGGTACGGGCAAGAGTACCTTCCTGCGCTGCCTGAACCTCTTAGAATGCCCCACCAGTGGTAGCATCCTCATCGACGGACAAGATATCCTGTCGCCTGATGCTGACGTGCCTATGTTGCGTCGCCGCATGGGCATGGTGTTCCAGTCATTCAACCTGTTCAATGGTATGTCGGTGCTCGATAATATATGTCTGGCACCGATGCAGTTGCTTGGCAAGAGTCGTGAGGAAGCAGAGCAACGAGCCCGCGAGTTGCTACAGATGGTGGGACTGGTCGAACGTGCGGATGCCATGCCCGATCAACTCTCTGGCGGACAGAAACAACGTGTAGCCATTGCGCGTGCACTCGCCATGGATCCTGAGATACTGCTCTTCGATGAACCGACCTCTGCCCTCGACCCCACGATGGTAAGTGAGGTGCTGGGTGTGATGACAAAGTTGGCACGTGAGGGCATGACAATGATTGTGGTGACCCACGAGATGCGTTTCGCCCGTCAGGTGAGTAGTCGCGTATTGTTCTTTGCTGAAGGGGTGGTATATGAAGACGGTACCCCTGACCAACTCTTCGAACATCCGCAGCGTGAGCGCACCAAGCAGTTCATCCAGCAGATACACGAGACGACCTTCGTCATCGAGAGTGAGCATTTCGACTGGTATGCCATGATGGCGCAGATGGAACAGTTCTGTCAGCAATACAACCTGTCGAGACAGCAGACAGCCAGTATGCTTCACGTCGTCGACGAGTCGCTTGCCATCCTCGGCTCAAATGGAAATACCATCCCGCCTGATACGCGCCTTACCCTGTCTTATACAGAACAGGATGGAACATTGCTATTCACTGTCAATTGTCCGCAGGGCATCAACAGCGATGCCTTCCAAGCCGACAGCGATGATTTGGCACTGACTATCCTGCGTAATTACTGTCGTGACATCAGTGTCGACGGCAATATGCTCCGCATGATGATTAAATAGATAACATCAAAATATAATGATGATGAAAAAGTTGATGAACTGGGTGCTTGTCGCCACCCTCGTTTGCGGCACAATGACCTTTATGACGGCATGTAAAACAACGAAAGCGCTGAACGATAATGTCGTAAAGACGGTGCAGAGCACTGAACTGATACGCACCTCACAGAGTTGGGACGGCGTGGAACTGCCTGACTACCTACAGGGACGCCCCGAACTGGTAGCCGTGAAGTATGTGTTCCCCGCTGGTCAGAAACTGGGTTGGCACCACCATCCCGTGATGAACTACGGTATCCTGGTACAGGGTGAACTGACCATCATCGGGCAGGACGGCAAAGAGAAAGTGGTGCATGAGGGTGAGGCAGTGGTAGAGATGGTGAATACCATCCATCACGGCGAGAACAGAGGCACGAAGCCCGTCATTCTCTATATGTTCTACCTCTCGCAGAAGGGTATGCCACTGGCTGTGCAGCACCCCGAGATACCATTGAACTGATTGCTGTTATTTCGTTCCTACAATTTGGGTTTTGGGTAGTTCCCGATTACGCTTGTTGACTACCGTCACAACAGACTGAGCGAGGTTGATGAAGGCGAGACCTGTAGCCGTATCGCTGTTGAGGGCAGCAGGTGTACCTTGGTCGCCACTGTCGCAGATGCCCTGAACAAGTGGTATCTGGGCGAGTAGGGGGACGTTCATCTCCTGAGCGAGTTGCTTGCAGCCTTCTTTTCCGAAGATATAGTATTTGTTCTCAGGCAGTTCGGCAGGGGTAAACCATGCCATATTCTCGACAAGTCCCAAGATGGGGACATTCACTTTCTCGTTACGATACATATCAATACCTTTGCGGGCATCGGCAAGGGCTACTTGCTGAGGGGTAGAAACGATGATGGCACCTGTGATGGCAAGGGTCTGCAAGAGGGTGAGATGGATATCAGAGGTGCCTGGTGGGGTGTCGAGAATCAGGTAGTCGAGTTCGCCCCAGTCGGCATCGGCGATGAGTTGTTTGAGGGCATTCGATGCCATACCACCGCGCCAGAGTGTTGCCGTCTCAGGACTGACGAAGAAACCGATGCTGAGCAGTTTCACACCATATACCTCAATAGGTTCTATCAGGTCGCGCCCATCAACATTAACGGCGTAAGGACGTGCCTCCTCTGCCTTGAACATCTTAGGCATCGAAGGACCGAAGATATCGGCATCAAGGAGTCCTACCTGATAACCTAAACGTGCCAGGGCAATGGCGAGATTGGCAGAAACGGTGCTCTTGCCTACACCACCTTTTCCACTGCTGACAGCTACGATATTCTTCACCTGTGGCAGCATCTTACCTACTTCTGGGCGAGGCTTGGATTTAAACTCGGTCTGGATATTGACTTCGACGTCCTTGCCGCAATGGTATTTGATAGCAGCCTCGGCAGCCTTGACGGTAGATTTCAGGAATGGGTCAGTGTCGCGAGGAAATTCCAAGACGACGTTGACGCGCCAAGGTTCACCCTCGTTCTGTGGAGCGGCAACGGCAGGCTGATCGGCAAGCATACCGCTCTCAATAATATTCTTCTTCGTGCCTGCATACGTCACTGTCTGCAAGGCATCGATAATCATCTGAGGATAGAGAGTCATGGGAATGTTGAGTGTTGAATGTTGAGTGTTGAATTAGAAGTTGACTCCGACATTGACGAAGAAATTACGGGTACGGGTGGAATAGAAGTCGTTGTCTGCAATGTTGGCAAGACCGAGGTCATAACCCAGTTCGGCATACATCATCTTATATTCCACACCACAACCGAGACGCAGACCACCATCGAAGCGGTTCATATCGTCAAAGGTGCTCCATGATTCCAGTTCCTTATAATCTTTGGTCTTACCACCCACTCCGAGGGCAAGATAGCCTCCGAAGAAAGGTTGTATGAAGAAGTCGTCGTCTACATTGAAATTGTATTTCACAACGATAGGCAGTTGCAGGTAACACATCCGATAGGTGATCTTGTCGTCATTGATATGTACCTCGCCTCCCTTCTCTGAATACATCAATCCTGCCTCTATCCAGAGGGGTGTGGTTCTGGAGAGTTGCAGTCCGTAGACACCACCGATGGCAAAACCCGAGCGGGAATCCGTGTCGTAAGCAGGTGAATCGCTGCTCATTGTGGCGACATTCAAACCGAGACGCAAACCGAAATAGTATTCCATGCCTGAATGGTTAAAGCGGCTTTTGGGTTTCTCAAACTGTGCGAACGATGGTATAGCAAGTGCTACGACCATGACTAATGTGATAATTCTTTTCATATTCTTTTTGTATTTATTGTTGATACTTCGTTAGACCGGCATCAAGCCAGTGGATATATTCCTGAATATCCTCGTCGTAGGAACGAGAAGGACCAAGGGGTTTTCCTTCGTTGTCAAGCAGGACGTAGAACGGCTGGGTGTTGGCTCCGAACTTGGTGGCTTGCAGATGACTCCATTTGTCGCCAACGGTATGGAGCGTGCGTTTCTGTCCGTTCATCTCCACCTCGATGGGCTCTTGTAGGGGTGTCTTGTCATCTACGTAGAGGGAGATGAGTACGTAGTCATCCGTCAGCCGACGGGCTACTTCTGCATCCGTCCAGACGGCGGCTTCCATCTTACGGCAGTTGACACAACCGAAGCCTGTGAAGTCAATCATGACGGGCTTTTGTTGTTCCTGTGCAAACGCCATTCCCTGCTCATAGTCCCTGAAGGGTGCTTCCACCACCGTGGTCTTTACAATCTTATAGTCTTGCGTGTACATCGGAGGGGTAAAGGCACTGATGGCTTTCAGTGGTGCTCCCCATAGTCCTGGTATCATATAGATAGTAAAGGCGAAAGAGATGAGTCCGAGGAAGAACTGAGGCACGTTGGTACGGTGTTCTGGTTCGTCATGAGGGAATTTAATCCATCCCATCAGGTAGGCACCTAATAGTCCAAAGAGGGCTATCCAGATAGACAGGAATACCTCTCTGTCAAGTAGTCGCCAACCATAGGCGAGGTCTGCCACACTCAAGAACTTCAAGGCGAAGGCGAGTTCGATGAATCCCAACACAACCTTGATTGTGTTCATCCAACCGCCAGACTTTGGTACCGACTTCAAGAGAGAAGGGAAGAGGGCGAAGAAGGCAAATGGAATGGCGAGTCCGATGGCGAAGCCCAGCATACCAAGGGTAGGACCGAGGATATTACCTTGTGTGGATACTGCCACCAGCAGGAAACCGATGATGGGTCCTGTGCAGGAGAAGGATACCAGAACAAGGGTGAATGCCATCAAGAAGATGCTTAGCAATCCTGTCGTTTGCTCTGACTTCTGGTCTATCTTATCCGACCATGAAGAGGGTAATGTCAGTTCGAAGGCTCCGAAGAAGGAAGCAGCGAATACGATAAGTAACAGGGCGAAGAAGATATTAAACCACGCATTCGTGCTGAGCGCATTCAACGCATTGGCACCAAACAGCGCTGTCACTAATAATCCTAATACCACATAGATCACGATGATGCTCAGTCCGTAGGTGAGTGCCTCACGAATAGCCTTCGAGCGTTCTTTGTTCCGTTTGAGGAAGAACGATACCGTCATCGGGATGATGGGCCATACACAGGGTGTGAGCAGTGCGAGGAATCCGCCCAACAGTCCTGCTAAGAAGATGTACCAACCACAGTCTATACCCCCTAAGTTAGGGGGTAGGGGGTCTGAACCAGCGTCGGAAAGTTCCTTCGTAACAGGTTGCCAGAGGGGATTACCCCCTAAGTTAGGGGATAGGGGGTCTGAACCAGCACTAGAGGTCGTAATCGTATCATTATGATCTTTTTTAATAGAATCGTTCAGACCCCTGTCGTCCCCTAACTTAGGGGACAATGTGATTTCTCCACTCTTCTTAAACTCTACAGAGGTGGGTGGCATACACATCTCGTTGTTGCAGGCAGCATACTCCAGATAGCAATCGATGGTGTATTTGGGTTTGGTAAACTTTACTTTCTGGACGAAGGTGGCAGCATGTTCAAAGTAACGCACTTCCATATCGAAGAGTTTGTCGAACTTCTTCTGTTCATTGCCACGAGCCTTGAGTTTTCCTATTTTCTCCACACCGTCCATCTTCACTACGTTGAAGGTAGCAGTGACAGGTCCGTCCGTCAGGTCGGTAGAGTAGACGTGCCATCCTTGGTCAATCTTCGCTGTGAAGATGATCTCCGCCTCGTCGTTGCCGAGTTCCTTCAGTTGCGACGTGAAGTGTACAGGGTCAACCATCTGCGCACTCGCTGAACACACAAACAGGAGTGTATATAATAAGAAAAGGTATATCTTCTTCATTGCGCCGACAAAGGTAGTGCAAATCGAACGAAAATGCAAATTTATTAGCAATTTTCTGAGATGCAGCCTACCTTCGACCAAAGATCAAAGGTAGTAAAAAAATAAAAAAAAGGAGCGACTTGGCTCCTTTTTTGTTGTTTACTTACCTAACGCCTTGTAGATGATTGCTTGGACATCGTTGACATCAATCTTGCCATCATTGTCCATGTCAGCAGCTTCGAAGATAAACTTCTCTACAGGCTTCTTCAGTATGAAATTGATAGTGGAGGTTACATCGTTCACATCGACTGTGTTGTCACCATCGGCATCTCCTGGAGTGTAGACGAGGTAGATTGTCTTATCCTCTCCGTCAAGATTGGTGTCAATACTCCGGACTGCTTTCTCATCGCCACCAGAGTTTACCCAGAAATGAGCGTGGAAACATTCCAGTCCTTTTGCCTCCTCAGAGAAGCCAAGTATATTATCACTATCAATGTAGAGAATTACACCTTTGTTTTCATCAGTGATATTGAATGTAGACCATTGTCCCACGAACTTCACGTTGTTGTCGCTGCTCGTCTGTGTCATATTTGCCAAGGCAGTAGCATCACCTTTGATGGTATTATAGAGTGTGAGGAATCCCATGAAATTATAACTGGAAGGAATCTCAGGAAGCTCAATATCATCTTTTTGATTGATCATAAGGATAAACGGAGTACCAGCACGAATCGTTGACATTGTCGATAAGTCATTGAACTTCAGCGTCAGTTTGCCAGTGCTGGCATCGAAACCAGAGTTGGCGGTGTTCAGCACCTTGACGGAACCGTCGCTGGTTGAAATACCAAAGAAGGATAGTACGTAGACGGGCAAATCGAAAGGTAGACAGATCGTATTCCAGTGGTTATTGCCCTTCAATGTACGGTCTTTGAGTGTCACAGCGGCAGTATGACCGTTCCAGATGGATATCAGGTCAGTGTTTTTCTCCTCTGCCGAGGTGTCGTCTTTAAGCAGTAACAAAGCATCGCTGCCAGTCATGAAGACAAAGGGCGCACTCCAATTACCGCCATTATTGTTGACAGCCTGTGCCTGAACTTGATAGTTTTTATTTGCAGCCAGTCCGCTGAGATCATAGGAAGTGCTTGTCAGATTTTCGGCGATGGTCCAAGAACCGCTTGGGGAAATGATGGTCACATCATCTACATATAGGTAGGAAGTTGTTGTATGTCCGGAACTGTTGCAGTGATTGATCATGACCTGTCCTTTTCCAGAATACTTACTGAGGTCAATCGTATATAATTTGGGACCAGTGGAGGTCGCGATGACATCTGTAATCGAGCGGAACTTTGTGTCGCCATCATTTTTTGCAAACACTCTGAAATGTTCATTTGTTCCCCACGCATAGAAAGAGAGAGTTCCACCAAATTCAACCTCTGGAGTGATAAGTGCGTCATTTGGATCCAAGTCCACACCACCTTCAAAACTGGGAGAGACATAACATGAGGTACTATTACGGCCAGCACCAGACATGATTCTCCAACCTTTTCCATTTATGACTTGAGTATCCCATCCGGAAACCTCACCATTGAAGTCCTCTTCTATTACGTTTACAGACCTGCTGCGCAGGTTCCACTTCGAGGCACTACCTATGTTCTTCCAACCGATGGTGGCATTCCAATAGTAGTCGAGATTAGAGGCAGTAAAGTCGGTAGGTGTTTGATTAACTACGGTAAATTTCCCTCCCAAATCAAAAAATCCCATATAACCTCCGTCCTCTGATGGATATACTGCTCCCAATGTGTATTCGCCTGTGGCAGAGGGAGTGAAGTTGATGACACAGTCTTGTGTTTCTCCTGCCGGTATATTAAACATTTCTCCGACACTTAATGCTTTGTTCACAATGATACAGAGGTCACCATCATAATCATCGGTGCTGAGGTTTGTGACTTTAATAGTTACGTCAACACTCTCGCCCAAAGCGATGGTGGCATGTGATGCTGATGTACTTTCGAGTTTGAGATTAATGGTTTTTGCGGGAACATCGAGTACCGTACCTGTACCGCCTGTCTTCTGAATGCCGATAACAGCATCCTGTCCATAGTTATACGCGCTGTTGGAGGCACTGCCGCCAATGCCTTGTTCGTCAGGGTTGAGCACCGACAGCACAAAATATCCGTCGCTAAGACCATTCCACCCCCAATTAATATGGAACAAATCAGTCTCTTCTTCATACTTATAACCGTCACAAACGAAACAGTGCCCATTATCCACAGAACTACCACCATAGACTACG
This sequence comes from Prevotella sp., assembly GCA_045225255.1. Classification (GTDB taxonomy): domain Bacteria; phylum Bacteroidota; class Bacteroidia; order Bacteroidales; family Bacteroidaceae; genus Prevotella. Next base: position 21,239 of record JBGVBD010000188.1, on the reverse strand, counting down.
GGGCGTCCTTGTTCCAGTTCATGATAAATCATATCCGTCCAGTTGGCGTAAGAAAAGAAGCTACGTGACACGTACTGGGTGGTGGCACTTGAATAGTCGAAGTAGTTCTTGAGGGCATTTGCCACCATAAAGGTCATAGCCCCCGATTCAGGTCCATAGTTCATCTCTAACGACCAACCGCAATACTGCATTAACTTGGCTACTGCAGTTGCCTGAGTTGAGGTATAACTGTCACTATAGCTATCCAGCATATTTGTCCAGTCGAAAGTCGTGCTTTCAAGTGCTGGTAATACTTTGCCCATACTTTCAGAAGTGTACGACGGGATAACTGCAGTGGCAGCCGTAGGCCACTGGTGGAAGTTCATCACCTGTGCCATTGCGGTAGCAACACAACCTGTGGCAGAAATGCCATAGCCAGGATATTCAGGGCAATAGTTATTGTAAGGAGCACTTTGAGCCCACGTTGTCTTGATTAGTGGAGCGATGTTTGTCGTCTCGTGGTTTCCCACTCGTTGCGACGCCCGTGCAGATGTCTTCCCACTGATATTGTTCTTCTTGATCCATGCAATCTCGTCGGCATATCCCTGTAGCCATGCTTTCATGTTCGAGGGCATGTGGTCGGGATCAATATTGCCGCTATCGCTAAATCCGAGGATGGGTGTAGTTCGATCGTCGTTAGAGACAATGACGAAACCGCCGTCCATGATGTTAAACACATAGAGACCACTGACCTGTTTGGTTGTCAGTCGCAGTGCTGCAGAACCCTGTGCTCGTTTCGCCCTGCTGCCGTTAGCCTCGCGTTTCTTAATAAAGCTCTGGGCTTGCTCCAATGCTTGCTGGGGTGTCAAGTCTCCTGCCATAACCATTATTGCCATGACGATGGTAAACAGGAATAGGATTGTTCTTTTCATATTTATATGTTTTAGTTGGTCATTCTTACTTTGAATTAACCTGCTTTTTTGTTTTCAACCTTGGCAGGTACCTTTTCTTTGAACATCTGTTGAAGACCTCTCTCATAGGCATGGAGAGCCACCATACCCTTGTGGGTAATACAACAGACAGTACGTGAGAATTTGCCTACTCCTGATTTTGTGACTTCCAGATAGCCTGCCTCCTGTAGTGTCTTGATCTGCACACTCATATTACCTCTTGTAGAATCTGTAATCTTGCAGAGATACACGAAGTCAGCACTCTTCAGACTGTCGAGTGCCACCATGATTTTCAAGCGCAGTTCGCTATGCAGCAGTGGATTGATAACAGGAAACTTAAATTCGCTCATATCTTATTACTTAACTCCTTAACTTCTTCACATATTGTTTGAACAGATGCCCTGGGATGATGAGGGTGATCATCGTGACAAAGGCTATCATCAGCAACTGCCAATACCATACGTCCCCTTGAAAGAAGAGACAAGTAAACGACAGGGCAGTGCCGATAAGACCACATACCGTCTTAGGACGAAAGCGCAGGATGAGACCTGTCATGAAACAGCCTATGCTGATGAGCAGTCCTTGGAAGGTGCAGTAGAGCATCTCAAAGACTCCTGCAAAGCCCATGGTTGCCCCTCCGATACAACTGACGAAGCCCACGAATATCCACATCTTCAGAATGACGTTCGCTTCGAGGGTACGCTGGTGCGTGCGCTCATAGTCTTTGTTGAGGAAGTAGATCATCAGGGGAGTACCCACCAATGGAATACCCATCCAAATCCATTCGCACCAGTTCTCATGCCATAACATCAATGCAAAGAACTCCACGAGCAGAAAGAAGGCAGTAGGATAGCCCCAAGCCAGAAACAGGTTCTCGCCTGTTGGTTCCTTACTGCTGATCACCTCACCCCTTATCCGAGTGATAATGTCTAATTCTTCATTCGTCGTCATATTTCAGTCCCAATGGTCATGAAAACTATTAAAAAGGAGCCGTGTAGGCTCCTTTTTTAATGATTGTTTACTTTCCTAAAGCCTTATAGATGATTGCCTGAACATCATTGACATCAATTTTGCCGTCCTTGTCCATATCGGCATTCTTGAGGAAGAACTTAGCAACAGGCTTATTCAAGATGTAGTTGATGGTAGAGGTTACATCGTTCACATCGACGACTCCGTCACCATCGGCATCGCCCATCATATCCACTGCTTTCACCAGTCGTACGGCAGTGTATGCGCGACGAGCCACGTTAGTAATCTTTACCTCTGAGTCATTGAAGGTCAGGCCACTACCGAAGTCGTTGGGATCCCCTGCTGCTTCGTCAACAGGTGAGCTGGTCCAGTAGATGGCATTTGGAATGTAGGTAGTGGTTGCACCCCAGGTGTCAGGATTATAGACAGCGACCATCACTCCGGCAGTGGGCAGGAATACGGCACCGTCATCCTCTAATGTTGCCCACTCCTCAGCGGTGAATGTACCGGCAGGTGTTTCAGCCGTCCAGTCATCCGGCAGCAGGATAAGACCAGGCACAGAGACTTCTTCTTTTTCCTTTACGTAGGTGATAGTGGCAAGGCTCTTCAGCTTATCGGCATTCTCGCGCTCGTTGAGCAGGTACGTCCACTCGTCCTTGTCCAGTGTCGACCAGCCGGCACCTAATGCTGCCGTGAGTTTCGCATTCGTACCCCAGTCGGTGAAGTCGTCGTGGAAGTATTGCTGTGTTTCCTCCGGGGAGTCGCGGTAATAGTTGTAGATGCCATAGCGGGTATTGGCGTTGCTCCAGCAGAACAGGTCACGGGGTGAGGCAGGATAGCTGTTCTCACCAGTTGCTTCCACATTACGCTCACCGAAGATGTCATACTGCTGCGGAGCCATCGACCATGTTGCCTCCATGCCATAGGTGTCGCCCTCAAAGCGCAGGTTACCCTTGGCAAACTGCACCTTCTTGGTGGCACTGACAGAGAATTTGCTCTCTAAGGGATCCGTTTCCTCAGTGAGGGTAGTGAATATGGTGATGGCACTTTGAGTTCCCTTCGTATTGTCGTCATAGACAGGCTCAACCATTACTTCGTATTCCGTATTGGGTGTCAGGCCTGTGAGCGTGTATTCCGTGCCAGAGATATTGGGGATGACTATCCATTCGTTGAGATCCTCAACCGGTGTGATGGTAAAGTCTCTGGCTGCCAGATAACCGTCGTCGTTGGCATGACGGATAAAGAAGGTAAAGGTACCGTCACCAAGTTCCGGGGCGCGGAAGCTGCGTGACGATGCCGGTGACTGGTCTCTGCTGACGGAGAAGCCACTGCCCTTACCGTTATCGGCAACACTCATTATCGCACGCAGGTTGTTCAGCTCTGCAGAATACTTAGCTCTTTCTGTCTCGTTGGTACTGTTCTTAATCAGACTCTCCAGCTCCTTCATCCGTGCCAGCTTATCTGCATCGGTAGGCAGCGCTTCCAGGATCTCGATGTCTGCATTCCACTTGGCAATCTCTGTCTCGTCAGTACTGCTTGCAATCTTATCCTTCAGCTCCTTGATTCTCGCTGCACGGTCTGCATCGTTCAGGCACTCCATGTCAAATGCCTCCATCATCGCCTGCGCAGTCTTGCCGTTGGACTTCTTGAAGCCCCAGAGGAACTGCACGAGGCCTCCCTTAGAGTTCCAGTTTGCTGCATTGAAGCTGAAACTGCTGCCTGCAGGAATACCGGGATAGTAGAGGACGTTGCTGAACGGGTTCTGACCATAGCCGTAGGAAGACCATGTGGTCTTTTCGTCGAATTCAAAGCCTTCCTCACCAGTAGCCTTCACATTACCGAAGGTGACTAAGGATGAAGCATCAACGGAATTTCCTGGTACCCTTACACGATAGTAGAGGTTACTCTTCTTCTCTCCGCCATTACGCTCCCATGAGAGATGTTCCGTACGGCTGTCAACGCCTGTGGCTATTACCTGTCCCGGTGCATCGTAAACGGAGCCGGTCGTCACCTTGACGGGGTCGCTCCAGCGGCTGGTACCGCCTTCTCCCTCCGTACAAAGACTACGTACGCGTACATAATATTCTGTAAGAGACTCCAGTCCTTTTATCGTCACGGACGAGTTGGCAGGGTTGTAATCAAATTCGTTATCATTGATAATCTCATCGAAGGTGACACTTGTCGGTGTGGTTGCATCGGGATCGAAGTCTTTCATCGTGGAGTAAACCACCTCGCCTTCCCTCGTTTCAGAGACGAAATTCAACGTAGCAGAACTGTATGTGGTGCTGGCAACGGTGAAGTTCTTCGGCTTCTGTGCACAGTAGGGTGTGCAGTCCATGATGAACTCAGTCAACTCAGCGGTCTTGTTTGGTGCCTCGCCTCTTGCCATGCTATAGAACAAGTCGCCTGGCTCGAAGAAGAGAGAGAAGGAGTACCATTTGTTGTTAGACGCATTCTCTTCATCATAGATCCAGTTGACCTTGTATTTATGTCCACAGCAAAGGGTTAGGGTGCCACCGTATGTATCCGAGTCTGGAGCGCGAAGGTATGCCACTTCAATAGGATTGTCCTTATCTGTCACATCCATAATCTGTACGGCAAAGTCATACCAGAGTCTTCCGTAACTGCTGAGGGCATAGATAATCTCTCCCTGATGCTCTACGGGACAGCAAGCGGTAACGAAGATGACAGATTCTGTCCAGTCGCTGACATCGTCTTTGGCAAAGATACCCTGCACCTGTGCCTCGTACTTGGTGTTGGCAGTCAGACCACTGATAACCTTCGAGCTCTCTGAAATACCGCTGACTATTGTCCATTCCTGCTCTTCTTCGCCTTCACCAGCTACCTTGCGATAGCGCACGTTCCAGCCAGTAGCATCGCCACGGAGCGTACATGATACCTTGGCACTCTTGTCGCCGATTTCGCTGACGTTGGGATTGGAGGGCAACGGATATTCTCCAAAGGTGAACTTTATTTCGTTCTTGTAAGTATAAGTGCCCCTATTGCTGGCATTATCGATTGACTCCTCGTCCGTAGGATCAATGTCTTTCGTGTCATCGTAGGCATAAGCGACGCCTGCATCACCATAGAATATATAGTGAGACAGAACGCCCCAGCTTCCGTCTTTCTTACCAGTGTTGTCATCGACGGTGACGACGATGTTCGACTTGCCGTCATATTCGAAAGGCTTGTCGAAGTAGATGGTGGTCCACTGTCCTGCAGTGAACAATACCTCACCACTGAATACACAGTCGTCTTTCGTCACGGCATCCCAGCTAGTAGACGAGTTGCTGGTCTGAGTCATGTAGACAGTGAGGTTACGCGACAAGTTGCCTTTCGTGGTGTTGAAGGCAATGCTCCATATCTTTCCCTTGTGGTTAATCTCCTTGGCAGTATACAACTGCTTACTGAGCACCCAAGCATGACTGGCACTGAGGGGGACTTCAGTGGAGTACTGATCTTTACCAACAGTCACGACTCCTGGTTCTGCCGGGATGAACGGACCTACCTCTGGCAGAGTGATGGAGAGTGTGCGGTCGTTGGTGACGTTCTCCTTGTCAGTGCCGTAGTTGCTCTTGTCGTCTAAAATGCTATAGATGGAAGCATCTGTAATGCCGCCAGCAGTCAACAGCATGCTATAGGTAGCATCACCCTTGTAGGTGGTATATGTCGTTGCCAAGCCAGCCCTGTCGCCTGAGTCTGCCTCGTTGCCTTCGGCATGCAGGATAAACAGGTTAGCTAAGAATTCGCCTAAGTTATTGATCTGTTCGGCAAAGGCGGCAGCGGCAGCTCCTGCCTTAGCCTTCATTTTCTCTATGGCGAGACTCTTCGCCCTGCCTTGCAGCCATGTCTTGCAATCAGCGGCGGACATTCCAGTAGGAACGATACTTGCCGTCTCTACGCTGAGTGACATGAAGTCTGACGAAGGAGTCAGGATACGGTAGTCGCAAGGATAGGAGATAAGTGAACCGGTGTTGATGTCATAGACAGCCTTATTCTCGTCGTCGTTCCAGTCCTTGGCAATGTCCGATGTGTGGAAGTGTCCTGTCAGGATTGTGTTCACACCGGCATCAATCAAGGCGTTGCGTACGGTCTCGTAGCTGCTTACCGTATAGGTGTCAATAAACAGGTTGGCTCCCGTGATGTGCGGAAACAACGGGTGGTGCATCATGGCGATGACCTGTTTTCCTGTATTACGTGCATTCTTTGCCTTGGTGCATAGCCATTCAAGGGTGGCTTCAGAGATACTGGCGGTATGGGAATCGATGGCGAGTACCACTAATCCCTCCATAGGCTCTGCCACGTAACTCAGGGAATTGGGATCATATTCACTATCCGAATCATAATAGCCGAAGCCATCGTAGTAATCTTTGAAATCATCAATAGTCAGCACATCAGCAGGTTCCGTGGTGCCGTCGGCTCTGAATATGGTATTGTTGCCTTCTGCGCCGAAGTCGTGATTGCCGGGGATCACGAGCACTGTGATTCCGTAATACCTCAAGTTATAAAGACAATTCCTTACATATTCATGACTGAGCTGTTCGCCGTCCTTCGTTAAGTCGCCGGCGATAAGCACGACTTTGGGGCGAAGCGTCGTCATTTGAGAAATGAACTGCTCGAAGATGGCTGCACTCTGCTGTAGCATCTTACGCTGTCCGGAATAGTAGGTCAGCCAGGCATCTTGGGTCTCAGCTCCATTTTCGAGCAAGTCGGGAGCCATCACATGGATGTCGGAAACGACCACAATCTTGTTGCTGGTGCCTCCACCTCCTGCGCCGAGCGCAGTCATGCACAGCAGCATCATGACTGCCGCGCATGTGGTTCGTAATAGTTTGTGTTTCATAAACATTATTATTTATAGTTAGTTTTTTTGATTGGATTCTTCAATGATAGTATATGTTTTACTTTCCTAACGCCTTGTAAATAATCGCCTGAACATCGTTCACGTCAATCTTACCGTCCTTGTCCATATCGGCATTCATGAGGAAGAACTTGTCTACAGGCTTATTGAGGATGTAATTGATGGTGGATGTCACATCGTTCACATCTACAAAACCGTCACCATCGGCATCGCCTAAGATGAACTTGACGTAGGTGACGTTGGCATCGGGGAACTGTTCCGTCCATGCTGCGACATCGTTCACAAAGAAGCGGGTGGCCTTCTCAGGCAGGAACTGGTAGGCGTTGTTCTGCCAACTGAGTTCGGCAGGGTTGGCATCACACAAGACGTTGACGAGCAGCGGCACGTCAGTAAAGGCATAATAGTCTATCCGCAGGAGCGTCGAGGGCAGCGACAAGGTTGTCAGTGACGAGCAGCCGTCAAAGACACTCCGGCCTATATCCTCCAAGCCCTCGGGCAGCGTCACCTCCGTCAGGCCGGTGCAGGCATAGAAAGCATAGTCGCCAAGCTTCTTCACGCAGGAAGGCAGGGTGAGAGAGGTCATGGCCGAGTAGCCATAGAACGCCAACGACTTGATTTCCTCAATGCCATCGGGCACTACCAGCTCGGTCACCTCGGTATTACTGGCCTTGCTGCCCACGAACAGGTGATGGGCGTAGGTGAGGGGGTTCGACGTAGCATTGTAGCCAGTGTAACTGATGCTGCACCAGGCAGTGATGCTTGGCGTGATGACCTTCTCCAAGGCGTTGCAGTCAGCAAAAGCGTTGCTTTCTATCGTGGTAACGGTAGCGGGAATGAAAATGCTGGTCAGGGCCTTACAGCCGTCGAAGGCATAGTAGCCGATGGTCGTGATGTTGTCGGGAATGATGATGTCGGCCAAGCTGGTGCATTTGAGGAACGTGTATTCCGGCAGTCGGGTCAACTCTGCGGATGCTGGGATATTGACGGTGGTCAGGTTGCTGCACTTGTAGAACACCCAGCTTCCCATCGAGGTGATGGTATTCGGCAGACTGACGGTAGTGAGGTAGCCACACTCTGCGAAAGCATCTGAGCCAAGCGAGGTAACCGTCGCAGGGACAGTTATCCCTGTCAACAGATTGTTCCTTTGGAAGGCATAGCCTTCGATGGCTGTTACCACGCCTTTGTAGATGACTGAGCCTTCGCCTGTTGCGCTGTTGAAGTCATGGGCAACCAACTCGGTGGCACCGGTGAACTTCTCAAGGTTGTAGAACGACTCCGACTCCTTGCCTGTGGCGGTGTAGCGGAAGCGGGTCATGTCGCTCACGAAGGTGACGTTGGCATCGGGGAATGTCGCCGTCCAGTCATCGGCAATCATCACATGCATCTGAGTGGCCTTGCCAGGGGCAAAACCTGTGCCATCCCACGTCAGGGTGGTAGGCTCGCCAACATACCATACATCGGTGGTGTTCTCCAATCCTGCGAAGGCATCGGCAGCAACGGTGGTTACGCTGGCCGGCAGGTTGATGGTGGTCAGGCCCGTGCAGCCTTTGAAGGCATTGGCACCAATGGTGGTGATGCCAACGGGCAGGTCAATACCTGTCAGCGTGGTAATGCCGGCAAAGGCATTGTCGGCGACGGCAGTCAAGTTGCCGCCGAAGATGGCATTACCCTTGCCTGTCTCATTGTCGAAGAAGTTGCCGTACATGGCGGTGGCACCGGGGAAGATGTCAACGCCGAAAGCGTTGACCACACTGGTGGCGGTATAACCGACCTGCGTCATGTCGTTGACGAAGGTGGCGTTGGCATTGGGGAACTTCGACTTCCACATCTCCACGTCCAAGACGTGCATCTGCGTCTCCTTCTCAGCCTTGAAGTTGTTCTCGCTTTCCGACCAAGTCAGCGTGACGGGGTTGGCTAAGCAATAGACATCGGTCACGCCGGAGCAATCGGCGAATGCCTTGTATTCCCATGAGGTCAGGGTCGAGGGGAGGGTGATGGTCTGGATATTCGTCAGACCGTTGAATGAGGTGTATGAGATTTTCGTGACACCCTCGGGGATGACCAGCTCGGTAATCTCCGTGTTACTCTCTGGCGTACCCAAGTAGAGTTTGCCCGCCATCTTCTGCGGACCGTACCAGTAGGAGTCGTAATGGCGGGCGGCGCACCATGACGCAAGGTCGGCCACGATGACCTTCTCCAAGGCGGTGCAGTCGCGGAAGGTGCCAATGTATGTGACCGTCGAGGGGATGTTGATTTGCTTCAGCGCAGAGCAGTAGTTGAAGGAGTTGATGCGCTCCATGCCCTCGTTAAGGGTGACAGTCTCTAACTTCTCATTTCTTGTGATGGTCACCTCCTTGACGGTCGAGGGGAAATTGATGGTTTCCAAGTTTGTGCAGCTGTTGAATTGCACTTTCTCCGTGCCTTCGTTGAGCGTCACAGTAGTTAATCCTGTGCAACTGCTGAAGTCGCTGTAGCCGATTTCCTTGATGGAGCCCGGGATGTTCACCGAGGTAAGGGCCGTACAACTGTTGAACGAACCGCCTAATGTGGTGATGCCGTCCTTGAGCGTCAATGTAGCGAGGCTTTCGCAGCCATAGAACGACTGACTCATGCTCCGGATGGTGGAAGGCAGCGTCAGCGATTTCAGACCCGTGTGGACGAAAGCGCTTCCGCCGATGGTCTCCACGCCTTCAGGGATGGTGACGGAGGTGAGGTTGGCGCAATGCTGGAAGGCACCTTCCCCAATCTCAGTGAAGCCTACAGGTATGTCAACAGACGTCAGACCAGAATAAGCAAAGGCATTACCACCGATGGACTCTAACGTCGAGGGAAACGTGACGGAGGTGATGCTTTCAGCGTGGTAGAAGGCATAGGCGGAGATATTAGTGACGCCCTCGGGGATGACCAGATTGGTTATCTCCGTGTCCTCGTCGCTGTAGAGGTGCTTGGCATAGTAGAGCGGGGTGGAAAAAGGACCGCCCCAGCTGACGTTGCACCACCAGGCGATGTCATCGGCGATGAGTTTGCCTTTGGCCAGGTCGGAGCAGCCGTCGAACACCAGGCCTTCTGTCGCCGTTAGCGATTTCGGCAGGGTGATGTTGGCCAGATTAGTACAGGCCTTAAAGGACTGGAAACCGAGCTTGGTGACACCTTCTGGGATGACGATGCCCGTTAGGGCTGATTGGAACATCAGGGCATTGCTGCCTAACGCCGTCACCGTGCCCTCATAGATCACGGTGCCCTTCTGCGTCGCCTCGTTGTAGGTATGCGACTGCACTGCTTCGGCTCCGACGAAGTAGCTATATTCGTCGAAGCGGTCAACCTTCTGAGTAGCGGTGTAAGTAAACGTAGAAGTTGTTTGTGCATAAACACTCATGCAGATCATCGCAAAAAGCAATGTACATAGGGTTTGTAGTAGTTTGTGTCTCATATATATTATTTTTATTTATAGTTTGCTTTCTAACTTGATACCCCAAAGATAGCGTTTATTTTTCAAACATAGGTAAATATCTTTGCACATTTAAGATAAATTAATTAATGTAGAATAGACACTTATCCCTTTATCTACACACAAAAAGAGAGCCAACCGTTTGGGCTGGCTCCCTTGTTTCAGCAAAAAGTTAAAACTTCAACTTTTCAATTTTTCAACTCTTCAATTCTTACAGTCCTAAGCCTTTCTTAGCTGCGTCAGCAGCACCGTCGATAGCCTCGTTAGCCTTCTCCTTGGCTGCGTCCTTTGCATCGTTAGCGGCATCCTTGACAGCACCCTTGGCAGCGTCAACCTGATCGTTAACTGCGTCAACGGCAGCGTCCTTAGCACCCTCAGCAGCATCGCCAACCTGCTCCAGCAGACCATTGACAACAGCAGCGGGCTCAACGTCTGTAATCGCTGCAACAGCAGTAGCAATGGCAGCATTGTCACCAGCAAAAGCCTTAATCTTGTCGGCATTCTCCTTCAAGAAGCCCTGAACCTTAGCAACATACTCCTTTGCGGTCTCAGGATTAGCCTTGATGAGTTCAGCAATCTTCTCCTTTACAGTAGCAAGAACCTCCTGGAACTTGTTGGCATCCTTAGCCTCAATCTGCTCTGTGAGGGCAGCGATAGTGGCATTAGCCTCTTCGTCTACATTGATGACAACCTCTGTGCTGTCAGTAGCCTCGCCCTGCTGGGTCTTGTTGTTACATGATGTGAAACCGATGGCAGCCACAGCCATCACTGCTAAAAGAATTTTCTTCATAACTTTCTCTTTTTAGTAAAACATGTTTAGTGGTTTGAAAACCGTTGGCAAAAATACGCCTTTTTTGATTACGTTATATCAAACGTCTTGTTATTTTTACTTTTTTTAATCTTTCAGCAGCAGTTCCACTGGGCAGTGGTCGCTACCGAAAATTTCTGTATGTATCTTCGCATCGGCTATCTGTGGAAGCATACGTTCAGAAGTAACGAAATAGTCGATACGCCATCCTGCATTCTTCTGACGAGCCTGGAAACGATAAGACCACCAAGAGTAGGTGATTTGTTCAGGATAGAGCGTGCGGAAGGTATCGATAAAGCCGCAGGCGAGCAAGTCGCTGAACTTCTCGCGCTCCTCGTCTGTAAAGCCTGCATTCATGCGGTTGGTCTTGGGGTTCTTCAGGTCTATCTCCTCATGGGCAACATTCAAGTCACCACAGAGGATGATGGGCTTCTGTTGGTCGAGGCGTTTCAGATAGGCTCGGAAAGCATCTTCCCACGACATACGGTATTCCAGTCGCTTAAGGCCGTCTTGTGAGTTGGGCGTGTAACAGGTGATGAGATAGAAGTCGGGCATCTCCAACGTGATGACTCGTCCCTCATGGTCGTGCAAGTCAATGCCGATGCCATATTCCACTGAGAGGGGTTTATGTTTGGTGAAGATGGCTGTACCCGAATAGCCTTTCTTGTCGGCATAGTTCCAATAGGACTCATAGCCTTCAAACTGCAAGTCGAGTTGTCCTGCCTGCATCTTCGTCTCCTGTAGGCAGAAGAAGTCGGCATCTAATTCTTTGAAGATATCACTGAAGCCCTTGCCCTCGCAAGCCCTCAGTCCGTTAACGTTCCAACTGATGAATTTCATACTTATATATAATAAAGGTGAAGTCGTATTATGGATTGGCGGCAAGTATCTCTGGACGGAACTCGAAGTGCATGGTGTCGTAATGATACCAGCGACCGCCCCAGATAAAGCCATGTTTCTCGAAGATCAGGACCAGTTCCTTGGGGAAGCGGTTGGCATAGACAATCTTTTCCGTCTCTTTCTTGCCTGGATTCTTCCACAGCCAGTAGTCACTCTTTGCCACCGCAATATCGATGGTCATACCATAGGAATGGGCACTCTGGCGGTTGGCGCCTCTGACCTTGCGCCAATAAAATGAACCAGATGACTTGAGATAAGGACGTAGTTCCGGGTGTTTCTCGAGTTCCTTGACTACAGCACGAAGACTATCGGCAGCGCCGTTGACGGTGGTAAACAATACTTTCTGACCAAACCAAGGAATGCTGATGAGGTGCTTCCTTACCTCTGCCTCCGAAGCACCATACATCTTCTTGAACAGTTGTTCACAACGGCTACGCCCTGCGTCCTGTAGATACTCTGGCGTCCACGAACGCCTATCGTACTTGAAGGCAAACATATCCTCTGGGTCTCCGTTGTCCAGTTTCTCGGTGAACGACTTCTCCTTTCCGTCGTCATACAGCATCTTTGTGCCGTCGGACATCAGCAGATAACCGTTCTCATAGCCTTTGACGAAGTCAGGATACACCTCCATGAGAATCTTCGCCCCTTCGGAAGAGGCAATAGAAGTTTGTATCTGGGCGGATGAAACAATAACTGCACTGGCGGTTAAAGCCAATGCAGTCATTCTATATATCAATCCTTTTCCCTTCATGTGAACTGCGAATTAGAACTTCGCCATCTTGATAGCGACAACCGCACATTCATCGCCCTTGTTGCCCAGTCTGCCACCAGCACGATCCTTTGCCTGTTGCAAGTCGTTCGTGGTCAGCAGACCATAGATGACGGGAATGTTGTTGGTTGCATTGAGACGAGCGATACCTTGTGTAACACCCTGACAGATATAGTCGAAATGGGGTGTCTCTCCACGAATAACACAACCCAAAATGATCACAGCATCGTAGCCGTCGTTGAGTGTCATTTGGCGTGCTCCGTAAATCAGTTCGAAAGAACCAGGGACCGTCTTCACATGGATATTCTCAGGTAGTGCACCGTGTTTCTCCAATGTGCTGACACAACCCTCTAATAATGCTCCAGTAATCTCAGGATTCCATTCTGCTACCACAATGCCGAAAATCATATTCGAGGCATCGGGTACTTTCTCAACATTGTATTCTGAGAGGTTCTTTGTCGCCATTATTTTGCAGATGCGCGTTCAATATACTCGTCGATGGTCTGATACTGCATAGACTGGTAGTACTTCTCTTTGACTTCCTGATACAGTTTCAGAGCCTCATCTTTCTTACCCTGACTCTCCAGAATCTCACCAGCCTGAATGAGGAAGGTGGGAGAGAGGGCATTGTTATCTGCCATCTTAGCGGCATTCTTCAGATGCTCAACAGCCTTGTCGAGTTGGTTCAGATTAGCATAGGCATTGCCTAAAGCACCTTCTGCAGCAGGTGAAATCATAGCATCACCCTTGCCACTGAAACTCTCCAGTGCATTGACAGCCTCCTGCCACTTACCCAGATTAGCCTGGCAGATACCAATATAGAGCTGAGCGAGGTTACCTGCATCGGTAGAACCATACTCGTTGGCTACCTTCTGGAAACCTACAAGTGCCTTGTCGTACTGCTCCTGATTGAAGAGCTCCTGACTCTTGGCGAGTTCTGTACTTGCCTCATTTGCACGAGGAACGAAATAGTAGTTGTTAAGAAGAATAGCGCCTACAACAATGATAATCACTGCTGCAACGCCAATGATAATGGCCTTCTTATACTTCTCGAAGAAGGCTTCTGTCTTGTTGACCTGCTCCTGAATCTCAGCAGCGGCTTTTGGGTTTTTGTTTGCCATTATTTTAGTTATTTTTTATTGTTCGTGCATAAATCGGGTGCAAAGGTAGTGAAATTAATTGATAATTGATAATTGACAATTAATAATTTTTTGTTTTTAATGATTTTTTTGTACCTTTGCGGGCAGATGATACTCGAAAGGCTTTCCATACTCAACTATAAGAACATCCGTGAGGCGACATTGGATTTGTCGCCGAAGATGAATTGTTTTATCGGCCATAATGGGGTGGGTAAGACGAATATATTGGATGCCGTCTATTATCTCTCATTCTGTCGTTCTGCCTCTAATCCTATTGATTCACAGGTGATTCGTCATGATGAACCGTTCTGCTTGATAGAAGGCGAGTATTCTGATCACTCAGAGTCCTCTGAGTTTATCTCCTGTGGTATCAAACGGGGAGTGAAGAAGCACTTCAAACGGAATAAGAAAGAATACAAACGACTTTCCGAACATATCGGACTGATTCCCTTGGTGGTTGTTTCTCCCTCTGATACTTTCCTGATTGAAGGTGGTAGTGAGGAACGTCGCAGACTAATGGATATGGTCATATCCCAGTATGATCATTCTTATATTGATGCACTTGCCCGTTATAATAATGCCCACCAACAGCGTAACACCTTGTTGAAGCAGGAAGACCCGGCACCTGACCCGATGCTGTTGCAGATATGGGAAGAACAGATGGCAGAGTCGGGCGAAGAGATCTATCGTAAGCGTGATGCCTTTGTGCAGGAACTTGTGCCTGTATTCCAACAATATCATGACCAGATATCCATGGGACGCGAGACGGTAGGACTCCATTATGTCTCTCATTGTCAACGGGGTCCGTTACTGGATGTCATCCAACGTGACCGTGCGAAAGACTTGGCGGTAGGCTTTTCCTTGCATGGTATTCATCGGGATGATTTGGAATTTACCATTGACGGTCATCTAATGAAACGCGAGGGTTCACAGGGACAGAACAAGACCTTTGTCATTGCCTTGAAACTTGCGCAGTTTGACTTCCTGAAGCGTACGGCATCGAAGACAACGCCATTGTTGCTGTTGGATGATATCTTTGATAAACTGGATGCGGAAAGGGTAGAGCAGATAGTACGACTGGTGTCTGGCGAGGCTTTCGGACAGATATTCATTACGGATACGAATCGTGACCATCTGGATCAGATTCTTCGAAATAGTGCCCTCGACTATAAGATATTCTATGTAGATAACGGAGAAATCACGACCAAGGATGTTTAAGCGGAAAATAGAATCACTCAAAGACGTCTTGCTGCGTAACCTGCGTGAGCAAGGACTGGAAACCCCGTTGAACCAGAAACGGCTTGTAGAGGCATGGCCAAGGGTGGCAGGTCCAGTGATTACCCGTTATACGCTGAATACCTATATCTACAACCAGACGCTGTTTGTCCGTTTGTCGAATCCCGCCTTGCGCTCTGATCTCTCTATGATGCGGCAGGAACTGGTCAAGAAACTGAATGCTGTAGTGGGCGAACAAGTGATAACAGATATCCGTTTCAACTGATCACTTCATCCATTAGGACATCGTTGTCGTCTGTCGGCACAAGGTCGAGCAGACGTGACGGATAGCAGATACCTATCTTATAAGCATGGGGTATCTTTGTCAGGAAACGATCGTAATAGCCTTTGCCTCTTCCCAAACGATGCCCTTGGATATCGAAAGCCATACCAGGAACAACAGCCACCTCAATCGTCTCGTAGTCTGTAAACCTTTCACCTGTAGGTTCCAGAATACCGAAAGCACCTGCTTGCAAATCATCCGTACCCGTATATCTCCGCAGTTCCATCTCCGTATCACTGATAACGCGAGGTAACAATACGGTCTTGCTTTCCGCTACGAGTTCGTCCAATAGTGTCTGTGTGGGCACTTCATCGGGTAGGGCACTATATAATAAGAGGATGCGGGCTTGTTGGAAATACGGATTCTCTTTTAACTGACGGATAACAGCAGATGCCTCGACAGCGGAAGGTTGTTGTTTCCGTTGCCGAAGCATCCGTCTGATTTCTTTCTTCGTTGTCATGAGAGACAAGCCCTATAGGTGGCTTTTGTATGAGGACCGTAGTAGTCGAAACCATTCAGTCTTGCCGCCTTCTTGTATTCTTTCTGTTGCTGTGGTGCCTGTGGGAAAGCCTGCTTACTTTGGAAAATCTTGATGGTTTCCTTAATGGCAGGATCGTTTTCATTCAGATACTCCAGCCAAGCCTGTTCGCTCATCATGTTATAGATGATGCGGCTGTTGATATAACGCTCTAACAGTTTATGCGACCGTTGTATCATGAGGTTACGGCGTTTCAGTCCATTCTTCTCTGCATAGGTGGCAAACTTCTCTACGGTGTTCTGCTTGAGCAGATACTTCTCCAACTCCTTCACTGTCTTAAACTCGTTGAGTTTCTGACGGTTTTCGTCGGTATATTCGAAGGCAAACTGCAGAATCAGTCCACTCATCGAGGCTTGTTTATAGTAGGATGTGACATCCGTCGTGTCCTCGGCGACAAAGATATCAGGGGTGATACCACCACCGCCAAACACCTCACGTCCGATACGTGTCTTATAGGCAGGACCCGTATGTTTGATGCTGTCTTGTGAGAAGAACTCTCCATGCTGGTAACGTGTCAGCAGGTCTTCCTCGTAATCTTTGTTATCACCAGAGACGTAGGGCTTCTGGATGCAACGACCAGAGGGTGAGTAATAACGGGCAATGGTCAGACGAATCATCGAACCGTCGTTGAAAGCCATCGGTTTCTGTACGAGTCCTTTACCAAAGGAACGGCGTCCGATAATCGTACCACGATCATTATCTTGGATAGCACCTGCCAGAATCTCACTCGCTGAGGCTGAGCCTTCGTCAATGAGTACGACCAGAGGTATCTGTTGATATGAGCCACGACCGTCACTGCGATATTCCTGTCTCGACGACTTACGTCCCTCCGTATAAACGATGAGGTTACCTTTCGGCAGGAACTCATTGGCAATCTGTACGGCAGACTCCAGATAACCACCCGTATTTCCTCTTAGGTCGATGGTCAGGTTCTCGAATCCTTGTTGTGAGAGTTTAGCCAGTGCAATAAGCAGTTCGGGGTAGGTGTTCTCTCCGAAGTTCTTGATACGGATATATCCCGTCTTATCGTCGAGCATATAGGTGGCTGTCACACTCTTCGTAGGGATATCGCCACGAGTGACGATAATCTCACGTATCTTCTTTTCACCATAGCGCAAAATACCCAGTTTTACCTTCGTATCCTTCGGACCCTTCAGACGGTGCATTGCCTCCTCATTTGTCAGCGTCTTACCAGTAAAGGGCTTATCGTCCACTTTCACAATCTTATCACCTGCAATCACACCAGCCCTTTCTGCAGGACCGTTACTGATGACCTGTTGCACATGTAGCGTGTCCTGACGGATTGTGAACTCGATGCCGACACCAGAGAACGAGCCTTTTAGGTCGTCGTTGGCTATCTGCATGTCCTTGGCGGCGATATATACCGAATGCGGATCGAGCTCGGCAAGGATCTGTGGCATCGCTTTCTCCACGAGGTCGTTTACATTCACCGTGTCCACATACTGGTCGTCAATCAGTCGCAACAGGTTATTCAGTTTGTTGCTGCTGGAATTGATGATGCTCAGTCGGTTGCCGGAGAAGTGGTTGGCATAGAAGGTGCCAATCAGGATTCCCACAATCACGCTGATAGCCATCAGCAGGGGCATGAAACGGTTGGTCTTTTTCTCGTTCATTGCGTTATGTTGTTATTTCGTTATTACGTTATATCGTTATACCGTTATTTCGTTATGCTTCAAGGTACTCGACCTCAATACCGGCTCGCTCCAACAGGTCGATACCGTCTGTCAGACGATAATGTTCTCCGTAGACGACACGTTTGATGCCTGCCTGGATAATCAGTTTGGCGCACTCGATACAGGGTGATGCCGAGATATAGATAGTAGCACCGTCACTGTTGTTGTTAGAACGGGCGAGTTTGGTGATGGCATTTGCCTCAGCATGCAGCACATAAGGTTTCGTCATGTTGTTCTCATCCTCACAGATGTTCTCAAAACCACTTGGCGTACCGTTATAGCCGTCACTGATAATCATGCCGTCTTTTACTACCAATGCACCTACCTGTCGGCGCTTGCAGTAACTGTTCTCTGCCCAGATGCGGGCCATGCGCAAGTAGCGCAGGTCAAGATTTCTTTGTTTCTCTTTTGATACCATTTCGCTTTAATAATGCGTCTATTGTTGGTTCTCCACCGCGGAAGCGCTTGTAGAGCGTCATCGGATGCTCCGTACCGCCTCGCGAGAGGATATTATCTCTAAAACTCTGTGCCGTCTTCTGGTTGAAGATACCGTGCTTCTTGAATACACTGAAAGCATCGGCATCGAGCACTTCTGCCCATTTATAACTATAATAGCCGGCAGCATAACCGCCTGCCATGATATGTGAGAACTGCACGGTCATACAGGTGTCGGGCAGTTGTTCACCCAGTATTGCCTTCTTCCATGCTTTCTTCTCGAAGGGGATGATGTCGTCTGTAAACGCATCCTTCTTCGTATAATATGCCATATCCAACAATCCGAGCGATACTTGTCTAAGACAAGCGCTTGCCGCCATGAAGTTGCGGCTTCTGACGATGCGGCGTATCAGTTCGTCAGGCAAAGGCTCACCTGTCTGATAGTGGAAGGCGAATGTGCGCAGGAACTCTTTCTCGATGGCGAAGTTCTCCATGAACTGCGAGGGCAGTTCCACGAAGTCCCACCATACATTCGTACCACTCAGCGACTCGAAGCGGGTGTTGGCAAACATGCCATGCAGCGAGTGTCCAAACTCATGCAGGAACGTCTCTACCTCACCGAGCGTCAACAAAGCAGGCTTCTCGTCTGTAGGTTTCGTGAGGTTCATCACCAC
Organism: Prevotella sp.; assembly: GCA_045225255.1. GTDB lineage: Bacteria > Bacteroidota > Bacteroidia > Bacteroidales > Bacteroidaceae > Prevotella. Next base: position 2,517 of record JBGVBD010000188.1, on the reverse strand, counting down.
AGAGACGTGTGGACGTACATTCTCGCCCTTCTTTGTGATCCATTGACCTTGATACTCCGTCATCCAAGCACCGCCTTGTTTTCCCTTGCGGGGATGGAAGTCGGCATAGAAGACTGCCAGATAACTACCGTCTTTATCGAATACCTCGTAGGCTTTCACATCGGGATGATATACAGGGATGTCTTTATTCTCTTTGAAGGTGATGCCATACAACCGATTCGCTAATCCGAAGACACCATCGATTACCTTCGACAATTCGAAATATGGACGTAACATCTCTGCATCCAAGTTGTATTTCTTCATCTGCAACTGATGGGTGTAGAAACCAGTGTCCCAAGGCATCATTTTAAATGAGGAATGAGGAATGGGGAATGAGGAATGGGCTGCCAGTCTCTTCAACTCCTCCCTTTCCTTCAGTGCTGTGGGCTTATAGGCGTCAATCAGATTGTCGAGCAGTCGATACACATTGCGGACATTGGAAGCCATACGGTGTTTCAGCACATAGTCGGCATAGGTCTTAAAACCTAACAGTTGTGCTATCTCCCTGCGAAGGTTGATGAGACGTTTACAGATTTCGATATTGTTCTCGCTGTTGTCGTGGATACATACCGTATTGCGAGCCATATACATCTGTTGACGCAGGTCCCTTTGAGTAGAGTAGGTCATGAAGGGCAAATAACTCGGCATGTCGAGTGTGAATACCCAACCTTCCTTCTGCATCTCTTTCGCCGTGTGGGCAGCAGCCTCCTTGGCAGTATCGGGCAGACCGTCCAACTGCTTCTCGTCTGTGATTTGCAATGTGAAAGCCTTATTCTCCTTCAAGAGGTTCTGTGAGAATTGCAACGAGAGCATCGAAGCCTCCTCTGTCAGTTGGCGCAGACGTTCCTTACCAGCCTCGTCCAACAGGGCACCACTCCTTACGAATCCCTCATAGCAGTTGTCCAACAACCGTTGTTCCTCTAGGGTAAGTTTGCGATGATGCAGGTGAACACGTTTGATGCGCTCAAACAGTTGTGGGTTCAGCCGCATATCATTGGCATGCTTCGTCAGGATGGGTTGCATCTTCTGAGCCAGGGCATCCATATCGTCATTCGTCTCCGCACTGAGCAGGTTGAAAAATACCGTCGACACTCTGTCCAACAGGTCGTAATAGCCTTCCTCGTCGTCAAAAGGATTGATAATCGTATTGTCGAAAGTCGGCTTCTCTGGGTTGTTGATCGTCTTGTCGAGGTATTCGTTATCCCTGCGTATTCCCTCCATGAAAGCCTCCTCGAAGTCTTCCAGTCGGATACGGTCAAACGGCACTGTGTCATGCAGTGTTCCGTAAGGTTCTAAAAAGGGATTTCTATGCTCACTCATACTAACGTTCTCACTTTAATCGTGCAAAGGTACAAAAAAATCGATTAAGTGAGAACAAAATAAATAAATTTATTATGTTGAGCGTAAGAATTTTATTCAATAAGTGAGAAGAAACCTCAATTATATTTGAGTTAGGTGCCACCTATCCACCCGACAGGTACGAGCAAACGGGACGAATGTAAGCTACTTTCACTTCAAAAAGTGGCTTCTTTTATTATGGAAATAATAGCATTCTAAGAGCACAATCGCAGGGTTAGTGGTTAAATTTTTGTTATTTCCTTCTCTTTGGTCGATGATAGAAGTTGGTTTCGTCCATTAATGGTGTCATTGCGTTTGGTGAGTTGAACTATTATTTGTACCTTCGCGACTTGAATTGTAATATCAACATTGTTCTATTATTTATCATACTATAAAATGCAAATTACAAAATTCGGCTACTATTGGTTGGACACATGGGTGATGGCCAACGTGATACAATTGGCGACACAAAATTTCTGCACCCGTTTTCTTAATCACACGAACGACCCTTGCGGACGTCAATATGATCAAATGACACAGGCAGCACGCTCAGCACCTGCCAATATTGCTGAGGGCAATTCACGCCACTCTACCTCAAAAGAGACTGAGATGAAACTGACTGATGTGGCTCGTGCTACACTAGCTGAACTTGCCAACGATTACTTGAACTGGATGCTTAGCCATGAGCAGACACCTTGGTCGATACATTCTGTAGAATATGCCAAAGTGGTAAATATTCGATTAGATAAGCCTAAATATCAAGATGATGTCCTATGTCAGAGTAGTATCCATATCTTGAATCAGAAACATCGTTTTGATGCTTGGTTGCTTTCAGACGATTCCATGATAGTTGCCAATTGTATATTGGTTCTCTGCAACCGTCTCATTTTGATGCTTGGTAAACAAATAGAAAATCAATTGACAATATTTCGTGAAGAAGGTGGATTCACTGAGGCACTGACGGCAGAACGTCTTGCCCATCGCACGGAACAAAGCCGACAAGATGACGCACCTAAATGTCCTATATGCGGCAAACCCATGATTAAACGCATAGCGAAGAAGGGCATGAACTCTGGTAAGGAGTTCTGGAGTTGTTCAGGCTATCCGCAGTGTAATGGGACGCGGAATATCAAATAAAGA
>JBGVBD010000187.1:0-21178 GCA_045225255.1 Prevotella sp. | reverse complement strand
ACATAGAGGGTGTACTAAAGGAGAGTGTAACACATGGCAACCAAAAAGAAGAAGATTGAAAAACTTGCAAAGTATTTCGACAGCGTTCCTCCTGGGAAGAAGGCTCTCGCTCGGAGATTACTTGACCGTGAAGCATTTCTGCTTGAACAGATGCTTGATTTGGAAGCGGAAATCCGGATCAACGGAGTCAAGGAAGCGTATCAGAACGGCGAAAGTCAATTCGGCTACAAGGAAAGCACGGAATACAAATGTTATATCAGCATGCAGAAGAACTACATTCAGATAATTCGGCAGCTCACGGATCTACTCCCTGAAGAAGCTGCCGAGGAACTTGATGAATTCGAGAAAATGGTAGGTATTGGATGATTCCGCTTGTGGAATATTTCAGCGGAATTGCCGAGGGAAAGATTGTTGCCTGCGAGAAGATGAAGAAAACGGCCAGGCGCGTCCTCGACGATTTTTATCATCCGGGAAAATACCATTTCGACGAAGCAAAAGCAAACAAACCGATTGAATTCATTGAGACACTCTGCAAGCAGCCGTCCGGAAAGATTGGCTCTCCTTTGAAATTGGAGCTGTTCCAAAAGGCGCGGCTTCAAGTCATCTTCGGCTTTGTCGACCAGGACGGAAACCGGCGATATAACGAAGTCCTAATCATTGAGGGACGAAAGAACGGAAAAACTTCGGAGACTTCTGCCGTCGAGCTGTTCATGCTGTGCGCGGACGGCGAGGGCGCTCCACAGGTTTACAACATAGCGACCATGTTAGACCAGGCGAAACTTGGCTTTAACGCTTGCATGAAGATGATGCAGCAATCGCCGCTGCTTTCGAAGCATTTGAGGAAGCGGACAGCGGACATCTACTTCAGCAAGAATATGGGTTATATAAAAGCACTGGCCTCGAACACGAATTCGCTCGATGGTCTTGACATCCATTGTGCGACAATCGACGAGCTGGCCGCGATTAAAAACCGTGACCTTTATGATCTGATCAAGCAGGGCATGGCGGCCAGAGTGCAGCCATTGCTTTTCACAATATCGACGAATGGCTTTGTCCGTGACGGCATATTTGACGCACAGTACAGATATGCGTCCGACATATTGGACGGCAAAGCCGAGAACGAGCATTTTATCAGCTTCATCAATGAACTGGATTCCATTATGGAATGGGACAATGAAGATTGCTGGATCAAGGCAAATCCCGGCCTCGACACAATCAAGTCGAGAGCATATCTGCGGCAGATGGTACAGAAGGCGAAGGACGATCCGTCCTTCAAACCGACGGTCCTTGTGAAAGACTTCAACATGATTCAGACTTCCGCTTCGGCATGGCTCCGGTATGAAGACCTGAACAACGAGGCGCTCATTGATGTCAAGACGGATTATTTTATCGGCGGCTTCGATGCGGCCGACACGCTCGACCTGAATGCGGCCGTGTGCCTTATGGCTCGGCCGGGCGATTCCAACATTTACGTCAAGTCCATGTTTTGGCTTCCTCAATCCGTATTCGACGAGAATGACAGGAACGGGATCCGGAGGGAACGAGACTCGGTACCATATCGGCTATGGGAAGAGCAGGGTTATCTTCGGATTGTTCCTGGCAATCGCGTCGACAAGGAAGTTATCTTCGAGTGGTTTTGCGAGTTGAAGGAGGAGGAGGATTTATATCCGCGGTTTATCGGATATGATCCATGGCACGTCTCGGACGATCTGCTTCGGAGATTCTCTTCGGAGTTCGGCAAGAACTGTATGATTCCGGTCCGCCAGGGTGTTGTCACGCTCTCCGAGCCGATGAAGGAACTGTCGGCCATGCTCAAAGCAAAACAGGTTGTCTATGATAACAATCCAATCCTCAAATGGAACTTGATGAACACGGAGATTCGATCGGACGTGAACGGAAACATTCAGCCGTGCAAAGGCCGGGACAACCGGAGAAGGATTGACGGTACCGCGGCATTGCTTGACGCGTTTACGGTGTTCCGTGCAAATCGTGATAAATATATAAATCTCAATTAAGGAGCGCGAAAATGGGCATTCTTGGTATTTTCAACCGAAGCGAAGTTCGTAAGAAGGAGAAGCTTGAGAAAGCGGTGCAGGATTATTTCCGGATGCTTAACGCTTATTCTCCTGCGTTCAGGACATTCGAGGGAAGCGTCTATGAAATGGAGCAGACGCGTGCAGCAATCCATGCTTTTGCCAATCATGCAAGCAAGCTGGTGGCAACGGTCAAAGGATCCGCAGCAAATGATTCCTTCCGGAGCATGCTGAAGAATCAGCCGAATCCACTGATGAACACTTCGCAATATCTTTACCGCATAGCGACGATGTACAAAGCGACAAATACAAGTTTTATCGTTCCCTTGTACGACAAATATGGCACAATCACAGGATTCTATCCTTTGAACACGGACAAGTGCGAAGTCGTCCAGGACAAAGACGGCATTGCATATCTTCGGTACGAAATCAAGGATGGAGTCTATGCGGCAATCGAGCTGGAGCGTGCCGGACGCATGACCAATATGCAATTTGACTCGGAGATTTTCGGATCATCCAATCGGTGCATGCTTCCGACGATGCAGATGATATCGCAACAGTCTCAGTCCGTCATGGAAGGAGCAAAGAACGCGGCCAGTCTTCGCTTCATGGCGCGTATTGCAACAGTCCTGAAACCGGAGCAGCTCAAAGAAGAACGGAAACGCTTCACGGAAGAAAATCTCGGCCCGGACAATAACAACGGTGTCCTTCTGTTCGATGAGAAGTACGAAGATGTAAAGCAGATTTCGTCTACTCCTTACGCGGTACCGGACGCGCAGATGGTGCAGATCAGGCAGAACGTGTTTGACTATTTCGGTGTCAACGACAAAATCCTTCAGAACAGCTTCACGTCTCAGGAATGGGAAGCATTTTACGAAGGAGCAATCGAGCCGTTCGCGGTGCAGCTCGGCCAGGTGCACACGGACATGACGTTCAGCCAGCGACAGGTTGGATTCGGCAATGAAATCCTTTGGACAGGCGACCGTCTGCATCATATGAGTACGGCCGAGAAGACGACGCTCATTGCAACGCTATTTGACCGCGGCTTTATCACACACAACGAAGGAAGAGAAATCCTGAACATGGCTCCGGTCGAGGGCGGAGACAAGTTCTATATCCGCAAGGAGTATGCGGAATCATTAACGGAGAGTGTAGAAGATGGAAACGAAGACGAAGAAGGAATTCTCGATAATAATTCCGGCTCATAATGCCGAAAAACGTCTTTCTGTTCCCTTACATAGCATAATTTCGCAATGCTATGATAGGGACAAATTCGAGATTATAGTGATTTGCGACGCGTGCGATGACCGCACGGCAGAAGTCGCAAGGGAATACGGCGCGGACATCGTGAAGGAAGCCAATCACGGAAACACAGGACTCGCCAGGAACGAAGGACTTGAGGCAGCTTCAGGCGATTGGGTGCTATTCATGGACGACGATGATCATTGGCTCGGAGAGTGCGTGCTTGCGTTCCTGCATAGATATGCAATGGCCGACGATTTCGATGTCGCATGCTTCTCGTTCTACTGGTCGAGAGGTGCAGCACTTCCGTTCGACAACGCAGGCTATCTGTTTCCGAACGTGTGGAGCAAGATGTGGCGACGGTCGTTTATTGGCGAAACGAGATTCCGCAACGTATATCCGAACGACGACGAGCTGTTTTGCGAGGACATGCTGAAGAAGAGTCCTCGAATCAGAGTGTCGGACAACATGATATATTATTACGATTACATGCGGCCGGGAAGCATCACGGACGCGGAAAGGAAGAAGAAAGATGCCTGTAAAGAATGACAGACAGTACAGAAACGCAACCTTTCAGGTGCGTGCAGCCGCAGATGGTGAAAGCAAGAAGTACATTGTCGAAGGATACGCGACGACCTGGGAAAGATATCCGCTTTACGATTGGGGCGAGGAAACGATTTACGAACAGTTCAGCAAGGAAGACTTCGCAGGGACGAAGATGGACGACGTTATCTTCCAGTACAACCATGAAGGACGCGTCTTCGCAAGAATGTCAAACGACACTTTGAAGCTGTCTTTTGACGACCATGGCTTGAAGGTTGTGGCGGATTTGTCTTCGACCGAATCTTCGCGACAGATGTATGAAGACATTGCTTCCGGCCTTGTGACAAAAATGAGCTGGGGCTTCATGCCAAACGGAAGTCCTGACTTTGACGAGGAGACTTCTACACTGACGTGGAAGTGTGGAATCAAAAAAATTTACGATGTATCTGCCGTTTCCATACCGGCTAATGATACGACCGAGATTTCGGCACGAAGCCTTTGCGACGGAGTGATTCAAAAGGCACATGAGGAGCGCATGAAAGCCGAAGCGAGGGAATACGAAAGAAAGAGACTGATTGCTCTTTTGGAATTGGAGGGAATCGAATGAACGAAAGACTTCAGGAGATTGAGTCTCGGCTTTCGGAGATTAAGAGAAGCCTCGAATCTAAAGAAGAAGGAATGGATATCGACGCTTTAAGAGAAGAGGTTGCTTCACTCAATGAGGAACGCAACAAAATTGCCTCCGAAGAAGCACAGAGACAGGAGCGATTGAAAGATATCGCAAACAACATTATTCCGACGCAGACCGTCGAGGAAAGAAAGGAAAAAAACACTATGCCTGAATTTACTATTGATTCTGCGGAGTATCGTTCCGCATGGCTTAAAAATCTCATGGGCAAGGAACTGACCGAGCAGGAAAGAACGGTCAATCTGTCCGGAGCAATGCCGACGAGTACGGCCAACAAAGTACTGTCCATCGTTGAAGAGAGCAAGCTGCTTTCGAAGCTGGACATCTCCAGGATCCCTGGCAACCTGAACATTCCGGCTGAAACCGCAAGCGACGCAGCGTCCTGGGGATCGACCGGCGCAGCATCCAATGATGCGATCGGAACTGTACAGCTTTACGCTTATCAGCTCATTAAGACCATCGAAGTTCCCGGCACGATTAAGGCCGCAGCTATTGATGCTTTTGAGGACTACATCGTTCGTCGTCTTGGCGAGAAGATCCGTAAGACTCTTGAACTTGCTGTTATCAACGGCGACGGAAGTGGCAAGGCGACCGGTATCGCACAGACCGTCAGCACTCTGACCGGAACGTTCACAAAGGCTGCCATCGTTAAAGCAGACCTGTTCAAGATTATGGGAGCGCTCGACGGTGAGTTCCAGGATAACGCAACCTGGATCATGCCGAGCAAGGTTTATTATGGTGAAGTTCTTGCGGTTGCAGGAATCAACGATTTTGCAAACCTTGCAAACGGCGGCGGCGAGAAGCTGCTCGGCAAGGATGTTTGCCTGACCGAGAACGCGAAGATTTCCGGTGCTGACTATATCTTCTATGGAGATCCGAAGCGCTATCATCTTAACTTCTCCGAGGACATCAACGTAGCGAAGGACACGTCTGTTGGATTCGCTTCCAACAGTGTTATGTACCGCGGTGTTGCTGTCTGCGACGGTAAACTTGATACCGCAAAGTCGTTCGTTAAGTTCACACGTGCGACCTGATAAGGACAATTTGTTCAAGGAGGGGCGCTTCGGCGCTCCTCCGGTTAAAAATGGGAGAGTGTAATGGCAAAAATATTGATAGCGATTCCGTGCATGGATGAAATCGACACGGCTTTCGTCCAGTCTTTGATGGGACTGGACATTGACGGCGAGACAAGAATCCGTTTTCTTCCTGGTAGTCTCGTTTATGACTCGCGCAACCAATTGACCGAGATTGCGCGTGCTAATGGCAGCGAATACATCTTTTTTCTCGATTCCGACATGACCTTCCGGGGCGATGTACTTAAAAGGCTACTGGCGGACGCAGAAGAAAATAATATAGACATTGTGACCGGCCTTTGCTTCACGAGAAAGCAGCCGATCCGGACGGCAATCTTCAAGAAGTGTGAATATTCCCAGGACGAAACCGGACAGCTTTTCCCTGATGCCGTCAATTACATGGATTATCCGAAGGACTCGCTTTTCCCGGTCGCGGCTTGCGGCATGGCATGTTGTTTGATCCGCATGAGCTGCGTCGATGCTGTTCTGAAGAACTTCGGACTTCCGTTCTCTCCGGCGCAGGGATGGGGCGAGGATTTATCCTTCTGCATCCGCGCGAGGGAAATCGGAGCAAAAATATACTGTGACAGCCGCGTGAAGGTTGGTCATATCGCGAAGACCGTCATCACGGAGGAAGTTTTTCTGAAAGGATAAATGGACATGCTTGAAAAGATTAAGACAGCGCTTCGCATCTCGCACAACAAACTTGACGCTGAAATTCAGGACGTTATCGACGCGGCAATGACTTCGCTCGATGTTCACGGAATCAATGCAAGCGGACATGATTCGGATCCGCTTATCCTGAACGCGGTCAAACTGTATGCAAAGTGGCAGATGAACTACATGGACAAGGCGGACCAGTTCGAAAGAGCATGGAAAGCTGCCGTCATCATGCTTTCGTTAAGTGGAGAATTCAATGATTAACGACGTTATAAAACTGATTACGACGACCGTATCGACGACATCGAACACTTACGGCGACAAGGAAGTCGTCAGGACAGCAAGGGAAGTCTTCGCCGGTGTTGCTTCCGTCGGTTACAAGGAATTTTATGAAGCTGCGACGGTCGGCCTGAAGCCGGAGTTGAAGTTCATCCTTCAGGACTATGAGGATTACGACAACGAGAAGGAACTTGCCTATAACGGAGTACGGTATCAGATCATACGGACATACAGAACGCAGAATAATATGCTTGAACTGACATGCGGCGGAGGTGTGAGAGACATTGCCCACTCCTAAAAGCGTCATCAAAATCGACAAGGACGGTGTGAAATACGAATCCTTTGCGGATCAGGCGAACTATTATCTGTTCGAGCTGACTCGCGCAGCTCTCCGTGACGTCGGCAAATACGTCCGGAAGATGTTCTACAATGCATATTATCAGACGTTCACAAAGAAGACCGGAAAAGGCGGAAAGGCGATCAAAGTAAAGGTGTGGAGCAGCCGGAATACGACGGCTCCTCGCGTTTCAATAGGATGGAAAAAGGGAAGGGCGGACGGCTTTTATTCATGGTTTCAGGAGATCGGCACGAAGGGAAAGTCGCAGACGCGGAGGTATGGAATCCTTCAGAGAGTCGTGCAGGAGAATGTTGGCGAAATACAGCGAATTGAAAGCCAGTATTTAAGCGGAATCGGTGACGAGTCGCAGATCAACGAAGCGGAGTTCGACATCGAAGAAGGGACCGAAGTATGACAAGAACAAATCAGATGAAGGTTGACATTCTCGAAGCAATGTCGACGATCCTTCCGACATACCAGGACGAAGCGCCAATCGAAGCGGTTTATCCGTATTTCGAAATCGAGCTGTCAATAGATGTCCGGCCGGGCGAAGGAGTCTCACGCGGAACGATTGACGTGCATGCCTGGGACAATTCCGACGGCTATGGCAAGATAGACGATGCGCTTGACCGTCTTGAAGACCTTTTCAACGGAGACATTTTCGGAACGGACGCGGTTGTTTACACAATCCTCGGAACGCGTTCACATCTTCCCAATACCGATGCGGACATCAAGCACGCTCACGAAGTGTTTGATATTAGCATATATAACTAAACAAGGAGAAAAGAAATGGCTAAAAAGACTTACACAGGCTTGACCACAAAGACGAAGAAGCATCTTCTTCTTGGCGCAGGTGCTTTCTTCAAGAATTTCTTGGTTGGTACCGACACTTATGAGAGCGCGGTTTCCGGCGGAAAACTTCTCGGAGCGACACAGGGCGGAGGCGAGTTTTCCGCGGTTGCAACCTTCCGTCAGATTCCTGTTGACGGCGCGGTTGGCGACATCAAAGACCTTGAAGACATCGAGAGATGGGACGTAACGATGTCCGCAACGATGCTCGAAGTGACGAAGCAGACGGTTGCCCTTGCACTCGGATCCGCAACGATTACGACTATGACCGGAACGGCTCCTTACAATAAGATTGTAGGAAACAACGGCCTGTCCTCCGGAGACTTCAACAACATCACCTGGTGCGGCTGCCTCCTGGGAGAGACAAAACCGATGCTTATTCAGATCGACAATGCGCTTTGCACGAATGGTCTGAATCTTTCCATGACCGACGGCGAAGAGGGCAAGATTGCTCTTGAATTCCACGGATTTTATGACGCGGTCGACACTGGAGCAGAGCCGGTTGCTCCGTTTGCGATCTACATGACCGAGACGACCTAACAACCAAAAGGAGAGTGTAAAATGAAAGAACTGTCTACTGACAACGTGCTTACAATCGCGGAAATCGCGGAAGAAATTGACCTTGTAAACGTCCTCGACCAGTTTAAGAACACGAAGGAGAAGGATGCGGAGAAAGTCGGACTTCAGGTGTTTGTAAAAGTCCTCTCCAAAGTCTCAAAATCGTCTAAAACGAAACTTTACGAGCTGATAGGTGAATTAACCGACAAAGATGCGGAAACCGTCAAAAATCAGTCTGTCGTGACGACGTACAACGAGATAAAGGCAATCCTCTCCTTCGGAGAGAACGCAAAACTGATTAAGGATTTTTTCTGATTCGCAAGACCAGGGCGGAAATAGAGGATTTTGTCCTGTCCGAGTATTCCGCGGAAGTCTTGCGATTCAAACCGAGGCGCTTTATCGACCTGATAATAGCCGCCACAAAGCGTAAGAACGACGAGAAATTGTTTTTTAGATGGGTGTATGAAGGATTTTCGGCACAGATTCCTTTCGAAGAATATAAGGCGAAACTGAAGCCGATTGAGAAGAAATCTGCAAAGGAAATCCTTTTGTATACACAGGACATCATGGAAGGAGCAACATGGCAGCGTCATTATTCAAGTTAGTCGGAGACATTTACGTCAACAACGACGAAGCGAATAAAAGCATTGCGAAAACCGACGAAAAAGCCGAAGGACTCGGAAAGAAGTTCGTGAAGGGTGCAGGACAGGCGGCTAAATGGGGCGCAGCAATCGCAGGCGGTGCAGCAGCTGCGGCCGGTGCGCTTGTAAAGGTTGCATCCTCAGCGGCCGATGTAGCGGACGAGATTGACAAGTCCTCGATCCGGATGGGAATCTCTACTGATTCATATCAGGAATTGAAGTATGCGGCCGAGCAGTGCGGTGTCGAGATGGGCACGCTCGAAAAAGCGGCGAAGAAGCTGGAAGGAACGGATATCAATTTCGACGACGCGATTGCTTCTATCATGTCACTTGCAACAGAAGAGGAACGGACGCAGAAAGCCTCCGAGCTGTTCGGTGATTCGATTGCATATACGCTTGCGCCAATGCTTGCGGAATCCGGCGAGAGTTTTGACGGCCTGCGCGACCGTGCGCATGAACTTGGTCTTGTTATTGCCGAAGAAGACGTGAAAGCCGGTGTTCAGATGGGCGACACGATGGAAGACGTTAAGAAAGCGCTTGGCGGCCTTGTAACGCAGCTCGGCACGAAACTGATGCCTGTCGTTCAGAAAGTCCTCGACACGATCCTGAAGCATCTTCCGAAGATTGAGGAAATGTTTGACCGGCTTGCTCCAATCGTCACGGATCTGCTTGATGCAATCCTTCCGGTCCTTTTAGATCTGGCTGAGACGGTATTGCCTCCTCTTATGGATTTGGTTTCTGCTTTGCTCCCTCCGATTGCGGAACTTGCAAAAGCGATCATTCCTGTCCTGGCGAAAGTCCTTGCGACGGTCATCACTCCGGTTGCGAAGCTGGTAGAGGTGCTTCTGCCTCCTTTGATTTCGCTCATCACTCCAATCATTGACCTTTTGAATCCGATTCTTGATGTGGTCACGACATTGCTTCAGCCGCTGCTCGACCTTCTCGACCTGGCACTGACTCCGATCAAGCTGATTCTTGATCCGCTTTCCGCAGCGTTTAAGGGACTCGGAGATGTTGTTGACGCGCTTGCGTCTCCGTTCAAGACGTTAAGCGGCATCTTGTCCGGTCTGAAGTTTCCAAACGTGGAGATTCCGGGATGGGCAAAGAAATTGCTTGGAATAGAAGACATTCCGGAGAACAAAGAAGGATGGCGTGATATCGGAACGTCGGCAATAGATGCGGCGCTCGGTCTGACAGGAAAAGCAGGCGGCGGTTTGGTCGATTCCGGCCAGGTATTTGTTGCACGCGAGAACGGAATCCCTGAAATGGTCGGCAGCTTCGGCAATCAGACGGCTGTTGCAAACAACGAGCAGATCACGAAGGGAATTGCTCTCGGTGTGGCCGAGGCAATGCAGCCGGTCGAAGCAATCCTCGGCGCGATTTACGGATCCCTCGGAAACTTTGACAAGCAGAAATTTGCAAAGGCACTCGCTCCTTATATTGACGTGCAGCTCGGTGCCCTGAAAGGATAAACAATGGTTAAGTTTTCAATTGGCTCGATAATTCCTGAAAACGAAGGATGGATTTGGTCGACGGAAAGCATTTCCCAGGCGAATCCGCGTTATATCCATGTAAAACTTGCATGCGCAAGCGGTGTGGTTGACATGTCGAGAGTGGCAGCAGGCAAGGTGCTTTATGATTCACGTCAGGTAACGGTTACATTCGCGCGATTCCGCAAAGGAGCTGACTACTGGCGCAGCGATGTGCAGGATCTGACGAACAAAATCACACAGGCTTTTAACAGTCAGAAGACTTTGACCTTGCAGACGAAGACGAATCCGGACATGGCATATATTGCCTATTCCTTCCGATATGGTGTACGTCGTGAGGGCATTGTGCAGCTCATCACGTTCACATTTGATGTACAGCCTGTGAACTATTACTCGTACAGTTTAACGGCAAACCTTGCATATTCTTATTTGGAATTCTTGCGGAGCCAGGCGGACGACGACACGCTCACGATCACGGCCAAAAATATCGTGTGCCGCGATTCGAACAATGATGTTGTGGCAAATGCCGCGATATCTATTTATGACGACAACGGAACGCTCGTCGGAACGCATACAAGCGCGGAATGGTTTGCGAGTCCTTTGGTCGTTGATATGAGCGCTGACGCGACAAGAAGCTATTTTGTCGATGTAGCCGGTGTTGTCGGCTGGTCCGTGACGGTTTCCTGGACGAAGGAGGAAATATAATGGCAAGATGGCAAGTGCGCGTCTATGAACTTCTGACGAACGGCACGAAGCACGGAGGGGACATGACATCGCAGCTCCTGTCCGGTACCGTCAACATCGTTCTGAATGACACAAGCACATTCGATTTTTCACTTCCGGCCTCGGCCATACAGTCAGGATGGGATTTCGCTCCTTTGAAGACTTATGTCATGGTCGACAGCATCGAACGGTCTGATCCGTATAATCCGACGGTGCCGATATACCGCGGATTCGTCGTAAACCGCACATATGACATTATGAACGGAGTGTATTCGTTCCATTGCGTCGGTGCTTTGGGAATGTATAAATATCTTCCTCCGTTCCGGTCGTTTGGATCGAATTCGAATCTGATTGACGTACTGACGATATGTGCGGAAAGATTCACAAACAATGCTATATATCCGTATGCGGTCGATAATCCGTGGGTGCGTCTATATTCTCAGCATTCGGACATAATGGGATATTTCGGCCACTTGACAACGTTCTTTATCGGCACTCCGTACTTTAATGATGAATTCATGAATATCCAGGCGAATGCGGAGGATGCGTGCGAATTTGTAAAACAGATCTGCTCTCCGGATGTTTATACGATAGACTTTGATCCGATGGGGTACAGCGACATTTGCTTCGCTGACGGTGGAGAACGGATCAATATACGGATGTATGACGACCGGGACTTCAATCTTCAGCAGATCAAGTATAACCGCAATTTGATTTCCTGTGAGATTACGGATGAACCGTATGTGACATCCGTGAAAGTTTTCGGTGGTGTCCAGGAGATAACGGCAAGCGGCGCGGACTTTCCGAACATTTTCTATTTAAAGGATTACCATCTTCCGACGAAGACCGTTCCGTATACTTACGACGAATGCGACAATTACGGCAAAATGCAGCTCGGAGCGCAGACAAGAGTCGTCGAGGCGACCGGCTTTGACGAAGGAATCCTCGACAACGGACAGGAATTCTTCTCGATCCTGGCTCCGGTCCTTATGACTTACTTGGAGAACGGCGAAGAAAAGCAGATATCTGCCCGGATCACTTCTATCGTTTATAACCTTACATCTCCTCAGAACAGTAGTGTATCATTAGGTAAAAAGATAATCCCTTTAACGCAAAGGAGATAGACCATGCGAAATATAACCATTGACGTTTTAACCTTTAACGAACGGCTCCGGATCGGCAAGCAGGGCGAGAATTTGACGCGTGAAATCACTTTCGATTGCGCTGCCTGGCTCGACACTCTGTCCGGCGGTGTTCTTTCCATCGTGCATCAGCGGCCGACGGATTCCGACGCTTATCCTTGCGGAGATTATACCGTGACGGACACTTCACTGACCTGGAGCATCAACGAGACGGATCTCGCGTTCAGCGGACTCGGCCGGTGTGAGCTGCGGTATACCATTGGCAGCAGGATTGCAAAGTCCAAAACGTTTTATACCGAGATTATCACGGCATTAAACCCGCTTGACACTCCTCCGGCCGCATATGAGCCGTACATTGACCGTGTTATTGATGCAGCTCGATGGGAGATGGATGCGTTGAGTGTGGGCGGAACGGCAACAGAAACGGAACGTCTTTCTGTCCAAATCGACAAAATAGTTCCTGTTGATCCGGATGACGGATATGGGATTTATTTCCGATTCGGCATTCCTAAAGGTGCAGACGGCAAAGGTGTTTCAAACGCAACGGCCTCGGTGGACAATAACACTGGCACTCCTTCGGTCACTGTCACGACGACAGACACGGAAGAGGGAATTGACATTGACTTTTCCTTCCATAATTTGAAGGGCACAACAGGCGCAGCCGGACAGGACGGAGATTCTGTCGGAACGGTTACGGCCTCGGTGGACAATAACACTGGCACTCCGTCCGTCACTGTCACGACAAGCGGAGGAAGCGGATCTCCTGTCGGAATCGACCTGGCATTCCACAATCTGAAGGGACAGTCCTTCGACACGTCGTTTCTTCCGCTGGATTCGTTAAGTGGCGATGTAGCCTCGTTTCCGGACGGAGCGAAGAATGTTGCGGTGGACGAGCTGGTGACAACGATTGTTCCGCAACAGGCAGGCAGCGGCACTCCTTCTCCGAGCAATCCGAGAGCAATAAGCGGAAGAACGGAAATAAAATTGTCTCATTTAGGAAAAAACCTTGCGGTTTGCGTTGATTCCTTAAATGCAAATAATGGTCTTACAGCAACGAAAAACGATGACGGAAGCATTCAAATGACTGGCACAATAAACAGAACGTATGCCGTTTTGAGTGATGCAAAATATACAAAACTTCCGTCCGGACAGTATACTTTCTCAATTGCGAATGCTCTTCCGTTTAATCTGTATATTGCAACAAAGATTAGTGGAACGAGTTCAACACGAATTATAACTGCAGGAAACACTTCCGTCACGTTCACAGCATCAGGAATCATTGACGAAGTATATTTCGGATTAAGTGGCGCAACAAACGGAACAACATTTAACGAAAAAATATATGCACAATTGGAAAAAGGCTCTTCGGCAAGTCCTTTTGAGGCTGTTATTGCAACAGACACGATTGCACTCGGACAGACCGTATACGGAGGAAGTCTCAACGTCACGACCGGAGTTTTGACGATTGACAAGGCTTTTTATCAGTTTGATGGAACGGAAACCGCAATCGCATACGGAAGCGGTTGGCGATATGTTTGCTTGACACAAGAAGCGAAGAATTATGCTGGTTCTGAAACGCCGCAAAACCTTTTGACAAATATCGGTTTGACTCCAAGCTCAAGAAATAGCATCTCAGGCGGAACGGCGAACGCGATTTCCGTTGTTACAGACACGGTTATTCTTTCAGACCAAGCAAGCAGCGGATTTCAGTTGTGCTACGAATTGAAAACGCCGCAGACGGTGCAGCTCACTCCGATCGAAGTAGACACTGTTCTCGGCTCGAACAACATCTATTCCGATTGCGGAGAAGTAAGTGTGAAGTACCGTGCGGACATTGGCCTTTATATCGACAAGAAACTGGCATAAGGGGGCGAAATAATGACGAATTTGGAACTTGTCCAGATCTCAAAAGACATTTACAACAATCTACAAACAGTATATGCCAAAGGCGGAATCGGATGGCTTTTGACTCAGGACAAGCTCGATTCCCTTATCCGCCAATATCCGGACAACAAGAAGTATATCAGCGAGAAAGACCTTGGAAAGCACGCATGCGATTGCAGCGGAATGATTGTCGGCATGGCATACGACGGATGGACCGTCAACACGAATCCTGTGTGGACAAGGGCGCACGATTGGAACGACCAGGGATTGCACGACCGTCTCACGGACAAATGTGATCCGAAAGATGCTATTCCGGGAATGTGCTTGTGGAAACATGGACACGTCGGACTCTATATAGGGGACGGAATGGCTTTCGATTCCAATGCCGAGAAAAGCGGCAGCGGAATGCATCTTCGGAAAGTGACAGATGTCGCGTGGACGGAAGCAGGAAAACTTCCGGAGATTGAGTATGTGACGGTCAAGGTTGGCGACGTGATTCCGATGACGGTCACGCGGATCGAGAATGGCATTGCTTACGGCGAAGCGAGAGTCGACAATCCTGGCACGATTCAGGTTGGCAGCAGGGTTACGATTGACAAAGGCGCTGTCGCAGGCGGATTGTCAACGGATCCGAAGACCGGCCGAGGAGTTCCAATCAGCTCGAAGTATGCAAACGGAAAGTATGTCGATGTAGTGGAAAAGGTTGCGAAGTTCTATGGGGAGGACGAAGCACTCCTCACAGGGATCCGGACGTGGGTTGCTTTTAAGTATCTCAATCTTGTGGAGTAGGGGGACAATGGCATGGATTCTGAGGTGTTGGTAGCATTGATCACGGCAGGCGGAATGGGGGCAACAGCTTTAAGCGGCATATCTCTTATCCGCCACAGATTGACAAACGTCGAGAAGAAACTTGACGAACACAACGGCTATGCGAAAATGTATGCCCAATCGCATGAAGACATTGCGGTCATCAAGACCGATTTGAAGTATCTGAAGGAAGATGTAAAAGAACTGAAAGAGAGGGGAAAGAAATGAGCAAATTTTGGAAAGCAGCATTTATCAGAGCAATCAGAACTGTCGCACAGACGGCCATTGCTACAATTGGCTCGGCGGCCGTATTGAGTGACGTGAATTGGGGGGTGGTCGTTTCCGCGTCCGTCTTGGCAGGGATTCTTTCGATTCTCACTTCTATTGCGACCGGCCTCCCTGAAGCGGAAGGAGACAAGAATGAATAGCGAATGCGCCAAATGCAAAAGCAGAGATGTTGCGACCGTTCCTTTTTATGTATATGAAGGAACAGCTTATCGATTCGAACGGAGTCAAAAGGCGCTGATCATCGTCACGGTCACGTCTTTGCTGCTGTCAATTGTTGTTGTTGGCGGTGCGAGTTCAGTCGTTAAAATGGCGCGGTCCTTTGTCTCAAACAAATAGTGTCGATTCCTCCCAAATACGATTTATCGCGTGACGAGATAAATTACTTAATCGAGCAATTTGTTTTCTCCCGGCGCGACCGTCAGATGATCCATGACCGGTTAATTGACGGCATGACTTATGAAGAACTTGCAGAAAAGTATTATATGTCAGTAAGGCAGATCAAGAATATCATTCACAAGAACAAAGACATTGTGTTCAGCCATGTAGACAGACTGCCCTAATATTTCCTGTTTTATCCCCGAAGAATGCCCAGGCACTTCATTGTGTCCTGGGCATTCTTTTTGTATCATATAGACAGAAAATAAAGGAGGGCAATGTAATGAACGGCATGAATCCTTTTGGCAATATCTCACGTTTAAAGCAAATGATGGGAGCAATGAAGAATCCGCACACGATTCTTTCGCAGATGGCAAATACGAATCCGGACCTTGCAAGCGTCCTTCAGTCAAGCGGCGGAGACTACAAGAAAGCGTTTTATGCGATGGCCGAGAAGAAAGGAATTGATCCGAATTCGGTCATTAACGAGCTGAAGACCTTTATGTAAAATCACATAAACGGAATCTTGAAGAAAGGAGATCAACAAAATGGATGCTATGAATGGAATTACTCCGGTTTATCCGATGGGATCCGGCGACGGCTTCGGCGGTGGGAACGCGTTCTTTTGGGTGTTTGCGCTCCTCGTCCTGATGGGCGGCGGCTTCGGAGGTTTTGGAGGCGGAAATCAGCAATTCGCCACACGCGAACAGGTGCAGAACGGCTTTGACACGCAGAATATGCAGATGCAGACGGCCGGAATCCTGAGCGCTGTTACCGACGGAACGGCGCAGACGGTCGCTTCTTCGACCGCAAATGCTGTTAATGCTATCAATGCTATCAAGGACGGCAATGCGGCTCTTATTCGTGAATTTGGAAACGTTGAGACGGCTTTGACCGCGCTCAGCGGAAAACAGCAGGAGTGCTGCTGCGAGATTCTCCGTGCGACGGACGGCATTAATTACAACAATGCGATCAACACGGCCTCGATCAACGCGACCACAACCGCACAGACGCAGAAGATTCTTGACGCACTCGCACAGAACAAGATTGACGCACTTCAGGCTCAGGTTAATCAGCTCCAGCTTGCACAGGCAACAAGCGGTCTGCTTCGTTTTCCGAACGCGTGGACTTACGGAGCCGGTGTTTTCCCTCCTGTTCAGACCGTAACGACCTAATGCGGCGAGGTGTAAAACATGAAAATAATCGAGATGCTTTCGGATTACATCGAAGAAGAAATCACTGATTCGGAAAAGTACGCAAGAAGGGCATTGGAAAACAAAACTGACTATCCGGACGCGGCGAAGCTGTTCTATACTTTGTCCTTGGAAGAAATGGAACATGCGAACAAGCTGCACGGTGCCGTCGTTGATCTGATCGAGAAGTATAAGGTATCACATGGAGAGCCGCCAAAGGAAATGATGGCCGTCTATGAGTATCTCCACAAGAAGCAGATTGACCGAGTGGCCGAAGTGAAGACTTTGCAATCTATGTTCTAATTAGCGACAAATTAGTGACAACGATTTTGAGAAATCCTTATTTTACAAGGCTTTGTCAGGTGGGGAATCTTAAAGTTTGACTAAAATTACATTAAATCCGAGTGAAAAATCGAGAAACCAACAAAACAGGCACTTTCCGCGTGGAGAGTGCCTGTTTTCTATATTTCCTTAATCTGTTTTCGTTTAATAGAATCTATTAGAAATTGATAGCGTTTACTTTAGTTAGCGACAAATTAGTGACAAATTAGTGACAAATTAGCAACAAATTTTATTTATCTCTGCACGCAGCTCGTCAATGGTCCGGTGCGAGTAGATTCTTGACTCGACATCCTTTCCGAGTGCGTGTCCCATCAGCATATGTTTCGATATGTTGTCGACATTATACCGGTCACACAGCCAGGAGAATGTATGACGGCAATCGTGCGGAGTGTGGGTTGTTATGCCGTATTGGGAAAGACCTTCTCGGAAGTCCTTTGCGACATAAGATTTGGCTTTTGAGACGAACGGAATGATTGCGGCATGGATCGGAACGGTCCGCTTCCCGGTCTTGACTCCTCCGTAAATCGTCTTGTCCTTCATGTTGATTTCCCAGGACTTCAATGCGGACACGCGGAATCCTGAATATATCATCGAAAGCGCGGAGACGCAAACCGGATCGTCCGTGTGCTGCCATAAGATTTTGATTTCCTCGTCTGTAAACGGTTCGCCATGCTCGTCGTCTTCCGGGATATTGATCCGGAGGCTTTTCGTGATATCTTTGCGGACATAATCGTTCTGTTCCGCGAATGCCCACACGGATTTCAGAAGGTGCACAATCAGCTCGACGGAAGAATGCTTCAGGGGGCATGTGTCGACCAGTTTCTGCAATTCCATAGGAGTTACAGCGTCCATAATGCGTCCGTGAAGCGCGCCACAGTTCTTATAAGCCGCTTTAAGCGAGTTTTTCATGGAGTCGCTATATTTTCTCCTGCCATTGAATTTATGTTCGAAATAAAGCGCACAGCACGCGTCAAAGGTTATCTTCTCTGTGTGGAACGGCTCGGCATTCCATTCCGTGAGCGCTTTCATCGCTTCGGCATATGTCGCATAATAGCCGATAGCCTTTGTTGGCCGTGGAGTTCCGTTCGGATAATAGGATGTAGTCGGAGGATAAGCGCCATATGGATTCCGACGGACTCCGGACAATTTCTTTATCGAGCCGAAACCATTCGGCAGTCTATGCATTTTCCGCATTGAGTATCTCCTTTAATTTTATAGCATAATCCATCAGCTTCTTCCGAAGGGCCGGATCCGCGTAAACTTCTTCGAGTATTTCCAGATCATCGTCCGGAATCGGATCCGACCATGCCATCAGATATGACGGAGAGCATTGCAGCGCTTTTGCGTATTTACAGACGTTCTCCCATGTTATGTCGCGCTTATCCAGTTCGACAACGCTTATAGATGAACGGCCGCTATATCCCATCATTTTTGCAAGATCGTCTTGAGAAAGCCCTAATTCTTCACGTCTTCTTCTTATTCTCTTCCCAATCGTCATAGCAATCATCTCCCTTCTCGATATAATATTATCATTTTGTTAACAGATTGTCACGCGAATATAACAAAATGTTGTTGACAAAATGTCGTCACAGTGCTATGTTTGAGATGTCGACAAATAGTTGACGCAAAATTATACAAAGAAAGGAGTGATCCGATGGTAGTGACGGATGCTTTACTGGAAGCCGTGAATGAGAACGGAATGACGCTGAAGGGAGTAGCAAAGAAAATGGGCATTTCTTATATGTCGCTTTATAGAAAGGCTCGAAATGTGACTCCTTTTCGTATCAGCGAGGTTGAAATGTTCTGCAAAGTAGTGGGCGTGTCGACAAAGGCGAGACGCGAGAAAATTTTTTTGCCTTGAGTGTCGACAGACGGGCGACAGAAGGAGATGATATGGAAAGAATCACAGTTGAAGATGCGGCGAAAATGTTGGGAATTAGTCGACAGGCTGTCCGGGTTTTAATGGATCAGCATGTTTTAGAGATTGGCATTGTCGTCGATGGAAAACGGAAACGGTATCTGATTTTCAAAGAGAAACTGGACGAAGCGGTTGGAAAAAGGAGGCAATAAATGAGTGGGTTTTTGAAAACATTTTTCGGTGTAGGTGTTGTAGTCGGAATGACGCTCCTGGCGGTCGGATTCTTCCTGTTTTTGTTCCAGGAGCCGTATCGTCTGTGCATCGCTGTCGGAACGCTTCTTTGCGCGACCGGTTGCGGATATGCACAGATCTGCGAAGAGGAGCCGAAGGATGAAAGCACAGGGGAAGATTGAGTCGATAACGAAGCCGATCCGAGGCGGCGGCTATGTTGTAACGGTCCGGATCGACGCGCTGCCTGAAGGACTCGACGGAAAACTTCTTGACGTGACGATGGTGGCGCATAAGACCAGGCGGAGCAATGACGCAAACGCGCTCATGTGGGCATGTCTCGGAGAGATTGCAAGAGTCGTCAAAAAGGATCCGTTCGACGTGTATCTCGACGAGCTGGCGAAGTATGGGAAATATACTTACATCGTCGTAAAGCCGGAGGCGGTCGATGACATGTTGAAGATGTGGCGCGAGTGCAAGATTGTTGGTGAGATTGACGTAAACGGAAGGAAGGGAGTGCAGCTGCTTTGTTACTTTGGCAGCAGCACATATACGACGAAGGAAATGTCTGATTTGATTGAAGGGATTCTGATGGACATGGACGAGCTGAATCTTCAGCGGCCAGCGTCGTCAGATCTTCGGAGGGCAATGGAGGAATACGAAAAAAGACATGGATAGCATCATACAGAAGAAAAAGGAGTGTCTTGTCTGCCATACGACGATCGGACTGGAATCGCATCACATTTTTGGGGCGGCCAGACGGCACATATCGGAAGAGTACGGCTTGAAGGTATGGCTTTGTCATGAGCATCACACTGGCACTCATGGAGTGCATTTTGACAAGACCTTCATGCATGAGCTGAAGGAACTTGGGCAGACGGTTTTTGTGGAGAAATACGGAGAGCCACTTTTCTTCGCAAGATTTGGGAAAAACTACTTACAAGGAGACACGGACGATTATGAATAAATGGTGTGCAATGGGGCGCTTGGTTAGGGATCCGGAAGTCCGGTATTCCCAGGGCGCGAACGCGACGGCAATTGCAAGATTCAGCATTGCTGTCAACAGACGGTATAAGAAAGAAGGAGAGCCGGACGCAGACTTCTTTTCCTGTGTGGCTTTCGGAAAGACCGCAGAATTCATCGAAAAGTATTTCAAGCAGGGAAAGATGATTGCGATCGCCGGACGCGTGGAAAACGACAATTATACGAACAAGGACGGACAGAAGGTATACGGCACGCGGATCGCGGTCGATGAGTGCTTCTTCTGCGGAGACTCGAATGGCAGCAGCGCAGCCGGAGAGAACACAAACAAGCCGGAGGCGGACAAGAACGGTTTCATGGATATTCCGGAGGGCGTGAATGAAGAACTTCCTTTTGCATAGACCGAGAATCAAAGTCGGAGAGGAATATTTTGATTCCCTGGCGGAGCTGAAACGCTTCAACGATTTGTGTGATTTGCAGGATTCCGGCGCAATAAAGGAACTTGCGAGAAAAGTGAAATTTGTCCTCGTTCCGAATCAGATGGAGATTGAAACGAGGACGGCGAACGGAGTGAAGATTCCTGGCAGCAGGATTGCCGAGAAAGAATTTGCCCTCCGTGCGGATTTTGTTTACAAAACGCAATCAGGGACGACGGTTGCGGAAGTGAGGAAAGGAACGGATAAAAGCCTTGCAATCAAGCGGAAACTGATGCTCATGAAGTACAAGGCGATTGTTAAAGAATATTAGGAGGAGTGAAGATGAAACGTGGAGAATTATATCCGATAGTGCTCGAATTGCTCATGGTACATCCGCAGCTGCGTGATGATGACAACGCTCTCGAAGTGGCCGTGTGCAGACGGTGGACCGCCGCGTTCGACACGATGAGCGCAGCAGAATTTGTTGCCCTTCGTGACAGGCTTGGTTTTCCTTCCAGGGAAAGCATTGGACGGATCCGGCGGCTGAT
>JBGVBD010000186.1:0-2046 GCA_045225255.1 Prevotella sp. | reverse complement strand
ATACGAGTTCTGACCGACGACAGAGTTATCGTCGAGATCTCTCCATACGACCTAGATAGGGGTCGTATCATCTACAGATACAAATAAATTTGTTTACGCTGAACGGAAAGCCCACGGCTTCAGCCGTGGGATGATGAAACAGGTTGCCAAATAGGAAAAGTTTTTGTAGATTGTTATAAACTTATTTATGATAAGAGTTCTTGCCCGTCCTCCTATCAAGGTTAGATTTTAGAATGTCCATAGAATGCTGACGGGCAAATTAAGCGTTCTATGGGCATTTTGCTTATCTATGGTTGAATTGAAGACATACAAGTATAAGTTGTATAATCGGGATGCGTTGAAGTATCTCGACGGCATACTTGTTATTGCTGGTCGGATATACAACCACTGTATAGCTTTGCATCGTAGGTACTACGGCATCTACCATAAGATGTTGAACAAGTATCAGTTGCAGAAGCACTTAACCAAATTGAAACGACAGTATCCAGAATGGAACGAAGTTCCTTCGCAAGCCATACAAGATATAACGGATAGAATAGACCGAGCATATAGGTTGTTCTTCTCCAATCTAAAGACTGGGAAGAAGACTAATCCTCCTCACTTCCAGAAGACGGCTAAATATCATTCGTTCACGACGAAGCAAGCTGGATATAAGTTCCACGACTTCAACAAGGTTAAGATAGGCAAGAAAGACTTCCCCTACTGGAACAGCAGGGATTTCGATGGCAATGTCAAAACATTGACCGTCAAACGCAAGAGTAATGGCTTCTACATATACGTCGTCGTTGAGCAAGAATGTGAACAGACCGAATGGGCAAAATCGGGTGAAATCGTTGGCTTTGATTTCAGTCTGCACAACTTCTTGGTTTCCTCTAACGGTGATGATTGCAGTATGCCTAAAATTTTGCGGAAGAATCTCAATTCTTTAAGGAACTTATCGGAGAAATACCGTAGGTCTAAAGGTAAACGAGGTTCGCTGCGTACATTGCAGAAGCTACATGAGAAGGTGGCTAATCAGCGTTCGGATATGCACTGGAAGTTGGCACGGCAGATGTGCCGTGACTACGACGTGATGGTGTTTGAGACGCTAGACCTGGCTAACCTATCCAAGAAGTACAAGAAGTCCATGTACGACTTCGGGGTCAACACATTCTTGAATATCCTTGAATATGTAGCACATAAGACTGGTAAGACGGTTATGTACGCAGATAAGTGGTATCCATCTAGTCAGTTATGTTCCGAATGTGGTTATCGGAACCACGAATTGAAGGATGTATCTATCCGTCATTGGATATGTCCTAGCTGTGGTGCAGAACATGATAGGGATAGGAACGCTGCAATAAATTTATGTAAGGTAGGGGCATCTACCTTTGAGACATGTTGCCCATCCGTGGCAACTCCCAGAATCCCACGACTTTAGTCGTGGGAGTATGTCAAATACGAAAAAAGCCGCACCAGACTCTGGTACGGCGTAATTTCGTTTTATACCAAGCGTTACTTAGTCTTGGACTTCTTGGCAGCCTTCACAAGATCCTTGTAGGCAGCCTTGAGTTCCTTGAGCGAAGCCTTCCACTTGACGAGGCGTTCGTCCTTGGTAACTGGCTTCTTGAGCTGCTTGAGCAACACAGTGCGGCGACCGATCTGGCCTTCGAGCTTGGCGATTGTGGCTTCTGCACGTTCAAGCGGCGTCTTGCGCGGCTTGCGTTCCTTCTTGGCCTTCGGAGCTGCCTCGGCTTCGAGTTCGGCAATCGGCTTCGGTTCGCATTCAACGGTCTTGCAGTTTGCCCACGGGTCTGCGATGGGTTCGACGGCGACCGTA
The DNA here is from genome assembly GCA_045225255.1 of Prevotella sp. GTDB lineage: Bacteria > Bacteroidota > Bacteroidia > Bacteroidales > Bacteroidaceae > Prevotella. The sequence goes on along the minus strand of JBGVBD010000186.1, from coordinate 227 downwards.
TTGGTTTCCGTAACCACGAGGGACGGCGGCTCGACAACCTTCGGATCGTCTTCGACAATGGTCGTCGCCTTTTCCTGTTCGGCTTCGACGACTGGTTCTGTCGGAGTTTCGGCGGTTTCAGCCGGGGCTTCTGGTGTGGCTTCGTCAATCGGCCAAGTCACGTCGATGACTCCGGTCTGCCTTGCCTTACGCCATGCGGCGATCCAGATGACGAAAATAACGATGGT
>JBGVBD010000185.1:0-1801 GCA_045225255.1 Prevotella sp. | reverse complement strand
TGAGCGAACGCGGGGAACTGAAACATCTTAGTACCCGCAGGAAGAGAAAACAATTGTGATTCCGCAAGTAGTGGCGAGCGAACGCGGAATAGCCCAAACCGATAACGTTTCGGCGTTATCGGGGTAGTAGGACCGCAACATCTGAGAAGTATTTGAACCGGAACCTGTCTGGAAAGTCAGGCCGCAGAGGGTGAAAGCCCCGTACGGGTAAGAATATGATTGGTAGCGGTATCCTGAGTAGCGCGGAGCACGAGGAATTCTGCGTGAATTAGCCGGGACCATCCGGTAAGGCTAAATACTCCCTAGAGACCGATAGTGAACCAGTACCGTGAGGGAAAGGTGAAAAGCACTTCGAATAGAAGAGTGAAATAGTCCCTGAAACTGTTCGCTTACAAGCTGTCGGAGCCCCCATGAGGGGTGACGGCGTGCCTTTTGCATAATGAACCTACGAGTCACCTTCTTTAGCGAGGTTAAGGTCTTCAGGACCGGAACCGAAGCGAAAGCGAGTCCGAACAAGGCGTATAGTTAGAGGGGGTGGACGCGAAACCAAGTGATCTACACATGACCAGGCTGAAGTTTCGGTAACACGGAATGGAGGGCCGAACCAATAGACGTTGAAAAGTCCCTGGATGAGTTGTGTGTAGGAGCGAAAGACCAATCAAACTTGGAGATAGCTCGTACTCCCCGAAATGCATTTAGGTGCAGCATTATGGTAGTCTGCATGAGGTAGAGCGACTGATTGGATGCGAGGGCTTCACCGCCTATCAAGTCCTGATAAACTCCGAATGCGTGCAGATGTTTCATGGTAGTGAGGGCGCGGGTGCTAACGTCCGTGTCCGAGAGGAAAAGAATCCAGACCATCAGCTAAGGCCCTTAAATGTATGCTAAGTTACATTAACGAAGTTTTGTCGCAGTGACAGCTAGGATGTTGGCTTGGAAGCAGCCATTCATCTAAAGAGTGCGTAACAGCTCACTAGTCGAGCGACGAAGCGTGGATAATAATCGGGTATAAGCATACTGCCGAAGCTATGGGATCGCAAGGTCGGTAGGGGAGCATTCTAGTCAGCGTCGAAGGCGTATCGAGAGATACTCTGGAGCGGCTAGAAAAGCAAATGTAGGTATAAGTAACGATAAACAGGGTGAGAAACCCTGTCGCCGGAAGACTGAGGTTTCCTGATCAACGTTAATCGGATCAGGGTTAGTCGGGACCTAAGGATAAGCCGAAGGGCGAGGCCGATGGAAGAAACTGTTAATATTCAGTTACTGGCATACACACTGATGTGGAGACGGAGAAGTGACAGTCCTGCCAACTGACGGAATAGTTGGTTAAAGGGTGTAGACGTAGATCGTGTAGGCAAATCCGCACGAGAGTTGAACCTGAAAGTACCGCGATGGCTTGCCAGAGCGGAAATGGACGTAAGCAGGCTCCCTAGAAAATCTGCTAAAGATATGTGTATGGCACCCGTACCACAAACGGACACACGTGGTCACGTAAAGAGTACTAAGGCGCTCGAGAGATTCACAGCTAAGGAACTAGGCAAAATAACCCCGTAACTTCGGGAAAAGGGGTGCCCTCTGAAAGATGGGGGCCGCAGAGAAATGGCTCAGGCGACTGTTTAACAAAAACACAGGGCTATGCGAAATCGAAAGATGAGATATATGGCCTGACACCTGCCCGGTGCTGGAAGGTTAAGAGGAGATGTCAACCGCAAGGCGAAGCGTTGAATTGAAGCCCCAGTAAACGGCGGCCGTAACTATAACGGTCCTAAGGTAGCGAAATTCCTTGTCGGGTAAGTTCCGA
>JBGVBD010000184.1:0-1871 GCA_045225255.1 Prevotella sp. | reverse complement strand
ATAGACTCTCGGAATCTCTAGGCCGCATAAATACTGGCTTCCAGAGATTCCATTTTTTAAATTCCCCCACATTTTCCTGCTGAATTTTAAAAAAACAGTTGACATGAGGGCAAAAATGTGCGGCGCGCCTCGCTGACGATGCCTCGCAGAGGAAGCGAGGCGCGCCCTTCAATTAAGAAGCAAATTCGCTCTTGATTGGAGGTGCACATTTTGAAACCGATTAACACTGGCGGCCACGCCGCCTATCAGGACCGTCTCCTGACTCAGCTTCGTAAATACTATCCAGATGCTGATACCGCTTTGGACTCCGCCACCTGGGAAATAATTGAGCAGTTCTGGTCTCTCGACCTTTCTCCGGTAGATCAGATCATGCAGGATCGTTATTCCGTGTTTGGCCCGGAACCAAGACTCCCTTCCGACATGCTGCGTTCCTACATGCTCTCCATGAAATTCAAGGTGCCGTCCCTGACTTCCTGGGCTTCATGCCTGAAACAAAACCACCTGTATGCTATCCTTTCCGGATTTACTGTTGGTGATACCCCTGGCACCGGTACTTTCTATGACTTTATGGGGCGTGCATGGATGTCGGATAAAAACAACATTTCCGACCCGCTCCATCCGCCAAAGGAAAAGCCGAAGAAGCCAAAGAAGAAAGGCGAGAAGGCCGCGCCGGTAGAAAAAGTAACCGTCTATGACCTTTTGGATAAGTTCGCTATTGATCCGCCTCAGGATTTTGCCCCTGCAGTCCGTTTGTTTGAAATCTTCAAATCCCAGTTCTTGCATAAATCCGTTTCCGATGGCCTTATCGACCTTGATAACCTTGCCGTTTCCGGCGACGGAACTCCTGTTTACACTGGTGCGCGAGAACGGAAAACCCGTACCTGCAACTGCCTGGAAAAAGGTGTCCGCGACTGCAAATGCAATCGCATTTACCATCAGCCGGACTGTAACATCGGTTGGGATTCCCATAGGGATCGTCATTACTTCGGTTACGACCTGTACATGCTTACAGCCTCGGATTCTGAAAGCGACCTTCCTGTCTTCCCGCTCCTTGGGCCGGCTTCCCGACATGATTCCCACGGATTCATGTACAACTGGTTCTCCATGCAGCAGTATCTGCCGGAAGCGCATGTGACCAAGCTTTTGCTTGACTCCGCGCATGATGCAATGGCCTACTACGAATACTGCCGCGATCATGGAATCCAGCCGTTCATTGATCTCAATGGCAAGGGCGGGCGGCCAGCGGTTTATAAGGATGACTTCACCATCGGAGATGATGGCGTCCCTATCTGCCAGGGAGGCTTCCGTATGCGCCGGGATGGTACTGAATCCGCAAAGGGACGCACAAAATTTAAGTGCCCCAAGATCAGTTTCGCCGACGGTATCCCTACCTGTACATGTGAACATCCCTGCTCAGATGCAAAGTATGGCCGGACTGTCCACCTGGTTTTGAAAGACAATCCACGACTTTTTAATGATCCACCGCGCAGCAGTAAAGAATGGAAGTTGGAATACAATGCGAGAACTTCGTCAGAACGGTGTAATAAGAGAGAGAAGATAGACTATAAATTAGAAGACGGCAGACACCGTTCATCTAAGATGTGGTACTGCCGCCTCTTCGCCATCATGATGTGTCAGCATCTTGATGCATGGGCTTTGCCAAAGTCATCCCACCTAAAAGATATCTTTGCGCAAGCCGCTTAACTGAATAAGCAATACCAGTATAATCCATTTCTGACGCATGGTCTATTAAAGTGCGTCATTTTTCCAGATCTTATTGCTCGTCTGGTTCGTTCTGGATAATATTTACTTTTCAAGGTTCATCCGGTCGATGAATCTGACCAGCAGGCTCAAGATTCCGAGAGCCTATT
>JBGVBD010000183.1:0-1673 GCA_045225255.1 Prevotella sp. | reverse complement strand
TTTTCATAGTGTCACTTTCTCGCTGTATACTTTTCCGTTAACGTTGATGTAAAGAATGTATGTCCCGGAGCGCAAGCCGTTGCAGTCTATCTGCACAGAGTATCCCTGACCTGCAGCCTGTGTCCACTGCCTGCTTGAGTACAGCATTCCCGTGTGGCTGGCGACAATGGTCGTGATGGTAGCATCCTCGTCAAGACTGTATGCCATCTGTATTACCTTCCCGTGTGTCTCTATCTGGTAATGTATGATTCCGTCGTCCTGCGCGTCCCCGTCAGCGAATCCCTCTTGCTCATCGTCTGACGGGAAGTCCGTCTGGCTTATATAATATGGCACTTGGTCTGAGGGCAGGTTGCAGTAGGCATATCTCGTCGTTCCCACAACGTCCATGTTGAAGTAGCTGGTGCTTGTCACGTCCTCGATAACGGGATACTGCGATTCGGGCAGATACCACTCGTAGCGTTCGTCAATGACCTGTGCGAGCCTTGCGGTGTCGAGGGCGGCGGAGTCGATGTCCATGCAGATGGAGTAGGAGTCGATGGTATGCACCCTGAGCACATTCCTCAGAGTGTCGTTCTCCGCCAGCACTATAGAGCCGTCGGCATCCACCTTGACGGTTGTCGTGCCGACCTCACGGAAAGGATGGTCGCCGCAGTACATCCCCTCGCATCTGAACGGCTTGCCGATAGAGTCTCCATATAGGAGATGGAGTCTCCTTGTGGTTTTACTCAGGGCATAGTCTCTTTTCTCCAGCGTTGACTCGCTGCCACATAGGAAAAGAGTGTCAGGCGTTGTGCGGTAATAATATATCTTGCCCCGTTCTGTGATGGACACAAGACCAGTACTGTCTTTCATAAACATCACCTTTGACGACTCCTTTGAGCCGAGTTTAGAGGAGAAATCCCACACCATGTTTCTGCCTCCCCTGCCCGGGGAGAAATACAGTATCCTGCTTTTCGTGAGGCTATCGGGTGAGTCAGGTTCCATCTCGGACAGGTTCACCTGACCATAGACCGATGTTATCCCAAATAGCAATGATAAAGCAGAAATGAAAACTCTTATTTTCATCTTCGCTCTGCTTACAGTTCAATTACACCTATATAATATACAGAACCGACGGTGAGGCGGATGGTGTATTCTCCTGTAAATGTGGAAGGGAAAACGAGAGAAGTCTGACCCGGAGCCAGCCAATCGGTATAGACCAGGTTCTCGTCTTCGTCGAAGAGTTCCACAGAAATGATTTCCTCAAACGGATAGAAGAGGGTGAGCGTGTGCCCCGTGATGTCAATGGTCAGCGGACGAGCAGGTGCTTTTGGCTTGCCTGGATAAATGGGCGTTTCGTCAATGATCGAGGAGTGCAAGATTTTGGGGTCTCCTTTTACTGAAGCCATGCTGCCTAACCAGACAGCAAAGAATAAAATAAGAATCTTTTTCATCGTTGTTTTGTTTTGATTTGCATGCAAAATTACATCGTTGAATTATGATGCCAAAACAATAACAACAGAGATAATTAACCAAAAATTAACCTCAATGTAATTGACTGATTATGAAGCCGTTCTTACATACAGACGATTCAAAGACCCAATATTTCTTCATCAAGTTTCTTGGAATTACCCTCAACACCGAATAATTTTTTCATCATCGTATTGCGTATTTTCGTGATATAGGCAGATGAA
>JBGVBD010000182.1:0-12073 GCA_045225255.1 Prevotella sp. | reverse complement strand
CTGTGAGAAAGGCAACCCCAGGACGGAAATCATGGAATTGATTCACTCTGAGGAAGTGCCTGAACATAATCCCATTCGGGAGTATCTCGACGGTCTGCCGAAATGGGACGGACAGAACCATGTGGCGCAACTTTTCAGCAGACTGCCTGGTATCAGTAGTGAACAGCATGGCTTTCTCGCCATCTGGCTTCGCTCGGCTGTTGCCCATTGGTTGCAAATGGATACTGTGCATGGCAATGAGTGTGTACCTACCTTGATTGGTGCACAGGGTTGTGGAAAGACGACCTTCGTAACAAGGCTATTGCCTCCCCACTTGCGGCAGTATTTCCTCGATCACCTGAACCTCTCGAACAAGTTCGACAAGGAGATGGCACTGACAAACAACTTGCTGGTCAACCTCGACGAGTTGGAGGCGATACGTCCCTGTCAGCATGCTGCCTTGAAACAGACTTTGTCAAAGAGTAAAGTCAACGGGCGTCCCATCTTTGGGTGCAGTCAGGAGGACAAGCCGAGATTCGCCTCTTTCGTTGCCACGACCAACAACCCTCATCCGCTATCGGATGCCACAGGTAGCCGACGTTATATCTGTCTGACCATCCCCAAAGGGCAGTTGATTGACAATACGGGTGATATCGACTATGAGCAGTTATATGCACAGGTGCTTCATGAAGTCAGGGAACTGAAAGTCCCTTACTGGTATAACCATGCGGAAGTAGCCCGTATTCAGGAACTCAATCTCAACTATATGGAACAGAAGGACATCGCAGAGATCATCAGTGTATGTTTCAGGAAACCCAAGGAGGGTGAAAAGGTGAAGACCATCAACGGTAGTCAGATATTGCAGGTCATCCAGCAGGAGTACCCCTCCGTCAAAATTGACCGCAGTACCAGAATTCACTTAGGTTTTGCCTTAAAGGAATTGGGTTATGAGCATGTGGAGCACAGCCATGTCGCCTATTACAAGGCAATTCCTTTAAAGAGTGCATAAGGGAGTAGTACGGGAGTAGAAGGCTTTTCTACTCCCGTCTTAAAAGTCCCTGCACATCGCCATTTCGAGCAAAAAAGGGAGAAGGGGAGTAGATTTTACTAACAGCCAATTTTGGGCTTCATATAGTCTTATGACTTACTTGACTATCTCACCCTGCTTGTTAATCTTGTGTCTCTTACCGCTTGCGTCATCAACCTCAGCCAGTCCATTATGGAAATTCATAGCAAATTTCCACTGACAGGGAATGACCACTGCACCTGTCTTGTCGATATAACCCCACTTGTCGTTGGCATCCTTCACGGGGGCTAAGCCCTCACGGAAAGGCCATACAGATTCCCACTGACAGGGAGACACCAGCGTCCCCGTCTTGTCGATAAAACCTTTCTTCCAGTGGTCGTCAGTGACTTCGGCAAGCCCCTCTGAGAAATAACTGGCTTTTTTCCACTTGTATGGAATCACCAGCGTCCCCGTCTTGTCGATATAGCCATACTTACGGTTATCGTCCATAACGTAGGCTAAACCCTCATAGAAAGGGAACGCATCTTTCCACTGGCAGGGAATTACCAGTTTGCCCGTCGTGTCAATATAGCCACGTTTGCCGTCATCGTCCTCGACCATCGCCAAACCGTCAGAAAAGTCATGAGCGTGTTTCCATTGAAAGGGAAAGGCTACCTTTCCCATCTTGTCAATAAAACCATACTTGCCGTTGTCGTCCTTAACCAGAGCCAAACCATTATGGAAGTTCCAAGCAGGTTTCCACTGGCAGGGAATAACCAACTTCCCCGTCTTATCAATAAAACCCCACTTGCCGTTGGCATCCTCGACCAGAGCCAGGTCTTCATGGAAATCGCCTTGATATTGCCAACGCGACTTTTTCGGGGGTTTGGGCTTCGCTGTCTGCTGTTGCGACTGTCGTGTCACTTTTTCCGTCTGCGCCCATGCTGACGGAGTCAGCAGGACGAGAGCGATTACTGATAGTATGATTCGTTGTTTCATATAGTTATTTTATTATTCATCACTCATGATAGCCATTGCTTTTTCATCTTTATGATTGGCGGCTTCTTTGAGCCAGTACTCAGCTTTCTCATTATCTATGGCTGTACCTAAGCCGTAGCGGTAGCAGGCGGAAAGGAGGCGCATCGCTTTTTTCTGGGGTTTCTTTTCGTCTTCAGCAGCCTTTTTCAGATATTCAAAGGCTTTGGTATAGTCTTTGTCTACCCCATAGCCATTATAGTACATCTCACCCATATTGGCATAAACTGCCGGTATGGCTTTCTTGTCACCTTTACTTATCACTGTATTAAACAAGTCCATAGCCTTCTTGGTGTCTTGTTCAACGCCGTATCCACGCATATACATATACCCTAGATTGGACAATGATATGTTAAACCCCTTATCTGCAGCCAGCCGAAACCATGTAGCCGCTTGGGGGTAGTCTTGTGCTATTCCATATCCGCCCCATACATACAAGACACCTATTTGGTTCTCTTCTTCTCCCGTCTTGCCATTGGGAAGCGATTTCCTGAACCATTCTATGGCTTTTTCATAGTTTTTCGTCGTCCCTTTCCCGTCCCGGTATGACCAGGCTAGTGGGAGTATTGAGAACTTATTCCCCTTTTCCCCTGCTTTTAGGAACCAACCGAAAGCCGTGTCATCGTTCTTGTCAACAGAACCTTGTCCGTTAGAATAGTATGTAGAGTATATTATTCCTAGTCGACACATTGAAAAGTCATCTCCCATTTCAGCTGCTTCCTTATACCATTTGATGGCATTGGAGTAGTCTTGTTTAACATAATACCCTTTCTCAAACATATAACCCAGGTTAGCCCTGCAAGATGCGTTGTCGGTTGTAGTGATTCCCTTGGTATACGCTAAGTAAGCTTTCTCGTAATTCTTCTCAACACCTTTACCAAACTCATAGGCAAAGCCCACTTCGTTAAGGGCACTGCCATGTCCCTTCTTGGCAGCTTTCTCAAACCACTTAAAAGCCTCAGCATAGTCCTGTTGGACCCCATCTCCGTCTCGATAGCAGGCACCCACCGAATACTGAGCGCTTGCATCTCCACGCTTTGCTTTCTTCAATAGTTCTGAATCAATCTGCGCAAAGCACATCATGCTCGCAGTCAGCAATACGAAGGATAATAGTAGTTTCTTCATTGTATTGATATGTTGATTTAAGTCTTACTCCACTATCTCACCCTGCTTGTTAATCTTGTGCAACTTATAATTTTCGTCCTGCACTTCTGCAGAGCCATTGATGAATCGTTCGGCCTGGTTCCACTGGCAGGGAATCACCAACTTCCCCGCCTCGTCGATGTAGCCATACTTAACGTTGGAATCTGCGACGGCCGCCAACCCTTCATTGAAATTTTTTGCGTACTTCCACTGGTAGGGGATCACCAGCTTCCCTGTTTTGTCGATATAGCCCCACTTGTCGTTGGAATCTTTGACGGCGGCCATCACACATTTCCAAGACCCATAGAAGTCATTTACCTCCGACCACTGGCAGGGAATCACAAGCTTTCCCGTCTTGTCAATATAGCCCCACTTGTCGTTGGCATCCTTGACGGCAGCCATAATTGTTATTTCATGCGCGTCCTTCCATTGATAGGGAGTAACTTGCTTGCCATTCTTATCGACATAGCCATACTTCCCGCTGGCATCCTTGACACGGAGAATCTCGGGATAATTATAACTACTTTCTTCTGTCATGATGGCTTTTTGTCCTTGCTTATCGATGAAACACCACTTGTAATTACCATCCTGGACAAGAGCCAGACCGTCATGATAAGAATAAGCTTCTTTCCACTGGCAGGGAATGACCACCTTTCCTGTCTTGTCGATGTAGCCACACTTGTCATTGTCGTTCTTGACTCTTGCCAACCCTTCGGAGAACAACCAAACAACTTTCCACTGGCAGGGAACGACCAGCTTCCCCGTCTTGTCGATATATCCATACTTGCCACTGGCATCCTGGACGTATGCCATCCCTTCACGGAATTCCCAAGATGCCAATTTCCACTCACAGGGAATGATCAGTTTCCCTGTCTTGTCGATATATCCCCGTTTGCCATTGGCATCCTCGACCATAGCCAGACCTTCGTGAAAGTCGCCCTGAATCTTCCACCTCGACTGCTTGCTTTTAGGAGGTTGCGGCTTCGCCGTCTGCTGTTGCGACTGTCGCGTCACCTTCTCCGTCTGCGCCCATGCAGACGGAGTCAGCAGGACGAGGGCGATAATTGATAGTATGATTCGTTGTTTCATATAGCCTTTTTTTAGGTCTTATTTCCCATCTATAATCTTCTTAGCTTTGTCATCATAATGCTTAGCAGCCTCATCCATCCAGAACTTTTCTTTCTCTGTATCCTTTGCCGTACCAAGACCGTAGCGGTAGCAGGCAGCAAGAAGGCGCATCGTATTGCCATACTGGGAATGAAGGAAACTGCTTTTCTTCAGGTTCTCAGACATCTGGGCAAACTTGCTACTCACATTCAGCATATTCGTTGCGGCAGTGTTCAATAATTCAAAGGCTTTATTATAGTCCTTCTCCACAGACAAGCCGTTATAGTACATCTCACCGAGCTTGCCTTTGGCACCATTCGTCTTGCATTTGCTAAACCACTCGAATGCCTTTTCGTAGTTCTTGTCAACACCCTCACCGTCAAAATACATAAAGCCCAGATGCTCCTTGGCATCCTCTACCATGATTTCATCCAGTCCCGTCCCATGAGCCTTCGCCAACTTTTCATACCATTTGGCTGCCTCCGACGGGTTCTCCTTTTGCCCGAACGACCCGTAATAATAGGCATTTGCGACTTTATTTAATGACCAGACAGAACCCTTCTCGGCAGCTTTCACATGCCATTTGAAAGCCTCTTCCAGATTCTTAGGGACACCATAGCCATTCTCGTAATAGGAAGCAACAGCAGAAAGGGCATCACTGTCGCCTTTGTCAGCAGACACTTTCCACCACTTCAAAGCCTCATTCATATCTTTTGACAACGAAGCATCACCCGCAGCATACATCTTGGCAATCCTGTTGATCATCGAAGGTTCCTTGATGTCTTTCTCATAAGCACGCCGATACAGCTCAACTGCCTTAGAATAATTCTTCTCAATGCCATAGCCACCGAAGAAATAGAGGTTACCCAGATGTCTATATGCAGCATTCTCTCCTGTGTCAATGGCCTTCTGATACCATTTGGTTGCCTCCTTGTAATCCTTTTCCACACCCCAGGCACTACTATAGGCATTGCCAAGATTGTCTAAAGCCGTTGAAGAGCCGCCTTCTGCAGCCATCTTCCAATACTTCAGAGCCTGAGAATCATCTTGCTTCAGTCCCTTCCTACCCATGTGATAGTCTGTTCCTATATAGTTCCAAGCCCAAGACAAATACTTCTTACCATCCTTACTGCCTTTCTTAGCTGCTTTCTCATACCATTTGGCTGCCTCCATGTGATCCGTTGCAACGCCCCATCCGCTCAAATAGGCATTGCCAACGTTTACCATAGCAGTAACTTGCCCCTGGTCGGCTGCCTTGAGCCACCACTCCAGAGCTTTCTTATAATCCTTGCTGACGCCATCACCTTTATAATATGCGGTTCCCAACAGATTCTGTGCATCAGCATCGCCACGATTCGCCCGTGACACCAAGTCCGAAGAATAAGACTGCGCAAAGCACATCATGGTTGCAGTCAGCAATACGAAGGATAATAGTAGTTTCTTCATTGTGTTGATATGTTGATTTATCTCTTATTTCACTATCTCGCCCTGCTTATTAATCGTATGCCACTTACCGTTAGCATCTACAACAGTAGCTACCCCCTCTGTAAAGTTCCAAGCATTATTCCACTGACAAGGGATGACAACCTTACCCGTCTTGTCAATGAAGCCAAACTTCCCATTGTCATCAGCGACCAAGGCAAGATCTTCTGAGAAATAAGGCTCTGCCGATTTTTTATAATACCATTGGCAAGGAATGACCAATCGACCTGTTTTATCAATAAAACCCCATTTACCACTGGCATCTTGAACAGAAGCCAGACCTTCTTCGCCAAAACGCCATGCTTTTCTCCATTGGCATGGAATGACCACATTGAACATCTTGTCTATATAGCCCCACTTATCGTTGGTATCTTGGACCATAGCCAGACCATAACAGAAAATATCTAAAGATTTACCTTGATAAGAAAAGACTACCTTACCCTTTGTGTCGATAAAGCCCCACTTATCGTTGGTATCCTTGACTAATGCTAATCCGTCATGAAAATCCCCTGCACTTTTCCATTTGCAAGGAATTACGACTTTGCCCGTCTTGTCGATAAAGCCCCACTTATCATTACTATCTTTAACAGTAGACAAACCGTCACAAAATTTTCCTGCATATTTCCACATGCAAGAATTTAATACCTTACCCTTCGTATCGATGAAACCATACTTATCGTTGTTATCCTTGACTAATGCTAATCCGTCATGAAAATCCCATGCATGTTTCCATATACAGGGAATAACCAACTTACCCGTCTGGTCAATAAAGCCAGTTTTCCAATTATCGACATTTCCAATACGATCTTGATATAATGCCAGACCATCATAGAAACGAATATTTCTATCACGACAAACGGAAAGACGTTTCTTACACTCTTCAACTTCTTTACGCATTGCTTCTTCTTTTTCTCTCTTTGCTTTCTCTGCTGCCTTCTGCTGTCGCTGCTTCTCTATCAGAGCTTGTTTCTTAGCGTCAGCCTTCGTCTCGGTTTGTGACTGTCGTGTCACTTTCTCTGTCTGTGCCCATGCTGACGGTATTAGCAGGACAAGGGCGATAACTGATAGTATGATTCGTTGTTTCATATAGTTCTATTTAAATGCTTCTTCAAAATGACGCTGCAATTATAATGATTAAAAACTACCCTATATGAGGGAGACAAAAGGAATAAAAAGTGACGATGACCGGCTGGTGCAGCAGTTGGTCGAAGCCATACAGGGCTACAAGCAACGTCACCATTTCAACAGCACCTGTCCATTCTTATTAATAAGATGGTACCAATATCCACTATTATCAATGCATATAGCATATCCATTTTTAAATCCCCAAGTCGTTCCTAATTTGTATGGGATAACTAACTTGCCGTTTTTGTCAATATAGCCCCACTTCTCTTTGTCATTCTCAACTCGAGCCAATCCTTCAGAGAAATCACCAGCATATTTCCATTGTCCCGTGATTACCAACTTGCCGTTTTTGTCAATATAGCCTTCAGTATTATCTCCTTTTACATGCGCAAGGCCCTCACTGAACGAATCGGCTCGCTTCCATTTACAAGGTATAACCAATTGTCCTGTTTTGTCAATATAGCCCCACATGCCATTGTCGTCCTTAACAGCAGCAAGTCCTTCCTGGAACACTGGTTCACTGCGATATAAGATTCCATTCATCCATTTATGCGGAATCACCAAAGCACCTGTCTTGTCAATGAATCCCCAACGGTTGTTTTTGTCTCGGACAGGCGCCATTCCTTCCTTAAACGATTCTGCGATAACCCCGTTAAGAGATATAACAGTCTTTCCTTTTTTATCAATAAACACATATCTATATTGATGTTTCACCAACGCTAATCCTTCACTAAAAGGCTCAGCCTGTTCATACTGACATGGAATAATCACTGTACCCGTCTTGTCGATATAGCCCCACTTGCCGTTGTCGTCCTTAACAGCAGCAAGTTCTTCTTGAAAACGGCCCAAATTAAATTCATTCCATGATTCTTTGGGATTCCATTGAAATGGTATAACGACTTGTCCTGTCTTGTCAATATAGCCGACTTTACCATCGTCATTCTTCACAGCAACAAGACCTTCACTAAATCCAGAGTAATCAGCACCCTTCCATTTACAAGGAATAATCAGATTACCTTTTAAATCGATGAATCCATACTTCAACAAGGTCTTACTATCCCGTACCTTAATCATGCCTTCATCAATAGATGAACTAAAACCACACCATGTTCTTTTTGGCCCCGATGCCTTATTACTAGGGTTCAGTGTCTGTTGCGACTGGCGCGTCACTTTTTCCGTCTGCGCCCATGCTGACGGGGTCAGCAGGGCGAGGGCGAGAACTGATAATATGATTCGTTGTTTCATATAGCCTTACGTTCTTATCTCTTAATCAATCAAAGCCCATCACCGCCATGGCCTTTTCATCCTTTTTCTCCGCAGCTTTCTCTAACCAATATTTGTCTTTCTCAGCATCTACGGATGTGCCTAAGCCATAACGGTAGCAGGCTGCAAGCAAACGCATAGCACGGGGGGAAGGATTATTCTTCGCTTCAGCTGCTTCCTTCAAGAGAGCAAAGGCTTTGTTGTAGTCCTTAGTGACATACCAGCCATTATAGTACATCTCACCTAAATGACCTTTGGAAAATATGTCTCCTTTATTTGCTGCCTTGCTATAATACTCAAATGCTTTCTGGTAATCCTGAGGGACACCATTACCTTGCTCATACATATAACCCAAATTATTAATAGCAGAAACATAACCTTTAGCCTCTGCCTGTCTAAACCAGTTTAATGCCTCAGCGTAATCCTTAGTGACACCTTGTCCTTTTAAATACAGCATGCCAACCCAATTCATTCCAACTGCATATCCCTTGTCTGCGGCTTTTCGATACCACTTCATTGCTTCGACGTAATCCTGAGTAACACCATATCCATTGTAATACAGATTCCCAATATTGGAATATGCTACAGGAACGCCTTTCTCTGCAGCCTTCTTATACCATCGCATCGCTTCGGCATAGTCCTGAGTAACACCATAGCCATTATAATATAAACTGCCTATCTGATTCATACCATTTCCATTCCCCCGGTCTGCTGCCATTCTATACCACTTCATCGCTTCGGCATAGTCCTGAGTGACACCATGTCCATCCTTATACAAATTTCCTATATTGGAATATGCAACAGGGACATCCTTTTCTGCTGCCTTCTTATACCAACGCATGGCTTCGGTATAGTCCTGGCTAACACCATTTCCATTATCATACAGGAGCCCTATCTGATTCATAGCGGAACCACTGCCCTTGTCTGCTGCCATTCTATACCACTTCATCGCATCGGCATAGTTTTGTGCTGTTCCTTCACCATTATAATACATGTTTGCGACATACAACAAACAATTGGCATCTCCATTATTAGCCGCCTGGGTGTACCAAGAGAGAGCCTTAGTAAGATCTTTTGGAACGCCATTACCATTGTAATATCGGTTAGCCAAAAGATATTGTGAATGTGCATCACCACGCTGCGCTTTCTTCTGCAACTCATCGATTGACTGCGCAAAGCATATCATGCTCGCAGTCAGCAATACGAAGGATAATAGTAGTTTCTTCATTGTGTCGATATAATTAAATGTTCTTCTTGTTTCTCCACTATCTCGCCCTGCATGTTAATCTTGTATTTACTTCCCGATAACGGGGCGGACACTTATACTATTACAACGACTACTGGACTTTGTGTCTGCGTCATACTGTTCGAAGAATAA
The DNA here is from genome assembly GCA_045225255.1 of Prevotella sp. Taxonomy (GTDB): domain Bacteria; phylum Bacteroidota; class Bacteroidia; order Bacteroidales; family Bacteroidaceae; genus Prevotella. The sequence goes on along the minus strand of JBGVBD010000182.1, from coordinate 2,555 downwards.
TATATTGGCACGACGCGAATTTGTCGCCTCAAGCGAGGAAAGCCAATAGGCACCGAACCGAGTATTGAAGGGACCCTCGAGAGCAGCAGGGAAAAAAAGGCTGTTGCCGTTAATGTCGCTGGTGAACATATAACCATTCACTCCGTTGAGGGTTGTCCACTTCATTGTGCAAGAGAAATATAACTCTGTCATTTGTTCCATTGTCGGCATCTTCCAGTCACCACCCCATTTCACATGTGCTACATCGTATCTTGTACCGCTGATGTCACGACCAATGTCATGACAGGTCTTCTCGTCACCGTCACAGTGGATGTAGTTGCTCCATGACCCTTTGGCTTTCTCCTTGGTCTCACCCCATGCAAACAGACTGCCATAAGCCTCAGGTTTCGTGGCATCCACATTCATGCACGACCATTTTGTACCTGATCCCAGCCCCATGTCAATAGCATGCGGATGATGGCTATCGGGGCATAGGGACTGAGTATTAGTATTCTTCTTGACTGTCTGACGTTTCTCACTCTTATGGGTTCGCGTCACCTTCTCCGTCTGTGCCCATGCAGACGTAGTCAGCAGGGTGAGAGCGATAACAGATAATATGATTCGTTGTTTCATAGTCATTCTAAATACTTAGTCATCATGAGAGAGAAACGCACTTGGTCATTTCCCAAAGACAAAGCGTTTCCATACTGGAGATGCTTTGTATGCTGAAGCAGCTGAAGACGGTACAATGAGGGTGATTCTGCTTACCGGAGTCTTGTCAAAAACACCCGACCCTGTTTTAGGAACCGTGACAGCATCACAACGGATTTCCTTCAAGTTGGGACACGACATGAAAGCACAGTCCTGCATTTCCTGAAGGGTACTTGGCAGATGAACGCGCTGCAAGCCCGTACAGCCATCAAACGCCGACATCCCTATCTTCGTCACTCCTTCAGGAATGACAACCGAGGTCACCTTCTTAAAACCGGCAAACGCTATCATGTTGATTTGCGTGACCTTGAAAGTGTAGCCTTCAACGTCAATTGTAGCGGGAATGACAATATCGCCTGCATACTCTTCATCGGGAACAGAGGTCACCCAACAGGTACGGTTATGAGTCATCACGATGTACCAAATGTCGCCAATCTTAATGGTATGTGCCTTGGCACTTGCCAGCATGGGCAACAGTGCCAATGTCAACAGCATTAATGTCTTTTTCATCATTGAAATTGTTTTTAGTTATTACATAATTTTTTATCGCAAACTTTTCTTCTTTCTCCATAGCAGGAAATACCAAAGTAAGAACGTCACTATGATGAAGAAGGCAAAGATAGAAAGATTCAAGGCATCGGGGTTTTTGTAGTCAAGCCTGTCAATAAGCGTATAGAAATTGCTCACAGGCTGTCCCTGAAGGTCATAGTATTCTCCGTTCATACGATTGGTGATTAACTGGTCATGATGGACAAACGTAAAGAGACCATCCTTGAAATCTTCCTTGAACACGGGGTTGCCATCAGGTCCGAAGAGGTTTGCCTCATGACCATCGTCAATGATGGCATAGCCATTCATGTTTTCATTCAGCACCTCCCTGTCCATGCCAGTGATGTCCCACTCCCTCACGATTCTGTTTTCAGGAAGATAATAAACGGCCTTTCTCCTCGGGGAATCGTAGTCAAAATCAGACTTGTAGTATTCCCTTACCTCATACTTCCTGACTTTCTCATACTCGTAATAGTCATAATCATCCAGGTCACGCCATTCGATAGCTTGCTGGATTTGGTATGCCACGAACAATGCCGCTATCTCGGCAACTATCAATACTAATATCTTTAAAAACTTCTTCATATTTAATGTATAATTTTTAATTATTAATGTACCTGTACCTTATTATATTATTACTGGCCTATCTTCTCCAGCACTTTTCCTTGCTTGTTAAACCATGTGCCAGTGTGGGGCTGACCTTTTGAGAAGTAGCCTTCGAAATACTCGCCAGAATCAGCCAGACGTAACGTGCCCTTGTCGTAGTAGTTGCTCTTGAACGAACCGGAATAGGTGTCACCATAGAAGACATACTCAGCATAGTCCGACTCAAAGACACCATTCACGAAGTCGCCTTTATAGGTTCTGGCCTCGGGCTTACCATTCTTGTCGAGGAAGACAGCCTCTCCCTTTCCGTCAGGATTGCCTGCCGCATTGACAGGTCCTGTATAGAGATAGTCACCCAACACCTTGTTGGAGAATTTCTGTTTCTCAACGGTCGCCTGCACGGCATCTTCACCTTCCTTTACAAGTGTCGTATCTGCAACTGCACTGTCGTCAGACACAGAGGAAGAACTGAAATCAACCGTGCTAAGGAATTTCCAGCCAAGGAAGACAGCAACGATGACTCCTGCCACAATACCTATCGTCTTCGAATGCTCCTTCAGAGAGTCTGCTATACCACCAAGCGACTTCGTGACATCACCAAGCGACTTCGTCATTCCACCCATCGCCTTCGACAAACCACTCGCAGGCTTGTACTTCTTGTCAACAACCGCATACAGCGTACCATAGCCCTTGAATATCTCACGCTCGAC
>JBGVBD010000181.1:0-87917 GCA_045225255.1 Prevotella sp. | reverse complement strand
TCTATGAGATAGGCGGCACCTATCGCATGGATAGCCCGTACCTATCGACCCGTTTGCTTGGGGGTATCGACCCGATAGGCGGCACCTAACTACTCAACCTTAAAGAATATAATCAAAAAAAAAGGAGCCGTTGAGGCTCCTTTTACTATTACTCTATGATCTCTTATTTGTTGTATTTCCAAAGCAGGTTCTTGACGAGTTTGCCATATACCTTGATGACATCGTCTGCCCAAGGACCTGTGGCAGTAGCACGGGGAAGAAGCATGGAACTGCTCTCGTTCTTATCGCTGAGTGACCAGCAGAGCCAACTGATACCTAAACGCTCACACAACTGAATCCATTGCTCTTCACTCTCTGCGTCAATCTTTCCATCGCCAGAAGCCTCTGTGGCGCCACTCTCTGAGATGAAGACGGGAATGCCCTTCTGGACAGCAGCCTCCATACGGTTACGCAGGTAGTCGCCATGAGTGGCAGCATAGAAATGAACCGTGTACATGATATTCTTGATGCCTACTAAAGGACTCTCGGCTACAAGATGGATGTCCTGATCCCAATGAGGACAGCCCACCAGTATGACATTATTGGGATCGTATTTGCGAATCTCGGCAATAATCTCTAAAGCGTATAATTTCAGGTCAGCCCAAGTGTCCTCTACGGGCTCGTTGTATATCTCATAGATGATATGCGGATGCTTTCCGTATTTCTTCGCCATCTCGCCGAAGAACTTCTTGGCTTCTGCTGTCTTCATCTGGTGGGTATGCCAGTCGATGATGATATAGACATTATTCTTGATGGCGGACTCGATGACGGGTGTCATACACTGCATGGCATAGGTGGGATTCTCTAAATAGTTATCCTCAATCATGATGCCCATAGCAGCACGTACCACACTGCAGTTCCAATCCTCTTTCAACGTCTTGACGACCTTGTCATTATAGAAGCGGGGCCAAAGGTTGTGCCAACCGAGGCTGACACCTCGAAGGATGACGGGATTACCTTTCTTATCACAGAGTTGTGAGCCCTTGACTTGTAATTGTCCGTATTGCTTGACAGGATCTTTGGCGTTGGCTGTAAGCGTCATGCCAATGGTTAGTAGGATAACGGATACTAGTTTCTTCATTGTTTTTAGTTTTTGTGAATTAGAATAATGATATCGTATAGAGGTAAACGACGGCGGCTGGAATAGCGAGGAGTGAGGAATCAAAACGATCGAGCATACCACCATGTCCTGGCAGGATGCTACCGCTGTCCTTGATACCGAGGACACGCTTGAACAGACTTTCTACCAAGTCGCCCCATGTGCCGAAGATGACAACGACTAAACCAAGTCCCAGCCATTCTTCCATCGACAACATGCCACAGGGTTTCAAACCAGCATCCATGAGATAGGTATAATTGCCGTTGTCTAAGATATTGATGCCGTAGGCCACCAGTAATACGACAATGGCTCCGCCGATACTGCCTTCCCACGACTTCTTAGGCGAGATACGGGGGAAGAGTTTATGTTTTCCAATCAACGAACCGATACAATAAGCACCCGTATCGTTCATCCAGAGGAAGATGAAGACGGACAAGGGAAGTACGGGGTTAAAGACTACGATGCCCTCTGGTGCCGTCGTAAAGGCAAGCACGTTCAGCAGTGAGAAGGGTAGGGCGATATACATCTGTGCGAGCATCGTGTATGCCCAGTTGTTGATGGGGTCGGCTTGTTTGAGATACAGTTCAGCCACCAACAGGTAGATAATCGTAATCAGATAGGGAATGAATACCACCGATTTGGCAGTACCTCCGTAGATGTCGCTGCAATAGTAGGTCATCGCAAAGAAGAAATAGACACCTGCGACGGTAGAAATGAAACGGTTGATAGTCACTCCTGGGCGTTCATTCACTAATCCTGTAAACTCCCAGATGGTTAGTCCTGTCACGATAGAGAATAGCAGTACCATCGCTTCTGGGCGCAGGAAACTGGCAACGATGGCTGCCACGAAGATGATACCTGTAATGGTTCTGACGATAAAGTTCTTCATTGGCTTATTCTTTAGGATCGGAATTCTCCGAACTATCTGAGTTTTCTGAATTATCTGGATTCTCAGAGTTCTCTGAACTGTCTGTTAATCCCAGTTCTCTGGCTCTTTCTTCTGCCATGCGTTCTGCCTCAGCACGCTGTTGTGCCTCCAATAGTTCCTCGGCACGACTGGTCCATGGACGCTTACCGAAGATTTCTTCTACATCATCGGCAAAGATGACTTCACGGTCAATCAACAACTGAGCCAGTTTCGCATGTCCTTCTTTATGCTCTGTCAGGATCTGCTTGGCACGCTCGTACTGCTCATTGATCATCTTCAGCACCTCATCATCCATCACCTTGGCAGTGGTTTCTGAGTAAGGACGCTGGAAGGAATATTCGTTATTGTTATAGTAGCAGATATTGGGCAGTTTATCACTCATACCGGCATAGGCAATCATTCCGTATGCCTGTTTGGTGGTACGCTCCAAATCATTCATCGCTCCAGTAGAGATATGTCCGATGAAGAGTTCCTCAGCGGCACGTCCACCTAACAGAGAACACATCTCGTCGAGCATGGCTTCTTTGGTTTGCAAGACACGCTCCTCGGGCAGATACCAGGCAGCACCTAATGCCTGTCCGCGAGGTACGATAGACACTTTTACGAGCGGGTTGGCAAACTCCGTAAACCATGAGATAGTAGCATGACCAGCCTCGTGAATGGCAATACTGCGCTTCTCCGACTCTGTCATTACCTTCGTCTTCTTCTCCAGACCACCAATGATACGGTCAACGGCATCCAAGAAGTCTTGTTTACCTACCTTCTCACGATTATAACGGGCGGCAATCAGTGCAGCCTCATTACATACATTGGCGATATCGGCACCAGAGAATCCTGGCGTCTGACGGGCGAGGAAATCTACATCTACACTATCGTCGAGTTTCAAAGGTTTCAGGTGTACTTGGAATACTTCCTTACGCTCGTTGAGGTCGGGAAGGTCTACATGTATCTGACGGTCGAAACGTCCTGCACGCAGAAGAGCAGAGTCCAACATATCTGCACGGTTAGTAGCAGCCAATGTGATGATACCGCTATTCGTTCCGAAGCCATCCATCTCTGTCAACAGGGCATTCAGCGTATTCTCACGCTCGTCATTACCTCCCATAGCAGGGTTCTTTGAACGGGCACGACCAACGGCATCAATCTCATCGATGAAGATGATACAAGGGGCTTTTGACTTCGCCTGATTAAACAGGTCACGAACACGACTGGCACCTACACCCACAAACATCTCGACAAAGTCGGAACCACTCATGGAGAAGAAAGGTACGCCAGCCTCACCAGCCACCGCCTTGGCAAGCAGTGTCTTACCTGTTCCCGGAGGACCTACCAACAGGGCACCCTTGGGAATCTTACCACCTAAGTCCGTATATTTCTGTGGGTTCTTCAGGAAGTCCACAATCTCCTGCATCTCTTGTTTGGCACCAGCCTGACCAGCCACATCCTTGAAGGTGATACCTAAGGAGGCTCCTTTCTCATACATCTGTGCCTTCGACTTGCCGACACTGAAGATGCCGCCTCCGCCACCCATGCCTCCGCCACCCATGCGGCGCATGATGAAGATCCATACTAAGATGATGGCTCCGAAGAATAGCACGTTCATAATCAGCGAGTTCATGAACTCACTCTCACGACGGTTGTCATAGGCAAGTTCACCAGTGAACTTCTTTTGTTCACGAGCCTGATTGATAAACTGCTCTACCTGGTCAACGGAACCGAACTCTACAGCGACACTCGGGTCTTTGCCTGTGTTCTTCACACCCTGATGGAACACATCACGGATATGTTCAGGCTTCACATACATCACCAGTGTGTTGGAGTTCTTGTTGACCACAATCTTAGAGGCATAGCCCTTCATGACCCATGTTTTGAAATTACTGTACGGCGTCGTGGTCTGTACGCTTGAGTTCTCATTACCCTGAGTGAAATAGAGTACACCCAAGGCAACAATTGCCAGAATATAGATCCAGTTCATATTGAACTTGGGCATATTCATCTTAGGGTCATTATTGTTTTGTTTCTTGTTCATCGTCTCATACTTCAATTTTTCAACCTTTTAATTCTTTGACCAAGGTCAAAGCGACCAAGGTCGATTACTTCAATTCTAATCAAGGTCAGGAATATGGGTTAGTGTGGCATCATCCCAGAGATGCTCTAAGTCATAATACTCACGGAAGTCGGGCAGAAAGATATGCACCATCACGTCTGTATAGTCCATCGCTACCCATTGGGCGTTCTCCAGTCCGGCAACGGCAGTGGGTTTCTCTTGCAGTTCCTTGCGTGCAAACTCACCTACAGACTCAGTGATGGCTTCCACCTGTGCAGGGGAATTACCTTGACATATAATGAAATAGTGGCATATAGCCCCGTCGATGCCTTTCAAGTCGGCAATCACGATATTGGAGCCTTTCTTCTCTTGGATTCCTTTTGTAATGCTTTCAACTAATTGTGTTGATTGTTCCATTTAATATAATAATGTGTTATTTAAGCCACAAAGATAAGTCTAATTCTTGACAAAACGAACATGAAAGTGTTTTTTTTGCGGTTTTTTATAAAAAATATCCGATTTTTTTTGCTCTTTTCGAAAAAAGCAGTACCTTTGCAGCCGGAATTTTAATTCCGCCTGCGATGTCAGGTTGCACCTCAGCAGAAAGCGAGTTTTCTGCATTCGGTTTGCACTGACATTGCACCGCATTTAGAGAATTGGGGTATGGTGTAATGGTAACACTGCAGATTCTGGTCCTGCCTTTCCTGGTTCGAGTCCGGGTACCCCAACAAAAAATAAAGCCACCGACTTTCACAAGTTGGTGGCTTTAATCTAACATCAAAAGTCATTTATATATATAATTTGTGTTGATTTTAGCACTACAAAGGTAAACAATGTAGGGCTGTTAGTCAACAGTTTTATTCAAAAAACTTAGCGCAACGCTTTGCGCAAAGCGTTGCCTATCCCTCAGCAGGTGTTTCTTCTATCTTATTTTGCCTCAGTGCCTCCACGAAATCGCTGATCTTCTGCAGTTCTTGAGGGATGCGGATATTCTGCGGACAATGCGATACGCACTGTCCACACTGGATGCAGTGGTCGGCTTGTCGCAGACGAGGTACGGCACGGTCGAGTCCGATGAGGTAGTTACGACGCAATTTGACGTATTCGTCATCCATCTTCAGACGGGGTAGTGTACCTTCGTTCTTACATTTATTATAATGTACGAAGATGGCAGGGATATCGATACCATAAGGACAAGGCATACAGTACTTACAGTCGTTGCAAGGAATATTCTCCAAACCTACAATCTTCTCTGCGATGTCTTTATGTAGGTATTCCTGTTCTTGCTCGGTCAGCGGTACCAACGGACAGTAGGAGAGCAGGTTGTCCTTCAGATGCTCCATATAGGTCATACCACTGAGTACGGTGAGGACGCCTTCGGGAGTTCCTGCATAACGAAATGCCCAAGAGGCAACACTGCGTTCGGGTGCCTTGCTCTTCAGTTCGGTGGCAAGATACTGTGGCAGGTTAGACAGTCGACCACCTAATAGTGGTTCCATGATAACGGCAGGGATACCGTATTTCTGCAACTCGGCATACAGGTAACTCGCATCCACGTTGCGGTCGTTGATCTCGTCAGCAAAGTTCCAATCCAGGTAGTTGAGTTCTATCTGTACGAAGTCCCAGTGGTACTTGTCGTTCATCGCCAGCACCTCGTCAAACACCTCTTTCTTTCCGTGGAAGGAGAAGCCGAGGTTGCGGATACGTCCTGCCTCGCGCTCTTTCATCAGGTAATCCATCATCCCATTGTCCACATAACGTCGGTTGAACTCATCCATACCACCGCCGATGGCGTGCAACAGGTAGTAGTCGATATAGTCTACCTGTAACTCTTTTAGTGAGTTCTGATACATTGCTATACTTGCCTCACGAGTCTGGGTGGCAGGGTTGAAGTTCGACAATTTCGTGGCAATGAAATACTCGGAGCGCTTGTGGCGACTGAGTGCGATACCTGTACATGTCTCCGACTTACCTTGACAGTAGACGGGACTTGTATCTATGTAGTTCAGACCGTGCTCAATGGCATAGTCTATCTGTTTGTTGATCATCTCCTGATCATAGTCGTCCTGATTCTCCGTCTTCGACGGCAGACGCATCATACCATAACCCAAAAGGGATACCTTTTCCTTTGTCTTGGGATTGACACGATAGGTCATTTTACCGATGGGTGGCTCTACCTGTTTTGTATATTCACTGACAGCCTTACTCTCCGTCTTCGACTTACAGCCCGTCATGACAGCAGCGGTGGTCAATGCTCCGCCACCCAGTATCTTGAGGAAGTTCCTTCTTGATATATCTTTCTTCATCGTCATTATATCTTTTTTCGTTATCACGTTATTACGTTATATCGTTATAATGCAATTCTTTACACTTCCTTATGCACCTCATGTCCCTCTACATAGATGGCAGAGAACGGACGTGCCGGACACAGGTATTCACAGGCACCGCAACCGATACAACGAGCCTCGTTGACAGCGGGAACGTATGGTGATTCCTCATCGTCAGGGTTGCTGGGTACCATCTCGATAGCACCTACAGGACAGTGACGAGCACAGTTGCCGCACTCTACGCCGTCGGTTAGTGGAATACAATTCTTCTTCACCCATACGGCATGACCAATCTGCGTCGATGCCTTATCCTCATGACGGATGGGTTTGATGGCACCGGCAGGACATACCTCAGAGCAGTGCGTACACTCTGGACGACAGTAGCCCAGTTCGTACGACATTACTGGTTGCAACAGGTGGAGCCAGTCGTTAGAAGGACGCAACACCTGATTGGGACATTCCGAGATACAGAGTTGACAACCCGTACAGTTGCGCGCCATATTCTGGGCAGAAAGGGAACCCGGTGGTGTCAATGGTGTCTGTCGCTCGGGTGCCACCTTGTCTTGTATCTCTGCCAGTCCACCATCCATCATCTTCTCTTTCTGTTGTGCCAAGGCGGCTGTGGTGAGTAGGGCAGAGGTGACGAGGAAGGAACGCTTGCTGGTGTCAACGCTAGAATTACTAGAATCACTAAATTTACTAGATATTCTAGAGGCTCTAGCATACTTCAGTGCCCCAAACTTACAACTCTCGATACAGTTGCCGCAGACCACACAGCGTGTAGTGTCGACGGTGTGCGTCTTATAGTCGATGCAAGCAGCCTTACAGTTCTTCGAACAGAGCGAGCAGTTCTTACATTTCTCCACGTCGAACTGGATTCTCAGGAACGAATAACGGCTGAGGAAACTGAGAAGCGTACCCACAGGACAGATGGTGTTACAGTAGGTACGACCATTGCGATAGGCAAGGATAGCCAGGATGATAAGTATCACTGCGGCAATGATTAACGACGTGATGGAACGCATCCAGATGTCGCTATGATAGAATGCATAACTGTCGTAGTGCTCGGCAATGCTTGCCAGCACATTGTTACCTGCCTGCCAGACAGGTTGCAACAGGTTGTTGGCGATGATTCCGAAAGTGGAATAGGGAGCCAGCAACTGAAACAGCGTGCCGATACCAACCAAGTGGGCAACGATGAATAATACGAGTACTGGGTATCGCAGCCATTTCTTCTCCTTCGAGGATGTATAACGGTTCTTCTTCCTCTTCTTACCGAACCATCCGAAGATGTCCTGTAGGATACCCAGTGGACAGATGACTGAACAGTAGATACGTCCGAAGACGAGTGTCAGTACTGTCAGTAGGATAACCACCACAGCACTGCCCGCCAGTATTGCCTCTATCAGTTGCAGTTTAGGCATCCAACTGAACCAGTGGTGTGCTGTCCCTGTGAAGTCCATAAACAGCCACGTGATGCCGATAAACATCACCGCAGCCAGTATGATACGGATTTTTCTTAGCATATTGTATAGTTTAGTTTCAATTCTTCAATCTTTCCATCCTCACGATGAGGATGCTCAGTTCATAGAGCAGGTAGATAGGCAGTGCCACGACAAAGAGCGTAAACGCGTCGGTCGTCGGGGTGATGATGGCTGCCACAATCAGTATCGCTACCAGAGCATGACGTCGGTAGTTCGTCATCATCTTGCCGTTGATTAGTCCCATGCGTCCCATCAGTGCACAGACGACGGGCAGTTCGAAGACCACTCCCATCACCAGACTCATTCCGAGCAGGGTATCGATGTACGACTGGAGCGTCAGCATATTGGCAACATCAGGGCTTACCTGATAGGTGCCGAGGAAGCGGACGGTAAACGGGAATACGATGAAGTAGTTTGCCAGTGTACCGATGATGAACATCAGATAGGCGGCTCCCACAATCCATACGGCATAGTGCCGTTCGTTCTCGTAGAGTCCGGGTGACACAAAGCGGAAGAGTTCGTATAATACATAGGGCGAGGCAACGAGTAGTCCTGCATAGATCGCCGTTTTCATGTGAATCATGAACTGTTCCGTCAGTCCGATGTTCATCAGATGGATGCTGAAGTCGTCCACCCCTAATAGGCGATAAGTGATAAAGTCACTCGAACGGGGAGCCAGTACGATGGAAAACAACTCGTCTTTCAGCAGAAAGGCGACGATGCCGAAAAGGACGACGGCACATATTATTCGGAATATCGTGCCGCGCAGTTCGTCCAGATGGTCCCAGAACGTCAGCGGTTCACTCATTCCTGCTTTATTTCTTCCTTCTTCTCGTCGTTGATATCGACATCTTTTTCGACTTCTTTCATGCCGTCTTTGAAGCTCTTTACGCCCTTACCCAGTCCTTTCATGAGTTCTGGAATCTTCCTGCCACCGAACAGTAACAAGATAATGAGAGCAATGACGAGAATCTCAGCCGTTCCTAATCCAAACATAATTTTTCTTTTTAGTTGTAATTTTTGCAAAGATACGAAAAAAAACATTATCTTTGCAGGCAATAAACACCTTTTAACTATGGAAATAGAATTTCTGTTGCGTATTTTATGTGCAGCACTCTTGGGAGGGCTGATAGGACTGGAACGTGAATATCGTGCCAAGGAAGCGGGATTCCGCACGCATTTCCTTGTTGCGCTGGGCTCCGCTTTGTTTATGATCGTGTCGGCTTACGGTTTCAGTGATGTCCAGATGGAAGGCATGACCTCTCGCTGGGATGTATCACGTGTGGCGGCACAGGTGGTCAGCGGCATCGGTTTCATCGGTGCGGGAACGATTATTTTCCGTAAGGCAGAGAATATGGTGAGTGGACTGACTACGGCAGCAGGCTTGTGGGTGACGGCAGCCATCGGACTGGCTTGCGGTGGTGGTATGTATATCCTCGCTACAGGCTGTACGGTGATGGTGCTATTAGGTCTGGAGGCTTTTAACTACTTCCTCCATAAATTCGATAAGCACCGCCACGAATCGTAGCGGTGCTTCTAGCTTCTCACCTCTAGCTTCTCACCTCTAGCTTCTTATAACTCAGTGCGGCACCGATGGCGGTACAGAACTCCGAGTACTTAGGTACATGGAAATGTACGCCGTAGAGTTTCTCCAGCATCGGATATACTTCCTTGCACTGGGGATAGAGTGTCAGGTTACCAATCAGTACGAAGTCCTTGATGCCTGAGTTCAGTGCGGAGAGGATAGCTGCAGAACCGATGGTCTGTAATACCATCACGATAATACCCAATGCCACATCCTCTTTCGGGGCGTCATACTGTGCCTTCGAGAACAGCGATGCCGTAGCGTCCATAGGTAGTCCGGGCAGCGGATGGGTGGAGATATCGCCAATCAAGAGGTTGATATTATGAATGTCCCCCTGCATGGCAAGACTCTGTATCTGTTTCGGATCGCGGGTATTCAACATCACACGGGCAAGTCCGTTCAAAGTACCGCCTCCAATACCAAGACCTCCGATATGTCGGATGTCATCACCGTCACACTGTACGAAACTCGTTCCCGTTCCCATCGATACCACAATCGCCTTGGTCAGTCCTGACTCAAAACGGGCACCAAGGCCGTCGGCGATAAACTCATCGACCTTCTGGGTCGGGATGCCATAGACAGGCTCATCGATATAGGCGGAACCTACGCCAGTCACCATCACCTGTTCCACATCGCCCAAAGCAATCTTGTTGTCGTGCAGATACTTGCCGAAGGCTCCGTAGAGGGATGTCACCTGATCGGCTGCTGTGATACGGATAGGGGAAACGACGCGTTTGTCGCGCAGTCCTACTATCTTTGTGGTTGAGATACCTACGTCAATACCTATTACTATTCCCATGGTTGTTTTCTTTTTTGATGATTCCACTTATTGTATTGTACTCTCTGAGAAATAATAGTCTCTCAGTGGTTTGATGACGTGTTCGCCCTTCAGCGTTACCGTCTCTTGCAGTTTGATGTCCGCCGATGAGGCACCCACCTTCACGATGAACTGACCCGGACGGATGTTCCATTGGCGCTGCCCCTCGTTGCTGTAGAAGCCAAACTGCTCGGTATAGAGTTTCACCTTCACCGTCTTGCTCTCGCCGGGCTTCAGCGATACGCGGGCAAAGCCTTGCAACTGGATGGGGCGTATCTGCTGCTGCTCGTCGGTTGGTGAGAGGTATATCTGTGCTATCTCGTCGGCTGCTACCTTACCCGTGTTCTTCACCTCAAACGAGACGTCGATGCTCTGGTCGGCAGTAGAAGCCTCTTTGGCCACCTTCAGGTTGCTGTATTCGAAGGTGGTATAACTCAGACCGTAACCGAAGGGCCATTGGATTTTAGAGGTGAGAGGTGAGGGGTGAGTGGTGAGAGAGTTGTAGCAGATAGGTTCGTTGATTTCCGTATTCGGATAACTGACGGACAGTTTGGCGGAGGGTGATACCTTACCGTAAAGGATGTCGGCAACGGCATTACCACCTTCCTCACCCGGATACCATGCCTGGATAACGGCGGCACACTTCTCAGCGAGTCCGGAAACAATCTGTGCCCTGCCACCGAACATCACCAGTACGACGGGCTTGCCCGTCTTAATCAGTTCCTCGACATACTGTTCCTGTTTACCCGGCAGGCGCAGTGTCAGACGGTCACGGTTCTCACCGCAAAGCATCACGTTCTCACCGACGGCAGCAATAATCACGTCGGCATCCTTCGCCATGGCGAGGGCTTCTGCCTTGTCGGCCTTCTCACCGGAATCCACCTTGCGATGCAGTATCTCGTACTCCCAGGCGCGCTCGTCACCGAGTTCTCCGTATTTCGTCTCGATCTCTTCCGTCCAGTCGCAACCACGCGAATAGAGGATGTTTACTCCCTCGGGCTTGTGCTCGGTCATACCCTCCAGCAGTTTCACGATATGGGGATCCTTCGAGGTATAGTCAGTCTTCTTCCAGAAGTACGACATAGCGGGATAGGTATAGTCGCCGCACATTGCCCAGATGGAATTGGCATTAGGACCGGTGAGCAGGATGTTCTTGACATCCTTCAGCGGCAGTACACCATTGTTTTCCAACAGTACGATAGACTGTGTGGCGATATCATAGGCTGTCTGGCGCTCCTCTTTCGTGTCGAGGGTGATTTTCTCGGTAGAGTAGAGGTAGGCATCCTTGTCGAAGAGTCCGGCGCGGAACTTATAACGCAGCACGTTCTTCACGGCACGCTCCAGTACCTCGGGCTTCACCAGTCCTTGGTCTATTGCCTTCTGCAAGTGCTGGTAGTTGGCACCGAAGGGGAAGTCCACATCATTACCGTTGTTGATGGCTGCTGCTGCCTTCTTCACCACGTCGTCGAGGTTGGGTATCTGGTCGATGGCGGTATAGTCGCTCACCACCATACCGTCGAAGCCGAGATAGCCGCGCAGGATGTCCTGCAATATCTCACTGTTGGCAACGCACCTGGTACCATGAACATCATGGTAGCCGGGCATCACACACTTGCTGCCTGCCAGACGGATCATCGTTTCGTGGGGCATCAGGATTTCCTCCATCATCTCTTTCTCTTCGGTATCACCACCGCCGCCATAGCCGAGGTAGTGCTTCGAACAGGCACCCACACCTTTCTTCAGATCGCCTTGCTGCAAGCCTTTCACGAAGGCGACACCCATCGCTGCCGACAGGTAGCCGTCCTCACCATACGACTCTTCCAGACGGTTGAACGAGGGGATGCGACAGACGTCGACCATCGGTGAGAGGGCGAGGATACCGCCCATCTTCCTCATCTGTGTACTCGTCTGTACGGTCTTCAGTTCAGCCAGTTCCGTGTTAAACGAGCATGCCTGTCCGATCTGTTGCGGATAGATGGTCGACCCTAAGGTATTGATACCTGAGAGCACCTCTTCGTGCATCAGGGCAGGGATACCGTTCGGCGTGTTCTTCTTCAACCAGTCCTGTACGGCAGCCACGCGGTCGCGCAGTTCGTTCGGGTCTCTTGGCTTCTGCAGGGCAAACTGCGAGAAGTGTCCGATGCCGTAGGGAATCAGTTCCTTGCACTTCGCCGTATCCAACTGTCCCTGCTCGTTGAACAGGTCGTCCATATACATACTTTTCAGTTGTGCGATGCGCTCTTCCTGTGGCATCTTACTATAGAGTTCGTCCACCTGCTTCTCAATGTCCGGTGCCGTGCTGCATCCTGTCAGCAGAGCAGTCACCACTGCCATCGTTAAGCAACCAATGGCACGCTTCTTTTTCTGGATGATTTTCTTCATAATCCTATTTATGTTTTAGTATTTGTGGGTGCGAAGGTACAAAGAAGTGAGCAAAAATGCAAATAAAACGGAGAAAAAGTTGATGTATTGTTTGTGGTGTTCTTATGAATTATTTTGATAAAGTGCCTCTAAAGAAGGGACTTTTTTCAATTTCGTTTGGAATCGGTTGCAAATACGCGAAACAGGAAGGGTTATGGTAATCGTTTGAATGATAACGACTTATCTATTTTCGGGACGATTTTATCCATGAAAATAAGGACAAAAAGTGCTGGAAAGGCCCTGTTTTGCCCCTATCTTTCGAATAGAAAGGTGCCTTCAAACGGGTCGTTTGCACGTAGCAAACGGGTGGAAAGGTGCCTACTTTCTCCATGAAAGTCATATACAAACGCTTTGATAGGTAAAAAATATCGTTTTTCAGCCTTCAGATTTTCTAGAAGCATTAAAAATCCGAACATAAAATTTGGTAAATATCTTTTACATAAGAACTTTAGGTCTATCAAAAAAAACTTCCAACCATTCGGCTGGAAGTTTCCTGTTTATGGGGTAGAGGGACTTAAAGCAGATTGTCCTTCTCGATATCCTTGAAGTATTTGTAGGTGGCTACCTTCAATTCATCAGTAGCGGGCTCGTCGGCAACGATGATGCCATGCTGGTGCATCTGAAGCGCAGAGATGGTCCACTCATGAGTAACAGCACCCTCAATAGCGGCTTTCAGGGCACGTGCCTTATGATGGCCATTAACGAGAATCATCACCTCGCGGGCATCCATTACAGTGCCTACACCAACAGTCAGTGCCAACTTAGGCACCTTGTTGACGTCATTGTCGAAGAAACGAGAGTTGGCAATGATCGTATCAGTCGTCAGCGTCTTCACACGAGTACGGCTTGTCAGAGAAGAATAAGGCTCGTTGAAAGCGATATGTCCATCAGGCCCGATACCTCCGATGAAGAGGTCGATACCGCCAGCCTCCTTAATCATCTCCTCATAATGAGCACACTCGGCAGCCAGATCCTTGGCATTGCCGTTGAGGATGTGGATGTTCTCCTTGGGGCAGTCGATATGGTCGAACAGGTTGCGAGCCATGAAAGAGTGATAACTCTCAGGATGCTCCTCTGGCAGATTGACATACTCGTCCATATTGAATGTCAAGACATTCTTAAAGGACACGCGCCCCTCTTTATTGGCTTTTACCAAACAAGCATACATACCCTCAGGGGATGAACCGGTGGGAAGACCTAAAACAAAGGGTTTCTCCTTAGTAGGCTGGAAAGCATTGATACGCTCGATAACGTGCTCTGCAGCCCATTGCGACATTTTCTGATAATCAGATTCGATAATTACTCTCATAAGTTAAAAATTTAAGTTGTGTCTGTTTGTGAGGGCAAAGATAATATAATTTCAAGAAAAAAGTGCAAATTGTTTCCGTTTTTTTACATTTTTCTCTGCTAATTCGGAATTTTGTATTATCTTTGTCCCATTATAATATAATGATTGAATGAAAGAATTTGTGATTTCCGAAGCCAAGGCAGAGACTGCGGTGTTAGTGGGACTAATCACTCAGGAGCAGGATGAAGCCAAGACAAAGGAATATCTCGACGAGTTGGAGTTCCTCGCTGATACTGCTGGAGCCGTTACAGTGAAGCGGTTTACGCAGAAGGTACAGGGTCCGAGTCAGGTGACTTATGTGGGGAAGGGTAAACTCGATGAGATCAAACAATATATCAAGCAGCAGGAAGAAGCCGCTGACGATGATCCCACAGGTGAGACACAACCTGTAGGTATGGTCATTTTTGACGATGAACTATCTGCAAAACAAATCCGTAATATCGAGGCAGAACTGAAGGTGAAGATACTCGATCGCACCTCGTTGATCCTCGATATCTTTGCCATGCGTGCCCAGACTGCCGAAGCGAAGACGCAAGTAGAGTTGGCACAATACCGTTATATGCTGCCTCGTCTGCAACGCCTCTGGACGCACTTGGAGCGCCAAGGCGGCGGTTCTGGTAGTGGTGGCGGAAAGGGTTCCGTAGGTCTTCGTGGTCCTGGTGAGACACAGTTGGAGATGGACCGCCGTATCATCTTGCATCGTATCACCTTGTTGAAACAACGTTTGACAGAGATTGACAAGCAGAAAACCACACAGCGCAAGAATCGAGGAAGACTGATTCGTGTGGCACTGGTGGGCTATACCAACGTGGGTAAGTCGACAATGATGAACCTTCTGGCTAAGAGTGAGGTGTTTGCAGAGAACAAACTCTTTGCAACCCTCGATACCACTGTGCGCAAGATGGTGATAGACAATCTTCCTTTCCTATTGGCTGACACTGTAGGCTTCATCCGTAAGTTACCGACTGACTTGGTCGATTCTTTCAAGTCAACACTTGATGAGGTGAGAGAGGCTGACTTGTTGGTACATGTCGTGGACATCTCGCATCCTGATTTTGAAGATCAAATCAAGGTGGTAGAGAAGACACTGGCCGACCTTGGCTGTGCAGACAAGCCTTCGATGCTGGTATTCAACAAGATTGATGCCTATACATGGACACCACAGGACGAAGATGACTTGACGGAGCCGACGAAGGAGAATATCTCGTTGGAGGATTTGAAGAAGACATGGATGGCGAAAGTCAGAGGTGAGAGGTTAGAGGTTAGAGGTGAGTATGCTACCGCCCCGCTGTTTATTTCGGCCAAGAATAAGGAGAATATCGACGAGTTGCGTGAGGTGCTTTATCAAAAGGTACGTGAACTTCATGTACAGAAGTATCCTTACAACGACTTCCTGTATAACGTAGAAGAATAAACTTACACAACACATATTATTACTTATGAGAGATTATAGACATTTGACACAAGACGAGATTGAGGTGCTCGAGCGTAATAGTTGCTGGGCAGAGAATTGGGAGCATGTGATGGTGGCTGAGACTTTCAAGCCATACGGTTTCCATCGTGTATTATTCTATGGCGACATTCGTCTCGGTTCCTTCGATAAGCAGGTGGAGGTGACCAAGGGTTTCACCAAGCATGCAGGTATCAACGATGCTACGTTGCGTAACGTCACAGTGGGTAACGACTGCCTGATTGAGAAGATAGGCAACTTCATCAACAACTACACCATCGGTGACGACTGCTATATCTCTAATATCTGTACGTTGGAGACTACAGAGGGTGCCACCTATGGTGAGGGACACGTCGTGTCTGTACTGAATGAGATGGGTGATGGTAATGTGATTCTCTTCCATGACCTGAACTCTCAGTTGGCTTCCTTTATGGTGAAACACTTCAAAGACAAGACACTGAAAGACAATATCACCAGACTGATCAATGAGGAGATTCGCTTCACATTGCCAGAACGTGGTACGATTGGCAATGGTGTGAAGATCATCAATACCAAGGAAATTACCAATACGGTCATCAAAGACGATTGTGAGGTGAGTGGTGCTGCCCGCTTGAGCGACTGTACCATCATGAGTACGAAGGATGCCTCCGTCTATATCGGCACTGGTGTTATCTGTGAGAACTCTATCATCTCGAACGGCTGTTCCATTACCAATTCGGTAAAGATGCAGGATTGTTTCGTGGGTGAGGCTTGTCAGATTACCAACGGATTCACTGCTGAGGCGAGCGTCTTCTTTGCCAACTCGTTTATGGCAAACGGCGAGGCATGTGCTGCATTCTGCGGACCGTTCTCTGCTTCTCACCATAAGTCGAGTCTGCTGATTGGTGGCGAGTTCTCTTTCTATAATGCTGGTTCGAACACGAATTTCTCGAATCATGCTTATAAGATGGGTCCGATGCACTATGGAACACTGGAGCGTGGTTCGAAGACAGCGAGTGGTGCCTATGTGCTGATGCCTGCAAAGATCGGTGCTTTCTCGGTCTGCTTCGGAAAACTGATGAACCATCCAGACATGCGTTGTCTGCCTTTTGCCTATCTGATGGCTTATGGCGACACGATGTATATCGTGCCAGGACGTAACATCACAACGGTGGGTCTTTATCGTGACATCAAGAAATGGCCTAAGCGTGATAAGCGTACTGCTTCTTCCCGAAAGAGTATCATCAACTTCGACTGGCTGAGTCCTTTCACCGTTGGAGAGATTGTGCAGGGTAAGAAAATATTGGAAGCCTTGCGTCAGGCAGGTGGTGATAACGTGTCGTCGTATAATTACCATGAGTATATCATCAATGCTACTTCTCTCCGTAAGGGTATCAAATACTACGATATCGCCTTACGTATCTATATGGGTGCCGTGTTGAAGCGTGCCGTGAAGGAAGGTTTCTTGGGTAAACCGACCTCTGATATAGGTCTTGGCAACTGGAACGACCTGTCGGGTTTGTTGTTACCTGACTCTGAGGAACAGCGTCTGTTGGAAGACATCAAGAGCGGTAATATCGAGAGCGTGAAGGATATCCTGAACCGTTTCAATGAGATTAATTCCCACTATCGTGAGTATCAGTGGACATGGACCTATCGGATGATTCTCGACTATTATGGATTGGATGAGTTGACGGAGGCTGCCATGGATCGTATCCGTGAGGACTATGTACGAGCCCGTCGTGCCTGGATTGCCGAGATTCGTAAGGATGCAGAGAAGGAATTTGCCATGGGCGATGTCGAGCAGGATGTCTTTGATGACTTTATCCTGAAACTCGATCATGAAATAGATTATGAAGACTAAGAAATAATAATATTAAGGTAAAAATGAAATTCAGAATTATTCTAACGGCTTGTCTTGTCGCATTCGGCTTGAGTGCGCAGGCAAAGGATTACAAGTATCAGACCGTCAATGGCGATTTGACCAAAACACGTATTTATACTTTGGATAACGGACTGAAGGTATATCTCAGCGTCAACAAAGAGAAACCACGTATCCAGACCTATATCGCTGTGCGTACAGGTTCGAAAAACGATCCTGCAGAGACAACAGGACTGGCTCACTATCTGGAGCACCTGATGTTCAAGGGCACTGATAAGTTTGGTACAAATAACGTGCAGGCAGAGGCTCCTTTGTTGGCAGAGATAGAGCAGCGTTATGAGAAGTATCGTCTGATGACTGACTCCCTTGCCCGCAAACAGGCTTATCATGAAATAGACAGCGTATCACAGGTGGCTGCCCAGTACTTCATTCCCAATGAGTACGATAAGTTGATGGCTGCCATTGGTGCTGAGGGAACGAATGCCTTTACCTCAAATGATGTGACCTGCTATACAGAGAATATCCCTTCGAATGAAATAGAGAACTGGGCGAAGATACAGAGCGATAGGTTCCAGAACATGGTAATCCGTGGTTTCCATACGGAACTCGAGGCGGTGTATGAGGAGTATAACATCGGTTTGACAAGTGATTTCCGTAAACTCTATGCGACAACCAGTAAGATGCTGTGGCCGAATCATCCATACGGACTCCAGACTACTATCGGTACACAGGAGCATCTGAAGAATCCGTCTATCACGAATATCAAGAACTACTTCAAGAAATGGTACGTTCCTAATAATGTCGCTATCTGTATGGCTGGTGACTTGGACTTCGATAAGACCATTGCAATTATCGACCAGTATTTCTCGAGTTGGACACCTGGTGCTGATGTACGTCAACCCGTATTTCCTGCATTACCCCCATTGACATCTCCAAGAGATACGACCGTTATTGGTCAGGAGGCTGAGCAGGTTTGGGTAGCATGGCGTGCTGAACAGGCTAACTCGTTGCAGGCTGATACCCTCGAACTGATGGAGGATGTGTTGAGCAATGGACGTGCAGGACTCTTTGACCTGGATCTGAATCAGACAATGAAGGTACAGCGTGCCAATGGTGGTTGTCAACTGCTGCACGACCATGGTGGTTTCTTGCTGATGGGTACTCCCAAGCAGGGACAAAGTCTTGACGAGGTCAAGGCGTTGATGTTGGCTGAAATCGACAAACTGAAGAAGGGTGATTTCCCCGAGAACTTGATTCCTAGCATTATCAACAATAAGAAACGTCGCCATTATCAGATGTTGGAAAGTAATGAGGGTCGCGCAGATATGTTTGTGGATGCCTTCATCAATGAAGTAGAATGGCAACAGGAGGTGGGTAAGATTGATCGTCTCTCGAAGATTACCAAACAAGAGATTGTCGACTTTGCCAACAAGTTCTTTACCGATGGCTATATCGTTGTCTATAAGAAACAAGGCATAGATACTACGCAGAAGAAGATCGACAAGCCTGCCATCACTCCTATTCCTACGAATCGTGACCAGATGAGCCAGTTTGTGAAGGATATCCAGAACGCAAAGGTAGAGCCTATCCAACCGAAGTTCGTAGACTTCAAGAAGGATATGATGACACTAAAGACCAAGAAGCAGTTGCCGCTTTACTATGTGAAGAACAATGATAACGGTCTGTTTAACTTGATATTCTACTACGATTTCGGACAAAGCGCAGATAATCGCTACGACATCGCTGCGGACTATCTCAGGTATCTGGGTACAGATAAACTGACCGCTGCTGATCTTCGTCAGAAATTCTATGAGTTGGCATGTGACTGGAATGTGAATGTGGGTCCTGAGAATATCTCTGTTTCTTTGTCAGGATTGAGCGAGAATATGTCTCAGGCTCTTACCTTGCTGGAGGATCTGTTGCAGCATGCCAAGGTGGACCAAGAGGCTTACGACAATATGGTGAACCTGATTCTGAAAGGACGTGATGATGCCAAGAAGAATCAGAATGGCTATTTTGGCTATTTGTATTACTATGCTACAGCGGGAGAGCGAAACCGTTATCGCGACGTGATGAGTGAGCAACAGTTGAAAGAGGCTAATCCTCAGGTATTGATTGACTTGCTGAAAGGGCTTAGCGGCTTGAAACATCGTGTGGCTTATTATGGTCCGATGGCAGAGAATGAGATAACAGGTGTTATCGACAATGTTCACCATACAGCCAAACAGTTGGTAGATGTTCCTGAGAACAAACCTTATCTGGAGCAGATAGCCAATCAGAATGAGGTGTGGATTGCACCTTATGATGCCAAGAATATCTACATGCGTATGTATCATAACGAGGGTCGTAGTTGGAATCCCGATGAGGCTGCTGTACAAGAGGTATTCAACGAGTACTTCGGTGGTGGTATGAATGGTGTGGTATTCCAAGAGATGCGTGAGGCTCGTGGATTGGCATATAATGCTTATGCCTATTACTTCTCACCCGATTGGAAGGATCGTAAGGAGTCGGTGATGACGCATATCATCACACAGAACGACAAGATGGTGGATTGTATCACTCACTTCAATGAGATTCTCAATGAGATGCCTGCAGGAGAGACTGCATTCCAGATTGCCAAGGATGCTGTTACCAAGCGCCTTGTCAGTGGACGTACTACGAAAACAGGTATCTTCAATGCTTATCTCAGTGCACAGAAATTGGGTCTTGATATCAGTACCAACGAGTTGATATACAAGAATTTGGCTAAGGTAACCCTTCAGGATATCGTCAACTTTGAGAAGGCGAATATGGCGAATAAGCCTTATCGCTATATCATCTTGGGCGATGAGAAGGAACTTGATATGAAGGCGCTGGAGAAGATTGGTCCTATCAAGCGCCTGACTATAGAAGAAGTGTTTGGATATTAAATATTCAGAATAATCAGAATACTCAGAGTAATCAGAATAATCAGAAAAAATACTATTATGGCAAATCCAGTTGAATTTAAGTATGCCCCGATGTTTCAGGTGGGCAAAGACAACACAGAGTACAGACTGCTTTCCAAAGAAGGAGTCAGTACGGCTGAGTTTGAAGGCAAGGAAATCGTGAAGGTTTCCAAAGAGGCTTTGACATTGCTTGCTCAGCAAGCATTCCACGATGTGGAGTTTATGCTGCGCCGTGAGCATAATGAGCAGGTGGCACAGATTCTCAAAGACCCTGAGGCGAGTGAGAATGATAAGTATGTGGCTCTTCAGTTCCTTCGTAATGCGGAAGTTGCCTGCAAGGGTATCCTGCCTTTCTGTCAGGACACAGGTACGGCGATTATCCATGGTGAGAAAGGACAGCAGGTTTGGACAGGTTTCGAGGATGAAGAGGCACTGAGCCGTGGTGTCTATAATACCTTTACTCAAGACAACTTGCGTTATTCTCAGAATGCTCCGCTGAATATGTATGATGAGGTGAATACCCGTTGTAACCTGCCAGCCCAGATTGATATTGAGGCAACAGAGGGTGCTGAGTATCGTTTCGTGATGGTAGCCAAAGGTGGTGGTTCTGCTAACAAGACCTACTTCTATCCGATGACGAAGGCTACCATCCAGAATGAGGGTACGTTGATTCCTTTCCTGGTAGAGAAGATGAAGTCATTGGGTACTGCTGCATGTCCTCCTTATCATATCGCTTTTGTGATTGGTGGTACATCGGCAGAGAAGAACCTCTTGACAGTGAAACTTGCTTCGATTAAGTTCTATGATAACCTGCCTACTACTGGTGATGAGACAGGTCGTGCCTTCCGTGATGTAGACCTCGAAAAGAAGTTGATTGTTGAGGCTCAAAAGATTGGATTAGGTGCTCAGTTTGGTGGTAAGTATCTGGCTCACGATATTCGTGTCATCCGTCTGCCTCGTCATGGTGCTTCTTGTCCTATCGGTATGGGCGTTAGTTGCTCTGCAGACAGAAATATCAAGGCGAAGATTAATCGTGATGGTATCTGGTTGGAAAAGATGGACGATAATCCCACAGAGTTGATTCCAGAGGAACTGCGTCGTCCTGGTGAAGGTGGTAAGGGTATTGAAATAGACTTGAACGAAGGTATTGACGCCGTTCGCAAGGAACTCTCTAAGTATCCAGTTTCTACCCGCGTGAACCTGAAGGGTACGATTATTGTGGCTCGTGATATTGCTCACGCTAAACTGAAGGCTCGTCTGGATGCCGGTGAGGGTATGCCTGACTACTTCAAGAAATACCCTGTACTCTATGCCGGACCTGCCAAGACGCCAGAGGGTTATCCTTGTGGTTCCATGGGTCCCACCACGGCAAACCGTATGGATCCCTACGTAGATGAGTTCCAGTCTGTAGGTGCTTCGCTCGTGATGATTGCCAAGGGTAATCGTAGCGATGTAGTGACAGAGGCTTGTAAGAAGCATGGTGGCTTCTACCTCGGAACCATCGGTGGTGTCGCTGCTGTACTCTCTCAGAGTTCTATCAAGAGCATCGAGTGCGTAGAATATCCTGAACTCGGTATGGAGGCAGTTTGGAAGATCGAGGTAGAAGACTTCCCCGCCTTTATCCTTGTTGATGACAAGGGCAACGACTTCTTTAAGACGTTGAAGCCGTGGTGCCCGAACGCAAAATAAACTGAAGATGAAGAAAACCATTATCGGACTGTTACTGTTATCACTCTTCCCGCTGCGCTCTTTAGCACAGGGGGAGGAGTTGACAATCATAAAAGGTGATTGTATGCCGGAAGTCTTTCATGATGGCGACTCTCATCGTGCCTCTCGTCGTTTGCCTAAGCGTAAGACTGATTGGGATGCGTCTAAGACGTATAAGCAGATGGTGGTTCTCTTCTCTTTCTCTGATCAGGA
The DNA here is from genome assembly GCA_045225255.1 of Prevotella sp. Taxonomy (GTDB): domain Bacteria; phylum Bacteroidota; class Bacteroidia; order Bacteroidales; family Bacteroidaceae; genus Prevotella. The sequence goes on along the minus strand of JBGVBD010000181.1, from coordinate 65,664 downwards.
TTTCTCCAAAGAGCATCCCGATCCTAAGGAATACTATCAGAAACTGTTTAATGAAACTGGTTTCAATGAAGGCTTTGGTCCTGGTTGTGTGGCAGACTATTATCTGGCACAGTCGGATGGACTTTTGCATTTGGAGTTTGATGTGTATGGACCAGTACAGGTAAGCAGTAAGGCACAACCTTATGATGAGCCTGATAGTAACATACGAAACTATGGAAGAGAGTCGATGAAAGAGGCGACCGATTTGATATTGGAGGCAAATCCTGACTTAGATTATTCTCAGTACGATTGGGATGGTGATGGAAAGATAGAGCAGGTGATCTATATATATGCTGGTTATCCAGGAAATACTGGTTCAACTTATGGGTATATCTGGCCTAACACATCGAGTTTCTCAACGATTACGACTCCTGATGGAATGAAGATATCCAACTATACCGCGAGTGGTGAGCAATGGCCAACCAAGACACCACGTTATTGTGGTCTTGGTACCATTTGCCATGAGTTTACTCATAGTTTAGGACTGCCGGATATCTATCCCACTGCTAACAGTAGCATCTATAGCGCAGTTGACGAGTGGGACTTGATGGATGGAGGTAACTTTACCAATTATGGTTGGTGCCCTCCCAATTTCTCTCCGTTGGAGAAAATGCTATTAGGCTGGTTGACACCTATCGAACTGAAGGATGCAACCACTATTACGGATATGAAACCGGTAGAGGAAGATGGTGCTGTTTACCAAATCAAACATACGGATACGGAATATCTGTTATTAGAGAACCGTCAATGGAAAGGTTGGGATTTGGGTATACCAGGAAAAGGACTGGTTATTTATTCCGTGAATTTCGATGAGTCAGCTTGGACTAATAATAGAGTCAATAGTTTTTCGGAAGAGTCACAGTTCCGTTACAGGCTCATTCATGCAGACAATCTGACTTATGATGGATGGGAAGATAAAATCAAAGAGGAAAAGTTGAATAAATACCAGTATGGTGAACGGATGAATAACTATCATCTCAGTTTGTCTTCTTATCCCTATCAATCTAATGATTCGTTGACTAATACTTCTATCCCTGCGGCTCAGATGCAAACGGAGAATGTCGCAGGCGAGACTCTTCTGTCGAAACCCATTACGAATATCCAGATTCTAGATGATGGTATTGTCTCATTTGAGTTTAATGAAGCGACTCTACTACTGGTAGAGGGCAATGAGAGTAGTGATGGTGGTATGGTAAGTAAATCAACGACTGTGACGGAAGGTAAAAAAACACTTACTATTATTCCCAACAAGGGTTATTATGTTGAGGCAAAGAATATCTCTGTTTTGGCACGTGACCTTCTAACAGGAGAGAAGGACGTGGAAATTACAGCTCTTGATGTTTCTGCAGATCCCAGTGGAACTACACAGTATACCTATCCATACGAAGAAGGGTATGGTTATCAGATTATCGTTGATTTCCAGAAATGTATTGACTTCTCAAATGATGAGACCAAACCTGTGATTACCCTTGAAGCCACTAGTTTCGAGTATGATGGCACCAAGAAAGAACCAGCAGTTTTATCTGTTATTTATGGTGATGGCGTTTTGGTTGATGAAAGTAACTATGATGTTACTTACGAAGATAATATTGAAATTGGTGATGCTAAGGCGATTATCACAGGTAAACGTTGTTTTATAGGGGAATGTAGTACCACATTTACTATCAAAGAAGCGGCGGGAATAAATACTGTTCGTCAGTCCGTTGATGATGAAGATAAGGGAATCTATGATTTGCAAGGTCGTCCAGTTCAAACCCCTATGTCTGGACAGGTTTATATTATTCGTAAGAAAGACGGAACAACTCGAAAACAGATTCATGTAGATGAGAAATAGTAGATATATATTCATACTGCTATTGTTGTTGGTTCCTATAACAACAATGGCGACGGAACATGAACGTCCTCAATGTTCAAGAGGTCGCCATCCTCATCATGCGGTTGCCCAAGCCAGTCGTGCTAGTGTTAATCTCCGTTCTGTTGGTGATGTCTCTCGACGTACCAAGGAGTATATAGGTGATAAGCGACAACTGGTATTTTTGGTAGATTTCAGTGATCTCTCTTTTCAAGATGCTGAACCTTCAACGTTGTGGAATAAGATATTCAATCAAGAGAATTTTCAGGAGGAGCCTTTCCATGGTTCTGTACATGACTACTTCAGAGACCAAAGCTTCGGGCAATTTAATTTGCAATTCGACTTGCACTATGTACACATGGACAAGGAACATGCTGAGTATCGGAGTGGGGATATAGACTATTATGACGATACTCGTTCAGGATTGCTTCTTACGGAAATTCTTGATCAACACAAGGAAGAAATTACCGACTGGTCTATCTATGATTGGAACGAAGACGGGTATATTGATCAAGTACTTATCTTGTTTGCAGGAAAAGGACAGAATGACGGTGGGGACAACACTACTATTTGGTCACACCAATGGTCGCTTAGTACTCATGCAGACGAACCTTATTGCAGAGAGTGGGGACACCCGTATGCTATCACCAGTGGTGATAAGGAATACTTTGTAGATAATTATGGTGTCTTTCCCGAACTGAGTGGCACTGATACTTATGGCACTTTTGGTACGCTCTGTCATGAGTATGGACATTGTTTAGGATTGCCGGATTTCTATTATGGTAAAACGCAATATGTTGGTGAGTGGGATATCATGGATTATGGTAACTACAATGGGGGAGGGTTCTGTCCTCCAGGTTACAGTGCCCATGAACGTATGTATTTAGGATGGCTGGATGTGACGGGACTCTCGGAGCCTCGAACTATTACCAATATGGCATCACTTAGCGATGGACGGAAAGAAGCCTATCTGATACGAAATGATGGTTATGCCAACGAATATTATATTGTAGAGAATCGTCAGAAGACAGGGTGGGATAGTTCTCTGCCTGGTAGTGGTATCGTCATCTTCCATGTTGATTATGATGAGGATGTTTGGAGAGGTGACTATCCTAATTCCTTGACTTATAAACGTTATTCTATCATTCCTGCCAATGATAAGACCAGTACGTCCTATCAAGCAGATTGGGCATATCCTCATGGAGAGAATAATGCTTTGACGAACGAGAGTACTCCTGCTGCCACGTTGTTACATGATAATGTGGATGCGACGCTGTTAATGTCGAAGCCGCTGACCAATATGAGTGTCACAGATGGACTTGCCTCGTTTGACTTCATGGGAGGTGCTACTGGAATCTTTGAAAAGAAAGTATGGGGACAGCCTAAGATTCTCTATGATTTGGGTCCTATATATATAATAAGGTATGCAAATGGAGAAACAAAAAAAGTGATGAAGCATTAAGCGCTTCATCACTTTCTTTTTAGTTTCTGAAAATCAATCCTTCACCAAATTCGTCTATGATGATCGGTTTCGAACGATCTACTTCATCAGCAAGAATCTTGCGCGAGAGATCGTTGAGTACCAAATGCTGGATGGCACGCTTCACAGGACGGGCGCCGAAGTCAGGATCATAACCCTCTTGGGCAAGATACTTGATGGCGGCTTCTGTGATCTCCAGTTTAATACCTTGTGGCTCCAACATATCCGTTACCTTTTTCATCTGTAAGCGTACCACGTCGGCTATCTGTTCTTGTGTCAACTGCTGGAAAGTGATAATCTCGTCGATACGGTTAAGGAACTCTGGACGCATCGTCATCTTCAATTGTTCACGCGTGGCGTTCGAAGTCATGATGATGATGGTGTTCTTGAAGTTCGCAGTCCTTCCCTTATTATCTGTCAGACGACCATCGTCCAACACTTGCAGTAGAATATTAAAGACATCGGGATGCGCTTTCTCTATCTCGTCGAAAAGAACGACGGAATAGGGCTTGCGGCGTACAGCCTCTGTCAATTGACCACCCTCGTCATAGCCTACATATCCCGGAGGTGCACCAACCAGTCGGCTGACAGTATGCTTCTCCTGATATTCCGACATGTCGATACGTGTCATCATCGTCTCATCATTGAAGAGATACTCGGCAAGGGCCTTGGCAAGTTCTGTCTTACCAACACCAGTGGTGCCGAGGAAGATAAACGAGGCAATAGGACGTTTCGGATCCTGCAGACCTGCACGGCTACGGCGTACGGCATCACTAACAGCAACGATGGCTTCATCTTGTCCAATGACACGCTTGTGGAGTTCTTCTTCTAAGTGTAGCAGTTTCTCCCGTTCACTCTGCATCATACGGGTGACAGGGATACCAGTCCAACGGCTTACTACCTCTGCGATATCATCAGCAGTGACTTCCTCACGCACCATAGCATTACCATCTTGTGCAGAAGCCAGTTGCTGTTGGATGCTTCTGATGTCATCTTCCAGTGCTTTTAACTTCGAGTAGCGAATCTCTGCTACCTTTCCATAGTCGCCTTCACGTTCAGCACGCTCAGCTTCGTATTTCAGGTTTTCCATCTCTTGTTTATCCTGCTGAATCTTATTGACAAGTTGCCGTTCCCCTTCCCATTTGGCACGATACTGCTGTTCTTGTTCCTTGAGTTCTGCAATGTCCTTGTCCAACTGGGCAATCTTAGGTTCATCACCTTCACGCTTGATTGCCTCACGCTCGATTTCGAGTTGGGCGAGTCTACGCATGACCTCATCAAGTTCTTCAGGTACACTGTCACGCTCCATACGTAACTTAGCAGCCGCCTCATCCATCAGGTCAATTGCTTTATCTGGCAGGAAACGCTCACTGATATAGCGTTCTGAGAGTTGTACGGCAGCAATACAAGCATCGTCCTGAATACGCACCTTATGGTGGTTCTCGTAACGTTCTTTCAATCCACGGAGGATAGAGATGGCCGAGAGTTCGTCTGGTTCATCTACCATCACAGTCTGGAATCGGCGTTCCAGTGCCTTGTCTTTCTCGAAGAATTTTTGGTATTCATTCAGCGTAGTGGCACCAATAGAACGCAGTTCGCCACGGGCAAGTGCAGGTTTCAGGATGTTTGCAGCATCCATCGCACCCTCGCCACCACCGGCACCTACCAAGGTGTGAATTTCATCAATGAAGAGGATGATACGTCCATCGCTCTTTGTTACTTCATTGATAACGGACTTCAGTCGTTCCTCAAACTCTCCCTTGTACTTTGCACCAGCAACTAATGCTCCCATATCCAGGGAGTAAAGTTGCTTGTCCTTCAGATTCTCGGGTACGTCACCACGAACAATACGTTGAGCAAGACCTTCTACAATTGCCGTCTTACCCGTACCAGGTTCACCTATTAATATAGGATTGTTCTTGGTACGTCGCGAGAGGATTTGTAGTACACGACGAATCTCGTCATCACGTCCAATTACAGGATCGAGTTTACCTTGGCGGGCAAGATCAACGAGGTTCTTGGCATACTTCTCCAATGACTGATAGTTCTCGTCGGCAGATTGAGACTGTACCTTCTGACCCTGTCGTAACTCCAGAATGGCTGCACGAAGATCTTTCTCCGTGATACCTGTATCTTTCAAGATACGTCCTGCAGTTGCTCCTTCTGTGAGTAATGCTAACAGGATAGGTTCAACGCTGACGAACTCATCGCCCATCTTCTGCGCATTATCCTGTGCCTTCAGCAGTACTTTGTTGGTATCGTTTGAAAGATAAGGCTCACCACCTTGTACTCTTGGCAGGTGTTGCAACTCCTGCTGAATAAGCATGTCTATCTGCTGACCGTTGATGCCGAGTTTCTGAAACAGAAAGTTCACAACATCTTTTGCTTTTGCCATCACACCAGCCAGCAAATGTGTAGGCTCTATGGTCTGTTGACCATTTCTTTGCGCGATATTGACAGCCTCTTGAACTGCTTCTTGTGCTTTGATAGTAAATTTGTCGAATGTCATAGTTTTGTCCTCCTATTCTTTTATTTTATCTGCAAATGGAAGGACAAACTCTGTGCCCATTATAAAAAACCGACAGAATGACATCTTAGCCCGTCATTCTGTCGGTTTTGTGAGTATCAACAAGTGCCGTCCTTTTGCTGGTATTTCTTCAGGTTTCGGTAGAAAGAACTGGGTGATGTGTATCCTGAATGCAGTGCTACGTCATTAATAGGCATTCCGGGATTCTCAGCCATGAGCCTTTCTGCATATTCGATACGTTGGCGGTTGATGAACTCATGGAACGTGATACCCATTTGTTGATTGATGGCTTGATAGATGTAGGTGCGGTTGGTGTTCATCAGTCGGGCAAGATCCTCAATCTTCAAATTGGGTTGTAGATAGATTCTTTCTTCTTTTACTCGTTGGATAATGCTGTTCCTTAGGTTCTCTTCTTGTGGTAAGTTACTGCCGGACGGGTATTCTTCTCCTAATTCTTCCTCATTAAATTCCAAGTCCTGGAAAGAGAAATAGCGGTGTATACCCACATAGCCGATATAAAACAATAATGCCGAGAAGATGAACGAGGGTATAGCCAGCAACCAAATGGAATCGGTGAAACGATAGCGTCCGATGAAATTAAAGATAAATGAAAGGGTTGCTGTAATGATGATGAGGTAAAGGATGGTGCGTATTTTCCGTGAAGATTTCTCTTCTGTGTTGGAATAGAAAGAGTCCACCATCCGGTCGTAACGACGGGTAAGACGAATACCAACAATGACGGTGAAGATAACCTCTATGGCGAAAACAATCCTACATGCGACATGTGTCATCGCCAGAATGTATGGAATGCCAGTGAGTCCCGTCTTGCTATTCTGATAGAGGAACGTGCTAATGAATTGATCAATTTCCCCTGAAGACATATTTGTATAGAGGATACCCGTCGTGATACCTCCTATGACAGCAGGTAGTAACAGTAGCCAGTAGTGCGGTTGGAAGCGTGTCGTCAGTCTTATTATATATATAAGGTATAGGGGATAGACCGCAAGGTTTGCCGTCACGTATATGGTATCACTGATGGGAATAAGGAATAAAACACGATTGAAGAAGATGTAATGCCCTACATATAGAATCGTTGCCGTCAGCATATAGAGTAGCAACGACTTTTGCCCGCGTAGTCTGACATCGCATATTCCCAGTGCGATGAGCACTGAGAAAAATGCGCATGTCATCATTGGAAGCGAGGTAATGAGGTGCAGTAACATCTTCTGTTCCGTGCTTTACATGATTACCTCAACAGTATGTTTACCGGCAGCATAAGGGATGACCGTTCCGTCAATAGATTTGCCGTCGAGGATAATCTGTTTTACCCCCTTCTGGCTACCGTTCGGGTGGATGGTAATCTCATATTCTGCCTCACGGAATTGACGTGTAACCGTGTAGTCGGTAGCAGTCTCCGGCAGACAGGGGTCGATGCGGATACCATCGTAGTCGGGCTTGATGCCAAGGATAAACTCAGAAACGGTGTACCACATCCATGCGGCCGTACCTGTCAACCACGAGTTCTTGCCCTCGCCAGGACGGAAGGCATCCTTGCCTGCTACCATCTGACAGTTCACGTAGGGCTCTACCTTATGCAGCGTCTGGTATTTCTCCTCAACGTATGAGGGCAGAATCTTGGCGTAATGACTCCAGGCATCGTTTCCACGACCAGCGATACATTCGCCAATAATAACCCATGGATTGTTGTGGCAGAAGATACCTGCGTTCTCCTTGTATCCCTCAGGGTATGAGGAAATCTCACCATATTCGTAGATATACTTGGTGAAAGCGGGGTTATTGAGCACCATTCCATGCTCGCACTCAAGATACTTCTTACATGAATCCAATGATTTGGCAACCATACCTTCTTCAGCACCTATCTCTGCCATCGTACACCAGCCCTGACTCTCAATGAAAATCTTGGCTTCTTCGCACTCGTTAGAACCGATCTTTCGACCATAGAAGTCGTAGGCGCGCAGATACCACTCACCATCCCAACCGTGTTTCTTCACAGCCTCGATCATGGCATCGACAGCCTGTTGCATACGGGCAGCCTCGTCGTGCTTTGCGATTTTGTCGCAAAGTGCTACATAGTCCTTTCCTGTTACCACGAACAGACCTGCAATCATCAATGATTCCGCCTTGGTGCCTTCAGATACATTCTCGGTGGTCTGGAAACTCTCGTTAGGATCCCATGAGAAGCAGTTTAAGTTCAGACAGTCGTTCCAGTCAGCACGTCCGATGAGGGGCAACATGTGAGGACCCAAGTTCTTGATGACGTGATCCATCGAAATCTTCAAGTGCTCGAAGAGTGTTACCTCAGAACCTGGCTGGTTGTCGAACGGAACCATCTCGTCGAGGATAGAGAAGTCGCCCGTCTCTTTGATGTATGCAACAGTACCAAAAATCAACCAACAAGGGTCATCGTTGAAACCGCCACCGATATCATTGTTGCCTCGTTTGGTGAGTGGTTGATACTGGTGATAGCATCCGCCATCGGGGAACTGCGTGGAAGCGATATCAATGATACGCTGACGGGCACGAGGCGGAATCTGGTGAACAAAGCCCACAAGGTCCTGATTACTATCGCGGAAGCCCATACCACGACCAACACCACTCTCGAAGAAAGAGGCTGAACGTGAGAAGTTAAACGTTACCATGCACTGATACTGGTTCCAGATATTGACCATACGGTCAAGTTTGTCATTACCTGTGCGTACCTTATAGATATTAAGCAGTGCATCCCAATATTCGCAGAGTTCAGCGAAAGCCTTGTCTACCTTCTCTGTCGTATTGAGTTTCTCGATGATAGCATGTGCCTTTTCCTTGTTGATGACCTGTGGCGCAACAAACTTCTTGTCCTGTTCGTTCTCCACATAGCCCAGCAAGAAGATGAAGTCTTTCGACTCACCAGGTTTCAGTTCTACTTCTATGTAATGGGAAGCAATAGGACTCCAACCATGTGCATGACTGTTGCGAGGCTTACCTTCCATCACAGCGTCAGGATTGGCAAACTCATTATATAGACCTACGAAGGTCTCACGGTCGGTATCGTAGCCTTGTATTTCCGTATTCACATGATAGAAAGCATAATGGTTACGACGCTCGCGATACTCTGTCTTATGATAGATTGTAGAACCCTCAATCTCCACCTCACCCGTAGAGAAGTTACGTTGGAAGTTCTCCATATCCGTAGCAGCATTCCACAGACACCACTCCTCGAAGGAGAAGAGTTTCAGTTTCTTGGTCTCGTTGCTCTGGTTCGTCAGGGTGAGTTTCTGTACTTCTGCCCATGTTTTCAGGGGAACGAAGAAAAGAACACTTGCCTCCACACCGTTCTTGCGTCCCGTAATACGGGTATAACTCATACCATGACGGCACTCGTAGAAGTCGAGTGGTGTCTTACAAGGTTTCCATCCAGGATTCCATACCGTTCCTCCGTCGTTGATATAGAAGTAGCGTCCACCATTGTCCATTGGTACATTGTTGTAACGATAGCGGGTAATACGGCGGAACTTGGCATCCTTGTAGAAGGAGTAACCACCTGCTGTGTTGGAAATGAGTGAGAAGAAATCCTCATTGCCTAAATAGTTAATCCACGGCCACGGTGTTTTCGGGTCGGTAATTACATACTCTCTGTGTTGGTCGTCAAAATGACCATAACGTTTATTGTCCATAGTAATTCTGTTTTGTTATTTTTTATTGTTTATTTCTTATTTCTCAACTCAATTAGTATACGGGCATCTACTGCCACCACATCTTGTTCGTCAGCCAGTAATGGATTGATATCCATTTCCTTGATTTCTGTGGCAAAACGGAGAAGGGTAGAGAGACGGACGATGATCTCGGCATATTTCTGTTCATTGATACCTTTTTGTCCACGTGTACCTTTTAATATTTTGTAGCCACGCAGTGAACGAATCATCGAGAAGGCTTCTGCATAAGAAAGGGGAGCCAGACCCGACTGGACATCCTTCAACACCTCAACGAAGATACCACCTAGTCCACAGAGTACCACATGTCCGAAGCGTTCCTCATATTTAGCACCGATAAAGAGTTCTGTTCCTTTCAGCATCTTCTGAACCATCACCGCATTGGCATTTGCAATCTGCATCATACGATCAAACTCCAGTGCGAGATGTTCTGGGGTACGGATATTCAAAGCCACACCACCCACATCACTCTTATGGACTGGTCCTACTACTTTCGCCACAACTGGATAGCCCACCTTCTGTGCAAAAGAAATGAGTGTATCTTTGTTTGCTGACACTAATTCGGGTACCATTGGTATGCCAGCACAGGAAAGAATCTCATGAACGACATTAGGGGCAAGATAACCATTGGTGACACCTTCGAACTTCAGACGGTTGGTTTCCCGATAGATAATATCGCGTATCTTCGGCACATCAACACCAAAGAGTTCTATCTCTGGTGGTGCAGGTGGTGGTGTCTGCATAATTTGCGATAGTGCTGTAGCGAGTGTTACCTCGTCTGAGAAGTTGACATGTCCTTTGGCAAGAAACTCTGCAACTTCAGGACCTGCTGTGTGGAGACTGGGAAGGATAGGGAAGATCGGTTTCTTGCAGGTAAGCATCTTCTGATGCAACACCTCGTATGCCTCATAAAGTGTTGTTAGTCCGGGTGTTCCATAGATGACAGCAATGGCATCAATATCGTCGAAACGATTCTCGCAATAGTCGATGGCAAGTCCTAATATCTCGGCTGTTCCTGTGGCAAGGATATCAATGGGGTTAGCCACACTGGAGCCAGGTAACAACTGCGCCTTCATTTCATCGGCAACCTCACCTTCGAGTTTGGGAACTTCCAATCCGCCTTTCGACAAAGCATCCGTTAACATCACACCGGGTCCACCGGCATGAGTGACAATTGCAAAACGCTTACCTGTCAATGGTGGTAGAGTAAGGATGCATCCCACCGTTGTCAGTTCCTCTCTAGAATGGCATCGTACGATTCCTGCCTTGCGGAATAAAGCCTCTACAGCCGAATCGCTGGAGGCAATGGCACCTGTATGACTTGATGCAGCACGACTACCACTCTCACTAGAGCCAGCCTTAATAGCAGCGATACGACAACCCTTACGAATGAGGGAACTTGCATGGAACAGCAATTTATCGGGATTGGAGATATTCTCGATGTAGAGCAATTTTACATGAGAGTCAGTATCGGGATTGAAGTGCTCATCCATATATTGCAACGCATCTTCAATGCCTATTTGTTTTCCATTACCTATCGACCATACGGAATTAAACTGCAATCCTTTGATGACAGCACTCTCTAAGATAAAGACTGCTGTGGCACCTGATCCACTGACAAAATCCACTCCCTGAGGATGGAGTTTAGGGATTGGTTGCGTAAATACACTGTGGTGCTGGCGATTCAATAGTCCGATGCAGTTAGGACCAATCAACGATGCCCCGTATTCCTCACAGGTGTCGAGGATGCGTTGTTCCATTTCCGCTCCAGCCTTTGTCTCTTCTCCAAAACCTGCAGAGATGATGATGAATGCTTTGGTTTGCTTCTCTTTCGCCAATAGTTCTACCGCATCAGGACACAGTTTAGCAGGAATGACAAGGATGGCAAGTTCGGTGGGTGGTAACTCTTTGGCATCATGAAAAACCTTGATGCCTTGCACTTCGTCTTCCCTTGGGTTGACGATACGCAATACGCCCTCGTAACCTCCTTGCAGGATATTACGCACGATGGCACCACCAGGCTTGTGGATATTATTGGAGCCACCAATCACTGCAATGGACTTGGGATCCAGTAGCTCTCGGTTAATCATACGATAACGATGGATTTAACAGGATATGGTGCAATAGTGGATTCCGGGAAGAAATATCCCAACTTCAAAACGTGTTTGATGGGCATGCCGTCAGCAATGTCTTCCCCGCTTTCCTCTCGATCCAGATTCTTATCGAACTTCCCGTTAATAGGACCATGAACAAAACTCTCATAGCTATCTCCTTCACTGATGATGCCTATGCAAGTATTGATGAATGGAAGTTGCTTCGTGACGAACTGTCGGATATCATGGCATAGCAAGTCTACCTCATCAACTCCAGTCACTGTATCTTCGTCAATGGGCTTACCTGTTGCCAACATTTTAATCAGTGGCTGTAACTCTTTCTGATAATGACGTAGATCATAGATACGACTATTCAGAGTAATGAATTTTCTGACAGCCTCGTTATAGACCATCATCTGTTCGGGAGAGAGCTTGGTGCTCATCGTCTCTTTCTCTTTTTCCCTTTCAATTTCGGCTAGTCTTTTGCGTTCTTGCCTTTTCTGACGTATTTTTACAACGGCAGTGGCACCTGCGGCTATTGCCGTTACTCCCAAGGTAGCGAGTGCTGCCCAAGCTGATTTCTTGCTTTTGAGCTCCATAGTTATCGGTTTTAATATATATTTGTGTTGCAAAGATAATATATTTTCTTGAAAAAGCATTAACTTTGCAAGGAAAATGAATAAATGTGATAGACAGATATTAAAGATTGCCCTGCCAGCCATCGTGACAAATATCACTGTCCCCCTGTTAGGATTGGTGGATACTGCTATTGTGGGACACATGGGTGATGCTGCCTATATAGGGGCTATTGCCGTAGGTTCGATGATCTTCAATCTGGTCTATTGGGTATTCGCTTTCTTGCGAATGGGAACCAGTGGGATGACGGCACAGGCTTGGGGAAGAAGAGATGTGAAGGAAGTCCTACGACTGTTGATGCGTTCCATGATGGTGTCGCTTACCATCTCTTTGATTCTTCTCGTCCTGCAATATCCCTTAAGGGAATTGATGCTCTGGTTTATTGGACCATCTGCTAACGTGAGGTTATTGTCCACTACCTATTATAATATAGTAATATGGGGAGCACCTGCCATGTTGGGACTTTACAGTATGAGCGGTTGGTTTATCGGAATGCAGAATACCCGTATCCCTATGGTCATCTCTATCATGCAGAACGTTGTGAATATTATGGCTTCGCTCTGGTTGGTCTATGGCTTGGGGATGAAAGTGGAGGGTGTCGCGTTGGGAACTGTTATTGCCCAATATGCAGGACTGCTTGTTGCTGTTGGTTTATGGATGCGAAACTATCGCAGACTGTTGAGAGAAGAGATTTCGTTCATGAAAGACAGTCTTGCCGATTGGATTGCCTTCTTCCGTGTCAACCGTGATATTTTCCTGCGTACGTTATTTTTGGTCTCTGTCAATCTCTATTTTACCTCCGCAGGAGCCCGCCAAGGTGCCGTTATCCTTGCCGTCAACACCCTGTTGATGCAGTTATTCCTATTCTTCTCTTATTTCACAGATGGTTTTGCCTATGCAGGTGAGGCGCTTGGAGGAAAGTACTGGGGAGCACAGAATAGACCTGCGTTTCGTGAGGTGGTGAATCATTTGTTCGTATGGGGTGGTGTCATGGTACTTTTGTTCACAACGGTATATGTATTAGGCGGTATGCCTTTTTTGCGTTTATTGACAGACGAACCGCAAGTGGTGGAAGCCTCTCGTGATTATGTCTGGTGGGCGTATCTGATACCTTTGGCTGGTGTTGTCGCTTTTGTCTGGGATGGTATCTTTATCGGTATCACTGCTACCCGTGGTATGTTGCTATCTTCTTGCATAGCGGCAGTAGTGTTTTTCGTAGGATGTATATTATTGATAGGGATGTTGGGAAACCATGGATTATGGCTTTCCATGATACTTTATCTTGCAGTTCGGGGCATTGTTCAGACCGTTATTTATTCTCGAACATATTCTATGAAACCCTAAATCTCGTTAAAGGACTTGGTTGTTCAATAGATTTCTTCTATCTTTGCATATTATATTCAAACGCATGCGATATGAAAAAGAAGACTCTAACCATTATTGCAGTAGTGCTGTTTATACCTATGTGGATATTTGGACAAGATTATCGTACATTGTGGAACAAGGTGAAAGATGCTGAGGATAAAGACCTGCCTCAGACAGCGATGACTCACCTGACTACTATTGAAGAGAAAGCGCGTAAAGAAAGTGTTTACGGGCAGTTGTTGAAAGCATCGTTATATCGTGCACAGATGCAGGCAAACATTGCTCCTGATTCCTTACAACCTGCTGTGGAACGATTGGCTCAGTTGGCTCAAAAGGAGAAGGATGTGGCATTGCGTGCAGTCTATGCCACGGTTCTTTATAGTATATACAGGAACAATCGGTCACTTTCTGAAGACTGGGAGAGGATTTGTGAGGAATATCGTACGATAGCCCTGTCCTCTCCTCAGGAACTGGCAAAAGTGAAGAATGCTGTTTATGAGCCTTTTGTGGAACATGAAAAAGACAGTTATATCTATGAGGATGACCTACTTCATATCATTGGCATGGAGTTTGAGGCATGGCAATGGATGCATGACTACTATGAGAAGGTTGGTAACTGTCGGGCTGCCTGTCTGACGGCTCTCGAGATATTAGAAAAGAGCAAGGGAAGTGGCACTGAGAAACTCCAAGAGAGTGATTATATCCGTCAGTTAGATTCTCTCATTAATAAGTATGGCGATTTGGATGAGGCTGGTGAGGTGGCCTTGGAGCGTTATACCTATATGAGAACTCATACGAATGCCACTCCTGCAGAAAAGATGGCCTATCTCGATCAGGCAATAGAGAAATGGAGTAAATGGAAGAGGATCTCTCAGTTGAAGAATAACCGGAAACAATTGATATCTTCCAAATTTTCCGCGGACATTCCTTACCGTGTTCAGATGACAGGTAAAGAGCAGACCATTAAACTGAGAGATTTGCGCCATCTGTCTTCGCTTACAATGCGAGTCTATCGTACAAAACTGAAGGGTGACGACGATGTGAACATTAATTATCAGAAAGACTTGGAAAAAATCATGAAAGATGCTGTAGAGGTGAAGGATGCTTTCCAGAAGCGAACCTTCTCACCCTATGCGGACTATGACATCTTTGAAGACTCGATACCTTTGATGGGTTTGCCCAATGGCGTCTATCTTTTGGAATTCTCTACGGAACCGAATACGGGCGTTGACCGTGTTCTATACTATGTCACCAATCTGCGGGTGCTTGCTACAGGCAGACAGAAAGCAGATATGCGTTATGTGGTCGTTGATGCCGAGACTGGTCAGCCGGTGCAAGGTGCTAAAGTCAAGGTACAGGCTAGTCGTTATGATGATAAGGAAAACCGGAAGACTTTGACGACGAATGCCGCAGGTGAGGCAAGTTATACTTTTACAAAAGGGACGTGGCATAGTATCTATGTCTATACGGATAAAGATACGGCATGTCCTTCCATTAACTCTGGTGATAACTTCAGTTTCAACGACGATAATAACAGAAGGGAGTCAACGCAGATATATACCGACCGTGCCATCTACCGTCCTGGACAGCAGGTACACATGGCTGCCATCATCTATGCAAGAGAGAACTATATAGAACATTCTGTCGTTGCAGGCAAAACGGTGACAGCACAGTTGCGCGATGCCAACAGTAAACTGGTGGCAGAGGAGAGACTGACTACCGATGAGTTTGGTAAATGTGTTACTACCTTCACACTGCCTACTGGTCTGCGGAATGGTAGTTTCAGTATCCGTTTGAATGGTGCATCAGAGTATTTCCGAGTAGAAGAATACAAACGTCCCACCTTTGAACTGTCGTTCTCAGAGTATAAGGAGTCCTATCAGGCAGGAGATACTGTGACGGTTCAAGGCAAGGCGTTGAGTTATGCTGGTGTACCTGTTCAGGATGCAAAGGTGAAGTACACCGTCCGTCGCCGTGTTGCCTATTGGTGGATGAGTTACTCTTGGTATTGGGGAGTCGGCTATGTAGGTTCGGGTAATCAGACAAAGGATATCTATGAAGGTGAGACGACAACCAAGGACGATGGTACTTTCGATGTGAAGATGCCGATGATACTGCCTGATGATGACAATAAGTCCCCAATGTTCTATAACTTTGTGGTAGAGGCGAATGTGACCGATCAGGCTGGTGAGACACATACAGGTACAAAGAGCCTGCCGTTGGGTACTCGTCCTACAGCACTCTCTTGCAGTCTGTCACAGCGTATCCGTCGTGACCAGATACAGCCCGTTACCTTCTATCGCCGTAATTCGGCTGGTAGCGAAATCGAAGGAACTGTCCGTTATCGTCTTGACGAGGGGACATGGCAAACAGTGAAGGCAAATACCCCGATAGATGTTCTTTCCAGCAAGACAGTTAGTGGTGAGCATCGTTTGGAGGCTGCCTGTGAAGGTGACTCTATTGATATGAAGTTTGTGGTATTCAGTCTTGACGATAAGAAACCTGCTATTGAGACGAAGGATTGGTTCTATACGAGCGATTACCGATTCCCCAATGATGGTAAACCAGTAACGGTACAGGTAGGTTCTTCCGATCCTGATTTGTATATTGCCTATGAGATGATCTCTGGTACCAAGGTTCTGGAAGAGGGCTTCATCCGTGAGAACCGTTCTTTGTGGAACAAGAAGTTTACCTATAAGGAAGAGTATGGCAACGGATTATTGCTTACCTTCGCATGGGTGAAGAACGGTGTTTCCTATAAGCATTCTACGACCATCAGTCGTCCTGTTCCTGATAAACATCTTAAACTACAGTGGGAGACCTTCCGCGACCGTCTGAAACCAGGTCAGCAGGAAGAATGGAAACTGAGCATCAAGGATAAGGATGGAAAGCCCGCTCCTGCTCAGTTGCTCGCCGTTCTCTATGATAAGAGTCTTGACCAACTCGTCTCTCATTATTGGGGACTCTATCCCAGTATGTGGATTCCATTGCCATCTGGTTCATGGACCACGATGAGTTTTGGTGGTCAGACGGCATACGGACAGAATCATCCTTCCTTACAGAGTGTACCAGACTTGGAGTATAGTCATTTCGACCATAGTGTCTATCCAGCCCGTTATTATGCCTATGGTAGGAGAGCAATGGGTGGCAGAGCACTCATGAAGGGTGCTGGAGTCGACGCGATGGTTGTTGAGGAGGCTCCTGTGATGATGGCAGCGGCTCCTATGGCAACAGAGGAGAATGCTGTTGCCCGACAGGTCGTTGTTGAAGATACGGCTGCTGACAAGAAGGAGGACGAGCAGGTAGTAACGGAAGAGCCGAAAGAGGAGTCCGTACAGTTGCGTGAGAATATGAACGAAACTGCTTTCTTCTATCCTTCGTTGGTGGCTGACCAAGACGGAAATGTCACGTTGAAGTTTACTTTGCCGGAGAGTCTGACCACTTGGAAGTTTATGAGTATAGCCCATACCAAGGATATGTTCACAGGTTCTTTAGGCGGTGAGACTGTTGCTCAGAAAGATGTGATGATACAGCCGAATATGCCACGTTTCATCCGTATGGGTGATAAGGCGCAGATCTCTGCCCGTATCTTTAATATCAGTGAACAGTCTCAGCAGGGAACGGCTTACGTGGAACTGCTCGACCCAGAGACGGAGAAGGTGGTATATACTGACCAGAAGACCTTTACGGTGGAGGCTGGTAAGACGGGACATGTTACCTTCGACTATCAACCCACTGACGAGTATTCCTTGCTGATATGCAGAATAACGGCAAAGGGTGCCGACTTCTCTGACGGAGAACAACACTACCTGCCCATCCTGCCGGATAAGGAACGAGTAACAGTAAGTGTTCCGTTTACCCAGCACGAGCCGGGTGTGAAGACGATCGACCTTACGAAACTCTTCCCAGCAGGAACGGCACAGCAGAAACTGACCGTTGAATATACCAACAATCCTGCATGGTTGATGGTACAGTCATTGGCTACCCTTGGACAGCCTTATGAGACCAGTGCCATTGACCAAGCCGCTTCTTTTTATTCTAATCTGTTGGCAAAGACCATCCTCGGACAGACTCCGAATGCGAAGAAGGTCTTCGAGCAGTGGAAGCGTGAAACGGGTAATGAGACCTCATTACACAGTAACTTGGAGAAGAATCAGGAACTGAAGGATATCATCCTCGCTGAGACACCATGGGTGAATGATGCCGACCGTGAGGCAGAACAGAAACAACGCCTTGCTGACTTCTTCGATGTGAACACCATCGACAACCGTTTGTCTTCGGCATTGGAGAAACTCGGTAAACTGCAACAGGGTAACGGTGGTTTTACATGGTATCCAGGTATGCCGACCAGTCCGTATATCACCATGAGTGTAGCAGAGATGCTGGCTCGTCTGCATGTTATGACAGGTACTTACGGTAATGCGTCTTCCATCCAGACAAGAGCCATGAGATATATGGACAAAGAGATAGAGGAGATGGTAGAGGAGATGAAGAAATGGGAGAAGAAGGGTGTCAAACCGTCGTTCCCGTCCTTCATGGCACTCGACTGGCTCTATGTCAATGCTATCGTCAACCGTGAACTGGATCGTAAGGCGGCTGATGCAAAAGCCTATCTGATGCCGTTGCTGAAGAAGGATATCAAACGTCAGACCATCTATGAGAAAGCGATGACGACCATCATCCTTCAGCAGAATGGAGATACCCAGAAAGCAAAGGAGTATGTACAGAGCCTGAAGGAATATACTGTTTACACGGAGGAAATGGGACGTTACTATGACACACCACGTGCTGGTTATTCATGGTATAGTTATAAGATTCCGACTGAGGTTGCCGCTATCGAGGCGATTAAGTATGCGGACCCGGACGATACGCAGACTATCGACGAGATGCGTCGCTGGCTGTTGCAGGAGAAGAAGACCCAGATGTGGGATACACCGATTAGCAGTGTGAATGCAATTTATGCTTTCCTCTTCGACCATGCCGACCTGCTTGCCAAGCAGGAGCCGACGGTTCTTGCTATCGACCAACAGCCCATCGAACTGTCGAAGGAGACTGCGGGTATCGGTTACGTGAAGACTGCCATCCAGCAACCGAAGGGTAAGGAATTCACTGCCACGAAGACATCTACTGGAACATCATGGGGTGCTCTCTATGCCCAGTTCATGCAGAAGACTTCCGAGGTGGAGACTTCACAGAGCGGTATTACCGTGAAGCGCGAGATATTTGCGGCTAATGGCAAACCGCTAACAGCCCCATTAAAGGTCGGCGACCGCATCAAGGTACGCATCACGATTCAGTCTACCCGTGACCTCGACTTCGTACAGGTATTCGATCGTCGTGCCGCTTGTATGGAACCAGTTCGCCAACTCTCGGGCTATAACAACGGTTCTTATTGCTCACCCAAGGACTTCTCGACGAACTATTTCTATCATGGTATTGCCAAGGGTAAGCATGTGTTAGAGACTGATTACTATATCGACCGCGCTGGTACTTACGAGACGGGAACATGCACCGTGCAATGTGCTTACTCACCCGAGTATCGTGCTACTGCAAAGTCTGAAACACTGATAGTGAACGAATGAATATGAATAGAAAAACGATAATAACCTTGCTGCTTACAGCATTTATGATGCCTGTGGCAGCACAAAAACTGATTGCAGAGAAGACTGTGATTGATGTGGGCAAGACAGGTTTCCAACAACCTATTACTGCCGTCTTCGAGTTCCATAACAAGAATGTGCGTCGCCTGAGGATAGAGGCGGTGAATCCCGATTGTAACTGTACCGTGGTAGAATACCCGAAGGATGTCATCAGTACGGGAGAGACCTTCCAAATCAAGATGACCTATGATGCACAGCGATTAGGACACTTCGACTATCAGGCAGCGGTAGTATCCAATGCGACGAAGGCACCTATCTATATCCGTATGAAGGGTGTCGTGCTGGCAGACTATCAGGACTTCTCTGGCGACTATCCGATAGAGATGGGTATGATGCGTATCGACAAGAACGAACTGGAGTTCGATAATGTCAATAAAGGCGAGCAGCCGATGGAACAGATCCACGTGTATAACGACGGTACCAGCGTGATGCGACCGAACCTCATGCACCTGCCTTCGTGGCTCTCGGCAACGACGGCACCAGAGGAGATACGTCCCGGACGTACCGCCACGATTACTGTAACACTGAATTCTCAGAATATTAGCGACTACGGACTGACGCAGTCATCCATCTATCTCGCTGCCAATCCAGGTGATAAGGCAACGCAGGAGAATCTCATCGGTGTATCTACTGTATTGCTGCCAGCCTTTACGAAGATGACGGAACAGCAGAAACAGTATGCACCTCGCCTGCAATTGTCGAAGGAACAGGTGAACATCGTGTTTGACGGGAAGTCGAAGAGGAAAGACGAGATACAACTCACCAATACAGGTCGTACGCCACTGACCATCTCTTCCTTGCAGATGTTCACTGCTGGTTTGCAAGTCTCTCTGGGTAAGCGTTCGCTTCAACCAGGTGAGTCAACGAAACTGAAGATAACGGCAGAGCGCGATGAGATTAGGAAAGTACGTACCCAACCCCGTATCTTGATGATTACGAACGACCCCGACAAATCGAAGATTGTCATCACCATAAATGCAAAATAATTGTCAATTGTCAATTATCAATTATCAATTGAAAACATGGAACATCCAGAGAACAGTGCGGAATATGCAGGATTGCAGGTGAACAGTGGGGTAGAGCAGCCCTCTATCATTAATCCCTATCTGAAGCGTAACCGTTTCAAACGGCGTGAGATGACTGCCGCTGAGATGGTAGAGGGTATCGTCAAAGGCGATGTCACCATCCTCTCACAAGCCGTCACACTGGTGGAGAGTGTCAATCCCGACCATCAGGCAAAGGCGCAGGAAGTCATCAACAAATGTCTGCCTTATAGCGGTAACAGTATCCGCGTGGGCATCAGTGGTGTGCCTGGCGCCGGTAAGTCGACCTCTATCGATGTCTTCGGAACGCATATACTGAAGGAGAAGGGTGGTAAACTCGCCGTCCTTGCCATCGATCCCAGTTCAGAGCGTTCGAAGGGTAGTATTCTGGGTGATAAGACACGCATGGAGAAACTCAGCATCCATCCCGACTCGTTTATCCGTCCCAGTCCAACGGCGGGCTCGTTGGGTGGTGTCGCCCGTAAGACACGTGAGACGATTATTCTCTGCGAGGCGGCTGGCTTCGACAAGATTTTCGTGGAGACTGTCGGTGTAGGACAGAGTGAGACGGCATGCCATTCGATGGTCGATTTCTTCTTGCTCATCCAGTTGGCAGGCACGGGTGATGAGTTACAGGGTATTAAGCGCGGTATCATGGAGATTTCTGACGGCATCGTCATCAATAAGTGCGACGGAGAGAATGTCGACAAGGCTCAGATGGCTGCCACGAATTTCCGTAATGCCCTTCATTTCTTCCCGATGCCCGAGAGCGGCTGGTTGCCGAAGGTGCTCTGTTATAGTGGTTTCTATGGATTGGGTATCAAGGAGATCTGGGATATGGTGTATGAGTATATCGACTTCGTGAAGGCGAACGGTTATTTCGACTATCGTCGCAACGAACAGTCGAAATATTGGATGTATGAGAGCATCAACGAGCACCTGCGCCTGAACTTCTATAACAATCCGCTCATCCAACAGCAGTTGCAGGAGGCAGAAAAGACCGTCTTGGCAGGACGGAAGACATCCTTTACAGCAGCGCAAGACCTTCTCGACCTCTACTTCGATTCCCTAAAGCGGAATCTCTGAACAAAGTGAATTAAATGTTTAATGTTTAATTTTTAATGTTACAGATTGAGATAGACAACGGCAGCGGCTTCTGCTTCGGAGTGACCACGGCGATACAGAAAGCAGAGGAAGAACTGGCAAAGGGCAACAAACTCTATTGCTTGGGTGATATTGTGCACAACGGTATGGAGTGCGAGCGGTTGCGCCAGATGGGACTCATCACCATCAATCACGACGAGATGCGTGAGTTGCATGATGTGAAGGTATTGCTACGTGCTCATGGCGAACCGCCCGAGACTTATGAACTCGCCCAACGTAACCATATCGAGATTATTGATGCTACCTGCCCCGTGGTGTTGCAGTTGCAGAAGCGTATCAAGAAACAACATCTTGCCAATTGTGAAGAGCCGACCGCCAATAGCCAAGTGGTCATCTTCGGCAAGAACGGTCATGCAGAGGTGTTGGGACTGGTTGGTCAGACAGGTGGTAAGGCGATTGTCATCGAACAGTTTGAGGATGTGAAGCAACTGGATTTCACCCGTGATATTTATCTCTATTCGCAGACCACGAAGAGCCTCGACGAGTTCCACCGTATCATCGAGTATATTCAGCAGCATATCTCGCCAGATGTCGTTTTCAAGAGTTTCGATACCATCTGCCGACAGGTGGCTAACCGCATGCCGAACATTTCTAATTTTGCCACGAAGCACGACTTGATCCTCTTCGTCTGTGGACGGAAGAGCAGTAATGGCAAGGTACTCTTTAATGAGTGCTTGCGCGTCAATCCCAACAGTCACTTGATTGAGGGACCTGCCGAGATTGACCGTTCATGGCTCGAAGGCATTGAGACTATCGGCATCTGTGGTGCCACCAGCACACCTAAGTGGCTCATGGAACAATGCCGTGATGCATTACAGTAACACCCTTCTGTGAGATAGGCGGCACCTATCCACCCGATACCCCCAAGCAAACGGGTCGATAGGTACGATGTATCCATGCGAAAGGTGCCGCCTATCATCTTTTTTACATCATTATAAAAAAAATAAAGATTTTATTTTGTATTTTTTACACTTATTCGTACCTTTGCACCTCGTTAGTAGTTAACAAATCAACATAAACAGAAAACAGAAATGAAGAAATTTGTTTTATTTGCAGTGATTGCAACGTTGCTGACTTCTTGTGTTAGGGATATTGAGTTCCACGGAAATCAGCCTGATCTTGAAAGTGAAGAGTCCAACTCGTTTGACTTCTCAACAGTACAGAGTGTAAACCTTACAGTAGACTATTCCGCCTTCAATGCGCCGACACCTGTGTTGTTCAGTGTTTATAGCGAGAATCCCTTTGTGGGCGAAGAAGAGTCAATGACTTTGAGAGAAGACATTAAACCGCTCTTTGAAGGTTACACGGGTAAGGACGGTAAGTTTAATGATGATATCAAGTTGCCTGCTTATGCCAAGCAACTCTACGTGGTAACAGGTAACTTCTTTGTTACAGAGTATTTGATGACAGCCGATGTGATAAATGGTTCAGCATCACTGATTGCCGAGAATAAAGCTGGTCAGGCTGCCTCTCGTGCAGCCCAGAGAAGGGCAGTAGAGTGGACAAATAGTTTGGCAACTCTTTATCAGTTGTCTTACGAGGTTAACGTGGAGAATGGTGACAAGACTGATACACAGGTATACAAGGAATGGCAGACACCATTAGGCAAATGGGATCGCTTAAGTGGACGCCCTAATTACCTGATGGATAAAGCAACTGCCGATTCACGATTGTTGTTCACTGCCGAGGAAACACAGGGTCTCTATGAGACTGTTGCCAATGCGTTGGTGTCTAATAAGACTTGCGATCCTAAGTTTCGTACTCCTGCCGACCTCGTTCTGGTCAAGGAGTCTGAGGTGGCTCTATCATTCTTGGGTGGTGTGACCTGTTGGAACAATACATTAGGTTACTATTACTATGATGAGGCTCACAAGCCTGCCAGTCTTATGGACATGAACATTATCATGCTGTTCCCCAATACACAGGACGGTACGTGGTCACGCGATTGGATGCCCAATCCCAACTTCTATGGCAATATCGCACTGGAGCGTGGCGACGTTGTGAAATTGATGTATTATCCGAACATTGCCAATAATGGTGACCTCACTGGTGCTACTACAGTATTCCCCAAAGGTACCCGCATCGGATTTATTATGAAGTCTAACGGCTGGGGTATGCAGAAGA
Organism: Prevotella sp.; assembly: GCA_045225255.1. Classification (GTDB taxonomy): domain Bacteria; phylum Bacteroidota; class Bacteroidia; order Bacteroidales; family Bacteroidaceae; genus Prevotella. The sequence goes on along the minus strand of JBGVBD010000181.1, from coordinate 41,968 downwards.
CTCAGGGTAATAAGAAGTTCTTCAATAGCTACAATGGTCTTTCTCGCACTGAGGAAGCATCATTGTCCAGACAGTATAACGTATGGGGTGCGTCGACCGATGGTCTGTCATATTGCAACACCAAGGGTCTTACCCCCAACGACTGTAAGATTCAGAACCCCGATGGTTTGAGCCGTACAGCCAAGTTTGCCTATGAGTCTCTTGAAGGCAAGGAATATGCTATCATTGGTTTCGAGGATGCATGTAATGATGAGGACTTCGACGATGTCATTATTGCTTTGAAACCAGCTGATGTCTTCCAGGAACTGCCGAAGGTAGAGGAAAAGAAGTTCTCGACAACAGGTGTATATGGCTTTGAGGACTTGTGGCCTGCAAAGGGTGACTATGACTTGAACGATGCCTTGGTTGAGATGACCCATGAAATAGTGTACTCAGTGAAGACAGGTACCACCGACTATAAGATCTTCCAGGAGACTTTTTATCTGACTACTGCTCAGAATTATGTAGAACTGCAGTCTGGTCTTGCTTTGACGCTGGATACAAAGGAGAACCCTGAAAGCATCGTGATGAAGAAGGTTGATCCTATTACGAAGGATACAACAGAGGTTAGTTATCAGGTTGACGGAAACACCTATCTGTTGACAGATAATATCAAGGCAGAGTTAGGTTCAACTTATATTCTGGAGTTGAACTATAAGAAGCCAGGATTTACGAAGATTAGTAATACAGCTGAGGCGAAGGCTTTCATCTATCGCACAGAAAGCAAAGGCCGTTGGGAGGTTCATATCCCCTTCGAGGCTCCTACATCTAAGATGGTAACAGGTTATTTCGGAACTCTGGACGACAAGTCTGTTCCCTCAGAAAACAAGTACTACGTACGTAGCGGAAACTATCCTTTCGCCTTCTATATGGAGGGTGTTACCCTTAAAAATTTCGAGAATACACTTCTTTTGCGTGCGAACGAAAGTGTCAAGATTGATGAGTTATTCCCTGATTTCATGAAGTGGGTGAACTCGAATGGTAAAGATTATGTCGATTGGTATTTGCTACCAAAGGAGTAATCTCAATGATGAAAAGAACAGAATAATAAAATCCCAACAATCCATACGGGTTGTTGGGATTTTGTTTTATCTGCTTATTAAACTATCATCTCATTGTCTAACTATTTCATTGAATCGTTCGAGGAGCCATTGCTTCTGCTCGGGGATGGTCATGTGGGAGTTGTCGAGTTCGATGGCATCGTCGGCTTTGCGGAGGGGAGAGACTTCGCGGTGCGAGTCGATATAGTCACGCTCCTGCACGTTCTTAAGAATGTCGTCGTAGTCGGCTTCCATGCCTTTCGCCTTCAACTCGTCATAGCGACGTTGGGCACGTACTTCGGCAGAGGCAGTAACGAAGACTTTGAGTTCGGCATCGGGGAAAACGGTGGTGCCAATATCACGACCATCCATGACAACGCCCTTGTCCTTACCCATCTGTTGCTGTTGGGCTACCATCGCTTCACGTACAAAACCGAGGGCGGCAATAGGGCTGACGCGGTTGGATACCTCCATCGTGCGGATGTCTTTCTCTACGAGTTCACCGTTTAGATAAGTGTCGGGACGACCTGTCTCGGGATTGAACTGGAAGGATATCTGTATCTCGGGCATACGGCGACGCAACTCCTCTTCGTTGATCATCACATCACTCACCTCTCGCTTCTCACCTCTCACCTCTTGGAACAATCCGTTGCGGAGGGCAAAGAGCGTAACACTGCGATACATGGCACCTGTATCGACATAGACATATCCTACTTCACGGGCAAGGTCTTTTGCCATCGTGCTCTTGCCGCACGAGGAATGACCGTCAATGGCTATTGTAATCTTTTTCATAAACTATAAGTTGCATTAATTAGAAGCGACGAGGCGGACACGTGGTATTTTGCATACGCTACGCCGAGTTTGAAGCGCTGGAGCGTGAGACCGGCACCGATGGAGAGTCCTGCCCCATGACTGCTACTGCCGTCGCCGTCGCTGATCTTCATCTCTTCGTTGCGGCGGAAGTTATATCCTGCTCCGATATAGACGCGTTCACCGATAAAGACATCGGCACCTAAGGCAAGGTGCTGTATGAAATTGGTATCCCATCGGTTGAGGCGTGAGAGGGTAGCGGTGAAGCGCAAGGGCGCGGCTGCCAGTTGTTTGGATACACCTACCTGTAGGTCGAAGGGAATCTTCTCGTATTCATCCTGATAAGCCTTCACCTGTCCTCCGAGGTTCTTGGCAACAGCAGAGATAGACCAGCCTCTTTGTTCGTCGTAATAGTTCAGTCCAAGGTCGGAGGCAATAGCCATAGAACTATAACCTGCGATGGAAGAGGAAATGACGCGCAGGGTGATACCGCCACTCCAACGCTCGCCAAGCAAATAGGCAAAAGAGCCTGCAATGGCGATGTCCTTGGCAGAGAAAGTACCTAACTCAATATTATCGGCAGTCATCTCCTTCATGCTTCCGTAGTCCATATATTGGGCACTAACACCCCATGTGGCGCGTTCCTTCCATGCCTTGATAAACGAGGCAGAAGCAGTCTTAGAGCCTTGCATGTAGGTCATGAAGTTGAGGTTGATGCTTTTGTCTGAGACGTTGCTGATGAGGGCGGGATTATGGAATATGATAGAGGGGTCGTCATCCCAAATAGTGACATTGTCGCCACCGAGAGCCGCAGCATGGGCACTCACCGGCAGGCGTAGAAAGCTATACACCTCCTGACTCTCCTGGGCATTCACTCGGAGGGCAGAAAGGATGCAGATAAGGACAAAAACGACTTTTTTCATCTAATAAATCCTAAATTCAGCGCAAAGATACTGCTTTTTTCGTAACTTTGCACAATTAATAACGGACAAATCCTGTATTTATTGCCGACGGCATGGAACAAAAGAAGACACCACAGGCTGATTTGGAGCAACAGCGCACTACCGGATTCCTTCTGGGAGTGATACTGGTGCTTGCCTTGCTATTTGTCGCCTTGGAATGGAACGATATCCATTCAGACGATGACGATGCCACGCTTGACTTGGACGAACTGGTGCGTGAGGACGAGATGATTCCTATGTCGCTTGAGGAACAACTTGCCCAGTTGGAGCCCGACAAGTCGGAACCCAAAGAAGCCGAACAGTTGCATATCGTGGACGACAATGTAGAGATTCTGCCACAGGACGAACAGATAGCGGAAGACGAAGGTGATGGTGAGGATGAGGCACTGCTGAAAGAATTGCAGGAAGAGGAAGAGCCCAAGGCACTGGCGCCGATGGGGATCGACCCAGAAGACAATCCCTTGCAGTTCCGTCTCGTAGAAGACCTTCCTCAATATCCTGGCGGTGCCGTGGAGTTTATGAAGTGGTTGACCAAGAATCTGCAATATCCTAAGTTGGCACAGACACGGAAGACGCAAGGTAAGGTCATCGCCCACTTCTATGTGGAAAAAGACGGAAGTATCACGGGCCTGAAGATTGCCCAATCACTTTCGAAGGAGTGTGACCAAGAGGCGTTGCGTGTGCTGGGTATGATGCCCAAATGGCAACCAGGTGTTCAGAATGGAAAGCCTTGTCGCACCAAAGTAAGTATTCCCATCGTCTTCAAGTTATGACATTAAACATTAAATATTATGATATCATCTAATGAAACCCTGAAATTGGTAAACGATTTCTTAGACCAACTTCCTTACGAACGGAAGCCACAGTCGTTGTATGATCCTATCCGCTACGTGTTGTCAATTGGTGGCAAACGTATTCGCCCCGTGTTGATGCTGATGGCGTATAACCTATATAAGGATGATCCCGAAAGCATTCTGATGCCGGCGTGCGGACTGGAGACCTATCATAACTATACGCTGTTGCACGACGATCTGATGGACAAGGCAGATCTTCGTCGGGGTCACGAGACGGTACATAAGCGTTGGAACGCCAATACCGCGATTCTCTCGGGCGACTCGATGCTGGTGCTGGCTTATCAGCGTATTGCTCAGGTTCCGAAGGAGAAACTGGCGGGTGTGCTGGATTGCTTTACGCAGACGGCTTTGGAGATTGGTGAGGGACAGGAATACGATATGGCTTTCGAGACGCGCAGTGATGTTCGTGAGGAAGAGTATATTGAGATGATTCGTCTGAAGACCTCCGTCTTGTTGGCATGTGCCACGAAGATTGGTGCCATCCTTGCCGATGCACCAGAGAAGGATGTAGAGAGTCTCTATAAGTTTGGAGAACAGTTGGGACTCGCCTTCCAATTGCAAGACGACCTGTTGGATGTCTATGGCGATCCGAAAGTCTTCGGTAAGGCAGTGGGAGGAGATATCGCCTCGAACAAGAAGACCTATATGCTTATCAATGCTTATAATTTGGCTAACGAGAAGCAACATGCTGAACTGGTCAAATGGATAGAGGCACCGACGTTCAATCGCGACGTGAAGGTGGCTCGTGTCACCAGTCTCTACGATGAGATTGGCATCCGCCAACTCTGTGAAGAGAAGATCAACTACTATTTCCAGCAGGCAGCCCAGTGCTTGGCAAAGGTCTACGTGCCGGAGGAGCGCAAGCAGGCACTTCGTGAGTATATGGACGAATTGTTACATAGGAATAAATAAAGCGTTATACCGTTATTACGTTATATCGTTATTACGAAAATGAATTACATCGACACTCATTGCCATCTCGACGGAGAAGAGTTCCGTGACGACTTGGATGCCGTCGTGCAGCGGGCTTGTGAGGCTGGCTGTACGAAAGTCTTTGTGCCAGCCATCGACCTGCCGTCTTGTCAGACCGTGATGGATGTGTGTCGCAAATATCCTGGCTTCGCCTATCCCATGCTCGGTCTTCATCCAGAAGAGGTCAAGGCTGATTGGCGCGAGCAACTTACGCAGATTAAATTGTCAATTATCAATTATCAATTGTCAATTGTCGCCATCGGCGAAATCGGTCTCGACTATTATTGGAGTCGTGAGTTCGAACAAGAGCAATTGGAGGCTTTCGAGGAACAAGTACGTTGGTCGGTGGAGATGCATCTGCCATTGATGATTCATTGCAGAAAGGCACAAAACGAGATGGTGGCGATATTGAAGAAATATGCAAACGAACTGCCTGGTGGTGTGTTCCATTGTTTCACAGGCAACGAAATCGAGGCACGTCAACTCTTGGAATTCGATAACTTTGTATTGGGCATTGGCGGCGTATCGACCTTTAAGAAGAGTCACCTGCCGGAAGTGTTGCCTGCCTGTGTCCCGTTAGACCGCATCGTATTGGAGACCGATGCCCCTTATATGGCACCTGTCCCGATGCGAGGACAGCGCAACGAACCAGCTTTCATCCGTCATATCATCACCCGTCTCGCTGAGGCTTATGGAGTCAGTGAGGAAGAGATATGCAAGCAAACGAATGAAAATGTGAAAAAAGTTTTTGGGATTCAGATTTAATTCGTATCTTTGCATCCGCTTACAATTAGGAGAGGTGCTCGAGTGGTTGAAGAGGCACGCCTGGAAAGCGTGTAACCGGCAAAACCGGTTCGCAGGTTCGAATCCTGTTCTCTCCGCAGGATAAAGGACAGGTTCAAAGTTCCAAGGCAGAATGCCGAGGTCATCCTGTTCTCTCCGCAAGAAAAACGAGGCTTTTTGCTTCGTTTTTCAATTATTATGTTTACCTTTGCATCAAATTGGAAGTAAGAGCAATGAAAAAATTGATTGTGTTAATGGCTTTTGTCGCCTCTATGATAGGCGTGCAGCCGATGGTGGCACAGACAAAACAGCCAAAAGACTCAACGGAATTAGTGGGTAGTGATACGCTTGTGGCTGATTCTGCCATGGCATTGATAGATGCGGACTTGAGTGAGATGGATCCGAGTGCCGAGGGCGGTGGGCTGCATAAGATTCTCAAGTCGAAGTTTATTGAAGGCACTGCTGGCTTCATGTCGCTGGTAGCTCTTGCATTAGTAATCGGTCTTGCCTTCTGTATTGAACGTCTTATCTATCTGACGCTGTCGGAGATTAATGCCAAGAAACTGATGCAGGACATTGATGGCAAGTTGGAACAGAATGATGTGGAAGGTGCGAAGGAACTCTGTCGGAATACTCGTGGTCCCGTGGCAAGTATCTGTTATCAGGGACTCTTGCATATCAAAGAGCCTATAGAGCAGATTGACCGCCAGTTGACGAACTACGGAACGGTGCAGATTTCCAATATGGAAAAGGGCTGTTCATGGATTCGTTTGTTTATTGCTGTTGCCCCGTCATTGGGATTCTTAGGAACCGTGATAGGTATGGTGATGGCTTTCGACCGTATCCAGACGGCAGGAGATATCAGTCCTACGATTGTGGCTTCAGGTATGAAGGTGGCTTTGATTACGACTATCTTCGGTATTATCGTTGCGTTGATACTGCAACTTTTCTATAACTATATCCTCTCGAAGATTGAACATCTGACATCGCAGATGGAGGAGAGTGCCATCACACTGATTGATTCAGTGACGAAGTACAAGGAAAAGGTAAAAGAGTAAAAAGATAAAAGAGTATGGCAAATATCGGAAATTACTTTTTAGCAGAGGTGATGCTGTGGCTGATGTATGCTGCTTTGTTGGCAGCCATTGTTGCAGCCATCGTATCCGCCGTCCGTTCTTTCCGTCAGCGCTCAGAGAGTATTGCCATGAGCAATAAGGTTCCCCGCAGATGGATAGCATGGGGAATCGTTGGTTTCACAGTCATTCTACTTGCCGTTACTTGTCTGTTGGGCTCTTCCCAGCCTTTGATTATCAATGGTGTCAGTTATACGGATCGTTTTTGGTTGAAGACCACTGATGGACTGATAGTCTCGTCGATAATCCTCATCGTGATTGCCGCCTGCTTTGTAGTGTATGGTGTCTCTGGGATGAATAGAAAGATTGAAAAATTGAAGAATTGAAAAATTGAATAATGTTCTTCCGTCGCAAACATCGGGACGTTCCCGAACTCAACACTACTTCGACTGCCGACATCTCTTTTATGTTGTTGGTGTTCTTCTTGGTGACCTCGTCGATGGATACGGACAAAGGCTTGTCGAGACAGTTGCCGCCCTTGGATGATGCGCCTCAGAAGGAGGTGGATATCAGTCGCGATAATGTGATGCAGATACGACTGGACAGCAAGGACTCGTTATGGGTAGACAATCAATCTGTTGCCTTTGAGGCTTTACAGCAACAGGTAGAGTCGTTTGTAGCAAGCAGACAAACAGAAAGATATGTGGTAGGCGTACAGACAGATCGTGCCACCAGTTATGAGGCTTACTTCGAGATGCAGAATACTATCGTTGCTGCTTTCCATGCGTTGCGTGAGAAGATGGCACGACAGCGTTATGGACATAGCTTCTCTCAATGTACGGAAGAGGAGCGTTTTGTGATAGTTCAACGATATCCCTTGCGAATCAGTGAGGCACAACCCACACAGGGAGAATTGAAGGATTGAAGAATTGAAAAGTTGAAGGATTATGAGTCGTTTCCGTCGTCGCAAACATGAGGTACCAGGATTGAATCTCGCTTCCATGCCTGATTTAATCTTCACAGTATTGTTCTTCTTCATGATTGTGACCCACATGCGTCAGACAGAAATGAAAGTGCGCTATGTGGTGCCTCAGGGAACAGAGTTAGAGAAGACTGGACATAAAGGAAGTGTGGTTTACCTATATATCGGTCATCCTGTGGATGAGCAAGGAAATGAAACGAGTGATGAGACTCGTATTCAAGTTAATAACCATTATGTATCCGTTTATGAGATACCAGATGCTATTGCCCAGGCACGCGAAGAGATGTCAAGTGAGGATAGGATGCGCATGACGGTGAGTATTCATGCCGACCGTAATACCGATATGGGTGTAATCAATGATGTGAAACAGGCATTGCGACAGGCTGGAGTCCTGTATATCAATTACTCAGCAACCAACAAAGAGAAGGATAAAGATTCAAAACAATAATATTATGGCAATACCCAAACTAGATCGATTAGACAAGCAGATTCTTCGTATGATAGCAGAAGATGCCCGTGTTCCATTCCTGGAAGTAGCCCGTGCCTGCAATGTCAGTGGAGCGGCTATCCATCAACGTATACAGAAACTGACGACCCTTGGTGTGTTGAAGGGCTCTCAGTTTGTGATTGACCCAGAGAAGATTGGCTATGAGACCTGTGCGTATATCGGACTGAACCTGAAGAACCCTGAGGACTTCGACAAAGTACTGGAAGAGTTAAAGAAGATTCCTGAGGTGACAGAGTGCCATTATACGACGGGTAACTTTGATATGTTCATCAAACTCTATGCCCAGAACAACCATCATCTGCTGACTATCATTCACGACAAACTGCAACCATTGGGATTGGCAAGCAGTCAGACACTGATATCCTTCCACTCGGCTTTCAATCGTCAGTTGCCGATTGTGGATGCCCCCGTGTTGGAAGAAGAATAGTCGTTTAACGGATATAATCTACAAAGGCGTATTCGAAGGCGTGTTTCTCATCCTTCGGATGCGCTTCTTTCGTTTCTATCCGCCAGTCGCTGTAGTCAGGGAAGAAGGCATCGGCTTCCTGAGGCGTATCGTCAATCTCCGTCAGACAGAGACGGTCAGCCAAAGCAATCGCCTGCTCATAGACACGTGCTCCACCGATGATATATACCTGTTCATCATCCTTGCAACTCTTCAGTGCTTTCTCTAAAGAGGAGAATACTTCACAGCCTGGGAAGTCTTTGGCGGTACGACTCAATACCACATTACGGCGATTGGGCAGTGCTCCCTTCGGAAGACTGAGATAGGTGTTACGTCCCATGATGATGGTATGTCCAGTGGTAAGCGCCTTGAAACGCTTCAAGTCGTTGGGCAACCAATACAGTAGTTTGTTCTTATATCCGATAGCACGGTTGTTGGCTACGGCAGCGATAATATTAATCATTTTTCGTTATATCGTTATTACGTTATATCGTTATACCGAGACTTCAGCCTTAATGTGTGGATGAGGGTCATAGCCTTCGAGTTCGAAGTCCTCATATTGGAAGTCGAAGATGCTCTTTACATCAGGATTGATCTTCATCGTAGGCAGTGGGCGAGGCTCACGCGTGAGTTGTAACTTTGCCTGTTCGATATGATTCAAATAGAGATGTGTATCACCCGTAGTATGGATGAAGTCGCCAGCCTTATAGCCTGTTACCTGTGCCATCATCTGAAGGAGTAGGGCATACGAGGCGATATTGAACGGAACACCGAGGAAGGTGTCTGCACTACGCTGATAGAGTTGCAGCGACAAGCGTCCGTCGGCAACATAGAACTGGAAGATAGTATGACAAGGTGGCAATGCCATCTTGTTGACCTCCGCCACATTCCATGCCGAAACAATCATACGACGGGAGTCAGGATTGTTCTTCAACTGGTCGACCACATACTGGATCTGGTCGATAGTTCCACCGTTATAGTCGGGCCATGAACGCCATTGGTGCCCATAGACGGGGCCTAAGTCACCGTTCTCATCTGCCCATTCGTCCCAGATACTCACCTTATGGTCTTTGAGATACTGGATGTTCGTATCACCACGAAGGAACCAAAGCAGTTCGTAGATGATCGACTTCAAGTGTAGTTTCTTGGTGGTCAGCAAGGGGAAACCGTCGTCAAGGTTATAACGGCTCTGTGTTCCAAAGATGCTGATAGTACCAGTTCCTGTACGGTCGCCTTTCTGCGTACCTTCTGTCAGGATGCGATTAAGTATGTCTAAATATTGTTTCATATCTGTTTAAGTATAGGTTCGTATTCGTTGGGTATATAAGTTGTTTTGATTTTCCATTCTTTGGGATAGAGGTTGTTGGCGCGATTGCCGATATTCTTCACCAAACCAAGGGGATGTCCGAGGAAACAAACCTCTACCAATCCACGAGGAGTGTCCTCTGGTAATACCAGTGCTTCATGCCTCAGATAAGCCATTGCCTGAGGATAGGATAGGTCTATCTGGGCGATAGGTGCTGCTTTACTATTTGTCCCACCCCCTGGGACATTTTGTCCCACCCCCTGGGACTGTTTGTCCCATCCCTTGGGACTTTTTGTCCTATTCGTTGGGACAGATGGTGAGGTACCTTTTTTCAATGCGCACATAAAGAGTCCTTCGCCACGAGAAATGCCAGGAATGAAGCGGTAGACAGGTTCATCGAAGCCTTTTAACAGCGATCCCGTAATGTTCCACTCGGGTTTTGTTTCCACTTTCAGCACTTCCGCCTCGTAGTTATCGAGTATCCAACGGATATTCTCTTCGTTCTCCTTTGTATTAAAGGTACACGTACTATATATAAAGAGACCGCCCTCGTTAAGACATTCCCAAGCGTCACTGACTATCTCGCGTTGCAGTTTCCAGCATTTCTCTACGTTCTGCGGACTCCATTCACGGATGGTTGCCTCGTCTTTGCGGAACATTCCCTCGCCAGAACAGGGCACATCGCAGAGGATGACATCAAAGCGTAACTTTGATTTACTGTAATCTTTGGGGTATTTATTCGTGACGATACAGTTCTCCCAGCCCCATTTCTGCATAGTCTCCGAGAGGATGTTCGCCCTGTTTCGAATGGGTTCGTTGCTATAGAGTACGCAGTCTTCAGGCAAAGCCGAGCGTAATAACGTGGACTTCCCACCAGGAGCGGCACACATGTCTAAAGTGTTGAGTGTAGAGTGTAGAGTGTAGAGTTTGCTACCGCCTTTGAGGATCTGGCGTAGTATCTCGTCCAAAAACATTGAAGCGGCTTCTTGCACATAGTAACAGCCAGCATGGAAGAGAGGATCCATCGTGAAGTTAGGACGCTTTTTCAGATAGTAGGCGTTGCGGCACCAAGGCACCTGTTCACCGTCAATCGGCTGTCCTGCTGGTTTCTTCGGGTTGAGACGGATACTCACAGGAGTCTCTTCCTCAAACGAATGTAAGTATCGTTCGAAGCGCTCTTCGCCCATCAGTTGGCGCGTATATGAGATAAACTCAGTAGGTAATTCCGTCATTTGCTTGCAAAATTAAAAAAAAAATTGCATCTTTGCAACTAATTTACATATTGTAACGTCTAACGAGTGAATAAAGAACAAAAAAATATATACGGATATGAAAAAAGTATTGATCGTTTTAACCCTGATGCTTACCCTCGGAATGGGAGCACAGGCCGCTGCACAGAAGCACCGCCACACCCCTCGGGGAACGGAACTGGTGGATACGACAAAGCACAACAGTGCTGTTGATGCTTTCTCTGACACGACAGATACTGCTGGCGTGAACTACTTTGACGATGAAGACTATGATGAGGATGAGCAAATAAAGAGAGGAATCTCAACGCTGTTCGACCATCTGGATAATGAAGGTATGTGGGGCGCAGTAATAGTTCCTATCGTCGCCATTATCGTTATGTTCCTCTTGGCACCGCTACTGATTATCATCGCTATCTTCTATTTCGTCAATAAAAACCGTAAGGATAAGATGAGACTGGCACAAATGGCGATGGAGAAAGGACAGCCGATACCAGAGAAGTTCTTGAATGAACAGCCTACTGAAGTCGATGACGAGTATCAGAAAGGTCTCCGCCAGTGCTTCGTAGGAATCGGATTAGCCATCTTCCTCGGCTTTGCCGCCCATGAAATCGGATTCGGAATAGGTGCCCTCGTCTTCTTCATCGGATTGGGTAGAGTAATCGCTGCCAAGACCGCTGCCAAGAAGAATGAAAAGGACAAAGAGTTAAATAATGAAATTGACAACCTTTAAAAACGAATGCATTATGACAAAGAGATTGTATCGTGCTGACGACCGTGTGATAGCCGGTGTCTGCTCAGGAATCGCAGAGTATTTGGACTTCGACCCAGTAGCTGTTCGTTTGGCTTACACTTTCTTGACAATCTGTACATGCTTCTCAGGAGTCATCTTCTATATCGTCGCATGGATCATTATGCCGGAAAAGAATAAAATACTATAATAATTGATGGCATCGATCACTGACATCTCCCTTGTAGCACAGGTGGCTGTTCTCGGCAATCGCAAAGCTTTCGATGAGCTTGTACGCCGATACCAGTCGCCCGTGCGACGTTTCTTCCTGCATCAGACGTTGGGGGATGAGCAGTTGAGTGACGACCTCGCACAAGACACGTTTATCAAGGCATATATGAATATCAGTAAGTTCAAGGGATTGGCTTCTTTCCAGACATGGTTGATGCGCATTGCCTATAATGTGTTCTACGATTATACCAGGTCGAGAAAACAGACAGAGGATATCGACGTCGTTCCAGAGCGTTCCTCATCACAGGCGCAACCGTCTCTGAAGATGGACCTCTATCATGCTCTCGCCCTATTGAAACCTGACGAACGAACGTGTATCACGCTGCAACTGGTCGATGGTTATGACATCGCGAAGGTTGCACAAATTACACAGATGAAGGAGGGGACGGTTAAGTCGCACCTCTCCAGAGGAAAAGAAAAACTGGCAAACTATTTAAAACAAAACGGTTATGGATGAACAGAATGAGAAATTGCTTCGACAGTTCTTTAGCGAGGCAGCAGAACAAAAGATAGAAGACAACGGCTTCACAGAAAAGGTGATGGATCGTCTGCCTGTTAGAGTCAAGAGATACACGCGTATCTGGACGATATTCTGCGTGCTCTTTGCTGCTGTACTCTTCACAGTGTTCCACGGATGGGAACTGCTTTTGGTTCAGTTCGAGGTGTTCATACGTACCTCCATCGCAGAACCGCCCCATGCCAATCCGCTCATGGTGGTGTTTACATTGTTCTGTCTGATGATGATAGGCATCTACGAGTTGCTCAGTTATGAGCGGGTGATTCGATAAGATTTCCCTGCTTATCGAACATGCCGTAGGTTGTGGTGGTCACCTTGAATTCCGTACGACGGTTGAGTTGGTTACACTCTTCCTGCTGCTCTGGTGTGAACGTTCTGACATATTCCTCTGTCAGAACGTCATTTTCTTTCAGGTAGGGATATTTCTCCGTCAACTTCTTACGTATCTTCTTAGGACTGCCCTTGCCGTAGCCTTTAGGTGTAAGGCGGTCTTTCTTGATGCCCTTGCTAATGAGATAGTTCACTACTGATTCGGCACGACGCTGTGAGAGACGGATATTATATTCCTCACTGCCTTTATAGTCACAATGCGCTGCTAACTCAATAGCGACATGCGGATTCTCGTTCAATAGCACGACTAGTTTATCGAGAGCTTCCGTAGATTCAGGTCTTAAAGTAGCACGGTCGAAGTCATAGAAGATATTGTCTATCAAAACGGGTGCGGTAATACTTGCCAACGGGAATTGTAATACGTATTCCTCTGAGTCGGTGACAGGTTCTACGCGCAGTTCTTCCTTATGGTTAAGATAACCAGCACAAGTACCTAACAGTACATAATCGACATTCGGTTTGATTTGTTGGGTGAATGATCCGTCACCTTTTACGCTCAGTCGTAGATTGGTACCGTCGTTGCCTACGAGGTAAACCACTGCCTGTGGCAATTCATATCCCTCTTGTTCATATACCCAACCTTTAACGGTCTGGATGATTTCAGGATTCTCAAACGAGTAAATATGGTCCCATCCGTGGGCGTCACCTCGGTTGGAAGAGAAGAATCCTTGGTTCTTCATGCCCTCGAAGGTCATACCAAAGTCATCGCCTTGTGAGTTCAAAGGGAATCCTGGATGCTCAATCTTCCATCCGAAAGCATTGGGCGATGCGATAAAGATGTCGAGTCCACCCATTCCCTCGTGTCCGTCGCTGGAGAAATAGAGGTCACCATTGGGACGGAAAGTAGGAAACATCTCGTCACCAGGCGTATTGATAGGTGCTCCAAGGTTCTCTACACCCCCCATTGACGTGTCGGAGATACGTACGCGCCAAATATCCTTGCCACCCATTCCACCAGGCATGTCACTGACGAAATATAGCCATTTGTCATCAGGGCTGACGGCAGGGTGGGCATAGAGTGATAGCGTATCACGAACGAGTTCCAAAACTTGCGGTTTGCTCCATGCGGCATCCGAGCGTCGCGACGTGGCAATCTGTGCATAGCGTGGATAGTTGTTATCGGTCTTGCAGACAGTGAGATACATCGTACGTCCATCTGGTGTGATACTGCATGCACCTTCGTCCTCTGCGGAGTTCAGTTCGGAATCAATCACCTGTGGATGTTGCCATTTACCTTTCTCGTCCTTTTGTGAAACAAAGATATCGGCATTCTTCGTACCCGTGATACCGCTTAACTCGTCACCAGCTGCCTCATTGCGGGTAGAAGTGAAGTAAAGTCGGTCATTGGCATCTCCTCCGAGAACGGGCGAGTAGTCGGAACGACGTGAATTGAAAGTATTCTCTCTTTTCACGGTATAACGTGATCCTTCTTGTTTCCACTGTGGAGCCAACTGTGAAGAACGCAGTCCGCTCTTGGCGAGTTGTATAATTTGGGCGTTGTAAGAGAAGAGGGTGTCGTTAAGCAAGTCTTCAAACACCTTGCCGGCTTCCTTATAACTGCCAGCCTTCAGCAACTGTTGCCCCAGATAGAGATAAGTCATCGAGTCGCGCTGTCCATAACGGATGGCATTACGATAGGCCGCAATGGCTCGTTGGGTGTAGTTGATGCGACGGTAGCAGTCTGCCATTTTCAGAGCTCGTTGTCCTCTTGCAGCCTTTTCCTTGACAGGAGTCTGTGCATACGCTTTCTTGTATTGTGTCGCTGCGTCGAAATATTCGCCCAGCGCATAATACTTCTCTCCCTTCTTCAGGGCTTGGTCTGCTCCGCAGCCTACAAGGAGTAGGGAACAGAGGCAGATGGATAATATATAGATGGTCTTGCGCATACAATCTTTAAAACGGAAAACTCTCGGATTTATTGCCTCCGAGAGTTATTCCTACATATTGTATGCCTCTTTCTCAATGTCGATGAAGAGTTGTCTCATCTGTTTGGCAACCCCTTTGTAGTTATCAAATACATTGGAATAAATGGGCTTGACGGTCTTGGCGTTCCATACCTCCTTGAACTCCTGTTCGTCATACTTCTTGCATTTGATAACCGCTTTCAGCAGTTTGCCTTTATTGAAATAGAAACGGAACTCGTATTGTTGGTCTTCTGCTTCGTCCTCAAACCGCGTCATCGGATCGTAGGCATAGATAAACGCTACCTGTCCATCTTCGTCATACAGATATTCTTCGTAGAATTTACGGGCAGCGTAATTGTATTTCTTCGTAACGAATTTCACGTAGTGCGGAGCATAGATGACATCATCGTCGCTCTCCACTTCACCATAATATAGAAAGGTGTCTTCGATATGACCGCCTGTAGCTGGCAACCATTGGCGACCATGCAAATGATAAAACAGTCCGAAGTCGGCTCCGTCCCATTTGTCAGCGCCCTGATGAGTGGCGACATACTCCTTCATCGCCTGATAGCGTTCTCTAATGCTCTCTACGGTATTCTGTGCCATAAGCGTCTGCCAACAGGTAGCGAGGAACAACAATGCAAAAAGACTCTTTTTCATGATTTAGTTTTTATCGCTGCAAATTTACAAATTATTCTCGTAATTTTAGAAATCTTGAATAAAAATACTTAGCGCTTTTTATTCCTTAAACGGAAGGCGCCATGAGCAGTTGTGATAATCGGAACAGCCGTAGGCGGTCTTACCCTTGATGATATGTCCTTTGCCACAGAGCGGACAGGGCTTGCCGATGATGCTGTCATTGGGCTTTAAGGCTTTAGGCTTTCGGGTGGTCTTGGCTTTGGGCGCCTGCTCAGTTTTGGGAGACTTGACTTTCTTGAGTTCGGCATCCGTCAGGACGGTGACACGGCGGTTACTATTATCCTGCATCACCTCATGGACGATATCTGTTACCTGTTGTTTTAGTTCTTCGATAAACTGCTGAGCATCATATTGCTGGTGCTCAATGTCACGAAGTTTCTTCTCCCAAATACCCGTGAGTTCACAACTCTTAAGCAGTTCTTCACGAATTAGGTCGATGAGTTCAATGCCTGTGGGAGTAGCGATGAGACGCTTGCGTTCGCGCTTGATATAATGGCGTTTGAAGAGGGTCTCAATAATACTGGCGCGACTGGAAGGACGTCCGATACCGTTCTCCTTCATGGCAGCACGGAGGGTCTCGTCCTCTACGAATTTACCAGCGGTTTCCATCGCACGGAGCAATGAGGCTTCGTTATAATAGGGAGGCGGTGTAGTCCATTTCTCTGTCAATGTAGGCTGATGATCACCCGTCTCTCCTTTTACGAAGGTGGGAAGAGTGCGCTCTTCATCGTCCTGCTTCTTTTCATCGTCATCACCAGACGATTGGTGCTCACCATCGTCTTCCTTCTTACTTCTTACCTCTTCCCTCACAACTCTCCATCCAGGTTCGAGGATTTCCTTACCCGTTACTTTAAACTCTATCTCATCGACTTCACCCAAGACGGTAGTAGTGGAGAACTTACAATCAGACAGGAAGACACCGATGAAACGGCGAGCCACCAGATCGAAGACTTTTTGTTCCGCATCACTGAGATTCTGAGGAACAACGCCTGTAGGGATAATAGCATGGTGGTCGGTCACCTTCGAAGTATCAAAGACACGTTTCGTCTTCTTCAATGTCTTGCCGCCAATGGGTTTGATGAACTCGGCATAGGGAGCAACACCACCGAACTTTGTTTGATAAAGACCATTCAGTGTGGCAGGACATTTGGGATAGATGTCATCGGATAGATACTGCGTATCAACACGGGGATAGGTGGTGAATTTCTTCTCGTAGAGCGACTGGATGAGGTTGAGCGTCATCTCTGCAGAATAGCCGAACTTACGGTTGCAGTCCACTTGCAAGGTGGTAAGGTCGTAGAGTTGAGGCGGTTGTTCCTTGCCTTCTTTTTTCTCTACTTTCGTCACTGTGAAGGGTTTGCCCTCAATGGTAGCGAAAGCCTGTTCACCCTCTTCCTTCGAGGTGAACTTGCCCTTTGTCGCCGTAAATGTCGTATCGCGATAAACAGTGGCAAGTACCCAATAAGGCTCAGGCTTGAAGTTCTCTATCTCTTTCTGACGATTGACAATCAGGGCGAGGGTAGGAGTCTGAACACGTCCGATACTCAATACCTGTCTGTTTTGTCCGTATTTCAGTGTATAGAGGCGCGTGGCATTCATGCCTAAGAGCCAGTCACCGATGGCACGACTGAGTCCAGCCATATATAACGGTTGATAGTCGGCTTGGTCCTTGAGTTGCGAAAATCCCTCACTGATTGCTTCATCGGTCATGGAGGATATCCACAGACGACTGACAGGGCATTTGGCACCTGCCTTTTGCATTACCCAGCGTTGGATGAGTTCACCCTCCTGTCCGGCATCACCGCAGTTTACAATGCGGTCGGCCTTCTGCATGAGGCTCTCGATGATGGCAAATTGTTTCTTGATACTCGGTTGGTCGATGAGTTTGATACCGAAACGTTCTGGAATCATCGGTAATGCCGTGAGACTCCATGCCTTCCACATCGGGGTATAGTCATGAGGCTCTTTCAGCGTACAAAGGTGTCCGAAAGTCCATGTCACCTGATAGCCGTTGCCTTCCATGTAACCCTCGTGGGCACTTGTCGCTCCAATGATGCGGGCGATGTCCTTTGCCACACTGGGTTTCTCTGCGATACAGACTATCATGGGCTTAATATCCTAAGTTTTCGCCTACTAGAATGACGATGATACGTCCCGGTTTGCTGCTGTTACGTAGGAAATGAACGTAGTTGCAAATGCTCTGAGGTGAGTTGCAGTTATGGCATTGACCGTCTATCTGACAAGGTGTCTTGATGTCGAAACGGGCAGCATTGATGGGTGATGCCGTGCTTCTCGCTCTTTTCAGAGCAGCCTCTACATCCTGTGCCACCTTGTTCACTCCCACCACGAAGATGACGTGCCTGGGTCCCCAGGTGATGGCAGCCACACGATTGCCGTTACCATCGATATTAACGATGACACCATCTTCCGAAATGGCATTGGCAGATGACAGGTAATAGTCGGCATGAAAGGCGCAATAATACATCTCCTGTTTCTCCTCGGGTGTCTCCACGAGGTCACGGTCCCATACGTCGAGGGTACCACGGTCTTTCAGTATCTGCGGAATGTTCAAATCACGAACGGTCATCGTTCCTCCCCATGTCACACTACTCCCGTCGGGAATCAGTTCGTTGACTTTCTGGGCGGCTTCCTTACCCGTCTCACAATAATATGCTTCGAAGTGGCGACGCTGTAGATGCTGTATCATCTTCTCGCCCAAACGTTGGTTGCGTTGTTCTGTTGGTGTCATGTTCTGTATATTTAAGTTGCTGCAAAGTTACTGTATTTTTTCAAATAAGAGACAGATTATCCAAATAAAAATTGTATTTTTGTAGCCAAATTATGAATAAGATGAAACTCAGTAAAACAATATTTCTATTGCTGTTGCCTGCCATGCAGGTGATGGCTGATGACGAAAAGTTGACGGGAACAGTCATAGGTACTCCATTGTCAGTAGACTATTCCACCAACCAGCAGACCACCACGGTGAATACATGTGCCAATGCTTTTGACGGCAGTCTTTCAACCTTCTTTGCCTCGTGGGAGCGTAGTTATACTTGGGCAGGACTCGATTTGGGAGAACCTTATGTGATTACCCGTGTAGGATGGTCTCCTCGTAATGACTCTAATAGTCCGAAACGTGTCCTTTTAGGTGTCTTTGAGGGAGCGAACCGTGAAGACTTCATGGATGCGTTACCTTTATATATTATAGACGAAAATGGCACGATCGGACAGATGTCGTATGCAGCGGTAGACTGTTCGAAGGGTTTCCGCTACGTACGCTATGTAGGTCCATCCGATGCCCGTTGCAATATAGCAGAGTTGGAGTTTTATGGTCATCCAGGTAATGGTGATGAGTCGCATCTTTATCAATTGACAAATCTTCCCACTGTCAGCATTCATACGTTGAATGGCGAGATACCCTACGATAAGGAACACCAGATTACTTCACAACTGATAGTGATTAGTGATAATGGTAGTAACCTTATCTCAGAACCAGGTACCACTCGTGAGCGAGGCAACGCCTCACGCTCTTTCCCCAAGAAGCCCTATCGTATCAAATTCGATAAGAAACAAAAGATGCCTGGAGCCCCAGGTAAGGCAAAGAAGTGGACGCTCATCAATAATTATGGTGATAAGACACTGATGCGTAATCTGTTGGCCTTCGAGTTGAGCCGTCGGATGGGGATGCCCTATACGCCTTACGGAAGGGCTGTCGACGTATTGCTGAATGGTGAGTACAAAGGTTGCTACCAGTTGTGCGACCAAGTAGAGGTGAATAGTAATCGTGTGGATGTCGAAGAAATGACTCCCGAAGATATTAGCGGAACGGCATTGACAGGTGGCTATTTGATAGAAGTGGATGCCTATGCCTACGATGAAGTATCCATGTTCAAATCGCAAAAGGGTAATCCTGTCACTATTAAGTCGCCCGATGAGGATGAAATTACTCCTGAACAGAGTCAGTATATCGAGAACTACTTTAACAAGATGGAGCAGCAGTGGAAAGTCTATTTGGATTTGAACACTTTCTTGCGTCACTTCCTGGTAGGTGAGTTGTCGGGTAATACTGATACTTATTGGAGTGTTTACATGTATAAATATCGCGACAATGATATCCTGTACACGGGGCCTGCTTGGGACTTTGATTTGGCTTTCGAAAACGATAACCGTACTTATCCCATTGGTGACTTGAAAGACTATGTATATCGTACCAAGGGCAGTTGCGCAGGTAATATGAAGACCTTTGTCGACAATATCGTGGTGCATAATTCTGATGCTCGTGCCAAAATGTTGGAAATATGGATCGAGGCACGAAAGGGAGACCTGACAGAAGAGAGTATGGTGTCTTATCTGGATGCTTTAGAAGGAGAGTTACAGCAGTCACAACGACTGAATTTCCTGCGCTGGCCTATCATGAATCAGAAGGTTCATCAGAATCCGCGTACTTGGGGTAGTTATTCGGCAGAAGTGCAGAATGTGCGCCGTTTCTTCAAGGAACGTCTTGCATGGATGGATAAAAAATTAGGATATGAAAGTAATCCTGATGGATTGTCCACTACAAAGATAGACGATAGCCGTCCTTATACGATATGGTCTGTTGATGGACAGTCTCGTGATAACCTAACGGGACAGCCTAATGGCGTCTATATTATTCGCCAAGGACAGACAACTCGAAAAGTCCTCAAGACCAAATAATCATTTATTATTAGCAAGAGACGTCAGCCACATTCCTACGAAGGTGAGCAGTCCGTTGAGCATCAGCAACTCATAGCCGAAATGATAGCCTGTGGTATTGCTGACAACCCATTCAAGTGCATAACAGAGTAGGGGTGAGGCGATGGCGACATAAGGTATACAGCGGTCGTTCACGGGACGATGGGTGAGCAGACCGTAAGAGAACATACCTAACAGGGGACCGTAAGTATAGGAAGCGATGATGTAGATGGCATCGATGAGACTGGTGGAATTGACGGCACGGAACAACAAAATGATCAGCACGAAGACCATGCAAATCATCACATGAGTACGACGTCGTAACGGTTCGTCATCAGTTCGTTCGCAGATATCCACACAATAGATGGTGGTGAGTGAGGTTAGTGCAGAGTCGGCACTGGAGAATGCTGCTGCCACAATACCAAGCACGAATACAAGAGAAAGGAAGGGCGAAGCGTGTTCCACATACTGCGGCAATAAATCATCACTCATGGCAGGAAGGGCGATGCCTTGTTGTTGATACCACAGCACCAACAACACGCCTAATGAGAGGAATAGCAGATTAGCGGGCAAGAATGCCACACCATAACTGCACATGTCTTTCTGAGCACCCCGCAGTGTTTTGCACGTCAGGTTCTTCTGCATCATATCTTGGTCGATTCCAGTCATCACGATAACGATGAATATACCGCTGAAGAATTGTTTCCAGAACAATTGTGTCGACTCCCAGTCATCCCATACGAAGACGCGTGAGAGTTCATGATGCTGAATCGTTTTGACAGCATCGCTGAACGATAGATGAAGGTCGCCAGCCACATGGAAGAGGATAAGAAGCAATGACGTAAAGAGAAATACCGTCTGCAACGAGTCTGTCCATACCAATGTCTTGATACCGCCTTGACGGGTATAGAGCCATATCAGGAATACCAATAAGAAAGCGGTTACAATAAAAGGAACACCTAATGGTTGGAAGACAAAATGTTCTAAGATGATACATACCACATAGAACCTGACTGCTGCCCCTGTCATCTTAGACAATAGGAAAAACCATGACCCCGTCTTGTATGAACGGTAACCCAGCCGTTTGTGTAGATAAGTGTAGATAGAAGTAAGGTTCAGTCGATAGAAGAGTGGCAACAACACAAAGGCTACGAAAATGTAACCGAAGATGAAACCCATGCAGGTCTGTAGGTAGGTCATCTGTGAATGAAGCACCATACCGGGCACCGATACGAAGGTGATGCCCGATATGGATGCGCCTACCATGCCGAATGCGACCATATACCATGGTGAGCGTCGGTCTGCGCGATAGAATGTCTCGTTAGTAGCCTTCCGACCTGTGGTGCGACTGACTAAAAATAGTAGTACGAAATAGGCCAAGATGGCAATTAGTATCATCATACCTTAATAGGCGTGCTCGTCAGTAATCTCTTGTTTGTCAAGTTTCTTCTTGTCAATCGACCACCATGCGTAAACGATGTAGGCAAGGACGAAGGGTACCAAGAAACTGACATAGAACATTGTCTTCAGGGTGAACTCGCTGCTGCTGGAATTGACGATGGTCAATGACGACTGTAAGTCGGCAGTAGATGGATAATAGGCGGTACCGTTCCATCCTGCACAGAGTAGCAGGGCGAGGACAACAAGGACAGTGCCGATGCCAGCAGGCCAAATACCACAGTTGTAGTTTTTAGAGAAGATAGTCTTGCCAATCCCGAAGAGCACCAGTACTACGCCTATCAGTAACAGAATGAGCAGATACCACATCGATAGGAAGTTCGTGAGATACTTGTATGGTTCAATGACGATAGTTCCGTCAGCCGTGTAGGCATAGCCGTCTTTTACTAATAGATGGATGAGGTAGGCAACAAAGAGGATTAAGAACGGGATGGCAGCACCTATCAGTCGCACACAACCACGACTACGGATGTCCTCATCATCGACATTGTTCATCACATAGAGAATACCTAAGGTACGAGCCAAGAAGACGACTGCCAGTCCGAAAATCAATACCCAAGGGTTGAGTAGAGCATCCAATCCGTGAGAGGCATTAGCCCAACGGCTGATGATGGGTGTGAAAGAACCTGCGTCAATCATATTGTCTTTGGCTATGAGGAAGTTAGAACCTTCAAAGAAGGTAGCCACAGCACCACCTAAGAGCAACGGACCTATGATACCGTTGAGAATCAGGAACCACTGGAAGGTCTTAGGACCTAATAAATTACCGAGTTTGTTCTGGAACTCATAACTGACAGCCTGTAAGACGAAGGTAAACAGGATAATCATCCACAACCAATAGGCTCCTCCGAAACTGGTACTATAGAACAGTGGGAACGAGGCAAAGAACGCTCCACCAAACGTTACGAGAGTGGTGAAGGTAAACTCCCATTTCCGTCCTGTCGAGTTGATGACAAGTCGTTTGCCTTCAGGGGTATAACCTAAAGAACCTATCAAAGAATTGGCTCCTTGTACGAACATGAGGAAAACGAGGATGGCACCCAATAGTGATACGATGAACCACCAATATTGCTGTAAGAATTCGTATGTCATATCCTTATATCTTTAAACTTTAACCTTTAAACTCTAAACTTTATCCGAATACTCTGGTCCTTTCTTGATTTGTTTCAGCAGGATACTGATCTCTACGGCAAGCATCAGCGTGAAGAGGAACAGGAAGATAAAGAAGGTGAGGGCAACAGCGCTGCTGTTGATATCACTCACAGCCACCCATGTCGGCAGCATGTCCTGAATGGTCCAGGGCTGTCGACCGAATTCGGCAACGAGCCAACCGCTTTCCGAAGCAATATAGGCAAGGGGTACAAGAGCAATGGCGGCGATATAATGCCATTTGGGTAGTCCTGCGATATCGTTCGAGTCGGCTTCCGTCTCAGGAATCATTCCTATGGTGGCGAGCAGTCTCCGTGTTACAATAGAGAAGAACGGAATCTTGAATGCCATCAGCAAAATAACAGCAAAGAACAGGATAAAGATACAACCCAGTCCCACCATGATACGGAATGCCCAGAAGTTAATGGGGATATAGGGTACGATATCGTTCTTGTCTTTCACATAGCCATAACCGAAATACTTCATATTAGCGGTGAGTAGTGAGAGGTGAGTGGTGAGTTCTGCTTCGCTGGCACCTTCTTTCTTTGCCTTACGATAGGCGGAAAGGGCAGTGATGGCTTTCTTGCCTCGTTCTATCTTCTCATCCACAGAAGGCTCTTGGGTACCGTCGGGTTTGATATAGCCGTTCAGGATATCGTTGATGCCAGGCACGTAACCATGTATGTCATTGGTAGCCATGAATGAGAGGGCATAGGGCATTTCCAGTTTCAGTGGAGCCGACTCTTCGTTGGCATAGTCTGGTTGTGCTATGGGATTCACCCATGCAATGGCAGTCAATCCTTGGTCGGTACCACCATTATATAATGCTTCCATAGCTGCCAGTTTCATCGGTTGTACCTCACCTACGCTTTGCGCCGACTTATGTCCTGTGGCGGCTGCACCGATAGAGGCAACCAGTCCCACAATAGCACCGATCTTAATACTCTCTTTTGCCAATTCAATATCCCGTTTCTTCATGAGATACCAACAAGATACGGCAACGACAAAGATGGCACCGATAATCCATGCGGAGATAACGGTGTGACAGAACTTGTCGATAGCGAAGGGAGAAAGGGCTACATCCAAGAACGATACCATCTCATTGCGCATCGTCTCTGGATTGAACTCACAACCTACAGGATACTGCATCCATGCATTGGCAACCAAAATCCACCAGGCAGAGATGGTGGCTCCTAAACCTGTTAGCCAGGTAGAAGCCAAATGGAATCCTTTGGAAACCTTGTTCCATCCAAAGAACATTACGGCGACGAAGGTAGATTCCATAAAGAAGGCGACAATACCTTCCACGGCAAGTGGTGCTCCGAAGATATCCCCCACAAACCATGAGTAGTTCGACCAGTTGGTACCAAACTCAAACTCAAGGATGATACCTGTGGCAACACCCATTGCGAAATTGACGCCGAAGAGTTTCTGCCAGAACTTTGCCGTGTCTTTCCAAAAAGGCTTTTTAGTACGGTAGTAGCAAGTCTCTGCAATGCCCATGATAACCGCCAGTCCCAATGTCAGCGGAACAAACAGCCAGTGATAGATGGCTGTCAGTGCAAACTGTGCTCTCGCCCAGTTGATGGAGCCGGCATCGATGCTCAAAAGAAAGTCATTCATAATCGTATGATTTAAGTTAGTGATTAGCCCGTTCTATCATCTCCGTTGCCACATAGTCAGACTCTTCGCCTTCTTCTGCATGGCTCTTGAGGAAATTAGGAAAGAAAAAGAGTTTGAGGACTACAAAAATAATAAACAACTTAATGAGGATGATAGCCCACAAGGTACGCCCTAACCGCATATTGCGGAAACCGTCATAATAGAGGTGAAAGACCTTAATCCAGAAGCCTTGTTTCTTCATAAGTTGTCCTCTTTTTTCGTTAATATTGTTGCAAATATAGTAAATAAATTCTAAACTGCCAATTTTTCTTTGCGGATTTATGGAAAAAATTCTAACTTTGCACCGTTTTAATTATAAAAAGACAAGGTACTGTAAAGTATTATATGGATAAAAAGATTATTATCATCCTTAGTGTGGTGATTGCTCTTTTGATAGCAGGAGTGGCTTATCTCGCCTATAACCTCAATCAGCAGACACAGGCCAATAAGGATATGGAAGAACTTGCTGTACTGGACAAACAGGAGATGGAAAATGAGTATCAACAGTTTGCCGACCAGTATAGCGAGATGAAGACCCGCATCAATAATGACTCTATCGTGGCTCAGTTGACGCGTGAACAAGAGCGCACACAGCAGTTGTTGGAGGAGTTGAAGAAAACGAAGGCTACCAATGCGGCAGAGATTACCCGTTTAAAGAAGGAACTGGCTACTGTTCGTGAAGTATTGCGCAGTTATGTGCTGGAAATTGATTCCTTGAATCGTTTGAATCTGGCATTGCAGAATGAGAACAGCCGGGTACGTAGCGAGTTGGAAGAGAGTAACCAGCAGAATCTGGCATTGACCTCTGATAATGCGTCACTCTCTGAGAAGGTGGCTATTGCCGCCCAGTTGAATGCCGTGAATATCGATATCATGATGATCTACAAGGCAGCCCTTTCGTCCAAGACAAAAGAGCGTGTGAAACATCCTCATAAGATTGGCGGTTCTACCAACGAGATGAAGGTACGCTTTGTCCTGTCTCGTAATGTAACGGCATCCAATGGTATGCGTACGGTATATGTCAGGATTCTCACCCCTACGGGTAATGTTTTGAACGCCGCTGGCCAGTGTCCTTTTGAGGATAAGCAGGTCGACTATACGGTGAAGAAAACGATAGAATATACGGGTGAGGAAATGCCTATGGAGTTATATGTCTCTAAGAAAGAAACTCTGATACCGGGAACCTATAGAGTCCAGGTGATTGTCGATGGACATGAGATAGGTGCCCGTTCTATAGAACTTGAAAAATAGCCCATGAATAAGAAATTAGTTATTTTCCTGTTGACATGTGTGACGCTACCTGTTGGGGCGCAACAGTTACTGACACTGGACAGTTGTCGGGCAATGGCTTTGCGTAACAACAAGCAGTTGAGCATTTCACGCGTCCAACAGGATGTGGCAGTTAATCTGCGCAAGTCGGCACGTACCAAATACCTGCCGCAAGTGAATGCTGTTGGCGGCTATATGTGGACCAGCAAGGAAATCTCACTGCTCAATGACGAGCAGAAGGAGAAACTTTCAAACATGGGTAGTTCGCTGGCTACAGGTATAGAAGGAAAGGTGGGACAGGTGATGTCACAGGTACCGTCTGCTGTCTGGGATTTACTCGGCGCGCTGGGCATTACCCAACAGAGTATTGCAGCCCATGTGGCTCAACTCTCTGATGCGATTGCTACCCCTTTGAATGGATTCGGTCAGGGCGTTGTCGATGCGTTCCGTTCCGATACGCGTAACATGTTTGCTGGTGCCATCGTGGTGACTCAACCCGTCTTTATGGGTGGTGGTATCATTGCCCTGAACAAGATGGCAGATATCAAGGAGCAACTGGCAAGCAACAGTATGGAGGCAAAGCGTCAGGCTACCTTGTATGAGATAGACCAAGCCTACTGGCAGGTCGTTTCTCTGAAACACAAACAGAAACTGGCAGAGAGTTTCCTTGACTTAGTGAAGAAACTGGATGGTGATGTTCAGAAGATGATAGAGGAGGGTGTTGCTACCCGTTCTGAAGGTCTGAGCGTCAGCGTGAAGGTGAATGAGGCAGAGATGACGTTGGCAAAGGTCAACGACGGTCTGTCGCTCTCGAAGATGCTGCTGGCTCAGTTATGCGGTCTTCCGATGAACGAGACCATCATACTTGCTGATGAGGATGCAGAGAATCTCGCTACGGTAGAACTCACGCCAACAGTGGATACAGAAATCGCCGCAGGGAATCGTCCCGAACTGAAGATGTTACAGAATGCAGTGGATCTCAGCAAGCAGGCAACGAATCTGTTGAAGGCAAGTGGTCTTCCTCAGGTTGCCTTGGTTGGTGGCTATGCTGTCAGCAATCCGAATCTGTATAATGGTTTCCAGAAGAAGTTCGCTGGTGTATGGAATGTCGGCGTGACGGTTACCATTCCTGTTTGGAGTTGGGGTGATGTTACCTATAAGGTACGTGCTTCGAAGGGAGCCACGACGATTGCGAACCTCGAACTCGATGAGGCCCGTGAGAAGATAGAACTGCAAGTCAATCAAAGCACGTTCCGTGTGAATGAGGCGAATAGAAACCTGCAACTGGCAATGGCAAGTACCAAGAGTGCTGAAGAGAACCTGCGTACGGCAAATCTCGGATTCCGTGAGGGTGTTATCTCGCCAACTACCGTGATGGAGGCACAGACGGCTTGGTTAAAGGCTCAGTCGCAGAAGATTGATGCGGAAATAGATGTGAAACTCAGTCAGGTGAACTTGCAGAAAGCCTTGGGAACATTAGAATAATGTATCGTTATACCGTAATTACGTAAAATATTAGAATATGAGTGCAAAAAGTCAACATAACAACATCCTGCTCGCAATCTTAGGTTTTGCGGCAGTAGTAGCCTTGGTGGCTGTAATAGGTTTTTTTGCCTTCGGACGTGATCCTGAGTTGATTCAGGGACAGGTGGAAGTCAGCGAATATCGTGTATCAAGTAAAGTGCCTGGACGTATTCTGGAACTCCGTGTGAAGGAAGGTGACTTCGTGAAGGTAGGTGATACCCTCGCCATTCTCGATGCCCCAGAGGTTCGTGCGAAGATGGAACAGGCTCAGAGTGCAGAGAATGCCGCTGCCGCTCAAGAGGAGATGGCTCGCAATGGTGCCCGCCAGGAACAGATACAAGGTGCCTTCCAGTTGATGCAACAGGCAAAGGCTGGTTTGGAGATTGCCGAGAAGTCATACCATCGTGTGCAGCGTCTGTATGACGAGGGCGTGATGAGTGCCCAGAAGCGTGATGAGGCGTATGCTAACTACAAGGCGATGGAGGCACAGGCAAAGGCTGCCGAGAGTCAGTATCAGATGGCTCGCAATGGTGCCCGTCGTGAAGAGAAAATGGCTGCCGCTGCGATGGTGGGTCGTGCCAGAGGTGCTGTTCAGGAAGTGAACTCCTATATCAACGAGACGGTACAGATTGCCCAGATGGAAGGTGAGGTCAGCGATGTCTATCCGAAGGTAGGTGAGTTGGTTGGTACTGGTTCTCCGATTATGAATATCTCAGTCATGAAAGATATGTGGGGCACATTCAATGTCCGCGAGGATCAACTCAACGGATTGGCGGTCGGTAAGACATTTGAGGCATTTGTTCCTGCTTTCAATAAGACCATCCAGATGAAGGTCTACTATATGAAGGACCAAGGCTCTTATGCTGTATGGAAAGCCACGAAGGCAAACGGTCAATACGACTTGAAGACATTCGAGGTGAAAGCCCGTCCTGTGGAGAAACTGGAAGGCTTACGTCCTGGAATGTCGCTGGTGATAAAATAGTTTACAGTTGACGGTTTACGGTTGACAGTGAAGGCGATAAGGCAGATATATGAGATTGCTTTGCGCGAGTGTGACATCATTCGCCATAATTACATGTACCCTTTCTGCATGGTGATATTCCCCCTTGCCGTGATGTTCTTCTTCACGTCGATGATGGGGTCTGGACAACCAATAGAATTGCCGATAGGTATTGTCGACCTTGACAACACCTCTACTTCCAGACGAATCGTCCGTAATCTGGATGCGTTCCAGACGAGTCATGTCATAGCACGCTATCCGTCAGTCAGCGAGGCACGTTCTGCCATTCAGCAGAATCAGATCTATGCGTTCCTGTATATTCCGAAGGGAACCACTGATGACCTTCTGTCCAGTCGACAGCCAAAGATTTCCTTCTACTATTCGATGACCTCTGTACTGAGTGGTTCGCTGCTCTATCGCGACCTGAAAACCATCTCGATGTTAGGGTCTGCCTCTGTGGGACAGGCAACGATGCGTGCCAAGGGTTTTACCGACCAGCAGATACGTTCCTTCCTACAGCCCATTTCCGTGAACTTACATCAGATCAATAACCCTGCCACCGACTATAATGTCTATCTCTCTACGATGATGGTACCAGGTGTGATGATGCTGTTCATCTTCCTGATTACCGCCTATGCCATTGGCACGGAGTTGAAGTTCAACCGTTCGAAGGAATGGATGGAGATGGCAGAAAACCGTATTGGTGTGGCATTGGTAGGGAAGTTCCTGCCTCACACCTTGATATACCTGATCATGACATTGGGATATGCATTTTATGTCTATGGCATCTTGGGATTCCCTCATCCGGGAGGCGTGACGAAGATTGTGTTGCTGGCGTTTATGCAGGTGTTCTCATCTATAGGCTTTGGCATCTTCGCTTTTGGTCTGATGCCTTCACTGCGTATGTCGATGAGTATCTGTTCCCTCTGGGCAGTGTTGAGTTTCTCGATGGTAGGTTCTGCCTTCCCTGTGATGGGTATGGATGCCCCCTTGCAGTCTTTGTCATGGCTGTTCCCGCTGCGCCATTACTATATGGTTTATCAGATATGTGTGTTCAACGGCAATCCGTTGCTGGATGCCTGGTTCCATTTTGCGGCATTGGCAGGCTTCGCCCTGTTGCCCATCATGGTGGTCAGGAAGATTCGCAATGCGATGCTGACTTATATATATATTCCGTAAGGAGAGAAGGAGTAAAGGAGTAAGGAGTTGTGAAGAAAGACGGATTGTTACAGACGATTATCGACGGCATCCACGATGCTTGCTACATCTGGAGAGAAGAGATGCGCCAGACTTTCAAGGACGAGGGCGTGCTCATCTTCTTTATCCTGGTGCCGCTGGTCTATCCGTTGCTATATTCGTGGATATACAATAATGAGCTCATCCATGAGGTACCCGTTGTCGTTGTTGACGACAGCCATTCTGCCATGAGCCGTCAACTGATACAGAAATGCGATGCCACCCCTGACGTGAAGATAGCCTATTATGCCTCTGATATGGACGAGGCGAAGATGCTCATCAGTCGTCAGGTGGTGAAAGCCATCTATTATATTCCTTCTGATTTCCAGACGAGACTGAACCGTATGGAACAGACGGTGATGAGTGTCTATTGTGACATGAGTCTGATGCTGACCTATAAGGCAGCATATATGGCGGCTGTGGCTGCTACACAAGAGATAAACAGTGAGATACAGGTGAAACTCTCAGGGCATTATACGCAACGGGAGGAACAGATACAGGCGCGTCCGCTGGACTATGAGGGGCAACCCATCTTCAATCCGGGTGGAGGCTATGGCTCGTTTGTTCTTCCTGCGGTATTGGTACTCATCCTGCAACAGACGTTGGTATTAGGTATCGGTCTGTCGGCAGGTACTGCACGAGAGTCCAACCGCTATCAAGACTTGGTGCCCATCCAGAAGCATTATCATGGCACGTTCCGTATCGTACTCGGTAAATCGATGTGCTATTTCATGATTTATGCTGTGATGGCTGCCTATCTCACGGTAGTCGTACCACGCCTGTTCCATTTCCCATGCCTCGCCCACTGGCAAGACTTGCTGGCACTGATGTTCCCCTACCTGTTGGCATGTATCTTCTTCGGTATCACCGTATCCTGTCTGATACGCTATCGTGAGAATGTGATGCTGCTGATAGTCTTCGTGTCCCTGCCGTTGCTCTTCATGACAGGTGTGTCATGGCCGCAGTCGAATATCCCGGGCTTTTGGCAAGGTGTGTCATGGATCTTCCCTTCCACCTTCGGTGTTCGTGGCTATGTCCGTCTGAACTCGATGGGAGGCACGCTGAGTGATGTGATGTTTGAATACCGCATATTGTGGATACAGGCATTTATCTATTTCGTCATCGCCTTCCTGGTCTATCGTTATCAGATCATCCAGGCACGCTGGCATGCTTTGGAGCGCTTGGAGTTCCTGAAACATAAGAAAGTGGCGAGGATGACGGAAGAGGCAGAAGAAAAAGATTAAAGGTTAAAGAACAAATAGAAAATGAAAAAGTTTATTTTTAGCTTAACGATGTGTATGGCACTGGTTGTATTGTTGATGAGTGCCAAGAAAAACGATGGTGTTATCACCAAGGAAAATGGAGTGTATGTGGTGAATACCACGACGCTTGCTGCTGATGTAGATGGTTACATCGGTGCCACTCCTTTGAAGATTTATATTAAGAACAACAAGATTGAGAAGATTGAGGCACTCAAGAATCAGGAGACGCCCAAATACTTCGCCAAAGTGAAGAAACAGGTACTTGACAAGTGGAACGGTAAGACCGTCAAGGAGGCGCTGAAGATGCAGGTAGATGGTGTCACGGGTGCCACCCTCTCTTCCGATGCTGTCAAGGAGAATGTCAAGCGCGGCTTGGAGTATTATCAGAAGCATAAGTAATATACTGCTTCGTCGAAAAGGCGAAAACATCAATCCATGTTTCTCGAACAGATATCCTCTGAGGCAATATTGTTTTTCATGCTCTATGGCATAACGGGAGTGGTGCCACTCGTTGTTGCCGTTTACCTGCTGTTTCGCAGAGGCAATGCCTTCGCGCCTGGTGTCACGCCGCCGCTGCGGTTGCGCCGTTGGGCGGCATCGTTCTTTATCGTGGCAGCATTGGGCCATGTGTGGTGGTATCTTTTCTTAATCTATTCCTGCGACGTCCATTCTGTGAGTTATGTGGTGGTTTCCTTGATCGACTGCGTGGGGATGCTGACCACCATCGCCGGCACGCTACTTGCCATGCTTCAGGACCGCAAGCGACCCGTCTGGCCCATTGTTGCAGGATTGATACCTTACGTAGTGATTGCGTCACTGTTTATTATCAACCCCGATGACACATTCTTGAACGTAGCCATTGTATACATTCTGTTGGTCTACGTGTTCTTTACAATATATATGGTGTTTGCCGTGCGGCAATACGGTCGGTGGCTGAACGACAACTATGCCGATCTGGAGAATAAAAAGGTATGGCTGAGCCAAACGGTGTCGCTCGTCTGCTTGTTGTTATTCATCCTCTATGCAACCGTGGAAACCGATTCCGTCATGATCTACATCTTGCATGTCGTAGAACTGTTAGTCTTTGGTTTCCTGCTATGGCGAGTAGAGACGCTACCGCTGTTGGCGGAGAAAAACGTCCAAGAGCAAACGGATACATCATCTGAGCCAGAGATCTCTAATCCCTCGCCTATCATTTCCAATATCGACCTTGCCCAAATTGAACAATCGTTGAAAGAGCATTGTGTGGACACGCAACTTTACCTGCAGCACGACCTGAGCCTTCAGCAACTGGCGCAAACTATTGGCACCAACCGCTTCTATCTTAGCCAGTATTTCTCTCGTCAGGGCATCACTTACAATACCTATATCAATAATCTGCGCATCAACCACTTCATCAATCGCTACCAAGAGGTCGCATCTACTGGACAGACTGTCGTCGCCCAGCGATTGGCAGGCGAAAGCGGCTATCGCAGTTACAGCACCTTCAGCCTCGCCTTCAAGCAGCGCATGGGGCAGAGCGTGACGGCTTGGATGCGTAGTGTGGAGAAGTAAGCGGAACGTGAACAAAAGCAGGTAGCATCACCTCCCCTCGGAACCGCTTTGCATTTCATTTACTTTTATTATTTCTTTCGGTATAATCGACGTTTGCCGTAAAGGCAGAAAAATAATAGGGCAACAAAGAGTACTGCGAGGTAAACCATTTTAAGAATAGGGAAGTGACGCACCGCATCGTCCATTACCTTTACCCGTGATGCTTCGGTGATGCCATCAACACCTCGTGCTGAGTTCTCCAACTCAGCAATCCATAGATAGATGCTTTGCAGCCAATCAGTACCACCCCACAGTAGTAGAAGAACGACTACGACTACCAAGGAAAGGATGATGAAAGAGGAATGTTTCATGGCAACGGTGTTAATGGATACACGATGTTGACGATGAAGAT
The DNA here is from genome assembly GCA_045225255.1 of Prevotella sp. Taxonomy (GTDB): domain Bacteria; phylum Bacteroidota; class Bacteroidia; order Bacteroidales; family Bacteroidaceae; genus Prevotella. The sequence continues at coordinate 9,195 of JBGVBD010000181.1, read as the reverse complement.
GTTGGCGGCAAGGATAATCAGGTTCATCAGCAGACCGATGCGCATGAAGTCACTGAAGCGGTAGCCACCAGGACCATAAACTAACATGTGGGTGGGTGAACCGATAGGTGTGGCGAAACTACTGCTGACACTGATCATCAGGGCAACAAGGAAGGGGAAGGGCTCGTAGCCCAACTTCTCGGCAGCATCGTACATGATGGGGAAGAACATGGCACCCGCAGCGGTGTTTGAGATGAACTCAGTGGCAAAGGTGCCGACAAGACAGACGGCAGTCATCACCACCAACGGGTTGGTGCCGCAGACGTCAAGGATGCCGTTAGCCAGCCATTCAGCAATACCTGTCTTCTGAATGGCAAGACCGAGGACGGCACTGCCAGCGAAAACCATGAGAATCTCCCAGTTGATAGCCCGCATCGCTTGCTCCATGTTACAGCAACGGCAGATGAGCATCGCTGCGGCAGCGAGGAAAGCACACTGTAACAGCGGCATAATATTGAATGCCGAGAGCGCTACCATCGCAATCATGATGGCGGTGGAGACGAGTGTACCGCGCCCGATATTAGGCACGTCGTCGGAATCGAAGAAATGGAGATCGCTCTTCATGGGAGAGGTATCGACATTGAGATTATTCGGACATACTAATAATAGCGTGTCACCTGCCCTCAGTACCACCTTTCGCGGTGCCTCATTGATGCGCTCACCGCGTCGAGCAACAGCTGCCAGAATCACACCGTTATCCTTTTCAAACGAACTGCCTTCGATGGTTGTTCCTATCAGACGACTGCCGAAGTCGACGTATGCCGTCCGCAACTGACGGTTCTTGTCTATCTCACTCATAGAAAAGACAGGATGATCGGCGCTTACCAACTGGTGACTCGTCGCCATCTCAATAATCTCGTCTATCTGTCCGGCATAGACCAGACGGTCAGTACCCATAATGGGTTCGTCCTCCGTGATGGGTGACGGTACGTTGTCGAAATGATACATCTTAATCAGGCTACCGCCGTTGACGTGGAAGAGTCCAGCCTCGCCCAGCGTCTGACCGATATAGGGATTGTCCGACGGAACCAGCAGTTCTACGGTATAGTCACCCGTTGATTCGAAAGCACTCTCAGGGGTCTTGCGGTTAGGCAGCAACTTGCGCATGGCAATGACCGACAGCACGCCGATGGCGAGACAGAACAATCCAGGGACGGTTGTGGTCAGGATATTCATCGCCTCACCTGTCTTCTCCTCGTAGAGTCCACTGATGATCAGGTTCGGCGGTGTACCGATGAGAGTACAGACGCCACCCATGCCCGAGGCATAGCTCAGGGGAATGAGCAGTTTCGAAGGTGACACACCGAGTTTCCTTGCCCACATCTTGACGATGCCGACAAAGAGCGTCACGACCGTTGTATTACTGAGGAACGAACTGAGTGCTGCCACGGGCAGCATCAGTCGTGTCACCGCCTTCGAATAACTGTCGGGTGTTCCGAGCAGATGTTTTACAATCCATTGTAGCACACCCGTATGTGTCAGTCCTGCAACGACCACGAACAATACACCAACGGTAATAACCGATGTACTGCTGAAACCTGAGAAGGCATCCTTCGCATCGAGCACGCCCGTTACATAGAGTACACCGATGGCGCTGAGGAATACCAAGTCGCTGCGCCACTTGGTGAATAACAGAATCGTGAACATGCCCAGCACCGTTGCGATGGTAATCCAAGCGTCAAGACCATAGCCTAAAAAATATATCGTTTCCATAAATTCTATAATTGCAGATTTTATGATTTGATTGCAAAGATACAAACTTATTCTGAAAGTTCTATTTTTTACAACACTTTTTTCGCTACTGCACTATTTGAGCTTTGCTCGAATCATCTCACGCTCGGCAGAGCTGATGTAAACATCGCTCGAAGCTGGCAGCTTACTTGACGTATTTCTTCCCGCTCTGGATGTATACGCCGGTGTGCGGCTCCTCGTTGACCTGCTTGCCGCTCAGGTCGTAGATGGCGGCAGAGGGGGCGGAGGCGGTAGCCTTGGCCGACTTGACACCCGCGGACTGTCCTGTCAGCTGGGCAAATTCGGCACGGGCAGCGGCCATGTCGGCCAGGAACTGCTCATTGGTGTGGAGCCGCGCATAGCCTGCGGAAGCCAGCAGTCGACCCGCATCAACGTCACTCTGCCAATGGTAGCCGGCAATAGCTCGGCTCTGTCCCCACTGGTAGCCCAGCGCCAGAAGGTCGTCCTGTGCGGCGGGGTTGATCTCGCAGAGCAGCAGGGTCATCGCCCAGCCACGTATGGAATGCCCAGAGGGATAGGAGCCATTATTGCGCAGCGTCTCCTCGTCTTCGGGAATCAGCGTAGGCTCATTGTAGCGCACAAAAGGACGCAGGCGCGGCAGAGCCGTCTTGGGTTTTGTGGCACAGAGGCGCACAGTGAGCACGCCGCGGTAAAGCACATGGAAAATCTTGGGTGTCTTCTCTTCCGATATCTCCATACCAAAAGGCACGCTGAACTGCTTGGCCATCTCGCCCATGTCTGTCACGCTATGGTCGATGGCCTGCTGGGCACGCTCCTCGTTCAGGCGCTCGCCCTTGCCCCACATATACTGCGTAAGGTCGTAGGCGAACTGTGTGGAGTTCGGTTCGGGCGGTGCCGGCAGCCAATTCACGGCGTTGGGCAGATCGTCCATCTCAAAATACATCGCCTCATCGTCGAGCGTAATATCTGTCTGGGCCTGAGCGCCCAGGGTAGCTATCGCAGCAGCTACGGTCAGTAATAATATCTTTTGTCGCATAATCGTTTTGTTTAATTGCTATTGATGTTTTTATTTTATTCTGCTTACTGCACCTTAGTCATCTCGAAGGTGGCGGTGTAGGTAGAGCCGTCCTCACGCATACGCAGGGCCTTCCACTTCATCACGCCGTTCTTGATGCTCTCTATCTCCCACCATTCGCGCAGTTCATCGCTGTCGATAGTCTTCTTCCAGCGGGTGCAGAGCAGGATGCCATCAACGAAATAGTCAGCCATGACATCGGTGTCGGCCTTCCACTCGCCGTTCTCCTTACTATAATATTTATAGGTGCCGTCGGCTTTGTACTCCCAGCGGTGCAATTCTCCGTCGGTATGTTCGTCTTCAGAGCTGGTCACCTTGCCTTCCCATGTGCCAATGATGTCCTTTTCATAGTCGTTGTTTATGCGGATATAGCGTTCCTTGTCATATTCCTCATGAATAACCTGCTTACCATCTACAAAGACTTTCCAGTCAGATTTCAATATCATGTCCTGGTCGGTAATAGAGGAAATGGTAGCCACCGTTACATGTTTGGTATGCTCATTTTCGAATGCAGTGAGCGTCACATTGTCGCCATCGATGACGACGTCGGCTGAAGCATGGTTGTTCCACGAGTCGCTATAGAAATCAGAAAGACTACCGTATGCCTTCGTCGGTGACAAGAAGGTAATAACAGCCTTCAGGTTGGTGGGACACGCCTGGCCGTCCAATTCTTCTACCATCCACTTGCCAATAATCTTTTGGGAGATATTATTGGTCTTGTTAGAATCATCGTCTGATGAACACGATGTGAACACACTTGCGCCGCAAATAAGGATGGCGGTGAGCATCCAATTCATCATCTTTTGCATAATTGTTTTGTTTTTGATGTTATTTGATGTTATTTGTTGTTATTTCTTTTACAATCGTATGCCAATGGAACTGTTGACGAACCAGTCATTCAGATAGCCGTTGCTGGAATTGTGATGATAGCGGATATTGTTGAATTGACCGTAAACATTCAGGAAGTACCGTCCAAAGTTGTAGGTCACTGACATACGGCCATTGAAACCTATGCTCACACCACTGTTGAACGTCTCAGCGCCCAAAGGGGTGATACGCACGTTTTCATAGTACCACTTATCCCATTCTTCATAACTGATTTGGTCGTTCCAGAACATGTCGTCTTCCATCATTTCAGGTATGTTGGTTTCATAGCCATATGCCTTAAGCTTGTTGACTAAGGTCAGCATAGGCATTGCCATGACATTGACGAGCAGTCCGCGCACAGGTACCCAGTTGTAGGCATAGCCCACGCCAACGCTACCCTGCCATAGTTTTATACGGCCAAGCCCGTGCATGAGGAATATCAGGTCGCCGTTGGAGTCTGCGGCATAGTCGATATTCGTATAGTTAAACATGCCTCCAACCATCAGCGAACCAGCCGAGCGTTTCTGTATCACCGACTGCTTGTAGGCTGCGGCATAGGAGAACTTCCTGCTGTTGAACAGATAATAGCCGTCAGCCATGACCGTGTTCACATGGATGGGATCAATGAGCTTTACTTTTTTCATCTCCTCTAGGTCTTCCTCTGTAAGAAGATCGCTTGCCATATCAATGTTTGGATGACTATTCTCAAATGAGTTGATACGCACATTGATGCTATACGACTTTCCCGTAGCACCAATAGTCAGACGGCTACCCTTATCGCCACCAACATTTACCATGTATCCAAATCCACAGCCTCTATAGCCTACCTTTAAGCCAACCTTCATCGTCGGTTGGGTCGTCAGTCGCGTATCATTGTTATATTCTTCGTCTAGCACACTACCACTGGTTTTCATACTGACGATGGTCTGGCTGATATTGCCTCTTAACATAATCTGCCAAGGTTGATCTGGGATGTCAATATAACGGCGGTCAACTCCTTTGACCATCATAGAGTCCTTTTTCGTACTCAGTTTCTTCAGCAGTTTATGTACGCCAGTTTGTGCTGACATCTGGCTGCAGAGCAGTGTCAAGATCAATATAACGAGAGCGTATTGGGCTTGTTTTATCATTGTTGATGGTCTTTTTTTTCGTTGTTGTAACTTTATTCGTTTTGAACTTGTTTGATATACTGTATTCCCATCATCGTCAGGTCATCACTCTGTTCGGCATCGCCCACAAACTGGTGGACGGCATTGGTCATCAGGGCGATAAGCTGGTGGGGCTCCTGCTGTTGCTGGGAAAGTGCATTGATTGCTACGGTGTTAATGCGATCCATTTGGAACTCTTCGTTTTCTGCATTCATCGCCTCCGTCAGTCCGTCGGTGAAGAGGAAGATGGTGGTGCCCGTATAAATCTCCGCCTCCTGTAGCGTGTATTCCCATTCGGGCATAAAGCCTACGGGAATATTGCTGTCACAAGGCAGTTCACCTACGCCTGCTCCTACAAGCAATGGGGCATCATGGCCGGCGTTGCAATAGCGCAGAAGGCCTGTGGGCAGGTCGAGTACACCAACGAAGAGAGTCACGAACATGTTGTTCTTGTTCATATCGGCAATGGTCTTGTTGATAGTTTCCACGATGCGGTTAGGCATCGACTCATGAGCCGACACCGTGCGGAAAGTGGAACGGGTCACCGCCATGAAGAGCGAGGCAGGCACACCCTTGCCTGATACGTCGCCAATACAGAAGAAGAGCTTCTCATCGCGGAAATAGAAATCGAACAGGTCGCCGCCCACCTCCTTGGCAGGAGTCATAGAGGCATAGAGCAGGACGTCGTCATGGTCAGAATGCGTGGGGAACTTCTCAGGCAGCATACCCATCTGTATGTCGCTGGCAATACGGAGGTCAGTTTCTATCGCGGTCTTCTGGGCGGTGGTCTCTTCCAACTGGTCGTAGGCAACCTTCAGTTCTTCGTGGGCCTTGCGCAGTTTAAGATTGGCACGGTGACGGAAGATGGAATAGACGGTAAAAGCAATAATCAATAACAACACCACCAGACCAGTATAGATTTGTCGCTGGCGCGCTGAACTCGCTTCGGCCTCCACAATCTCCATATCTCTCTCATGGATGGATTGTAGTTCGCTGGCATCAAGGTGCCGATTGTTAGTGATAGCGGAATCGAGCACCTCACAGATCTGCCGTGCCGTCATATTGATGAGCTCTTCTTGGTCGAGCATCTGGTGGGCACGATACTTCTTCAGCAGATAGCGCTGTATGTTGTCTAATGAATAGACCGTGAGGTCTTTTTGCAGGTATTCCAGGATGTTAAAATAGTTGTCTGCTGCCTCTTCCCATCGTTTGGCAACAGTCAAATAGTCATTGGCATCGGTCCACCCCTCCCTTGTATTCGAGAATTGCGTCTGTTTATATTCCTCGTATGCTTTTTCGGCCTCGTCATGACGGCCCACGCCCTCTAATGAGGTAGCACGGAATATTAAGTATCTCGCCCATTGTTTGTCTATATAGTTCTTGTCATCGGCATATAGCGATTTGTATTCCTTCATCAAGTCACCCATGCGTTCGGTCCAAGACAGTCCCTCCTTATATCCCTTTACATAATTCCAAATGTAGGCAATATTGACGATACCTGCCATGGCATCGCGATACGCTGTCTTCGAAGTGTTCTGCCGGATATGGTCGATGTGTAGCCGATAGGCTCGCTCCAGCATCTCGGTAGCCGTGGTGTCTTTCTTATCGAAGTAAGTCTTGCAGCAGCCAGCGAAAACAAGCAAGTTAGTATAGTCGCTGGTAGTGTCGCAATGGATTTTCTCCAGTCGGTTGATGACAGGAAGCGCCGTATATAAGGCAGCAGCATATTCTGCATAACGACAAAGCTGGCTGGTCAGGTAGCTGGCCGACTTGGCATAATACACCAATTCGTTGGGGTTAGTAGAATTTTCCGTCACCTTGATAGCCTCTTGCCAAAAGGACTTTGCCTGTTCGCGCTGGCCCATCTGGTAGTGGGCATAGCCTTGCCAGTAATTGCTCTCACCTTGGGAAATCTTTCCTGCCTTCTCTAAACTGTCTGCCAAGGATAATATCCTCTTATAGTCTTTTGCCTCGGAAGCCGCGTTTATCATGTTGGTGGCTTCAGTACTCGAGGATCTTCTGGCTCCGCTATGACAGCCGGTAAATAGCAGTACACTTGCACCGCTGATAATGAGGATGGCAGTGAGCACCCATAGCTTCGTATAGTTCATTATTAGCTATATGATTATTTTGTTTATCCGATGATCTTCGGCAGTTGTTGCAGGGCTTCTTCGGGGAGGCGGCGCTGCACAAGCAGGTCTGAACATAGTCGTTCAGATCAATTCTCTGTAGTTCTTCGTTCATATCTTATTCTTCCAGTCATTCCTTTTTTTTGTTTTATGTTTTATGCCATTTTCTTATGCTTTAAAAACCTCTTCGCCATCAACGATGGTGGCAACGATGTTGGCCTGTGCGACCTTCTCGATGTCATCGTGCAGGAAGTCGCAGTCAAACACCGTCATATTGGCTATCTTACCGAACTCGATGGAACCTATGCGGTGCTCCTGATGCCACTGACGGGCCACGTTGATGGTCATGGCTCGTAACGACTGTTCGCGGGTGATGGCCTCTTTGACATTACGCGGTTGGCACAAATCGCCATACAAATCCTTTGGAGTCGTGCGCTTTTCTGCCATGTAAATGCTGTACTTGACATTCATCATCGGGGAAACGGGGAAGTCGGAATGGAAGACTACATTGGCACCTGCATCATAGAACGACTTGATGGGATAGGCCTGATCTGTTAGTTCCTGACCGACGTAGGAAACTTCCTGTTCGTAAGGACCTCCAGGAATCTTCGCAGTCCAGAGTGGTGCAACCGCTGGAACGGAACCTGTCGCTCCCATACGGCGGATATCCTCATCGGTGACGAAGTGCAGGTGTGCCAGTACGTTGCGCTGGTCCTTGTCGCCGGTAATCTTCTCGGCATCCTCGATGCAGCCTAGCATGAAATGGGTAGCGCCGCCACCTTCGGAGTGGACATGGACGGCGAGTCCCTCCTTGTCGGCCTCAACAATCAACTGCACCATCTTATCGTGGTCATTAAAGCGCTCCACGCCGTGATAGCCGGGCTGGTCGAGATAGTCCTGATTCTGCCATCCTGTATGTGCCTCGGTCACGCCGTCGAGGAATGCCTTGATACCCACTACCTGGAAATATTCACCACTGTAGTTTGCACGGTCAGCGGCAACACGGGCCACCTCTGCCTTCGGGTCGGCGACATTGTCGGGCGCCAGCATATAGGCATAGGTGCGCATCTTCAACTTGCCTTCCTCCTCCAACGCATGGTATGCCTTGGCACAATCCTTGAAGAAAATCTCCACGCCGGCGTCAGCGACTCCGGTAAAGCCGCTGCTGAGTGCAAAGTCCTGCCATGCCAGCAGATAGTTCTTGGCATACTCCAATGATGTGGGGAGTTTGGGCATGATTTCCATCACCGGATTCTCACAGATGTAGCCGTCGGGCTCGCCATTGGCATCTACATGTACCATGTCATAGCCCATTCTCTTGGCGTATGCAGCATCGATGCCAGCCCACTGCAGTGCCTTGGTGTTGAGCAGCATGGAATGTCCGCCGCCTGTTTGCATAAGCAGTGGTTTGTCAGCACAGATGTCATCAAGATACGCCTTGGTGACGTATTCCTCACTTTCTACCCATCCTGCTGCCAGATAGAGCTCGCGCTGTGGGTTATTAGAGATGAACTCCTTGATGATTTCGCGGTATTTGGCGTAGTCGGTCAAGCCGACCTGCATGAGATTTGCCTGTCCGATAAAGCGGTCGCCGGCAAAATAGCCGTGACTATGGGATTCAAGGAAACCGGGATAGATGTAGTTATCGCCATAATCCAGCACCTGCGCATCGGCGCCTGCAAGCCTCTTGGCCTCTTCGGCACTGCCGATATAGGCAAAGACACCGTTCTTCACTAATGCGGCCTTGGCAAAAGGTCGCTTTTCATCCATCGTGATGATGTTGCCGAGAATAATCGTCTGTTTCATCGTTAGTTATGTTTTAAGTTATTTCTTTTTGCTAGGTTTCGCAGCTTTGCTGCAAATCTAATTAAAAACTCTCAAAAAAACAATAGCAAAATGCCTCCAAACGAAGATTTTGCATATTTTGAAACAATTATTGCATATTTTGCAAGTCGAAAGGTGCGCTATTCTGAGAAACGGGGGTGACAAACTACGATATTTATCGAATCTGACTGTACTGCCCCTTTTCAGTGTCTACTGAAAAGGGGCAGTACATTTTTACAACAAATTTATACAAATAACGAGTAAAAAAGTAGCAAAAACGGGGCTAAAAAATGCATTTTTTGTGAGATACCCGCCACTTTTCTATGAGATAGGCGGCACCTATCGCATGGATAGCCCGTACCTATCGACCCGTTTGCTTGGGGGTATCGACCCGATAGGC
>JBGVBD010000180.1:0-18567 GCA_045225255.1 Prevotella sp. | reverse complement strand
CGAGGCAAACATCGACAAGCTGCGCTACGACAAGATCATTATCATGACCGACGCCGACGTCGATGGTTCTCACATCGACACACTGATCATGACACTCTTCTATCGCTTCATGCCGCAGGTCATTCAGGGCGGACATCTCTACATCGCTACGCCCCCACTCTACAAGTGTACCTATAAGAAGTTCTCTGAATACTGCTATACAGAGCAACAGCGTCAGGCATTCATCGACAAGTATGTAGAAGGTCGTGACGACGATAAGGCACTGCACACACAGCGTTACAAAGGTCTTGGTGAGATGAACCCCGAGCAACTCTGGGAGACCACCATGAATCCTGAGAACCGTCTGTTAAAACAAGTCACTATCGAGAATGCTGCCGAGGCTGACGAGATCTTCTCTATGCTCATGGGCGACGACGTAGAGCCTCGCCGTGAGTTCATCGAGAAGAACGCCACCTACGCAAATATCGACGCATAAACAAATACTTCTTTAATATACGATTTAGCCCTCGTAAGTATATCAATTACGGGGGCTAAATTTATACTTTCCTTTCAGCCCTAAGATAGGTGCCGCCTATCCACCCGATAGCCCCAAGCAAACGGGTCGATAGGTACGGGCTATCCATGCGAAAGGTGCCGCCTTTCTCATAGAAGAGTGGCGGGTTTCTCAATTAATGCCGTTACAATTTCATTCTTCGCCAGAGGAAGCGAGGGATGCGACGCCAGAAGGCGGTAAGGAGGCGATAGCGCCAATCGATGACGCGGATATGTTGGTGACTTCGTCGAAGGTACTTTCGTTCAAAAATGAAAAGAAAAACAAGTTTTCCTTTTGCGTTTCGCTCACTTAATCGTACCTTTGCAAACGATGACAAGAAGTAAAGAGATATATAAGGTGACACTGATAGGAGGAGCAGTCAATGTGATACTGTTGCTCTTTAAGTTCGTGGCGGGTATCGTAGGACATAGTGCTGCTATGGTGGCTGATGCCGTACACTCGCTGTCTGACTTCGTGACAGACATCATCGTATTGGTGTTCGTGCATATCAGCAACAAGCCACAGGATAAATCACACGACTATGGACATGGCAAATACGAGACACTAGCAATGACTATGATAGGTGCAGCATTGCTCGTCGTTGCTATTGGTATCGTCTATAGCGGTGCTATGAAGATTAGCGCTTGGGCAAACGGAGAACAGTTAGAGGCTCCGGGAATGCTCGCTCTATGGGCTGCCCTATTGTCTGTTGTCTTGAAAGAGGCCATCTACCATTACTCGATGATTAAGGCACGCCAACTGAACTCCCAGGCAGTAGAGGCAAACGCATGGCATCATCGTAGTGACGCTCTCTCGTCTCTTGGAACAACGGTCGGTATTGGTGGTGCTATCTTCTTAGGACAACGATGGACGGTACTCGATCCTATCGCTTCCGTTATCGTCGGCGCCTTCATCGTAAAGGTTGCTATCGACCTGTTGCGTAATGGTATCGGTGACCTGATGGAACAATCGCTGCCTGATGCTGTAGAGGAAGAGATGCTGAGACTGGTGGCTACACTGCCTGGTGTTGTTGAGCCTCACGACCTGCGTACACGTCGTATCGGTAATCACTATGCCATCGAGTTGCATATCCTGATGGACGGTGACATTTCCCTGAAAGAAGCGCATGACAAAGCTTCGGAAGTGGAAGACTTGTTGAGAGAGCATTATGGTGAAGAGACACATGTAGCAGTACATGTAGAACCGAAAGAATCCTAACGAAACTATCACAAACAATAACTATGAGAAGATTCCTGACTTTCGCCCTGATGGCAGTAGCCACTCTGATTGTATATGCCCAAAAGCAACAACCCATGCGCCTATGGTATAACCAACCAGCGCTGTATTTCGAAGAGTCGTTACCCATCGGTAACGGCAAGATAGGGGCACTGGTGTATGGTGGTACAGATACCTGTCTTATCCACCTAAATGATATCACATTCTGGACAGGCAAACCTGTCGACCATAATGAGGGAGCAGGTGCTGCCAAGTGGATTCCAGAGATTCGTAAGGCACTGTTTGCTGAGGACTATGCCAAAGCCGATTCACTGCAACTGCATGTCGAGGGTCATAACTCAGAGTTCTACCAACCCTTGGGCACACTCTATATCATCGATGAGAACAAGGGGGCAGTCAACCAATATAGAAGGGAACTGAATCTCGACAGCGCCCTCGTCAACGACCGTTATGTGCGTGAAAGTTCAGTCATGACGAGAGAATACTTCGCATCGAATCCTGATAAACTCATCGCCATCCGACTGAAAGGGGATATCAACTGCAAGATCGTGATGACGGCACAGGTGCCCCATCAGGTGAAAGGCAGCAACAATCAACTCACCATGACAGGACATGCCACTGGTGATCCTATGGAAACCATCCATTTCTGCACCATGCTACAAGTCACTACCGATGGTACCGTCCGTACGGCAGATTCCACCCTTACCATCTCGAACGCGAAGGAAGCAATTGTCTATCTGGTCAACGAGACCAGTTTCAATGGCTACGACAAGCATCCTGTGAGAGAGGGCGCACCTTATATTGAGAAAGCCACCGATGACATCTGGCATACCCGTAATCTGAGTTACGACGACTTCCGCCAGCGCCATATCGCTGACTATCAACATTTCTACGATCGAGTAAAACTACAGTTAGGTACCTCGTCGTGTTACGATGACAAACAAGATGTACCTACCAACCAACTATTGCGCGAGCACACCAACGACCTCTATCTCGAAACACTTTATTTCCAGTTTGGTCGTTACCTGCTCATCTCCTGCTCTCGTACTAAAGGTGTGCCTGCCAATCTGCAAGGACTATGGACACCCCATCTGTGGTCGCCATGGCGTGGTAACTATACGATGAATATCAACTTAGAAGAGAACTACTGGCCTGTATTTACTGCCAACCTCGCTGAGATGGCAGAGCCGTTAGATGACTTCGTGAAGGCACTTGCTGCGAATGGTCGTCATACAGCCAAGAACTTTTACGGCATCAATAGCGGCTGGTGTGCCAGTCATAACAGCGACCTCTGGGCAATGACGAATCCTGTTGGCGAGAATCGCGAGAGTCCCATGTGGGCTTGTTGGAACATGGGTGGCGCATGGTTGGTCAATACGCTTTGGGAGCGTTATGCGTTTACGCAAGACGAGAACTATCTGAGGAATACTGCATACCCTTTGATGAAGGGAAGTGCGGATTTTTGTATGTCATGGCTTGTTGAGAACCCCAAGAACCATGGTGAACTGATTACGGCACCCAGTACATCTCCAGAGAATGAGTATATCACCGATAAAGGCTATCACGGCGTTACCTGCTATGGTGGTACTGCCGACCTCGCCATCATCCGCGAGTTGCTCACCAACACGATTACTGCACACCATATTTTGGAGAAACACTCATTCAGCAAGAAAATCGACACAGGCATTGTCGATTGTTGTCTGCCCCAGCAGATTGCCCTGAACAGATTACACCCCTACACTATCGGCAAGGATGGCGACCTCAACGAGTGGTATTATGACTGGCAAGACCGTGATCCACGTCATCGCCATCAGTCACATCTGATAGGTCTATATCCTGGACATCATCTGACTGAACCTAACTTACAAAAAGCAGCAGAGCAGACACTGATTCAAAAGGGCGACGAGACAACGGGCTGGTCAACGGGTTGGCGCATCAACCTTTGGGCGCGACTTCATAACGGTGAGAAAGCCTATCAGATTTATCGTAAACTGCTTACTGCCGTAGCACCAGAGAAAGACCGTACACCTAACTACAGTCATGGCGGTGGTACGTATCCCAATCTCTTCGATGCACACCCACCCTTCCAGATAGACGGTAATTTCGGAGGTACGGCAGGTGTCTGTGAGATGCTGATGCAAAGTCAACTGCAAACAGTAAAAGGTAAGCCAACCACTATCATCGAACTCCTTCCTGCGCTGCCAACAGCATGGAAAGACGGCAGTGTCAACGGACTCTGTGCCCGTGGCGGCTATGAAGTAAGTTTCGAATGGAAAGACGGTAAGGTGCGTTCAGCAGAGATTAAAGCCAAGAAGAAAGGAACCGTCACCTTATTATATAATAATCAGCAGAAGACCCTTCATCTAAAGGCAGGTCAAACGCTACCCGTCAAGACGTGGTAAACTATACGTTTTCGGAAGAAAGTAATTGATTGGCGACTTCACAGAGTTCGTCATACCATTCTTTGCCGAAACGACGGATAAGGGGTTCTTTCAGGAATTGATAGACGGGAAGACGTAATGCCTTCCCTTTTTCTACGGCATCTTTACAGACTACCCAACGGTTGTAATTCAGACCAACAAGCCCGTTGCCAAAGTTCTTCTCACGGATGGGATAGAGCGCACAACTGATAGGTTTGCAGAAATCTGTCTTGCCCGCACGATAAGCCTTTTCCAAGGCACACAGACAATTGTCTCCATCATAACAGGTAAACACACAATCCTTACCATTCACAATACTCGTGACTAAGTCGCCTTCAGAATCATTATAAGCGACACCTTGTTTATCGATGACACTCTGGGCAGAAGCACTCAGGTCGCCCCATACCGTATCCAATGCCTCTTCGATGCCTGCTATCTCGTCCATCGTCACAGGAGCACCTGCATCACCTTCCACACAACAGATTCCCTTGCACTTCTCGTAATCGCAACAGAAGTACTCAGTGAGAATATCAGAGGAAATTAATACACCGCCAACTTCCAGGATGGGGGGAACGTTCATTAATTAGTAATGAGAAATTAGTAATGAGGACTCGAGCTTGCTCGCTTTCAAAAAAGAAAGAATTATGATTACCAGATGATGGGTTCTATACCATTGACCTGTAGATATTCATTACAACGTGAGAACTGATGCTGTCCGAACCAGCCACCACGATTAGCACTCAGAGGTGAGGGATGCACAGACTCCAACACGAGGTTCCTCGACTTATCAATCATATATGCCTTGCTACGAGCATACCCACCCCAAAGCATATATACCAAGTGTTCCCGTTGTGTTGCCAATGCCTGAATAGCAGCATCGGTAAACTTCTGCCAACCCAGTGCGGAATGGCTGTTAGCCAGATGGGCACGAACGGTCAGTGTGGCATTGAGCAACAATACACCCTGCTCTGCCCAACGTGTCAGATTACCCGATGAAGGGATAGGTGTTCCAAGGTCATCCTGTATCTCTTTGAAGATATTCTGCAAGGAGGGAGGGAACTGAATACCGTCCTGTACAGAGAAACTCAACCCATGCGCCTGTCCTGGCTCGTGATAAGGGTCTTGTCCGATAATCACCACTTTCACCTGATCAAACGGACATAGGTTAAAAGCATTGAATATCAGTTTGCCAGGAGGATAGCACGTATATTGTGAATACTCTTGTCGAACAGAAGTGGTGAGTCCGACAAAATACTGCTTGTCGAACTCACCACCTAAATGCTGTTTCCAGCTTTGTTCTATCTGAACGTCCATTAGTCTTGAATCAGATTCTCACCCGTCATATCGGCAGGCTGCTCCAGTCCCATGATATGAAGGATAGAAGGAGCCACGTCAGCCAGACGACCGTCCTTTACCGTAGCCGAGTTGTTGTTGGTTACATAGATGAAAGGAACGGGATTCAGAGAGTGAGCGGTATTAGGCGTACCATCGGGGTTGATTGCATTATCGGCATTACCATGGTCGGCAATGATGATTGCCTCATAGTCGTTGGCCTTGGCAGCCTCAATCACATCGTGTACACAGTGGTCAACTGCCCATACAGCCTTAGCAATAGCATTGTAGATACCTGTATGACCTACCATATCACCATTGGCGAAGTTCACTACGATAAAGTCATACTTATTCTCATTGATGGCAGCAACGAGCTTGTCTTTCACCTCGTAGGCACTCATCTCAGGCTTCAGGTCGTAGGTGGCTACCTTTGGAGAAGGAACCAAGATACGATCCTCACCCTCAAATGGAGCCTCACGACCACCATTGAAGAAGAAGGTCACGTGAGCATATTTCTCGGTCTCGGCAGTATGCAACTGCTTCTTGCCCTGACGAGAGAGGTATTCGCCCAGTGTATCCTCTACGTTTTCTTTCGGGAACAGGATGTTTACACCTGTGAAGGATGCATCGTATGGTGTCATGCAGTAGTACTGCAAACCAGGAATCGTCTTCATTCCCTGCTCGGGCATATCCTGCTGAGTGAGTACAATCGTCAATTCCTTGGCACGGTCGTTACGGAAGTTGATGAAGATGATGACATCACCTTCCTCAATGCAGCCATTGACTGCGGTATTATGAATCGGCTTGATGAACTCATCGGTAACACCCTCATCATAACTCTCTTGCATTGCAGCAACCATATCGGAAGACTGCTTACCCTCACCCTTGACGAGCAGGTCGTAAGCCTCTTTTACACGCTCCCAACGCTTGTCACGGTCCATAGCATAGAAACGACCTACGATAGAGGCGATGGCAGCATCATTGTCGGCACAAACCTTGCTAACCTGCTCAATGAAGCCCTTACCACTCTTCGGGTCAGTATCACGACCGTCCATGAAGCAGTGAACGAAAGTCTGGTTCTTCAAACCATAGTGCTTACCCACCTCGATGAGTTTGAAGAGATGGTCGAGAGAAGAGTGTACGCCACCATCGCTGGTCAGTCCCATCAGATGGAGTTTTTTATTGTTCTCTTTAGCGTATGTATAGGCTGCCTTCACCTGAGGATTCTCTACGATAGAGCCGTCTTTGCAGGCACGGTTAATTTTCACAAGGTCCTGATAAACGATGCGACCTGCACCAATATTGAGGTGACCCACCTCAGAGTTACCCATCTGACCATCGGGAAGACCTACGTCCTCACCAGAGGCTTGCAACTGAGAATGAGCCGATACTGCTGTCAGATAATCCAGATATGGAGTTGGTGTATTGTAAATAACGTCACCCTTACCCTGTTTTCCGATTCCCCATCCATCGAGAATCATCAATAATGCTTTCTTTGCCATAAAATCTTATACCTATTTAAATGATTATTTGCTTTCCGGCTGCAAAGGTACGAAATTAATTGAACACAAACACACAAAGAAACAAAGAATTCCGTCAAGAATGGTTAAAACTTCACACCTTTATACCTATATTTTTTGTAAAAAGATTATCTTTGTAACGTCAACATAACAAACAGCAATATGAAAGCAAAACGATTATTACTACTCGGCGTGATGGCCGGTATTACTGTAACGACAATGAATGCACAACCCCAACTACGTGCCGACAACATCGATGAGGTGATGAAGGCAATGACTCTTGAAGAGAAAGCAAAACTATTAGTAGGCGGAGCCAACAACTTCTTCAGCGAAGGAGCCGTTGTTGGTGGTGAAGCCAGTCTTGTGGCAGGTGCTGCAGGTACCTCACCAGCAATTCCACGACTGGGAATCCCTGCTACCGTACTTACCGACGGTCCTGCAGGTGTACGTATCGACCCCATTCGTAAGGGTACTGATAAGACTTTCTATGCTACTGCCTTCCCCATTGGCTCTTGTCTGGCTTCTACTTGGAACACCGAACTGGTCGGTAAGGTGGGAGCAGCCATCGGTAACGAGACAAAGGAATACCGTTGTGATGTCATTCTCGGACCTGGTATGAACCTTCATCGCAATCCCCTCTGCGGTCGTAACTTCGAGTACTATAGCGAGGATCCCCTGTTGACAGGTAAGATTGCTGCCGCTTATATCAATGGCGTACAAGGTGAGAATGTGGGTGTATCTGCCAAGCACTTTGCCGTTAACTCTCAGGAAACTGATCGTACCAGTGTGGATGAGCGTGTCAGTCAGCGTGCTGCCCGTGAACTCTACCTGCGTGGCTTTGAGATTGCCGTTCGCGAGAGTAATCCATGGACTGTCATGGCATCATATAACAAGATCAATGGCGAGTTCTCTATGGGTAATCGTGACCTGTTGACCAGTATTCTGCGTGATGACTGGGGATATAAAGGTATCGTGATGACCGACTGGATTGGTATCCGCGAAGGTCTGCCCACCATTACTGAGGTTCAGGCAGGTAATGACCTGATGGAACCTGGTCAGCCTGCACAGGTACAGGAAATCATCGAGGGTGTGAAGAGTGGTAAACTCGATATCGCTGATGTTGACCGTAATGTACGCCGCATGCTGGAGTATATTGTCAAGACACCCAGTTTCCATAAGTATCCCGCCTCCAACAATCCTGACTTCGTGGCTCATGCAGCCATCACCCGTCAGAGTGCTGCCGAGGGTATCGTCCTGCTGAAGAATAATGGTGCATTACCTTGGAAGAGTGGTGCCATCAAGACTGTTGCCCTGTTTGGTGAGAACTCATACGATTTCCTCAGTGGTGGTACTGGTTCTGGTTGTGTTCATCCGCCCTATGTAGTAGATATGCTCGAAGGTCTAAAGAACGCAGGTATCAGTTCTTCGCCCACGCTGACCGAGATTTATCGTAAGTATATCGAATATGCCAAGGTGAAGTTCCAGGCAGAGCGTCACCCCGCTAAGTGGTTCCAGACAGAGAGAATGGGTCAACAGAAATATCCTGAAATCGGTATTTCACCCATCGCTATCAACAAGGAAATACAGGCTGCCGACGCTGCCATCATTACCATTGGTCGTCAGGCTGGTGAGGGTATCGATCGTGATATCGACACGGAGTTCAACCTCATCCCCGAGGAGCGCAATCTGATTGTTGATGTCTGCAATGCTTTCCATGCTGCCGGTAAACCCGTTATCGTGATTATCAACTCTGGTTCTGTCATCGAGACTGCCTCTTGGAGTGGTTATCCTGATGCCATCCTCTGTGCTTGGCAACCTGGTATGGAAGGTGGAAACTCTATCGCCGACCTGTTGACTGGTAAGGTAAATCCTTCTGGTAAGTTGACGATGACATGGCCTATTGCTGCCACCGACCATCCTTCTACGAAGAACTTCCCTGGTAATATCGATGACTATACCTTCAAAATGATGGTAGGCAACAATACACCTATCCCTGGTCATGCCTATACCAACCATGAGGAAGATATCTACGTCGGCTATCGTTACTTCGACACTTTCAACAAGAACGTCGCTTATCCTTTCGGTTTCGGACTCAGTTACACCACCTTCGAATATAGTAATCCTACCATCCTGGTTGATAACGGTGATGTCTATGTCAACTTCACTGTCAAGAACACGGGTAAGGTGGCAGGTAAAGAGGTCGCACAGGTCTATGTCGCTGCACCAAAGGGAAAGATAGAGAAGCCTAACCACGAACTGAAAGGCTTTGCCAAGACCAAGGAACTGAAACCTGGTGAACGCCAGACGCTGACGATTAAAATTCTGCAACGTGAAATGGCATCCTTCGACGAAGCCAACAGCCGCTGGATTAAAGAGGCAGGTAATTATACCTTTGAGATTGGTGCCAACAGTCGCGACATCAGGCTGACCACCAACATGCAGTTGAAAGAATACACAGAACAGGTCAGCAACGTGCTGGCTCCTAAACAAAAGTTGAATCTGCTGAAACAATGAAAAGACTTTTTCTGACTGTTATCACAGCCCTCTCCATCCTCTGCTGCAACGCGGAGGATGGTCACCGTTTGTGGCTTCGCTATAATCTATCAAGTACGGCACAGGTGGAAGGACCTGCTGGGTCACCCACGATTAGTATTGCCAAAGGTGAGTTGCAGAATTACTTCATGGGTGAACGTGCCATGTTGCGCATCGATCCCTCGATGCCTGACGATGATGGTTTTACCATCAGTGGCAATGACAACGAGGTAGTAATTACGGCACGCCATGATATCGGACTGCTTTATGGAACCTATGAAGTGTTACGCTTACAGGCTACCGATAGTCATATTACGGATCAGACACAGCATCCGAAGTTCAAACTGCGCCTGCTGAACCACTGGGATAACCTCGATGGTTCGATAGAGCGTGGCTATGCAGGAGAGAGTATCTTCGAATGGTTTAACCTCAATGAGCAACTCATCCGCGACTATGCCCGTGCCAATGCGTCTATCGGTATCAATGGTGCTGTACTCAATAACGTCAATGCCTCTCCGAAGATGCTGACCAAGGAATATCTTCGTGAGGTGAAGAAGATTGCAGATATCCTTCGCCCCTATGGCATACGCGTTTACCTTTCCATCAATTTCGCCTCACCCATGGCGTTGAAGCAGACTGCTACTGCCGATCCAAAAGACCGTAAGGTACGCAAATGGTGGAAAAACAAAGCCCGTGAGATCTATCGCCTCATACCCGACTTCGGTGGTTTCCTCGTGAAAGCCAACAGTGAGGGACAGCCAGGTCCTGGCGACTATAAGCGTTCTCATGCCGACGGAGCCAATATGTTGGCTGATGCCTTGGCGCCCTATAAGGGTATTGTGATGTGGCGTTGCTTCGTCTATGGTGCTAACCACAAAGGGGAAGACCGTGTCAAACAAGCCGTCTCTGAGTTCAAGCCTTTAGACGGTAAGTTCCGTAAGAACGTAATCCTGCAGACGAAGAACGGTCCTCTTGACTTCCAACCAAGGGAACCGTATAGTCCTATCTTCGACCAGATTCGTGAGACACCGAATATGGTAGAGTTACAGATTACGCAGGAATACCTTGGACAGTCGAAGCACTTGGTTTACCTTGCCCCTATGTGGAAGGAGTTCTTCCAATACGTAGAACCTGATTGGTTGGCAGGTATTGCCGGTGTCGCCAATATAGGAAAGGACACCAACTGGTGTGGACATCATTTCTCACAAGCCAACTGGTATGCCTTCGGACGTCTGGCTTGGAATCCGAATCTCTCTTCTGAAGAGATTGCCAAGGAATGGTTGGAACAGACTTTTACGACGGATGAGAACTTCGTATTCCTGATGTCTACCGTCATGGAAGAGAGTCGTGAGGCATGTGTCAGTTATATGATGCCATTAGGTCTGCATCACATCTTCAAGTTTGACCATCACTATGGTCCTGAGCCCGATGGCTTCAAGGCAAACTATCCTTTAGAGTGGTGTCCTGTCTATTATCATAAGGCAGATGCCAATGGTGTGGGTTTCGATCGTTCCTCTACAGGTACGGATGCTGTCAGCCAGTATCGCGAGCCCTATGCCAGCATGTACGACAAGGTAGAGACCTGTCCTGAGAATCTGCTGTTGTGGTTCCATCATCTGCCATGGGACTATAAGATGAAAGACGGTTCTACACTTTGGGAATCCTTGCAATACCACTATAACCAAGGTGTGATTATGACAGAGACTTATCAGAACCTCTGGCACACCAAGATGAAGGCGTATGTTGACGAGCAACGTTGGCGTGAAGTTGACGAGCGACTACAGATACAAGTAGAGAACGCCAAGGAATGGCGTGATGTCTGTCTGAAATACTTCGGTCAGTTTGCTGAAAAGAATAAATAGGAAAATACAATAACCCCTGCAATTGCAGGGGTTTTTATTTATAGGTTTATTAATCTTATTTCACATCAGTCATCAGACCTCATACATCCGACATCTTCCAGCCATATTTCGCTTGCAAAGCGACACATTTTTATTTTACTTCCACGTACTAATCTGGCATTATTGCTGATAAATCACAAAAGAACCGCCCCCCCTTATACACAAGCATTCCTGCTCCCATGTGATAACTAAAGCTGCTTTTTTACAAGGAATTAAAGACACTCATAAAGACACTCATAAAGACATTCATAAAGACATTCATAAAGACACTCTTAAAGACACTGTTTGTCTTATTTCAGGATAATCCAATATCCGTGTCTTCTTCCTTTTCTTCCGATAAAACCTGCTTTCTTCAAGTTGTTAATACGGGCTTTCATTGCTCTTTCTCCAATTCCTAGCCTTTCTGCAAGTTGAGCTATAGTCTCATATGGATGATCTTTTACAACAAGATATACATCCACCAATATGTCTTTTAAACCCCTTATAGAAATGTCAGAATCATCTTTAATATTCAAGGGCTCGTTTTTGAAATCAGGATGGCACGGTATGTCTATCAAGAAATAAGTCCTTTCGTCATCAGTTTCTATTGTTGCTCTACCTGAGCCATTTGCTTCGAGGGCTGTTTGTATGGTGGGAATACCCGTGGCTCGTCCTTCCGTTAATCCCAATTCTTTTAGAAAATCACCTAGCCTACGATTCTTATACCTGCGAGAACGCAAAGCACGTGCTTGTTTTATCGCCTCAGCGCTGATAGACCTGTCAGGTCCCGAATGGCTTAGTATGCTAATTCTGTCTGGCTCAATAGTTATCTCTACTGGCTCATAGAGTCTGTAATCTCTATGATAAAGAGCATTTGTAACACTCTCTTCTAATGCGGCATAGGGATAATTGAAGTATTTGAGTGGTTCTTGTCTGTCTCGTACTTTAATGATACGTTCTTTTATCACATTCGTCCTTAGATAGTCCAATGTGGCACTTATCATGTGAGGTACAGTCCCTTTTATAACAGGAGCTTCTGTCATGTTGTCAGGATTCCTCTCACGTCCTTCGGGGAAAAAGACTATTTCCACTTGGCTATACGGGAAGAACTTGTCCGGCTGCTCGCAGAACATCATAGCTGCAACGTTCTTTATGCGCAACTGCTCTGTAGGCCCTACCAGTAGGTTCATATTACCAAGTAAATTCTCTATGGGTATATGTCCTACATCATGAGACAATTTGCTGCCTACTTTTACGAGATAGTCACGCAATTGAACCAAGGAGATGTCATCAAATCCGATAGCATCGTTACCCCTGTCGTCAAAAGGCACTTTTGCCGACATTTCCCTTAATTGATCTAACTGGTCACCTTTTGCTTCAATAGTATTCGAACCAAATCTTATATAAAACAACTTGTTCTTTTGTTTGGCAGTTACATCCGTAGGAACTGTATAGGGGCGATCTATGCCACTGGGTACCCAGATAGCAAGAAGTTGTTTCCCATCCACTTCTTCCACGGCTATACGGGGTTGATAATAAGGCTCTATCATATTGTTATACCTTACCATCTGCTGTTGAATACCATCTAATTGTTCTATAGGAATACCCTTAACAGGCCTTTCCGCTATGCCGTCTTTCTCCTTTACACCAACAAGGATGTAGCCACCTCCAAGATTATCAATATCGTTGGCAAAAGCACAGATAGAACGATAGATACTAATAGGATTCCATCCTTCTTTAAACTCTATGCGCTCTGATTCTATTTTCCGCTTATTCAGCAGGTCTTCTATATTAATAGGTATTGCCATATTGCTGTATCATTTTGTTTTGTTCTTATTATATAAACGTTTTGCTTCTTATCCTATTGTTCATCTGTATGAGATCCATTAAGTGGTTTGGAGTTAACCAGTAACTCAAAAAGCTATCTAGGAGGATTTGTAAAACAACAGCACCAACTAAAAACATTTCTACCAATAATATCCCATTCATCTTTCTGACGTGGAGTTAAATCTTTTTCATCAATCTCATATAATTTATATATTGCTTCTTTCTGCTTTTTAGTTGGTGGATATAAAACTTTGCTCAAAATGTTCTTACCCCATTCGTCAATTAACTTTGGCAATTCTTGTTCCCTAAGCCTATTTTCAAACTCTGCCTGAGATTCAGTGTTGGCTTTTAATTCATCAATTTGTTCCCATCTAATAATATCGGGGAACACCGTTTTCCATCCATTGTATACATCATTGTCATATAATATCTTATATTCCATTCCGACTTTAAAGTCAAAATACGCAAGATTATCGTTGTGTCTATTTAGAAAGTCTCTCTGTCTTTTATTTGAAAAGATATCAAGAATACATAAAGGGATGAGATTCTCTATTTCACGTGTCTTTGACATTATATAATAATCAACATTGAAGGGCTTTTGCCTGTCTCTGTCCTCATATTCTTTAACCACAGAACGGATACCTTTTGCGGTCTCTCCTTCTGTTCTACATCCAATACTTTTTTTATCACTATCACCTATAACAAGACAAAAGTGTTGGTTTAATTCTATCTCAAATTTTAAGACGTCAGATATAGTAACTCCCCCACCTTGAACTGGATAATATGCCGTAGAATAATAGGCAGTATGTA
Organism: Prevotella sp.; assembly: GCA_045225255.1. Classification (GTDB taxonomy): domain Bacteria; phylum Bacteroidota; class Bacteroidia; order Bacteroidales; family Bacteroidaceae; genus Prevotella. Next base: position 4,478 of record JBGVBD010000180.1, on the reverse strand, counting down.
GTTTATTCTTTCTCTGATAATAGTTGCAAATCACTTTACTATAAAATTGAGAATCCAAGATATTCTCAACTATAAAGTGTGTCTCTTCGAACAACTCAAAAGATTGATTATTTAAAGGGTTTATATATATAGTTCTAACATCTTTTCTCGTGGGCTCTTCAAATGTAATTTGCGCTAAGATAGAAAGCTTATTCATCAGAGAATTTAAGTTTAGCCTTTTTGAATGAACAAACTTGAGAAGATTCACTTCTTCTTCTGTCAACAAATTATCCAAACATTCTATATCTTTTTCTTTCAAATCTGGTGCAAATACAATATGTTTACGCCATTTTACACTCAAGAGCACCTTCTTAAGTGTATCCACTGCATATTTTTTATCAATGCCATCTGATCTGATAGCCTTTTCAATAATATCTTGACAAACAACTATAAACATAGAAACTACAAGAAAAAACCTGTTGGCCAATTATTTATATACCCATTAGAATCAAATGATGCTTGCTCTACATAATTGCTTAAACCTTCATTCAGGGCATTAAACATAACAACATTAACTTTATCTTCTCTTATTTTAGATGATTGAATAAGCGCCCCAACTTTATTTATTATAGTCTCACTATGGGTTTCTATAATAAAACGAACGTCCTCCTTTTTATCACCTTCAAGATCCTCTATTACAGTACATAACATTTCAGCAAACATTGATAATATACGAGGATGAAGATGGAGTTCAGGTTGCTCAATGACAATAAACCTAATTCCATTACTCATAAAGGGATAATAATATTTGCGTTGCTGTCCATTTATTGCATTCCAAATTATAGCAAGAATTGGTAAAAGTTGGTTATATCCAAATCCTATATCAACCATATTTCGCCCATTTTTATTCATCTCTTTTATTTCAATCTCCACATGACCTTCAAGTTTGTGTGGTTCTAATTCAAAACCGAATTTGTCCATAGTCCATTTTTTGAACTTCCTTAATTCGTCTTTCTTTAAATTTGCGAAATACATGGCTAGATTTTTTCCGTCTGACGCTATTTCGTCAACCGAATAATTCTGATATCTATAATATCTTTCGGGCATAACACGAAGGGGTCTAACATATGATATATTCATTGCTATAGAATTTACATATCCATTGATCATATCAATAAGATTGTCCAAATTATACAACAAATATAAATTATTAAGTTTTTTCTGATCATTCTTTTTTATATTAATTGTAGTTTGGAAAAATTTGTACATAGTCTCCTTTTCCAGAAAATAAAATGACCTAAAAAGTATATCATCAACAGAAGAGTCTTTAGGACAGTTATTGGTTTCTAATAATTCGAGAATCATTTTTCTTACAAGTTTTGGACCATAATAATACCCCACATCATTATTAGAAAAAAGAATTCTTGGTAATAAACTTCCAGATAACTGCATATTGCTGAAAGCATCGATATCAAAAACTTCATCATTAATTACTATTGAAGCCTTGTTTTCCTTAGAGAAAGAAATAATAATTCTTTGGTCTAAGAAAGAGATATTTAAATGCTCCAAATAATCTGTATTATCATCTATCTCTGATATTGTTAGTTCAATATAAGCGTCTGTTCCATTATACTTTATTCCTTTGTTCTTGCAAAACTTCACAAATGCTTTGTTGTCATCAGAACTCAAGCGATCAACTAATTTTTGCTCGAATCCTATAACAATACTTCCTTTACCATCCTTTACAGTGTTTTTGAAATCCTTAAAATCCACATCGTCTGAGTACCACAAGAAAACTCCATTTTTCTTTATACCTATACTTTGCTTTATCAAAGGGAAAAACTTTAGAAATGAACTTTTTCCGCTACTATTTGCTCCTACCAACAAAGTTAATGGTTTCAATTCAATATCGCCTGTATCTTCAAAACAGCGATAATTCTTCAGTCTTAATTTATTCATATTATCATTATTTAATTATATGCTATTTATATTCTTTTCTGGTAATTGGTGTCTGGGGCAACTATAAGGACTTCATCGTAGGTCAGACTGTAGAGGTAACGAACTATTATATCTATGCGATGCTTTTCCTGTTCTAAGTCCCCAATTTGGCTATCTGCAGATTACGATGGTCTTTTCACTTGCAAAGATACACAATTCATCTGATATCTATTACTTCTTCTAAAGAAAAAATGAATTTGTGGAATCACTCACGAAAAAGAGTAGCCTCCTCACGAAAATGAAAAGGCTACCATTTTATATTTATACAAAAGGCTTGTAACTATTTATTTCATTAGTACCTTTCTGGTCTTACCATTACTCTTCTTCATGATGTTTATTCCCTTTTGGGGAGTCTCTTTCTGTTTGCCGTCTATGGTATACCACTTCACATCACCACCTTCTTCTGTATAGACAACACCAATACCAGAAGTATAACTGCCCTCAATTGTGATGTCTTTCGCAGGCATCGTCTCAGGTACATCTATCCATTCAAAGGTATAGCCTTCACGATCTGGTGCAGACGGAGGCGTTATCGTTGAGCCATATTCTATAGTTTCTGTTTTAAATACCTCGCCGTCTATCATATAGGTAATCGTATAACTATTGATGGCGAAAGAGCCCGTTATCACAACATCCTTAGCTGGCATCGTTTCTGGAATCTCACTCCAACCAGAGAAAGTATAACCCTCCTTCATTGGTTCATCCTCTGCAATAATAGTGGTTCCATATTCAACCTCAGAAGTTTTGTATTCCTCACCATCAACCATGTAAGTCAACTTATATTTGTTGATAGTGAATGTTCCTGTTATCACTACATCCTTTGCAGGCATCGTTTCTGGTATCTCGCTCCAGCCAGAGAAGGTATATCCTTCCTTAGTTGGCTCATCCTCTGCAGTGATGGCAGCTCCGTATTCAACCTCAGAAGTCTTGTATTCCTCGCCATCCACCATGTAAGTCAGCTTATACTTGTTGACAGTGAATGTACCAGTAACAGTCACGTCATGTGCAGGCATCGTTTCAGGTATCTCGCTCCAGCCAGAGAATGAATAGCCTTCCTTGACTGGGGCTGTTTCTGCAGTAATGGATAATCCTTCTTCTAGCTGATAGGACTTATATACCTCTCCGTCGACCATGTATGTCAATGTATAAACAGGAATATCTATTTTTACTATTTCCTTAAAAGCGCTCCATGGAGATGCATTTTTAAAAGAATTAATCATCGATTCTCGAACATGCAAAGTTGCGTATTCAATGTAAGAATCCTTAAAAGCATCTTTATCTGTCTTTGGAACACTCAAAGTATAACAATACACATCATTTAGTTCGATACACCCAGAAAAGGCATTTTGAGCTATTGTTTTAATTCCAGACCCTAGGGTTAATGTTTTTAATTTAGTACAGTCTTTAAATGCTCTCCACACGATTTGTGTAACAGAATTAGAAATGACAACGGAAACTAAACTAGAACATTCAGAAAATGCGTCTGAATATATTATTGTAACAGAATTTGGAATTTCTATAGAAGTAAGACTAGTACATCCACAAAATGCGCGAGAACTAATATTTGTTAAAGAATTCGAAAGGTTGACAGACACAAGATTGGAGCAATATTGAAAAGCGCAAAAGCCAATTGAAGTAATGGAATTAGGAAGAGTTATAGAAGATAGACCCCGACAAGCAGAGAAGGCATATTCCCCTATACTTTTTACAGATTCAGAGATTATTATTGAGTTAAGATCCTCACAATTGCGAAAAGCATCATCTCCTATTAATGTAACATTGTATTCTGTTCCTTCAAAAATGATAGTTGCAGGAATTACAATCTCTCCACTATAATAATTGGCATTACAAGTTACTTGAGCTTCATTAGTTTTTGATAATAGATTATACCAAATGCCATCAATTTCTACAGCATCAGCCCAGAGTAAATTGGATGTTATAGTCATCAAAAATAATAGTAGTATTTTTTTCATAATCATATGTTTTAAGTTATTATTAGGTTATTTGAAAATACAAAAAGAAAACGTGGACAATTTACTTCGTCTACGCTTTATCAGGTATCGGCAAACACCTTGCAATCTTAAACGAGTAAAAGCCCACGCCGCCAGGCGCGAACTATCTACTTCAGTTCTTGATTGCTCTTGTGAAATTTTGCCGATTTCGATAAAGCAAGAATCAAAAGTGGACGTTCTGTCTTATGTCCTTTTAGTTATATCTCAGCCCATAGGCATTCAATGTTTTTAGAGTTTAACTTCAGTTATTACATTGGCAAAGATAATGAATAATTCTGAAAGTCGCAAGGATTTCAATAGGAATTTACGAAAAAGAGTGTTTCAATAAAACTCCTAACATGTTAACCCAATAGGGCTCAAATGCCGATGTACAAAGGGAAGTGCACGGGTTAGGTGTTGCTCGAACACTTAACCCACTTCTCACGTATTTGCAAAAATTGAAGTCAAAAGAATGAAGAATATTTTATGATAATTGTGTTCAAAATCATC
>JBGVBD010000179.1:0-34292 GCA_045225255.1 Prevotella sp. | reverse complement strand
GTGGGTGGTGATGGATTCGAACCACCGAAGTCGAAAGACAACAGATTTACAGTCTGCCCCATTTGGCCGCTCTGGAAACCACCCTTTTTTATTCTCTTTGCCTTAGGCTGAGCCTCTCTAAAGTGATTGACTTCGTCTATCCTCCAGGCTCTTTCGAGCCTGGGGAGGTGATTGACTTCGTCTATCCTTCAGGCTCTTTCGAGCCTCTTGTCGGATTCGAACCAACGACCCCGAGATTACAAATCACGTGCTCTGGCCAACTGAGCTAAAGAGGCTTCACTAAGCATCCGCTCTCCGTGCGAAATATCGGAAAGCGGATGCAAAGGTACACATTATTTTCGAATTACCAAAACTTTTCTTCTTTTTTTTAGCGTTTGCGTAATTTTTCCTTATATTTTTGCAACTGCACCTTCATGGAGTCTACACAAAGGTCTGTGCTCTCCTCAAAGGTGTCGGCAATCTTCTCTACAAAGAGCTTGGATCCTGGCACAGTCACCGTGATACTTACCTCCTTGTTCTGTGCCGTGGCAGGTTTTACTACCTTGCACTGCACCTCTACCTTCTGAATGTCTTCAAAAGTCTTCTCTAACTTGGCGACCTTCTTGTCGATGAACGCCTGTAGTTTCTCAGTAGCGTCAAAATGAATTGACTGAATCTTAATTTCCATAGTTACCTCCTATTTTAAAAGGTTAAGTTAAGCCCTTGGGTGGGCGTCTTTATATACTTTCTTTAATTGTTCGAACGTGGTATGCGTATAGATCTCCGTCGTTGCCACACTCTCATGACCCAACAGTTTTCTTACACTCTCCAGTCCTGCCCCATTGTTCAGCATCGCTGTCGCGAAGGAGTGGCGCAATACGTGGGGCGAGCGTTTCTTCAGTGTCGTCACCTGCGACAGATACTTATGCACCAGTGTCTCCACCTGCGAACGTTTGATGCGCAGACCTGCCTCATCCGTAAACAGAGCCTCTGTTGTTCCGCCAACGAGTTCATCACGCAGATGGATATAATCTCGGAGTACCGTCTCTGTCTCTTCGCCAAAGGGAATGATACGTTGCTTATTGCGCTTACCCGTCACTTTCAATTGGTGAGAGACGAAATCCACATCCTGCGTATTAAGTCCTACTACTTCTGCCAGACGGATACCTGTACTATATAATAATATAATTAATGTACGCGCACGTATAGACTTATAATCCGTGCCCCACATCTCCTTGACGTCTATCAGTCGGTCCATCTCCTGCTCACGGACAAACTGCGGCAATGGTTTCTGCTTTTTCGGACCTTTCACCACATGGGAAGGATCCTTCTCTACGAGTCCTCGAGATAAAGCAAAACGGAAAAAAGAACGCACGGCACTCAAACAGCAATTCACTGTTGATGCCATGTCGCCTTTATCCATCATGCTCTCCATCCAGTCACGGATGATGTCCGAGTCTACCGACTCCCACGAGAGCTGACTATCTCGATTTTTGAAATACGATTCGAAATCCCTTAGATACCGCTCATAGCCTGTTACTGTGAGTTCGGAGCGATTTCGCTCATATCGCAGGTAGTTTATGAACTTCTCTATCATATTTTCGTTGCAATCGGTTTTCGGCAACGAATTTACGAAGAATTTTTCAAACTACCAAGAAAATCCGCTACTTTTTTATTCCTCGGTAGCGCGTAGCTTCTGTACGTAAATAGCGTGTTCCATCTTCAGGCGCTTCAGTACAGAGGGCTTGTCAAACTGCTGACGGCGGCGGAGTTCCTTTACCACGCCTGTCTTTTCAAACTTTCTCTTAAACTTCTTGAGAGCCTTTTCGATGTTCTCGCCTTCCTTTACTGGTACAATAATCATGTTGTTTTTTGATTTAATTCTTTTAAGTTAAACTTCTATTTTGCGATTAAGCGGGTGCAAAATTACAACTAATTTACGAATTGAGCAAGTTTTTTTTGTTTTTTTTATTCCAATCACCTCATATTACTACTTTTGGCGCATCGCAAAAACGGGTGAAGTTCCCCTCACAATCTTCCGCTCTACCTGTTGATAGAGGGTATAGCAGACTTCTTGAGGATCCAATAGGATATTATACTCAAAATAGTCTTTCAGTCCTTTGTTGATGTCTCGGCTGTCGGCAATGGCGATATCTTGCACGCTCAGATAGGTTTTCATCGACTCAGACACATACACCTTATTTATATATATAGTAGCCTGATTGCTGGCAATCAACAGAAACGCAGCCATATCTCCATAGTGTCGCGCCTCGTCGTCTTTCAGATTCAGTGTCCAGACGATATCTTCCCAGTGCATCATCAGCATTCCGTCGGCATGTTGTTCTCTCAGTGCCCTGCGAATACGAGTCAGTTTCATCCTCACTTCCTCGTCTGGAAGTTCCAAAGGAAGAATCTCGATAGGAGTAGGACGAATGGAATCTTTCCAGATACGCTGCAAAGGATTGAAGTTCGTACGTAGCGTGATACCTCCCTGATGCTTCAGTGCTTCTTTCAGCACCTCTACATCAGCCACTGGGTTCAGCATTCCGTCGATTCCCACATCCTTATCCGCCATATCCTCCAGTTCGCGTCCTGTCCATTCGGCTATCGTCAGATTTCCTGCTTCCTCAGAGACACCATTCACCCACGAGGCGACACTCTTCAGCGTCACTACCATATACTCCTTTCGTTCGGGACGCAGGGAAGAGAACACGAAAGCACTCAAATGCTCTCGCCTCAGTTCCTCTCTCACCTCTTCTATCCGCTCTTTGATGACCTTCTGTTCCATCCTTCCGTTTTCTATCTTATACTTCAAATACTCACAGACGACATGTCAATCCAATCTTGGTCTCAAAGGTGTTGGCATGTACTTTGTCATGATGTTTGTAGAAAGTACGACGCGAGTAGTAGGCTAACGAGAAGTTAAGGGACCATTGCTTGGCAAGGTGTACCTCCATGATGGGATTGACAACCAACAGGGCTGCATTGCTATGATCACCCTGTACGTTCAAATAGTGCAAATCGCCTGTGCCGTCGATATAGGGTTGCAGATCAATATCTTCATAGCCCTTCCATGTATAGAGACGGAAGTACTTGGCATTGAGGATGAAGCGTCCGAAACGTCCAAAGTCAAGTTGTGTCTTCGACTTGAGACTGAATCCACTACCCATATTATAGTCGCGCTCGATGACGTTAAAGTAATCACTTTTGGTACCACCCAGCAGGATACCACTGAGGAATACACGCTGCTCCACTCTTGACAGGGCACCCATCTGAGGCAAGGATATGATGAAGCCAGGACCAAAGCCGGCAGCCTCGCTGATGCGGTAAGGCGTCAGTTCCGAACCATCTTTGATAGGTTTGGCATCATAGTAGTTGAAGTGCTGGTAGATACCAAACTCGCCCGCCATGTCTTTCTTGTCGAGAATCGGCGTACTCCACAGGCGTCCCAGAATCTGAAGTGAGTTCACCAACGGCTGTCCTCCACCCATTCCGATGGTTCCATCCACATCGAAAAAGTCATAGGGTGTGGTATGACGCTCACCATCTACCGATGTACCATACGTCAGTGTCATGTTGAGATAGGGAGCATGAACACCACGGAACAAGGCTCCGTCGTCAGCAAGATAACGCCAACCGAGAGAGAAGGAGATATCAACGGGTATCTCATGGAAGTTGTGATAGCGATAATGGTCGTGACGTACGCGCCAAGCATCACCGCTGAAGATACGATGCAGACCCTGTATGGGGTTGACAATGGCAGCAGCAGCCTCACGCAGGAAACGACGGAAACCGCGATCGCGGTCGTCGAGTATGGTATGGCTCAGTCGATGTGCCATCTCACCAATCGCCATACCGCCACAACTGGTAGCAATGATATCATTGATGGCTGGCGGTTCCGTCTCACCCAGAAACTCCCACATCAGAGAACCGCCTAACGCATAGAGTGACGACTCCCAGAATGTCAAACCGTTGGTACGTGCGGCATTGAAGTAGAGGTTGCCATGATAGGGATGGGCAAACATGTTGGTGATGAAGAAATCGTTATCCCATACGAAACCAGTCTCAAAATTATGGCGGATGCTACGTAATGTCGTCTGGGCGAAGTCAGACTTAAGCACCCAGCGGTCGAACAACTGCACACCCACATTGATGCCCGTCACCTCGGCAGCGGCCAGCCAGTAGTGCTTCTTTACGGGCAGTGCCATCGTGGAGTCATCATAAACGATGGACGCTCTCTTCTCTTCCCATGCTGGTCTCCACGTATCGCGCTGGTCACGGGGCTGGTGGAACGTCATACCCATTTCGAACAACGGACGGTTGCGGTAGGTCTCGTTACGGTCATAATAGCGTGTTATGCCCCAGCCCACAGTGGCAAAGGCACCGATTCTCCTGCTAATCTGGTAGTCGACATTGAAACGAGCTTGCAGGGAATACAGACGTTCAGGTTTATCGTTGCTGTTCTTCTCGAAGGTCTCCACGTGGTAGTAGCCAATATCACCGCTCAAACTCCATTTCGGCGACAGTTGTATGTACTGTCCGAGGCGATAGAACAAGGCTCCTGAGAATTTCGAGTCAAGACCCATGAAGTGCGTTCCAACACCGATAATATTATACGTACTGCGGTTACGGTAGCGCATGGCGAAGTTCGTCTTGCTCGACGTTCCGCCATAGACCATGATATCGATATTGGTCAGGGGATTGATATTGATTAAACCAATCTTATGTCCGATGGTGTCGTACGACATGTTTATCAGTCCTATCTGCCAACCCTTGGGGCGTTTACGGGCGATATTGAATGCTCCGATCTGTGCACCGTTGAGTGAGTCGGCATAGTTGATACCACCCATCTGCCAACCGTGCATCATGGACGAGGATACATTCAAGATACCCGACAACTGCAAGCCACGGTTCATACCATTCGTTATATTACTGATACCACTGAACTGCAGACCGTTGAACGTGTGTGCCGACATACCAGAAACACCCGAGAACTGTACACCGTGTCCGCCATCAGCAGCCACTGACGAAATGACGCCCAACTGCACACCCTTTACAGAGTCTTGCACGCTGACGATTCCTACGGGTGACCGCTGAGCCATGAGGGTCGTGCAGACACACAACAATAGAGCCAATAAACAAGTCTTTCTCATCAACATCATAATTTCATATTGCAAATATACGAAATTCCGCCGATATCCGCACGTTTTTGATGAAATTTTTTATATCATGTATCCCATTCTGTCACATCGACCAAAGGGAAGGAAATAACATAAATTTAACTCATGCAATAGGATGTCTGTTCGATTGTTAGAGAACCATTCCCGACTTCCCGTAAAAAAGACTTGGGTTTATTTGGATATTATGACTAAAATACGTACTTTAGTCGCCACAATTAGATAATTGTTAATCTATACTAAATCAAGTTTGGTTTTAACAGATTTGTGTGTGTTATAAGTGTACTGCGCAATAAAAGCATGGACAAGAATGCATTTGAACAGCAAGCCCGCACGTGGCGAAAGAAGGCTCTAAGCGTGAGCCTGAACTGCGGGGCGGGCAACGACGAGGCAGAAGACATCGCTCAGGATGTGATGCTCCGCCTTTGGCAGATGCACGACGAACTGGATCGATATGAATCTATAGAAGCACTGGCAGCACTGATGGCGAGACACTTGTTAAGGAATCACCAAAGGCGACAACAGTCAGAGACACTCAACGAAGCAATAGTAGTCAGCCTCAACACAAGTCCTCACGACATGCTGGAGATGAAGGAAGACGATGCCTGGCTGACAAAACGACTACAACAACTACCTACCACGCAGCGCACTTTATTATATATGCGACAAGTAGAACGACGTAGCCATGAAGAGATAGCCCGACTGTTAGGCATTGAGATTACATCGGTCAGCACTCTTTTAGCAAGGGCCCGACGAACATTACTGGAAGAAATTAAACGTAGAAACAAAATATGATACAGTACACAAAGGAGTATATCAGTCAACTGCTCGACAGGTTTATGGAGGGTACATCGACACTGGAAGAGGAAGACATCCTCAGCCAATACTTTACCCAAAATGACATTCCTGCAGACTGGGAACAGTATCGTCTGCTCTTTGCTGAATTGGAATCAATGAAGCCATCAGTAAAGCCCAAGCACAGATGGATAGGTTGGAGCATTGCGGTTGCCGTTGTGGTTGGCATTCTTTACGTGACTATTCCCTCTCGACAAATAGATTTGCCTCAAACGGAACCCTTAGTGGCACAGACGGATACAGCGACAAGGCAGCATTCAGAGAATGCCCCCATAGAATTAACGAAAGATACGATGTTTCAATACAAAGAGCAAGCCGAGCCCATTCCTTCTAAAAAGAGAAATATACGCAAGCCAAAGCCTACGCTCTACGACTACGACAAAGCCGGTATCCTGATGGCTCAGGCAGAACAGGAGCGACAGGAAGCAGAACGGCAGATAGAGCAGGCAAGAATGGAAATCATAGAGGCTCAGTTGGCCGCCTATGGCTATATCCCAGTAAAACAAGAAGATGGTACCATTATATACATTAACGAACAAACAGAATACATAGCATATGAAGAGTAAAAGCATTATTTTAGCAGCCATATTTATGGCACTGCCCTCAACAATGATGGCACAGAAGAATGTCAAGAAAGCCTTTGACGACTTTCTTGCTCAGAAAAACTTTATCAGTCTTTCACCTCAACATTTATTGGAAAAAGACCCTGAAACGGGAAAGAAAGAATCGCAGAGTGACATCTATGATTTTACGGCTCCAACGACATATAAGCGATTGTTGACAGCCATAGAAGATGCCATTCAAAAAGACAGCGAGGCTGCCTATCAGATTGCCTCTGGTGAAAATAACGGACCTACAAACTACGTAACTCTGGCGGTGGGTGATGACAGTTCATCAGGCGTCGCCATCGGAAAGAATGAAGGTTCTCGCTATACCTACGCCTGCTTCGTTGACAAAAACGATCCAGACAAGAAGTACCGTTATGCCTATGCTGTAGATTGGGTAGAACGCGATGGAAAGATTATTGGTCGTTTGGCTGTCACCTACGCCTTGATGCCTAAATTCAGACAGAGCCGTGGTATTACTTTCAATGGTAATAAGATTACGCTGCCTACAGACGTAGGGGGGATAGCGGCATCCAAAAAGATGAGCACGACTGATTTTCTCAGCCAATTTAACACTTTGAGTGGTTTCTATAGAAATAATCTCGCCGAAACGAATGGAAAAGGTAGTGCTGCAGCCGTTAGTTTTATCATCCAAATATATAATCTTTGCAAGGATGCACCTTCGCTGAATGACTACGAGAAGAATAGTGTAACAACAGAACTAAAAGAACTGAGAAAGTTAACCATGAGAAATAGTCTACAAGGCTTCTTTACCAAGTGCATTGAACTAATAGAACAATAATACGATGAACATACGAAGAACACTATGTCTCTCGCTGCTTCTGGCAGCGAGAGCAGGGATAGCTACGGCTCAAACACCAAGCGATTCTACCTCAATAAGCAACGACTCCATCACTTGGAACAAAGAACTGGATGGTGTGGTTGTCAAAGCACAGCGTCAACTCATCAAGCAAGATATCGACCGCATCGGCTATGACGTTCAGGCTGACGAGGAGTCGAAGACGCAGACCGTGTTGGATATGCTACGCAAGGTACCGATGGTAACCGTTGATGGTGAGGACAATATCAAGGTAAAGGGGAACAGTAGTTTCAAAGTCTATAAGAATGGGCATTATTCTCCCAGCTTATCAAAGAACGCTAAAGATATCTTCAAGTCAATGCCTGCCGCTATGGTCAAGCGCATTGAGGTGATTACTGATCCTGGTGCTCGTGAGGATGCAGAGGGTGTGGAAGCCATTCTGAATATCGTAATGGTAGATGGCTCAAAGTTCGATGGCATAACTGGTGTTGTCGCTGCTTCCTATTCATCAAATAACAATCCAAGGTTCAATACCTCACTGACAGGACAAATCGGTAAATTGCTGCTTTCCGCAAATTATATCTATAGCGGCATGTCAAGTCGTGGGACAGAGAACACTTCTGATACAGAACGTACCTTCTTGAAGACAGGCAACAGATTGGTGGAACACTCAGAGAACACAAACCCTGGCAATCTCCACATGGTCAACGTCGATGCCAGTTATGACATAGATTCGCTCAATCTGCTGTCTGCCTCATTTGGAGGATTTTTCTATAAAATCAATGTTCAGGGAGACGGCTCTACCTCTATGTTTGATCGTGACAACAACCTGCTTTATAGTTATAATAACCACTACTGGATGCCAGGATACAGCCATCATTCTTGGGATGGACGACTGGATTACGAACACAAGACGCGTCGGAAGGGCGAGCGTTTTACACTCTCTTATATGCTCGCCCTGACTCGTCAACACACTGATCAGGAAAACGGATACACCAACCTCATGAATACGCCCTTCCCCTATACGAGTACACTGCAAACAGCACGTGAACGGTTTACGGAACATACCTTTCAAGCAGATTGGTTGCGCCCCTTGGGCAAAGGACATCAGATTGAAGTAGGAACCAAGTATATCTATCGTAATAACAATAGTCATAATACACAAGACTATCGAGGCAAAATGCCAGAGACTGACAGCCAGTTTGAACACACCACACAAGTGGTGGCAGCCTATGCCGACTATATTTTTAGAAAGGAGAAATGGTCGGCGCGTGCAGGATTACGCTACGAATATAGCTATATGCAGGGAAAATACCCAGATGGCAGTAGTGAGACATTTCGTCATCATCTGAACGACTGGGTGCCACAGGCAAGTCTGAAATACCAACTGACGGAGAGACAGTCACTGAAACTCAATTATACCACCAGCATTAACCGTCCTGGCATCTCCTATCTGAATCCTGCCGTGATAGTTTCACCTAACGTTATACAAAGTGGTAATCCAGACTTGACGAGTTCTCATTCGCAAACCCTTAATCTTATCTATATGTATACAGGTAACCGACTGACCGTACAACTCTCTTCCGGCTATCGTTTTTACAACGGCGGCATAGCCTCTATACAGAGAGCAGAGGGCGATATACGCTACGAGACATACGACAACGTGCAACGCTATCGCCGTTTCTCTTTCGATAACTATGTGCAATGGAGACCTTTCGATGGCACTTCTATTTATCTGGACAATAGCATCTATTATTTACACTATGAGAACCCGAATCTCGGCTATCGTAACTACGGATGGATAGACAGCTATTATCTCAGCCTCTCACAACAACTACCATGGAAGTTGCGTCTTTCTGCCAATAGTTGGGGATATATTGGTCATTATCCCCAGAATGTTTACAATATCATGCATTCATGGATTGGCTGCTCCGTCTCGTTGCAGCGCTCGTTCTTGAAAGAAGATCGACTGACAGTGCGCATTAGTATTGACCATCCATTTGACAAGTTCAAGAGCAACAAGAGCGAGACCATCAATGGTGACTTGCGCGACCTTCAAACCTCTTGTAGCCGTGGTCGAGGATTCTTTATTAATGTCAATTACCGCTTTGGTTCTCTAAAGGCAAGTGTGAAGAAGACAGAGCACAGCATCAATAATGATGATATGATCGGAGGTATCTCGAAGGGAAACTGAAAATACTTAAGTGGATTATCTCATAGAAGAGAGGACAAGGATTTCAATAGTAATTTTAGGGATTGTTGGCTTTTGTGCAAGTGATAGAAAAGGCTATTGTACGGATAAAGAAAGCCTTGTTTGAGTTTTCAGCCATAGGTGAAAGATCTTTCGCCTATAGGTGAACGATCGTGCAGCTGTAGCTGAAAGACCGTGCGGCTATAGGTGCAAACTTGTTTGAACGTAACTTTCTCCTCGATAGGCGGCACCTTTCCCCTCGATAGTCCGTAACTTTCGCCCCGATAGTCCGTAACTTTCGCCCCGTTTGCTCGTACCTATCGGGTGGATAGGCGGCACCTATCTCTGGGCAATAATAAAGGGAAAAGAACGAGTGTCTTTTGCCATACGGAGTTAGCAATGGGAACGCTTTTAGAATAAATAACATATTTAATTGGGAATTGAGAATTGAGAATTGAAAATTATTTGTATCTTTGCATGCATTCAAAAACAATTAAAAGAAAAATATTCGAATTATGGCATTTTTAACAGACGAGAAATTGGTGATTGTTGGTGCTGGTGGTATGATTGGCTCTAACATGGTGCAGAGTGTGTTGATGCTGGGTTTGACTCCCAACATTAGTTTGTATGATATCTATGAGCCTGGTGTTCATGGTGTTTACGACGAGATGTGTCACTGCGCTTTCCCTGGTGCAAACATCTCTTACACTGTAGATGCCAAGGAGGCTTTCACAGGTGCTAAGTACATCATCTCTTCTGGTGGTGCTCCACGTAAGGAAGGTATGACACGTGAGGATCTGCTGAAAGGCAACTGCCAGATTGCAGCAGACTTCGGTGAGAACATCAAGAAATATTGCCCAGACGTAAAGCACGTAGTAGTTATCTTCAACCCCGCTGACGTAACAGCTCTTACAGCGCTGATTCACTCAGGTTTGAAACCCAACCAGTTGACCTCTCTGGCTGCTCTCGACTCTACCCGTTTGCAGCAGCAGTTGGCTCAGGAGTTCGGTGTTCGTCAAGACAAGGTTACCAACGCCTACACTTATGGTGGTCACGGTGAGCAGATGGCAGTATTCGCCAGTAAGGCTCTCATCGACGGCAAGCCCCTCTCTGAACTTCCTCTCTCTGAAGAGCGTTGGGCAGAGATTAAGCACATGACGACACAGGGTGGTAGCAA
The DNA here is from genome assembly GCA_045225255.1 of Prevotella sp. Lineage (GTDB taxonomy): Bacteria > Bacteroidota > Bacteroidia > Bacteroidales > Bacteroidaceae > Prevotella. Next base: position 23,488 of record JBGVBD010000179.1, on the reverse strand, counting down.
TATTATCAAGTTGCGTGGTCGTTCATCATTCCAGAGCCCCGCTTATCAAGCAGTTAAGATGATTGAGGGTGCTATGGGTGGCGAACCATTCAAGTGGCCTGCTGGTTGCTATGTAAACGCTTACGGTTTCAAGAACGTGATGATGGCTATGCCTACCACTATTGACAAGGACGGTGTACACTTCACTCAGCCAGAGGGTACTGCAGAGGAAATGGCTGCATTGCAGGCTTCTTACGAGCATCTGCAGAAGATGCGCGACGAGATTATCTCGCTCGGCATCATTCCTGCCGTAGATGACTGGAAGACAGAGAATCCGAACTTATAAAAATATTAAATGGGGAACGGAAAAACAACGTTCCCCATTTTTCATACAACCAACATGAAAACTATGTGGATGATGCTCTTTTTGTTTCTACCCCTCATCGCTATCAGTTATATCTCGTGGCACATCTGGTGTCTGCTACCCTTATCGGGAATATGGAAGACGTTGGTCATCGCCTGTATGGTAGGTTGTTTCCTGGTGACCTTCGCCAACTTCTCACGTTCGACAGATGGTATGCCGATGCCTGCTGCTATCTTCTGCTATGAAGTAGCGAACTCGAGCCTCATCATCCTACTCTATCTCTTTATCCTCTTCCTCTTGCTCGACTTAGGAAGACTGGTACGACTTATTCCGCGTACCTTATTATATAATAACGGGGCTATGGCAATCGGTATCTTCGTGTTCATGACCATACTCTTCACTTATGGTTATTTCCACTATCTGCATAAGCATCGCGAGGAAATACAACTCACTACGAAGAAGACCATGACCAAACCCATGAAGGTGGTGATGATGAGTGACCTGCATTTAGGTTATCATAACAGAAGGGCGGAACTGCATCGCTGGGTGGATATGATTAACGAGGAACATGCAGACCTCATCCTGATAGCCGGCGATATCATCGATATGAGTATGCGCCCCTTGAAAGAGCAACGGATGTTTGAGGAGTTCCATCGATTCAACGCCCCTGTCTATGCCTGCATCGGCAATCATGAGTTCTATAGTGGTGAGCCTGAGGCACAACAGTTCTACGAACAGGCAGGCATCCATCTGTTACAAGACTCCTGCGCCACCGTTGGCGACCTCTGTATCATCGGAAGGGACGACCGCACCAATCGTCAAAGGAAGACACTTGCCGACCTTATGAAACAAGCAGACAAGAGTAAATTCACCATCCTACTCGACCATCAGCCTTTCTTCTTAGAGCAGACGGCACAACAGAAAATCGACTTCCAGTTTAGCGGACATACCCATCACGGACAGGTCTGGCCTATCTCATGGATTACACAAAGCATCTACGAATGTGCTTTCGGTCCCCTCCAAAAAGGGAACACGCAATACTATATCACATCGGGAATGGGTATCTGGGGTGGTAAGTTCCGCATCGGAACACGCTCAGAATATGTCGTAGCAACGATTAAATAGTCTTTGTATCCAACTCGTTGCTGAAGCGACAATCAGGATTCTCCTCTAAAAAGAACTTGCTATAAGCGACATAATGCTTAGCATTATCCGTCTGACCAGGGCGGACTGGCTTGATATACTTAGCAGGCACGCCGCCCCATATCTCATGAGGGGGAATCTTCGTGTTTTGAAGTACCAATGCACCAGCAGCAACGATAGCACCTTCGCCTACTTCACAGTTATCCAATAACGTAGCGCCCATACCTATCAAGGCACCATCATGGATGGTACAGGCATGAACAGTGACATTATGTCCAATAGTCACATCACTGCCAATATGCGTAGGACCTGTATCATGCGTAACGTGAACACAAGAGCCATCCTGAATATTGGTACGATCACCTATCGTGATAGGGGCGACATCACCACGAACGACAGCATTGAACCATACGGAACACTCGTCGCCCATCGTCACCTCACCTACTATCGTGGCATTCTCACTGAAATAGCAATCACGTCCCCATTTAGGGGTCAAACCTCTATAACTCTTAATTAAAGCCATTCCATTTACGATTTACAATTGTACGTCGGAAAGAATCATCTGGGTAGCACCAGCACGCTGTTTCACGAAATCACCTGCTGCCTGACTAGCCTGTTTCAATGTGTCAGGCTCATTCTCGAAACGATTCATCAGTGCACAGAACTCATCATCATCGTGAATCTCAAAGCCACCACCACACTCCTTTAGTCCTTGTGCCTCTTGGAACTTCTTGTTTTCAGGACCAAAGATAACTGGTTTGCCCCACACGGCTGCCTCTAATGTATTATGGATACTTACGCCAAAACCGCCACCTACATAACAAACATCAGCATAACGATAGATGCTGGAAAGCAAGCCAAAGCAATCGATAATCAAGACGCTCACGTCTTGAAGTTGAGAGTTGAGAGTTGAGAGTTGAGAGTTCGCTATCGCACTATAGCGAACCACCTTGCGGCCTTCCAACTTAGACTCTATCTGCTTTAAATGATCCTCACCGATGACATGAGGGGCAATAATCATCTTCCACTCAGGATGCTCATTAAAATAGCGGATGAAGATATCCTCGTCTGGTTGCCAAGAGGAACCTGCAATAAATATTTTCTGCTGTTGGCAGAAAGTCTCAACAACAGGCAGTTGCTTGGCAGCCTCCTTAATCTGCAGTACACGGTCGAAACGGGTATCACCTACGATAGAGACATCCGTAACACCTATCGTTGCCAACAAATCCTTGCTCGTCTGATTCTGTACATAGAAATGGGTAAAGCACTTCAGCACATGTGCATATTGCTTACCATACCATTTGAAGAATATCTGATCAGGGCGGAAGATACTGCTGACACTATATACTGGAACATTCCTGTGTTTCAGGATATGCAGGTAGTTATACCAGAACTCATACTTGATGAAAAATGCCATGACTGGACGGATGGCACGAAGGAAACGACGTGCATTGGTAATCGTATCAAGCGGCAGATAACAGATGATATCCGCTCCCTCGTAATTCTTACGTACCTCATAGCCCGAAGGCGAGAAGAAGGTCAGAAGAATCTTATACTCTGGATGCTCACGACGTAACTGTTCCATCAGAGGGCGACCTTGTTCAAACTCACCCAAGGATGCCGCATGGAACCATACATACTGAGCCTGAGGGTCAACCTTCTCTTTCAGTACTCGGATGGCATCACGCTCCCCATGCCACATCTTACGAACCTTCTCGTTGAAGAGGCTGACAATGGCGACGCCGATGAGATACAGATATATTCCGAGGTTATACATACCTTAGCCCAATACTTCAATAGCACGTTTCATTCGCTGGATGGTTTCCTCTTTTCCAAGGAAGGCAGAGATATCGAACATACCAGGTCCCTTACCCTCGCCCACGAGTGTCAAGCGCCAAGCGTTCATGATATTACCGAGTTTATATTCTTTCTGCTCAATCCAAGCATGAACAATCTGTTCCTGATTCTCCAAAGAGAAATCATCAATACCTTCCAAGACACCCATCAGTTCTGTCAACTGTTGAGCACTGTCTTCCTTCCAACGTTTCTTGGCAGTCTTTTCATCATAGGTCGTAGGTGCCTCGAAGAAGAACGAGCACAAGGGCCATAACTCTTTAACGAACGACACACGGTCTTTCATCATCGTCACTACCTGAAGGATACGCTCAGAAGAATCCTTTACCCCATGCTCACGACAGATGGGTTCGAAAAGCGAGGCAATCTCCTCATTACTCTTCTTCAGGATATACTCATGATTGAACCAAATACCTTTCTCGTATGCGAAACGGGCACCTGCCTTCGAACATTTCGTGATGTCAAACAACTGAACCAGTTCATCCAAAGTAAACAGTTCCTGCTCAGTACCAGGATTCCATCCTAACAAAGCGAGGAAATTGATGACTGCCTCAGGGAAATAACCACTCTCACGATAACCGGAAGAAATCTCTCCTGTCTTGGGATCATGCCACTCTAAGGGGAATACAGGGAATCCCAAACGATCACCGTCACGCTTCGAGAGTTTTCCCTTTCCATCGGGCTTGAGCAACAAAGGAAGATGGGCGAAACGAGGCATCGTATCCTCCCAGCCAAAAGCACGATAGAGCATCACATGCAGAGGTGCAGAAGGTAACCATTCCTCACCACGAATCACATGGGATATCTCCATCAGATGGTCGTCCACGATATTGGCAAGATGATACGTAGGCAGTTCGTCCGCACTCTTATACAACACCTTATCGTCACAGATGTCACTCTTCACACGCACCTCACCACGAATCAGGTCGTTGACCAGAATCTCCTGATCAGGTTCCACCTTGAAGCGAACGACGTATTGATGACCGGAAGCAATCAACTGCTCAACCTCTTCCTTGGGAAGCGTCAATGAGTTACGCATCTGCTGGCGCGTATGACAATCGTATTGGAAATTCTGAATCTCAGCACGTTTGGCTTCCAGTTCTGCTGGGGTATCGAAAGCGATATACGCCTTGTCTGCATCCAACAACTGCTTGACATACTTCTTGTAGATATCACGACGCTCACTCTGACGATAGGGACCTTTATCACCACCAAAGGAAACGCCCTCGTCAAACTGGATGCCCAACCACTTAAAAGACTCTATGATATATTCCTCTGCCCCAGGAACGAAGCGAGTGGAATCTGTATCCTCAATACGGAATACTAAATCGCCCCCATGTTGGCGGGCAAACAAATAATTATACAAAGCAGTACGTACTCCACCGATATGCAAAGCACCTGTAGGACTGGGAGCGAAACGCACTCTTACTCTTCTTTCTGCCATCATCCGATAACGGTATTACTATAAAATTGCTGCAAAATTACGCATTTTTTTTGATAATCTATGCTTTTCTTCCTTGAAATCCATTGACTTCCCAAATTTTTCTGTATCTTTGCCATCGAAGAAGGCAAAGAAAGAAAAAACGGATAGAATGAAGAATATCAATTATAATATCATAGAGGAGCAAACGTGGCGCAACATCGTGACACGTATCGCATTGCTCATCCTGTCTATCGGTCTGATTGTATGGGCGATGCCACGTGATAATCGTAATTATTTCCATGTAGAACAAGGTAAACCATGGAAATATACTGACTTTACTGCGCCTTTCGACTTCCCTGTCTATAAGTCGGAAGAAGCCATCCGCCTTGAGAAAGACAGTTTGATGAGAAACTATGAACCCTATTATAAGTTCAACCAAGAGAAAGAAGCCCAGATGGTAAAGAAGTTCCAGACGGACTATGCCGAGGGCATTCCCGGACTGGAAGGAGACTACGTGAAGATTATTTCCAACCGTCTGCACAGTCTTTACCAACAGGGTATTATGGCACCATCGGAATACTCTGAGTTGCGTGCCGATACGACTCACATGATTCGTGTTGTCAATGGGAAACAGGCAGTCAGCGTATCCATTATGGAAGTCTATTCTGCCAAGACCGCTTATGAACAACTCTTCCAAGACGAGACACTTGCCCTGCAGCGTCCTATCCTTCAGAAATGTAACCTCAACGACTATATCACACCGAACTTGATTTATGACCGTGAACGCAGTGAGACCAGTATCAACGATATCATATCAAGCATTGCCTTGGCTACAGGTGTGGTACAGAAGGGACAGAAAATCATTGGTCGTGGTGAGATAGTAACAGACAAGACATACCGCATCATCGAGTCGTATATCAAAGAGAATGAAAGACTTCATCAGGACGACACGCTGAATCAGTTTGCCCTGCTGGGACAAATCATCTATGTCTCAATCCTGTTTATTTCATTTACCCTCTACCTGAACCTCTATCGCAAGGATTATCTCTATAAGTCACGTAAGATAATGATGGTCTATGCCTTGATCGTCTTCTTCTCTCTACTGACTGCGTTATTCATGAGGAACACGTTTATTCATGTGTATATCCTCCCCTTTGCGATGGTACCTATCTTCGTCCGAGTGTTTATGGACTCACGTACCGCCTTCATGGCACATATGACGATGGTACTTATCTGTGCTGTCATGCTGACTCACTCCTTCGAATTCGTCGTAGTAGAGACGGTGGCAGGCTTGGTGGCTATCACCTCACTGAGGGAACTGTCGCAACGATCCCAATTGTTTAAGACAGCCATCTTCATCACGATTGCAGCGATGGCTGTCAATCTCTCATTCGACTGGATGCGTACGGACTCATTGTCGAAGATAGACTATAGCACTTACAATTATCTGATTGCTAATGGTATTGGATTGTTATTCGCCTATCCCCTGCTCTATCTGATAGAAAAGGCATTTGGATTTACCAGTGATATAACCCTCATTGAAATATCCAACACCAACAATGAGTTGCTGCGCCGTATGAGCGAGGTGGCACCAGGTACCTTTAACCACTCTATACAGGTAGCCAATCTGGCTGGTGAGATTGCCAACAAGATTGGGGCAGAGGCTCAGTTGGTTCGTACAGGTGCGCTCTATCACGACATCGGAAAACTGACTAATCCTATCTATTTCACAGAGAATCAGTCAGGCATCGACCCGCATGAGATGCTCAGCGACATTGAAAGTGCACAGATGATTATCAGTCATGTAACAGAGGGACAGAAGATGGCTGACAAGTATAACCTTCCCAAAGAGATACGTGACTTCATCTCCACCCACCACGGACAAGGAAAAGTGAAGTATTTCTATATCAAATACCATAATGAACATCCTGACGAGTCCGTAGACGATTTGTTGTTTACATATCCTGGTCCTAACCCGTTCAGCAGAGAGCAGGCTATCCTTATGATGGCTGATACCGTTGAAGCGGCTTCGCGTTCCTTGCCTGAATATACGGAACAGGCTATCCGTGACTTGGTCAACCGACTGATTGACACACAAGTCAGTGAAGGATATTTCCGTGAATGTCCTATTACTTTCCGCGATATCCAGTATGCCAAGACCGTCCTCATTGAGAAACTGAAGACGATCTATCATACGCGTATCAGTTATCCGTCTGAAAAATAACATCTCTTTATTGCTCACTTTTTGTCATTTTGTGCATTGATTTCTTGCACAAAACGGCACATTTGTGCAAGAAATGTGCAATTTTTAGTTAATAAACCTTAATCCGTGTGCGTTTACAAGAAAGGTGTTAAACATTTCTTATACCTTTGCAGCCGGTTTTGAAAAATTTGTTTAAATTGTAAAGTATAAGAAAATGAAAAAGAGTATTATCTCGTTAGTTGTTTTCATGATGACTACATTAGGAGCCTTTGCAGGAGGTATCCTTACCAACACCAATCAGAGCGTATTGTTTTTGAAGAACCCTGCACGTGATGCCGCTATCGGTCTTGACGGTGTATACAGCAACCCCGCAGGTGTCGTTTTTATGCCAGAGGGTTTTCATGTCGCCTTCAACTGGCAGTATGCCCATCAATCTCGTACGGTAAACTCTACCAGTCCTGTCTATGCACTGGGTAAGAAAAACAACGGTAGCGACAACAAAATCTTTGAAGGTGTTGCCGATGCTCCTATCATCCCTTCTTTGCAGGCAGCATGGAACAAAGGAAACTGGAGTGTACAGTTTAACTTCTCTGTTCCTGGTGGTGGAGGCTCTTGTGAGTTTGCCGACGGATTAGGTTCTTTCGAGCGTGTCGTTGGTAGTATTGCCAGTATGTTACAACCGCTGGGTGCACAGGGATATGATATGGACGGTTATATGAAAGGACGTCAATACTTCTATGGAATACAGTTAGGTGCTGCCTATAAAATCAATCCCAATTTCTCCGTCTATGGTGGTTTGCGTCTTCTCTACGGCGACGCTACCTATAAGGCAAAGATCAGTAATATCCAAGTAAAGACAGAAGCTGGTTATGTAGACTTTGCCGACTTCCTGACATATTCATCTACGACTATCAACAATGCCCTCGATAAAGTGAATGCAGGTATTGCACAATATGAGGCTGCTGGTGTCCCCGTACCTGCAGAACTGATTGCCCAACAGGCTCAACTGGAAGGAACCAAGCAGAATCTCACCTATCTGCAGAAATATGCGCAGGGTGTTAACCTGCTCTGTAATCAGGATGGTGTCGGTATTGCACCTATCATTGGTGTAGATTATAAGGTAGGCAACTTCAACTTCGCTGCTAAATACGAGTTCAAGACACAGATTCGTATGAAGAACGAGTCAACAGTCTTTGAAGCCAGCGAGATTAATGCTGTCAATAAATATAAGGATGGTGAGAAGGTGAATGAGGATGCCCCTGCCCTGTTGACTATCGGTGCACAATGGAAACCCATTAACGTTGTCAGCCTCAACCTCGGATGGCATCATTACTTCGATAAAGATGCCAGTTGGTATAATAACGCTCAGGATCTGCTGAAACATAACACGAATGAGTTCCTCGCTGGTGTTGAATGGGACGTAACAGACAAGTTGAATGTCTCTTGTGGTGGACAACTTACTCGCTACGGACTGAGCGATGACTACATGAACGATATCTCTTTCGTAGTCAACAGTTACAGCATTGGTCTTGGTTGCAGTTATAAGGTGAAGGACAATGTCACTCTTACTGCCGCTTATTTCCAAACCAACTACAGTGACTACGAAAAGAAAGTTACAGAATCTATCCCTGTCAATGAGACTTTCACCCGTACTAATCGTGTCTTGGGTATAGGTTGCCAGGTTGATTTCTAAGAACTACAACGGATCTACATCATAATAGATCTGTAAAGAAGCATACCGTTTATCCGTGAGCATCTGACTCTGAGCCATGAGCAGATACTCACGGACTTTTTTCATGTCAATACCATTCTCCAATTTAAGAACGAGTTTGCGGATGTTCTGCGATTTCACTTTGGCTACAGAGGGTTTGTCGGGACCTAAGACACGTCCCGAAAACCACTGACGCAAGCGAGAACCAAGTTCTATACTTGCCGTATGGACGACCTCTTCATAACGATGCTTCAGGTAGACATATACCAGATGATAATAAGGCGGATAATGGAAAGCCTGACGTTCTGCTATTAAATCCTTATATAAAGCAACGTAATCGTTATGTACCACCTGTTGGATGACAGGCAAATTCTTACTCTTGGTCTGTAGGATGACCAATCCTCGTTTCCCCTTACGGCCTGCTCTTCCTGCTACCTGCGACATCATCATAAAGGCATGTTCATAAGCGCGGAAATCAGGATAGTTGAGCATCGAATCAGCATTCAGGATACCCACCACACTGACCTTATCGAAGTCCAAGCCCTTCGAAATCATCTGCGTACCTATTAATATATTAGTACGTCCTGCCCCGAAATCCATGATGATACGCTCATAGGCATTACGCGTACGAGTAGTATCTAAGTCCATACGAGCCACTCGGGCATCAGGAAATACCTCACGCACTTGTTCCTCTATCTTTTCTGTACCATAGCCTTTTGTCCTCAAATCTGTACTTCCGCAACAAGGACACTCTGTAGGGACACGATAAGTGAAGCCGCAATAATGGCAAGTCAACTGATTCATCTGTCGATGGAGTGTCAAGGAAACATCACAATGTTGGCAATGAGGCACCCATCCACATTGCCTGCACTCTATCAGAGGTGCAAAACCACGTCGGTTCTGGAAGAGAATGGCTTGTTCACCACGTTCCAAAGCCTCTCTGACACGAGTCAACAAAAGTGGAGAAAACGGACCTGCCATCATCTTCCGATGTTGCAAATCGGCAATATCCACTACTTGTATCTCAGGCAGTTCAATATCCTGATAGCGTTTTTTCAGTTCCACCAACCCATACTTGCCTGTCTTGGCATTATGATAACTCTCCAAAGATGGAGTCGCAGTACCAAGAAGAACTCTGGGTTGTTGACTGTTAGCTGTTTCCTTTTGACCTTTGACCTTTGACTGCAGACAAGCCAACATAATGGCAGCAGAACGGGCATGATAACGGGGGGCAGGGTCCTGTTGCTTATAACTCGTTTCATGTTCCTCATCCACAATGACAAGTCCGAGTTCCTGAAAAGGAAGAAATACTGCTGAGCGTGCTCCCAATATCACATCATACGGATTCTTAGAGAGTTGCTTTTGCCATATTTCTACACGTTCCGCATCTGAATATTTTGAGTGATAGATACCCAGTCGATTACCAAAAACCCGTTGCAAGCGTTGCATCATCTGAACGGTCAGTGCAATCTCGGGCAAGAGATAAAGTACCTGTTCTTTGCGTTCCAGTGCTCTTTGTATCAAATGGATATAGATTTCCGTCTTTCCACTACTCGTTACACCATGCAACAACGTGACGGGTTTCTTCATCATCGACATCAAGATACTATTGTATGCCGTCTGCTGTGCCTCATTGAGTTTTTGGATGAGTTCCGGATGATACTCTCCACCATGATTCAGTCGACCCACTTCCACTTCGTAAGTCTCTAACATACCCCGCTTTTCCAACTGTTGTAGTGTAGTAGTCGAAGCATGACTGGCATTCAATAGTTCCTCACGAGTTATCTCATTGATAGTAGAATGACATTCCTCATCCCTCATTCCACATTCCTCATTAATTTGATCCCAACCCGACAAGGCAAGATACTCCGTAAAAGCCTCTAACTGTTTAGGTGCACGTCCCAAGATATTCAGTGCCACATGTAATGCCTGCTCGTTCTGAAAAGAAGGAGTCAGGCGGATATAAGTCTCCGTCTTAGGGTGATAACCATCTTCTGCTTTCAGTCCTGCTGGCAATGCCGCCTTATAGACATCACCAATGGGTGACAGATAATAGTCGGCAATCCATTGCCAAAGTTTCAGTTGATGTATTGTGACGATAGGCTCCGCATCCATCAACTGTGTAATCTCTTTGACCTCATACCCTTTCGGCTTCACATCATGCAACTTGGCGACAATACCCAGATAGGTTTTGTTACGACCAAAAGGTACCAACGCGCGCATACCCACCTGTATCATCTGCTGCATCTGGGCAGGGACGGCATAGGTGAATGTGCCTTGCAGGGGTACGGGTAATATAAGGTCGGCGTAATTCATCACTTGCAAAGATACTGCTATTTTCAGAAACAAACGACAAAAAAGTATAAAAAAAGAAGCACTCTTACATGAAGTAGAGTGCCTCTTAATATAATTTCCTATAAATTGTTTAGAAGAAGTAAGCCAAGCCAATCTGCCAAGCGTTGTACTTTAAGTCGTTAGTAACGGCCGTCTTGCCAGCCTCAATCACAGAAGTCTCGCCAGTCTTACCCAAAGCAAAATTATAATTTGCCGTAATCTGGAGTTTACTCATAATAGTAGCACCGATACCAACGTTTGCACTGAGGTTACTGCTCTTCAATGACCAGTTCCAAGCTTCACCAGCGATAGTCGATATGCTCTTATCCTTAGTACCTACATTGAAACCGAACTGAGGACCAGCAAAAGCAAATACATTCACAAGGCTGCTCAGACCTACACCATAACGGATGTTGATAGGAATCTGAATAGACTGTGCCTTGTATGTCTCATCAGTTGCATCAACCTTAATAGAACGTTGATCGAAAAGTGCAGATGCATCAACACTCAATCCAACAACAGGAAGTGTGAACTTCACCGTCGGACCAACAAAGAAGCCAGCCTGATTGGAAACACCATCTGTACTCTCACTAGAAGTAAGACTGGTCAGATTCAAGCCACCCTTCAAACCAAACTTTACCTGAGCCTGTGAAGGCATTGCAAATGCCATACAAGCCACTGTCATCATTACAAAAAACTTTTTCATTTTCTTTTCTTTAATGTTAAGATGCGACAAAATTAAACATTATATCTGACATCTGCAAACTTTTTAACAATTTTCCGCATCAATGACGCTGACGACGTACTGACACACGTGGTGCCGATGAGGAAGAAGATGCACTTCCGTCAGACGATTTCTTACTACTCTTTACCTTGGGTGCACGAGTACGACGACTGCTTCGTGATGACTTCTTTGATACCTTCTCGTTCTCTGGTTGTATCTTAGCGATAGAATCCAAAGAGTCACGCTGAGGAGTATGTCCGAACATGCCACGCTCGAAAGCAAGCAGTTCTTTCTCAATCTTCTCTTGTTCTTTCTTGGCTGCATTATCAGCACTCGCCATATCGAAGTCTCCAAACTGTGGACGCTGCTGAGTCTGACTCATACGATTGCCTGCCTTGTAAATCTTTCCCTGATAATGGTTCAATGTGAAATAATCCTCCAAAGTCATCGTAGCAGCATTATTGAGATCTGACGCCTGCACACTCTGACGACTCAAATAGGGTTCCAAATCTGTATATTTCACCCAGAACAAAGGATACTTGGCTGCTTCACCTCCAAAGTCGTCATCTCTTACCATGACTGGACAGAGAGCCATAACCTTACGACGGAACTGGGCATTCGACTGGTCGTAATAAGCAGATTCTTTCAGGTAGTACATCTTCACTTCTGCAGAAGGGATGTCGCTATTCTCCACACGAATCTTTCCGTCGCGTGTCTCATAGAGAATATGATAGTTATCCAACATGGTCTTAATAGCCACCTTCGAGGAATCGCTAAATGATTCATTGCCATCTAAACGATACTCGTAGATAGGAATATAGCCATTCAAGGCGAGTTTGAAGACGTAAGTAAAGAGATTCATCTGCCTATCGATAGGTTCTACTGGATAGTAAAGTCCTGAATTTGCTTCGTCATCCAGATTAATCTCTCGGTAGATATCACGACGCCATACGACATCCTCAGGCATATCCAAGGAAGTCGGATACATCAGACGGGCACGCTGGCTGATACCTTGATTCTGCTGCTGAGTAGCAGTAGCAGTCTGAGACTGTTGTTGTTTCTGAGCCTGGGCTTGTTGGCGACGTGCTTTTGGCTGTGCCATCGCTGATTGTGCCACCAGTGCTACCATTATAAAGAACAAAACTCTCTTCATATCTATTTGTTTTATTATTTCACAATTACTTCCATAGAGGCGTTCAACTTACGGGCTGTTCCATCAGGACCTGTTGCTGTAACCCTCGAGATATAGAAACGACGATTGCGCTGCAACTTACGGAATGTTTCTTTCTGACGGGCAGAGAAGCGAGGACCATCACTTACCATCGGAACGGCATTACCCATATTGTCAAAGAAGACGGCCTCAAAACTCTGGACATGGAACGGAACATCAAGGATGCCATCATCAATAGCGGCTCCGATACCATCAGCAGCCAACAACTGAGCCTTTGTCAAACCACCACCCTTGAAACGGTCTGCTCCATTCTCATCCTTTACTGTAATATAAGGTGTTGGATCAGGCAGGCGACGAACACGGAAAGTGAAACTTCCCATCTGCTGGGCACGGCCTGTATTGGTAGAAGTGACAGTAATGGTTACATTCTGTCCTGCTGCCGAAGGACGGGCAATATACTTACCGGGGCCTACTGGCTGTAAGGTTCCACCTGTCATCGATGCTTGTATCTTAGTCACAGGAACACCAGGCACACTAATGCTCAGCGGATTGCTATAACCAGCATAGAGCACGTTCATCAAGTCGGCACTGACAGTAGCGGAAGGATCAACTACAGAATACTTCTGTTCGAAGTTACGTTTGATATAGTCACCATTACCATTCTGCACCTGTATATAACCTGCAAGAGTAAAGTCACCCGTACGTCCTGCAATCGTTTCATAAAGTCCGTCAGGCAGATTCATCTCCTTACCTCCAATAAATATCTGAGGAGCCTGAGTGGTATCTACTGCCGCCATGACAATACGGGCAGAGAACTTATCTCCCCTAACCACTGTCTGGGCATTCGGAATCACGAAAGCATTGAGGGCATTGACACGGATATCCTTCACATCAATGTTAGACACCAATGTATGCAGAACGGCGCCTTCAGCATAACGTACATCATTCTGCAACTTACTTAACAAAGTAACCGCTGCAGCCGTAGGCATCGATTCAAACATATACTCCTGCCAGTTCTTACCCATTGCCATAGCATCCTTAGGGATTTCAGTCGTTAGATTAGAAGCTATCATCTTCTTCTGATGATCATCAGTCACCATAGACAATAAAGCATTCCGATAAGTATTGATAGCATCATATAATTCTTTACCACGACCACGTCCAGGAGCAAGCATTACCTGTGTAGCAGCCTCCAAATCTTCTTTATTGCGAATATTGCGCACATCACCGTCTTTCCCGTCAGATTCCTGAACAATGGCAAGTTTCAACTCTTCTGCCAAGTCATATAGATGATCGCTCATCTCCTTCACTTGCTGTGACTTGTCATACCATTTCTTTACCTTCTGAGGATTCTTCTTCATCTGTGCGGCAAAATCGTCATATATCGCCAGATTCTCTTTTGTGGCATTATTGGTAGTGCGTTTCAGACTTTCCTCTACCAAGGAGAAGCCGTTGAGCACCTCTGTCGAGACGTTCAATGCCAACAATGCCATCAAGACGACATACATCAAGTTAATCATCTTTTGGCGAGGAGAAACTGGTCTTTTCTTAATAGCCATGCTTATTGTTGTCTATTAATATTCTGTACTGACATCGCCTCAATCATACGGGCATAGATAGCATTCAACTCTGCTATCTGACGAGCCATGTGGCGAGTCTGTTCGTTTATCTCATCGATGGTTCCCATCTGTGAACTTGCACTCTTCAACTGCATCTCATAAACACGACTGATACCTGTCAAAGTACGATTCAGGTTCTCCATCTCCTCAGAGTCAGCAGTGAGTCGCTTGCTCTGTTCACTTACCTTACGGAGAACTTCTGTCAGTTCGTTCAACTCATCGATATAGTTACCTGTAGCCTCGGCAACACCAGCAGGGGCACCTGTGGTAAAGGCTGCTACAGAAGGCTGTGCTGGCTCAGTTGCAGCAGCAACAGGCTCAACATTAGCAATGCCTCCGCCTCCTTGGACGGAGCCGCCACCTTGACTACCACCGCCACCGATTACACCACTACCATTAATAATAACGGTACCGCCACCGACGCCACCAATAGCAGCATGAGATTCTTCACCATTCACTACAGTGGCAGTTTCAACGCCACCACCAGCATGAAGATCCAGATCCATTCCATCGGTAGTCTTGTCGAAAGGACGATCGAAGGCTGACAGGAAAAACACAAAGACCTCCGTACCCATACCCAAATACAGGAAGAAATTGGCTCCCGGCAAGTGGGTCAGTTTGAACAGCGTTCCCAAAATCACAATAGAAGCACCCCAACTGTAGGCATAGTTCAGGAATGTCTGGCCAGGCACGCTGTCCATCCATTTCTGTAACTTATAGATGATATTCAGTTTACTGTATTCTGTCATTTCTTGCTACGTTTTGAATTTTTACTCTTAACCTTATCACTGGCTGTGTTTGCCATACTGCGTACACAACGGAATCCTATATAACTGCGTGGCTGGTTCTGATATTCAAAAGTACGCCATGCAGAACGGATAAACGACTCTGGGTCTTTCCATGAACCTCCCCTTACGCTCTTCTTCTTCAAACGATAGGGATCCTCCAAGGCTGCATTATACTTCAACTGAGGATTGATATCATTCATTGATTCCACACCAGCCTCTGTATAAATAGTACTTGTCCATTCGGCAACGTTACCTGCCATATCATAAAGACCATTGGTATTTGAGGAATAGATACCCACACGACTGGTAATCAAGTTTCCGTCTTTCGTATAGTTACCTTTATCTGGCTTGAAGTTAGCATAGAAACATCCATTGCCAGAAGCAACATCCTGATTCTCCCAAGGGAATTCATTCTGGTCTTTGCCACGAGCCGCATACTCCCACTCTGCCTCTGTCGGCAGACGATAACGCTGGATATAACGGGCTGCTGCACCTAAACCTCTTAAAAGATATTCCGTACGCCAAGCACAGAAAGCATTTGCCTGTTCCCAAGTAACACCTACTACAGGATAATCATTATAGGCAGCACTAGAGAAATAATAGCGCATATAACTCTCATTTTCTGCATTAGGGAAATCATTCACCCAACAAGTTGTATCAGGATATACATTAACTATATAGGTATTCAAGAAGTCCCAAGGACCAGTATATTGGCGGTTGATGGTCTGACGGACGATTCTGCCTTCGTCATCAATATATGCCGTATCCTTGGAAATCCATACCTGCTCATCAGCATTAGGACGTAAATCTGTATTCAAGATACGCTCCTGTGGGTTGACACGATACTTACGCTTTGCTGCCTCCGTATAGTCATAAACCTCATAACGATAGTTCAACTGACGCCAATCAATCATCTTCTCACCAGTCACTGGATTGGTAGTATAAAGACTCTCGAAGGCACGCTGCTCATCTTCGTTAGGTTTACGGGGCAATGGTTTTTTCCAGTTCAGATGAGGAGTAACAGGTTCACCGTACTTATCCTCCTCAATCTTATAACTCTCATCACCACCATAGTTGGGATCAGCAAGACGTTCACGGAGAATAGAGTCACGCACATAGTTCACAAACTGACGATACATCGAGTTTGTTACCTCATGCTCATCCATCCAGAAACTCTCAACGGAAATGTCACGAACGGGCATCGTCTTACCCCACAGGCTATCCTGTTGCTCTATACCCATTTTCAAATGACCTCGTTTAATCAACGTCATGCCATATGGGGTTGGTTCACTGAACGCACGACCACTGGCACCTGTCACCTCGCCACCTTTCGACGAAGCGAGCTTCGAGCCAAAACAACCCGAAAGCATCAGTACTGCACAGAGGCAGCCAAATATACTAATAGTTTTCTTCATATTCTCTATTATTATAATATTCTTACACTTTGATGACGGTTACGTCCCTTCTTATAAAGGTTCAAATCCGTCTGATACCCTACGAACAATTCATGGCACCCATGGCCAAGTCCTGTCCCAGAAGTAAACATCTCATAGCTATATCCCAAACAGACGCCATGAAAGTTTCCACCAATCATCGCTGTCACTGAATTGGACGGACTATATCCGACTCCGCCATACAGCATTTTACGATCATGAGTGTACTTCACCCTTGCTGTCACATCTACCCGATAAGCAACTCCGTCTGTACGAGCGAGAACAGTGGGGTGTATTGTTAGAAACGGATTTCTTAGCCGAATATTGTATCCACCCGTTAAATAATACATTCTACTAATATCTAAAATCGATCGGTCACCTATTTCTATCGAAGGTGCCGTCGCATGAAGCATCGATACTCCAGCGAACCAACTTCCATGCTGATAATAGAGTCCTGCACTAAGATCTAATGCCGTACCATTGACATCTGTCGTTACAAAAGTCGGGTCGGAGGATTTCTCCAGGTCTATCTCTGAGCCTTTAAAGCCCTCACTCAGCATTCCTCCTTGTATTCCTATACTCAAGGTTCCTCCAAACAAACGTCGTTTCAAGGCATATTGCAACACGATACGTTTATGAGTGAAAAGACCGATTTCGTCATTCATCAACTGAATACCCACTCCATGAAGGGAACCTATCAGTTGAAAAGGCATATCAGCAGCGACATACATAGTACGGGGATTATGCTCATAACCTGCCAAAGACATGTTATAAGCACCTGTTACATTGATCTTGGCTTCCTTACCCACTGCTGCAGGATTGAAAGAAGGTTCCATCGTCCAATAATGGGCAAAGGAAGCCTCCTGTTGTCCCTTAACACCGACGCTCAACAGGCACAGTAATCCTATCAGTAACCATTTTTTCACGAATATATAACGTTAAAGACTTGTAATTTATTTTATTGGTAAAGCTGAACTGAAAAAAAAGTAGTAACTTTGCAGCCAAATTCGAAACTATATTCTTATGAAAAAATTTTTACTCCAATTATTACTGCTAACTGTTGCAACAACTGTTAATGCACAAAATCCGTACCTTCCTCTTTGGGAACATCTTCCCGACGGTGAACCCCGCGTATTTGAAGATCCCGATAACCCAGGGAAGTTACGTGCCTATATCATCGGTTCACATGATGTGACCTATACCGCTTATTGCGGTCCAGACATCCGTATGTGGTCGGCACCTGTCGAGGACCTCAGCCAATGGCGTGATGAAGGTCCGATTTTCTCATGGTTCGTACAAGGACAATGGGACACCATGTTTGCTCCCGACCTTGTTGAAGTTGTTGATAAAGACACTGGCAAAAAGACCTATTGGCTCTATCCCCATAGTCGCGGCTGGCGTCGTGTGCCAATGGTCTGCAAGAGCGACCGCCCAAATGGTCCCTTCGTTCCCGTCAACTTGACGGAAGACGGTACACAGTGTCTTCCTGGCTCGCTCATCGACTTTGACCCCTCGGTATTCATTGAGACTATCACTGATAAAAAGGACAAAGACTTCAACAAGGGCTATCGTGCCTATGTGTTCTACGGTTTCCAGCATTCTACTGCTTGTGAACTCGACCAGAATACAATGTATTCAAAGCGTGAGGGTACGGAACTGATTGACCCGTTCATCCCTGCCAGCAGTGCCGACGGTCGCCTGCTTGATAAGGAAGGCAGCGTATATAAGGCTCTCTATGAGGGACAGAACCCACTGGACTTCAATTTCTTCGAAGCATCGAGTATCCGTCAGGTGGGTAACAAATATGTGATGGTGTTCTCGGGCTACTCTGGCAAGGAGTACGGTTTGGGCAACACAAACTCGGCTCTGCGCTATGCTTTCGGTGACTCTCCCCTCGGTCCCTGGCGTTCAGGTGGTGTACTGGTCGACTCACGTGGTGTGGTACTCAACGAAGATGGTTCCAAGGTGATTACCACCAATGCCGGTCATAACACCCACGGCTCACTGCAGGAAATCAATGGTCAGTGGTATGTGTTCTATCATCGTCCACCCCGTGGCTTTGGTTATGCCCGTCAGGCAATGGTGGCTCCTGTGAAGATTACATGGGACAAGAAACCTGTCGCCAAGGGTGGTGTGGTGAAGATTACCGCCTATGACCCCTACACAAAAGACAATGTGTGGACCGCTAAGGCTGCCGATGGTAATGAATATACGGGTGCCGAGGTGACCAGCGAAGGTTTCCAGATATTTGGTTTGCCACCTTATAATTATTATAGTGCTGGCCTTGCCTGCTTCATGACAGGTGGAACGAATGCTAACGAGTGGATGCAAGACAACTTCGATGTATGGAACAACTCGATGGATTTGGCTGGTATCACGAATGGCGGTATCATTGGTTTCAAATACTTCGGATTCGGTGGTCTGGATCAGGACACTAAGGGTGTAAAGGCTTTCGAAGGTATCAAGAAGGGTGATAACGCCCATCTTTACCTGAACCTGACCTACAGCGGTAAGGGTGCCTTTAAGATTCATGTGAAGCTGGATGATCCCTGGAAGGGTAAAGAACTCGGCGTCATCTATGTCGGCGATAAGACTCCTACCAATCAGGCGGTTACGATTTCCCATTTAGTTCCTGACGTAGAAGGACTGACAGGCAAACATGCTCTCTACCTCGTCGTAGAAGGTCCAGACTTGAAACAACCCGAACGACCTCAGGGACCGTGGGGACGTCGTCCACAAGGTCCGCAGCGTCCACAGGGTCTCTTTGACCTGCACGGCATCGGCTTCACCAAGACTGACGCAAAACCCGTTCCCTTTGTTCCTCAAGTCACCATTACCGCTGACGGTCAGAAGCTGAACATTCCAGCACAGCCCATTATGTCGACCAATGCCAATGGCTATACAGACTACACTCACTACCAGCTCTACGCTCCGCTGAAAGCTGGTTCTAAGCTACAGGCTACCTGCGAAAAGGCTCCTAACGCTGTCAAGTTCGATATCAGCCCCATTGTTGACGGCCGTGCTACGATAAAAGCCACTTACAATGGAAAAGAAAAGATATTCCTCATCAATTAAAAGAACTTATAAAACAATAATATGAAAAAGTATTTGCTACTATTGGGTATTTGTCTGTTTGTCTCAGAGGCAAACGCACAATTATCATCTAACCCAGACAAGTTTCTGGGAAACATCACCACCAGAGGTAACGTTGAAGCAGGAGGCGGTTTGCCCAAATTCTACGAGCTCTGGAACCAGATTACCTGTGAGAATGAGTCGAAATGGCAATCTGTCGAAGGTAGCGCCAGAGGTACCTTCAACTGGGGTTGCGACAATGCATTCAAATATGCTAAGCAGCACAATTTCACCTACAAATTCCACGCATTAGTGTGGGGTTCACAGTATCCCTCTTGGATAGAGAGTCTTTCGTATTCCGACCGCTATGCTTCCATTGTGGAATGGTATGACGCTGTACAGCAGAAATATCCCGACCTTCCCATGGTCGACGTGGTGAACGAAGCCATTGATGGCCACCAGGGTGGTACTCATTTCATGAAGGAGGCACTGGGCGGCGGCGGCAAGACGGGTTACGACTGGCTTATCAAAGCCTTCGAGATGGCTTACGAGCGCTGGCCGAACACGATTCTGATCTATAACGACTTCAACACCTTCCAGTGGAATACCGACCAGTTTATTGAACTGGTGCGCACTTTGCGCGACGCCGGTGCACCCATTGATGCCTACGGTTGTCAGAGTCACGATCTGACCGACTGCGACATCAACAAATTCAAGCAGTCAGAAATGAAGTTACAAGATGCCCTGCTGATGCCCATGTACAGCACGGAGTACGACATCGGCACCGATAATGACGCTCAGCAACTGCAGCGTTATAAGGAGCAGATTCCTTATATGTGGGAGAAACCGTATTGTGCCGGCATCACCCTGTGGGGTTACGTCTATGGTGCCACTTGGACCACCAACGGAAACTCAGGTATCTACAAGGATGGCGCAGAGCGTCCGGCAATGACCTGGCTGAAGGAATATATGGCAAGTGACGAGGCTAAGAATGCCGTCAGCCCATTCCCAGGCATGAAGAAAGAGGCTTCTATCTATATCCGTCCTGCCGCACTGAAGGTGGCAAGGGGTGATGTGCTACCCATCTATATTCGTGCTAGCATGGCCACCAAGACCATTGAGAAGATTGACCTCTATATAGAGGATGAACTGATAGCCACCCTGACCGAGACTCCCTACAGAACGGAGTATGAAGTTCCAACATCCGCGAAGTCTGGCTGGAAGACCATTAAGGCCGTGGTGACCACCACCGACGGCTCGACCTACGAGCGTTACTCGCGTTTCTCCTCACTGGCATCCACCAAGAAACGCACACCCTATAATGAAGTCATTCCTCAGTTGCCCGGCACCATCAATATTACCGAGTTCGACGAAGGTGCTACAGGTGTGACAAACTACAATGCTTCGCGCAACAACAGCACCATGAAGGACGGTCAGTGGATGGACTATACCGTAGACGTGGCGGAATCGGGACTCTATTCATTCGACGCCGAGGTTGCATCTACCAAGAAAGGCGGTATCTTCCATGTGGCAGAATATGCGGAAGACAATCTGAACTTCCTCACCGAGTTCGTGGAGGTTCCCAAGACAGCCAGTTCCAGCGATTACAAACTGCTGCACGGTAAGATTATCATGCCGCTGACGGCAGGCCGTCACATATTCACCCTACTGGTCGACAAGGGCGGTTTCTACATCAAGAACATCACCCTCAACCGCTATGAGGAAGGTCAGGGTACTTGTATGGTGAAAGCCTTCGATGAAGAATACGGTGTTGGCGACTATATCCCTATTTCCGTTAAAGCAACGGCCAAGAATAGTACTATTAGTCGGGTGAATATCTATGCTAACAACCTGTATATTGGCACTGCAACCGAGAGTCCATATACTGTCGAGTTTGTTCCTACTGAGATGGATACCTATTCCATCACGGCTATTGCCATTGATGCTGAAGGCAGAGAGAAATGGTCGAAAGTACGCGAACTGAAAGTCACCAGTCCCACGCCGACAGCCATCGGTACTATCAAGAACGACGTTCCTGAGGCTGCCGACGCTCCCACGTATAACCTAATGGGTGTTCCTGTCGGTTCCGACTATCGTGGCATTGTGATTAAGAATGGTAAAAAGATCATAAACAAATAGAACTAAGTGAATAGAAAAGAGAAAGGGCGAGAAAATATCTCGCCCTTCTTTTTTCTTTATTTGATTACTTAATACTCATCCTCGTTGAACAGAAAATCTTCCTTCGTGGGATAGTCTGGCCAGATATCCTCGATGCTTTCGTAAACATCGCCTTCGTCTTCTATCTCCTGAAGATTTTCCAATACTTCAAGCGGTGCGCCTGAACGGATGGCGTAATCTATAAGTTCGTCCTTGGTTGCTGGCCAGGGAGCGTCTTCAAGCTTTGATGCTAATTCAAGTGTCCAATACATAATCGTTAAATTTTATCTGTTTTAGAATTTGACCGCAAAAGTACTATTTTTTTTCTTAATCACAAGCATTCTGCCATATTTTTTCGCTATGTCCTGCAATAAAATTCAACTTCTTAGCCAAAACAAACAAATAATCACTCAAACGATTCACATATTGTAATACTTCTGATGAAACAGTAGCCGTTGCAGATAACTCAACAATACGTCTTTCGGCACGTCGACAGACGGTACGGCAGACATGCGCCTGAGCCGCCGATGGTATACCGCCAGGCAGTATAAAACCTTGCTTTTCGGGAAGCATACCCATAATGATATCTACCTCTTGTTCCAGACGTTCAATTTCCCCTTGAGGCAAAAACGCAGAGGGATATAATGGTGTTTGATCTTGGTCAGTAGCAAGATTAGTACAAACATTAAACAAGTTGTTCTGGATACGCTGAATCATCATCTTATCCTCTCCCTCTGGCAACATGGCGACTAATAGTCCAAGATGAGAACTCAGTTCATCAACTGTTCCGTAAGACTCCAAACGAATGCTTGCCTTACTGACACGCTGTCCACCTACCAAAGAAGTCTGTCCTTGGTCACCACGACGAGTGTACACTTTGGTTATTTTTTTCATATAATGTTATTAGAAATTTACTTTGTAGTTTTTCTTATGTCTATTTAAATCAAAGAAAACGATAC
Organism: Prevotella sp.; assembly: GCA_045225255.1. Taxonomy (GTDB): domain Bacteria; phylum Bacteroidota; class Bacteroidia; order Bacteroidales; family Bacteroidaceae; genus Prevotella. The sequence continues at coordinate 554 of JBGVBD010000179.1, read as the reverse complement.
CACAATAATACAGGTCAAAGGTCGTACCGGTTCTAGAATCATGCTCTATCTCATGCCACAAGTCCCAATTCTGATAAATACGTTCTATAACGACTACAGAATGACTATCCACCTTATTATATATAGTAGCAATAGCATTTTTATCATGAATATCAAATCTTGCCAATTCCACTTTATCGGGATTTTCTGTCAGTATAACCCTTCGACATCCAGCCTTCCAAAAGGACTCATATTCGTCCTTTTGAATCATCAAAGGTTGACGCCAATTAGCCAATCGGAAATACAGATATCCCAGTTTCCGAGTCAACCAATCATTAGCTAATTCATGGGGTTCTTGATAGGCATAATAGGGCCAGTGTTCATTAATCACATAACGTACAAAGGCATAATCAGTAGGAGATTGTATTCCGAATCCCCGACAATAAAATATTCGGCTAAGCCACACTAAGATACGTTTGACCCTATTCATATCATCCGCAAAGATACAAAATTTCGATTAAGCGAGAGCAAAAAGAATAATTCTTTTTGCCGAGTGTAAGAAATTTATCCAATTA
>JBGVBD010000178.1:0-19710 GCA_045225255.1 Prevotella sp. | reverse complement strand
GTAATTCATTTCTTACCTTCGTATTTGAGTAATTCGTGCTTGAGGGAATCCGTGTGGAACTTCTTGTAAGCGTCGTTCGGCACGATGTACCTGACGGAATCCCTATACCAGTCGAGTCGCTTGCTCATGCACTTGTCGGACGAGTCGTAGCAGTCCGGCTTGTGTTCCATGACGTATTTCGCCGCGACATCCATGTCGTACAGCGAGTACAAGTCGTGAATGAACATACCAAGCGGAATGAACATAATGATCGACAACAACACCACTACCTCGCCGCCAAACGGAACTCGTCTGGACATCCACAAGCAGTAGAGGATGCCCAGAACGAAAACGACGATGCCGACAGCAAGGCGTATCTTGAAAGCAAATACAATGTCCATTATTCCGGCTTCTTGAGGTGATAAAGGTCGAAGGCGTACTCGTTGATGAACGGAATGTCCATTTCCTTGACGAAGTACTTGTGGTTGAAGTCCCAGATGTCATTGATGTCGCCGAGTGCGAGGTTGTTGTCCTTGACGATCTTGTCGATGAAGGACTTGTCAGTGGACTGGGCGAGGACGGTTTCGTTCCAGTGGTCTGGGTCGCCCTTCCCAGAGAACTGCATTTCGCGATGCATGAGGATGTATAACTTATTCATGCCATCAAATATATCAAAAAATACCAGTCTTGTCAACTGGTATTTAACTGAAAATTTAATTTTTACTAAAAATCTAATTTACGGTCGTTCCATGGCGGACATTCGTACTGCGGATAGAGCGACTTCGAGTAGATGTAGATCGGGCCTCCGGTCAGAACATAGTCTGGAGTCGGGCCGTTGTACTTCTCTTCAGTAAATCCGTTAAACTTGTAGCATTCACGCGCTGGTACGTTCCCTTCGTTTGTATAGATACGAGCGTACTTGAACCCACGCTGCCTACATTCCTCGGTAAATGCGTTGAGCATGCGTGTGGCGAACCTTTCCCTACGGTATTCCGGCAATACGCCAAGCCAGCCCAGCCAAGCGCTTTCAGGGTCGATGGCTTCCGTATAAATTCCGGACATACCGATAAAGGAACCCATGGGATTCTCTGGAGTGCTGTAGTTCCACAGATAGTAATGCCATAGGTCATTAGGGTCGTGGTCGTCGGAACAAGACTCGCTGAAGCAGCTCTTCATTACGCCGCCGTCCTCGTCGTACAAGTGTTCGTCGGGGAAGATGACGGCGAACATTTCGTGCGCCTTATCGACAAGTTCTTTAGTAACTAAATGCTTCGTAAACATCAGTCAACCTCGCAGTGGTGGATTGCTATGTAGACAAACTCTCCTTTCCAGTCGCCTACTTCCTCTACACCGAATTCCTCGGTGTTTCCAAGACAGCGGACTTCAATGTCCGGCTGTTCCAATAGTTTGTGTGCTAGTTCGTGGGAGGTCATGAGTGGTGTACCGTGTAGTAGTGCTTTCCGTCTACGGTGAAGTGGTGCCATCCGACGCAGTAGTTCTCGGCGCTCTGCATCAGCTGGTATGTAGGGTCGTCGTAGTCGTACGTTTTGTACGTCTTGTAATACTTGCCGTCTTCGGCTGGCTCGTCCCAAGGGTCGATCTCGTACTTCTCCTTCTCCTCGGTGACTTCCTTGTGGAGCTGTTGCGAACAACAGAAGCCGTAATCCCAGTCGTCGAGGTTAGCGCCGTGTTCCCACAGCTCGTTTCTGGACAGCCCGGTGAGCTGTTCCAAGTCCTCGACGGTGTTAAAGAAAGTAAGGTCTCGTATCATGGCGTCTCCAGATGTAGGAGTTCTCTCCGTTAGGCTCGAACCCTTGCTTCTCGTAGAATATCTTGCTTTCCGGCAAGCTGTTCAAGGTTATGTATTTATAACCCTTCTTGAGTTCGTTCATGGCGTTGGTGCCGAAGTCGAGAAGGTGGCAGTCCGAAGTGACCTCGAACGAGAACACCCGGATGGAATCCTCCGCGTCCTCTTGGTAGATGGCGACGGACATGAGCTTTCCGTAGCGCACTTGGAGCATCACGAGCACGTCGCTGCCGTCAAGGTTCTCGTAGTCGTTCTTGTCGCACATGGCATGCGTCAACGGAAAGTTGACGAGGGAAAGCTTGTCTGTAAAAGCCTTGCGGTAAATCGTAACTAGGAACTGGGTCACGAGTTCTCCTTGATCAGCTTCTTTTTCAGCTGCTCCATTTCGTTGTCCATCCGTTCGATCATGGCCTTGAGGTGGACGATCTGTTCCTTGCAGAACGACAGCTCGTTCTGGTAATGTTCCTTCTTCTTTGGGTCTGTAGCCTTTTCGACCTTCTTCTCAAGCCGCTTGATTTGCTTCTCGTATGCGGGGATGCAGCCGTCGAAGTCGTGGTGCCAGTGTGTTCCCTTGCACCAGAACTCGGATACGTTCTTGCCCTCGGAATGGAAGGCGATGCCGGGAGACTGCCATAGGTAGGGGAACAAGTCCTCGACTGAACGGATAGGGACTTCCTTTCCGTTTTCGATAACCTTGTCCTTCTCGGTATCGAACTCGTCTAGTAAGGTGCCCATGCTGCACCTACCGAGGTCTCTGTACGATTTAAGCGTGAACTTCATTTCCGCCTCATAGGTTGTCCAACTTGTCGCAGAGCCAGTCGCATAGGATAGCGCCCAGCAAGACGCACCCAGGTATGCCGATCAAGTATTCCGGATCGTTGTAGGTGAACAGTGCATAAGCGCTGAACCCAAAGAAGCCGATCAAAATGGCGGCCAAAACAAAAAATGCAACTCGATTGGACATAGTTGTGCCTTCTGAGTTGCAAATTAGTTTATTTCTCGACGTATGTCAACCAAACAGCGAGATGAAGTCGATGACTTCACGCGCTTCGGCGGTTTCCTTCAGGAAGACCGTTTCCAGCTCGAACTCGTGGTAGTCCTTCGCCAGATACTTCGTGAACACGAAGCCGTGTTCGAGGAGGAATATGGCGTCCTCCTTGGAGTACCAGTGGAGAAGGTCTTCCACGTTCGAGCAAGAGGAGAACCAGTTCTTGCCGTCGATGTGGTAACGAGGGTCGTACCCCATCGGCAAGTTCTTCGCCTCGCCCTTACAGTCCTTGCAGCCCCAGACATACTCGTTCTTCGAGTTGTACCAGAGGCCGTTGTTCTCGTCAACCGCTTCAAGGCGGTAAAGCCACTTTGACATAGTCTCTCCTTAAACAGTGAGGTACATCGGTGCCGAACGGATCGGCTTCGGACGGATGCTGATTTCCGACACGCTCTTGATGTCCTTCATGTGAAGGTAGCAGATCGTGTCGCCCTTCTTGGTCGGATGCGGAATGTTCTCTTCCAAGTAGATGTAGTCGAGGCTTTCGTCCACGTTCAAGCGCACGATGCCAGTCTCGTCCATGGTCATCTTGATTGCGGAGAGATAGACAGAGATTTCGTTTCCGATGAAGCCCTTGGTGGACGGCTTGAGCTTGGAATTCGAGCCGACGTACTTCACGCTGCGCATGTCGATGCCGACGGTTTCTCTTGACTGGAGAGAGTCGATGCTCATGTTGAGCGTACCGGAGTAGTCGTATCCGTTGATGTTCACGCTGCACTGCAGAGCAGATACACCGATACGGTCGAGGTTCAAGTCGCGCAAGGTTTCGTTGATGTCGAGACCAGCGTTGAGTTCATCCGCGATGGCGGAAAGGCCGTCGTAGTTGATCGGGTAGTTCTGCATGATCTGCACGGCGTACTTGATGGACTTCTGGTCGACACCCTTGGTCTCGTTCGTCAAGTACTCGATCATTTCCACGTCGGACAGCGGCTTGAACTCGAAGTGGTAGTAGAAGCGGCCAGGACGGTTGATCATGAACTGGGAAATCTTGTGGCGATAGTTGACCGAAGCGATGAACATGCGCTTCTGGCTGGAGCCGAGGCCGTCAAGCATCGAGAGGAAAGTGCCTTGGTCTTCGCTCTTGTCGTCGGTGTCGAAGTTCTTCTCGAACTCGTCCATCACCACGAGCACGGGCTGCGTGATGCTGTTGATGAGTCCGACATAGGCTTCGAGAGCCTTCGTACGGCTGAGGACGATCACCGGAATGTCGCGCTTGAGCGCTTCGTTCATGGCGATACGGATGAACAAGGTCTTTCCCATGCCGCGTTCACCGGACAAGAGGACGCCAGTGTTGCGCGGACGGCGGTCGTATGCGGCGAAGCACTTGTCCACTTGGGACGGAACCTTGCCGTAGACCTTCTTGGGAATGGAGAGATCGATGTTGTCGACGATTTCGAGCTTGGGGCCAGACATGGGCGGCATGACGATCTGATAGACATGGGGTTCGAGAACGTTCGTAACTTCTCGGAGGCTGCCGATCGGCGTGTAGGTCGATCCGGACTTAACGTAATTCATAGAGATATTTTCCATGTCCGCAAATATAGTAAAACCGACCAGCCTTGGCTAGTCGGTGTGTGGTATAATTGTGTAAAATTTAGTTTACTTTTTCACGTTCATTTCCATGACGGTGAACGCGATGAAGTAGAGAACCGCGAGGACGATGTACAGAGAGTTGCCAGTGAACGTATTGGCGAGAAGTGGGCCGACTATTCCGCCGATGCTCCATCCAGTCAAGGTGATCGAGTGTACACGAGAAGCGTTGCTCATTCCGAAGCGCTTCGCCAGCAAGCTAGGCAAGACGCTGAAGTTTCCGCCGTAGGCGGCCTCGCACAGAAGTATGCCGATTACGGACAACATAGGACTTCCGGTGATGCAGAACACCGCACCCAAGATACCGAAGCTACATACAAAGTGGTATGCTGCCTTCCTTCCTATTTTGTCCGAGATGGACGAGAATCCTAGACGACCGCCAGCGTTTGACAAGGCAGTCCCGGACAGCACCATCGCAATGGCCGAGATACCGAGCGCGGTAAGCAGTCCCTTCTCTTGGGATATGATCGCCAAGCCGCACGATATGTTGGTCATGAACATGAACCATATCGACCACCATTCCTTGTTCTTCAAGATGTACGAATAACGGAAGCCGTTGTCGTACGTCGTTTCGGGCAAAGGATAAGGGTACTTGCGCAGCAGCAACGAAGACACAAACATCACGACGGCGTAGATGCCGCCCATGATGAAGAACATGTTGGGCAAGCTGACATTGGCGAGCAGCCATTCAATGACTGGCGACGCGATGAACTTCGCAAGGCCGAAGCCAGTGATCGCAAGTCCGGACGCGAGTCCCTTGTGGTCGCTGAAGAACGCCATCAGCGTCTTTACTGGCGTGACGTAGCCGATTCCAGTTCCAGCGCCGATTACCGCAGTCGAGATATAGAAGGCCGGAACAGATCCGACGGCGACCGCAGTTCCCAGCATCATGAAGCCAGTGATGAAGACAACCGTCGAGAGCCATGCGCCCATGCGCGGATTCTTCTCGATGACTTGTCCAAATGCTGCGGCGCACATGCCGAGGAAGAAGATAATGAGCATGAAGCCGATATCCGTCTGGAACCTCGTCAGTGCGAAGGCTTCCATCAAGTTAGCGGCAAACTGTGACCAGCAATAGACCGAACCGATGCACGTGGTCAAGGCGACACCGGGAATAGCGCAATTAAGCCATTTGTTGGGCATATCTGTCCTTTTGGAGTTGACAGCAGTTTATCCTAGAACTTCATGCGGACGAACAAGTTGAAGATCTGGTCGGACTTCCTCTTGAGCTGCGTCTCTTGCTTCTTCGTGACCGCTTGGAGTTCCTTGACGGCAGTAATTAGCTGATCCTTCGTCATGTCCTGAAGGTCTTCGTTCGTAAGGTCAGCCGCTTGCTTGGCGAGACGGCTTCCGAGCCAGTCGCCAACTTTGTTGATATTGAAAAACATATTAACCTAGTTTATGCTGGTCGACGTCGTAACCGAGTTCGATCAGTTCCTCTCTTGGTATGTATCTGCATTTGCGCACGTTCATCTTGTATAGGTCGAGCAAGTACAGTAGCTGTTCACGATGTTCCTCAAGGAACTGGATGAACGCCGTGTGGTTGTACTTGTCCTCGTTGCGCAGATGGTACTTGTGGCGGATGCCGTTGTTGCCGTTTTCAAGCGCGATGACTGGGATGCCAGTGTAGTAGCACTCAAGGCCGATGAAGCCGTCCTCGCCGCCCCACGTCCCAAGGAACTCGCTGGAGAATGTCTCCTCGCGTCCGTACAAGGTGGCGTTAAGCTGTCTCAGATATCCGAGCGCGGCAACGTTCATGCCGAAGTTGCAAGTCCACACCACGCCGGAATCGACGAACATGACCTCGTGCAATACTTCGGTCGGTACGTCGTGGAATATGCCACAGCTGCTTTCGGCGGTGTCCCGCTGGTCTTGCCAGTTGTAGATCACTTCCTTGCGCTTGCCAACAGACACTTTCGGTTCTGCACAGTCCAAGACGGCCATGTGGGACTTTATCAGGTCTGGCTCCGGTATGCAGTCGCCGTCTATGAACACGACGGCGTCGATGTCGCCGTGCTTGATTATGTAGTCAACGGCGCAGTTCCTCACATGTCCGGTGAGGAACCAATCGACTCCGTGGGTCATCTTCGGACGGCCTACGTAGTCTGGCATCTGGCAGATTGGATAGTATTCGATAAGCGGGTCGTGACCGATAATCGTCCGCGCTTCCACGATTTCCTTAGCGGTCGGTCGATCGGCCATGTACAGTACGTGACACGGCTTCACCGACATCGCATGTATAGCGGCCTTCATTTCGGCCAGATACTTATTCTGGCCTCTTGCTGGTATCGCTAGTAGCAGATTCATCGTTTACCTCGTTGGATGAAATATCCTCGACTGGGTATTCGTCGTCGGCCAGTGACGGCCCACGGAAGAACGACCAGTCGTTCGGATCACGAGGCAAATTTAGCAAAATGTTCATCATATTGCAAACAATATATACTATTCGCCTCGTTTTGTCAAGAGGGAAATAGCTATTTGTGGCTATTTTCCTCTTCCAAGTCCATCTTCGCCGTATTCATAAGGATTGAATACAGCTGTTCGTCGAGGCAGAACTTGTCCTTGTTCAGTTCAACGGACTTGACGATGTTGCCGTCCTTGTTGCGCTTTCCAGCGGCCTTCCAGTCCTCGTACATTTCCACGAGGGCGTAGAGGTTCATCCCGGCCACGCCGTTCTTGTAGAACTGCGGATGGTGGTCGTTGTGGGCGTAATGGTGCTCAAGGGTCTCCGACAGCTCTTCGAGAGACTTGGCGTACTCTGGGGAGCCGTAGGTCATGTCCTTGAGTTTCAGCGTGGCACGGTCAAATCCAGCCTTCTCTGGCTGCTGGAGCTTCGACAAGTCGTGTGCCGCCGCCCTGAAGGTAATCTTGTTGCAGAAGTGCTGGATGTTCCTAGCTACTTGCTGGCGGTGTTCTTCGGTTGCTGCTGTAGAGTCGATCACGTCGTCCTCGGTTGTAGGCTGATTGCTAATGTTTATACAATCCTCGTACACGCCGAAGCAGTAAATCGAGATAGAGTTTTCCGGAAGTTCGACTTGTTCGCCAGCTCGGTTGGTAATTGTGAAGGTCTTCGCGTCGTTTCTGATGTACAGATAGTCGGAGAACCAGAAGTCGAAGTAGGTGGCGCGAGTCAGGTCGATCTTGTTGTCGCCGATATGGATGAAGCGCACTTCGTCTGCATCGTATTTATGGATAGGAGACTGGAGCTTGTACAACCACGACGACATTGCTGCGATGCCCAAGTGGTGCGGCATCTTCTCGAAGGCTTTTGCGTAGGTCTGGCCTATGCTTCCTTTTTCATAGTACATGTCGCCGTTGAATTCGTTGGAGACGAATACGTTGCCTTCTTCGTCTATGTACACAAGTTTTCCACGTGTCATTTGTTATCTCTCTGGTTGTTTTCTGATTGTTCAAAGTTATCGCAAAGGTCATTTAACATGTCGGTAATGACGTCATTCACGATCTTCGGTATATCGATGCCGAACACGCGCTTTGCGACCAAGTGTATCAGCAACACTTCAGCCGAAAGTCCTACTGCATATAGGATAAATAACAATATCAGCATCGATTCCGCTAGTAATACCAGACGGCGTAACAGCTCGTCTTGCCGTCCTTCTCGGTCGGAGGCTCGCTGTCGTAGTCGTCGAATCCGTGCTCAAAATTACTTGTTTCTTCCACGAGCGTCGCATAGGAGATCGGAGCATCCTCCTGTTCCATCCAGCAGATGAGGTTGGATACGCCCCAGTAGTTAGATTCACACTCATCCTTGACGCGCTGCGGCATTTCTTCCACGACGTACTTGCCGTCGAGAGAACCGTCGTAGAACGGCTCGATTTCCTTCGGATGGCGGAGGAACCAGAGAACGGTCTCCTTGCTCAGTTCTACGGAGTCTTTATGGAAACCTAGTACATGGTTGAGGAAGTACTTGTCGTATCCGATGTACGCCGTATCTGCGTCGATCAGCGTCGCGTCATGTCGGCCCTTGTAGCCGAATCCGTCGGCGAACAGTTCGCCATTAACAAAACGGGCGAACGCCTCGTTGTCGGCGCACACAAAGCAGTGTGCCGACGAGGAGTTCGTCTCGAAGGTATTGGGTCTTACAGTGCGCATTATTGGTTTCCGAAGTATCCGAACGCCACTATGCCGTTCAACGAGTCATAGAAGGTCTCGTAGTGGTAATGGTCAGAAATGTAGTAGTTATGCACGTTGCCGATGGAGTCGCTGATGAACGACTGGCGGATGTTGGCAATAACCCATTCCTCGTCAGTGTATTCAGCACGGCAATCCTCGTCTACATAGCTCCATTCGCCCGTACCCATAAGAGCTTTCTTGTAAGTCTCGAACGAAGGAATCTGCCCACAGAGCTTCTTGTTGAAGTAGTTCTCCAGAGCCGCGCCCCAAGTAGAACGGTCTCTCCTGTAGATCGAGACGAACTGTTCATAGAGTTCTTCCGCAGTCTGCAAGGATTCCCAATGCAAGAACAGCTCCATATTCTGGAACTTCTCGTAGTCAGCTACGGTACACATGCACATCGCATGGGTAGACGAGGAGTTCGTCTCGAAAGTACCAAGTCGTACAGTCTTCATACAAACTCCTTAACATCCGCCATAGTAGCCGAACGCGACGACTTCGGTGCCCTTGATGGTAGTGCGCTTCTCGAACGTCTCGTACTCGTCGAAGCCAAGACGGTTGAAAGGCTGGAAGCTTTCGTCGCGGAGCCAGTCGGACACGTAGTCGGTCTCTTCGCTCTTCTTATCCCAGTCGTCGGTAGCGATGATGCGGATAACTTCAGAGAAGGCGGCCACGTCCATCGGCTGACGGTTGTGTTCTTCGCACCATTGAAGGTAGTCGCTCCAGGTAGAATAACTGTCGTCGTGGAACTTTTCGAACAGTTCTTCTGCCGAAATGAGCTTTCCGCCACTGTACACGTACTTGCCAGCCTTGTAGGCTTCGTAGGTCTCCGGATCCGTGATGCAGATCGCGTGGGTCGCGGAAGAGTTTGTCTCGAATACATTCGTTCTGATGGTTTTCATGTTAACCCCAACCATATTTGCCGAAGGCTACGACATTCACGCCTTCGATCGTTTGTTCATAGGAGAACCATTCCTTCTCGTCATCGTCCTTCCATTCATCGCAAGTCTGCATTCCGTTGTCGGACAGCCATTGACCAATAAGTTCGAACACTTCGCGATTGAGGTGAGTGTTCTCGCCAAACTTGTCTGTAATCTCTTTTTTGAAGCTTTCAGTAAGCTGGTATCGGTCGTTTTCGTAGCAGCGTCGCGCTACCTTGTAATTCTGGATAACGAATTCGAATTCCTCGGCAGTCAGCTTTTCGGCGTGGTTCTCCGCGAGGTACGTCTCGTACTCGTCACTTTTGTAATCGCCGTCTTGGTCGCCTTCGAGGAACATTTTGTACAGATCGGACGCAGAGAACAAGTCCTCGTGTTCGGTGCTGTACATGCCTTTGCCGTTCTCGAAGTCTTCCCATCGAGATGCGGCAACCATGGTTAATGAGTGTGTCGATGACGAGTTCGTCTCGAACACACACGGTCTGACAGTTTTCATCGCTAGTCCTCCAGCCAGTCGTTGAAGCTCGCGTCGCTTGGCATGCGCCAGTCGGCACGAGGAGAAAGGGACAGAGTACCAACCTTCGGGCCGTCAGGTACGCAGCTGCGCTTGAACTGCTGCGTGAAGAAGCGGCGGAGGAAGGTCTTGAGGGCCGTCTCCAGTTCGACTTCGCTGAAGTCGCCCTCGAACGCATACTTGGCGAGGTAAAGGATCTTGTCCGGCGTCGCACCGTACTTGACGAAGTGGTACAGATAGAAGTCGTGAAGGATGTAGTCGCCGAGGATGGATTCGGTCTTCTGCGTGATGTTTCCGTCCTTGTCGGTCGGAAGAAGCTCTGGGGAGACCGGAGTAGCGAGGATGTCCATGAGCACTTTGGACAGTTCGGCATTGTCGCATACTAAATCGGCATAGAATCTGACCAAGTAACGGACAAGCGTCTTGGGGATGTCGCAGTTGACGGAATACATGGACATGTGGTCGGCATTGTAGGTACACCAGCCGAGTGCGATTTCAGACAAGTCGCCAGTGCCGATGACGATGCCGTGTTCCTTGTTGGCCACGTCCATCAAGATCTGCGTACGTTCACGCGCTTGCACGTTTTCGTAGGTCACGTCGGCAATGTTGGGATCGTGTCCGATGTCCTTGAAGTGCTGGAAGCAAGCGTCCGTAATGTCGATGGTACGGAGTTCCACGCCGAGATATTCGGCCATTTTTTCCGCATTGCCCTTGGTGCGCTTGGTAGTTCCGAAACCGGGCATGGTGATGGCGAGAATGTCCTTCACTGGACGGTTCAAGAGCTTGTAAGTCTGGTAGATCACCAGCAATGCCAACGTTGAATCAAGACCGCCAGAGAGGCCAATGACGGCTCGCTTGGTGTTGGACGCCTCAAGGCGCTTGGCAAGGGCAGCGCACTGGATGTTGAAGATTTCGCAGCACACTTCATTGCGGTGGTCACGAGTACTCGGTACGAACGGAGTCTTAGCAACATAACGGTACTTGAGTTCGTCAGCCGTCATGATGAACGGCGCTCTGGCCGCACGGATGTCATACGGAGTAGAAATGAAGTCCTGGAAGTCGCCTTCGGAGATGCGCTGCATGGTGAGGCGCTTCACGTCGATATCGGCGTAGATGATTTCGCTATCGCGAGAGAAGCGGTTTTCTTCGGCAAGCTTGCTGCCGTTTTCGGCGATGATCAAGTGGCCGCTGCAGACCATGTCGGTCGTGGATTCGTGGACACCAGCGGAGGCGTACACGTAGCCAGCCATGCAACGTGCGGACTGGTTGAGGACAAGGTTGCGACGGTAGTCGGCCTTGCCTACGAGCGCGTCGCTTGCGGACAAGTTCACGATGACCTGTGCGCCACACAGAGAAAGGTAGCCACTGGGCGGATTCGGCACCCAGAGGTCTTCGCAGAGTTCACAGCCGATGACGAGGTCTTCGTCGGTCTTGATGAGGTTGGTGACCGGGACTTTAGCCCATCCACAAAGCTTGCACACCTTCGGAATGCCACGGAGGAGTTCACGACCGCTGCAGAAGTAGCGCTTTTCGTAGAACTCGCGCTGGTTCGGAAGGTAGACCTTCGGAGTCACGGCGACGATAGCGCCGCTTTCGATGAACACCGCGCAGTTGTAGAGTCGGCCATCGATGCGTACGGGTGCGCCGACGGCAACGATGATCTTCTGGCATTCGTTCATGGTGAACACCTTGATGCGTTCGAGCGCTTCCTCGGCCTTCTTGAGGAGCTGTTCTTGATGGAACAAGTCATTGCAAGTGTAGCCAGTGATGCACAGCTCAGGAAACACGATCAAGGTGGTTTGCTCTTCGTGAGCCTTGCGGATGCATTTGATAATCTCGTCGGTGTTGTACTTTGTGTCGGCCACCTTCATCTTTGGGCAAGCAGCCGCAAATCGGTAGAAGCCGTGTTCGTTCATGGGAATGTCGTCTTTCTTGGGAATGTTTACGTTCATGTGTGTACCTTAGTAGAAAAACACGTACGGACGACCGCCGATTACGGTCGTGTGCGCGGTTGGTTTGTGGGTGGAACGATGCTCGCTGCACTCGCTCTTCTTTTCAAGTTCGATCTTGGCACGGTATTTCTCGATACATGCGTCATCGAGGAGGCAAGAATGCGCACGGTCGGCCTCGGCAGCAAGCCATAGGGACAGACCGATGAACACTACCAGTACAATCAAGAAGACAATATTGAGTTTCCAGTAATCTCGATCCATATTGAATCCTAATCGTGGTTGTCGTTGTCGAGAATGACTTCACCGCCACCGAACACGAAGCCGTAGAGTTCTTCCGGATCGTCACGCACCATCTTTGCGAGGTACATGCAGTCGTCGGATTCGTAAGGTGCGCTCTGGTGGTCGATGTATCCGGATACGTGCGCCGTAGGTATCTTGTCGTCGTCCCACGGATCCACTTCAAACCAGATAGCATGCTGATTGCATTCGGCATCCAGCTTGTAGTTGACGGTTACGCCGTGCGTGGCGAACACTCGCTGGACTTCGGCCAATACACGTTCGCACTCTTCCTTGTTGGTTTTGCAAATGTAGGAATACGCGATGAGTGCATAGTCGAGAAGCTGCTCAGGCGTAACGAGGGCTTCGCCTTCTGGGCCCCAGCCGTACTCACCGTCGCAGCCGACTTCGATGACATAGTTGTCCTTGTCGCCGGGTGTGATAGTATTGAACGTGATGGTGTGCATCGACGATGAATTTGTCTCGAATACTTTGTTACGGATAGTCTTCATATTGACCTACGTATGGAAGAAAGAAAGTGTACTCTTGTTGACGAGCAAGTCCTTGCCGTCGTAATCTTTATCGTCGCCCAGATCGGTAGAGTACATGCCTTCGGTCGACTTCTTGTAGTCATCCCAGATAAGGTTGCAAGCAAGACCGACTTGACGGGAAATCACGACGACCTTCTCGTCAATGTAGCCTTGGTGGAGGCGGCAGAACTCCTTGAACTCGGACGGACGCATGGTTTCGTAGTAATTGTTGAGACTACGGAAGCAGCATTCGTAGTTATTGTCCTCGTCCAAGACAACGTAATCGACTTCCTCGTTGACCAGCTGATGGTAAGGGATACGGTGTCCCTTGTCGTCTACGACATACACGTCGATACCCTTGGGCATCGTAAGCGCCATGTTGGCGTAGGCATATCTGAGGTCGTTGAGGACTTGCGTCATCGAGTCTGGAAACTTGCTTGCGCAGTGTACGGCCATCGTGCAGAGATATTCGATGATATCCTTCACGTCGCTCGTGCATGTGCCATTGCCACCGCAAGTCCAGTAGTGCTTGACCTCGACTTCGAGGATACCGTCGGCATTCAGCTTGGGAAATTCTTCCGGCGAGCGCAACTCTTCGGAGAAGGTGATGCTATGCTCGGAGCTGGAGTTCGTCTCAAAGACATGTTTTCTGATGGTATGCATTATTCACCCTTGTAGAAAGAAAGTGCCATGATTTCAGTGCCGTTTACCGTAGTAGTGGCAGTAGTCCAGTCGCAGCTGTAGCCAGCGGTGCAGTAGTCCCTTTCGAGAGTGTAGAGCATGCTATTGTACAGCATTTCGTCGATCTCCGTGGTCAACGTAGGAATGTGGTGCCAGTCCTCGACCCACTTGCAGAAATCTTCACAAGACGGCATGCGCTTGGCGACTTCTTGTTCGTCGAGAACCAAGTCCTTGGTTTGCTCCTTGACACGTTCAGTGAAGAACGAGTAAAGGTCAGCGATGGGAACCATCTTCTTGTCCTTGACGTTGTACACTGTACGGCGCTTGACGAAGTCCTCGTATTCCTTCGGCGTGACGAAGGTGACGCAATGCGTCGACGAGGAGTTCGTCTCGAACACGGATTGACGGATAGTACGCATTATCAGTTTTCCCTATAGAGCGACAGAGCGAACAAGTCTTCGTCGCCCTTCTGTTTGACTTGGTCTTCGCAGAATCCGGACACCAGGAATTCCGCCTCGGAATGCAGATAGCGGAGGTTCCGACGGATGCAACTTACGGCAGCATCGTCGGCTTGCATGACACTAACGCCCTTCAGCACGTTGTCCCAGCTGTTGATCCAAGTGACGAACACCTCTTGGGTAGGCGTCAGCGCACGTACTTCGTCTTCTGGAGCCTCGCCCTTGAGGACAGAATCGTTGACCATTTCCATGAAGCGAGGATACATTTCCGACGCCGGAACGAGTTTTTCCTCGTACATGTCGTACACCAAGGAACGGTCACGGAACGCATCGAGTTCCTTCTTGTTCAAGAAGGTGACGCAATGCGCCGATGACGAATTCGTCTCGAATACAGTTGGACGGACGGTACGCATGGCCTACTCCGCTACGTATGCAGAAACCGCATGGAACTTCTGGTCGCCGATAGTGCGTTCGCTCTCTTCGATGTCGGCAACGCCGCCATAGGTATAGATGCCGGAACGGCGGCACGTTTCCCAGATAGCGTTATTCGCGTCGTCGTTGTCGTCGAACGGTTCCCAGTCGTTGTCAATGAACTTCTTGGCCGCTTCGATGAACTCTTCGAGCGTAGGAATTTTGTCCATGTGACGATGCTTGCAGTCGATCTGGAAGGATACATAGAAGTCTTCCCAAGTTGTCGGACAGTTCGTGAAGAAGTTGAACAGACCTTCATTGTTCTTGAAGTTCTGGAACTCTTCGTCCGTCATCAAGGTCACGCAATGCATGGAGCTGGAATTGGTTTCGAAAACCGATGTTCTGATAGTCTTCATAATGCCCTCAATATAGCAAAATTAGATGGGGTTGTCAATGTCGACGAACTCGGCCTCGACTCCCCAGCTAGCGACCAGCTTGGCGATGTTGCGCACACCGAACACTTCGGAACGGTGATGGCCAGCGGCGATAACTGCGATGCCGTATTCCTTGGCGAGGATCGGCGTGGACTCGCGGATTTCGCCAGTCACGAGCATGTCGTAGCCGTGCTTGATGACTTCATCGAACTCAGAAGCGGCGCTTCCAGTGCAGACGGCGACATTGTATTTCTTGCCGGACTCGAAGTTGAAGGACTGGTAGCCCTTGGGGAATACCTTGTCCAGAAGTTCGGTCGTGATGACGCCAGTTCCACCATAGCCGATGTTGTTGTACATGAAGCGTTCCGCGTCGAGCCAAGATACATACGAGTCGCACTTGGTTTCATGTCTCTCCACGCTCTTTTCGAGTCCGAGGTGCATGAACACCGTGGCGTTGTTGCCGTAGGTTTCGTGCGCATCGAGCGGCAAGTGGTAGCCGAACAACGATATGCCGTTCTGGATAAGCATGCGGACGTAGTTGCCGAACTGCGAGTTGTCGATGCACTTGTTCTTGTCGGAGTTCCAGAAGCCGTTGGGATGATGCACGAAGATGACGTCGGCACCTCGTACGGCGGCTTCCGCGATGAGTTCCTTGCTAAGGCTTACCCCAGTGACGACCTTCTTGATTTCGCGGGTCTTGTCGCCGATGGCGTCGACGATGAGTCCGTTCGGACAGAAGTCCTTGAAGTCCTGGGGACGGAGATGGATGTTCAGATTGGTTTCGAGTGTAAGAAGGTTCATTACTTCATCTCCTCGCGAGCTTTGTCGCAGAGAGTGTGGAGAAGACGGACGCTACGGTCTTCGTATGCGTCGATAGGCAAAGCGATCTTGCTGGCATCGTATTGCTGGTGAGTCGTCGATACGTGCTTGAGGAATTTTGCCATCGACTTTTCGCCAATCACCTTGTCCGAAATGGCGAAGTAGGCTTGACCGTCCTTCCAGTACAATGCGTGGAGCCAGTCGCCATCTTCACTGACGCATTCGACGACACCGTCGGATTCAAGGAAGACGACACTGGGGAAATAGGCGCGGATGTTGATCTTGTAGGTCTCAAGACCCATCGTGGGTTCTTTAATCTGTCTTGCCATGTTGGCCTCCTTATTCTGCGATAATCTTCTTGTTTCTGTACCAGCTGCCAGCGATGAGGCCGTCAGGATGCACGACGATTTCACGGAGGATCTTGTCGTCCTCGGTGCCTTCGAGGTCGTGCAGCAGCTTCATGTTGGAATGGGACAGAGTAATGTTCAAGCCCTTGTAGTTCCAGGTCTCGTAGACGTAGTAGTCCTTGAGCACTTGTTCAACGAGCGTGGAGTTGTCGTAGAGGAAGTGCTTGAGCTGCTGATACAAGTCATCCGTCGGCGCATTGTCGGTCACGTTGATGAGCCTACGGAAGCTGAGGTCGTCGATGTGTCCGATGTAATGGTCGATGTATGCCTTGATCTCGTCGATGGACTGGAGTCCGTGCGGATGAAGGACGCACTGGAGACGGATCTTGGTCTTCGGATGGTCTGCACGGTACTGGTCGAGCATGTCGAGGTCGAGAGCGCCGATGCCAGTATAGTCGTCGGCACCTACCTTGTGACGGGAGATGTTGACCCAGTCCGGATCGAGCTGGCTGTCGATGGTCTTGCTGAAGTTGGTGTTGATGTTGAGGAACACCCTGTAGTTGCCCTTCAAGAAGTCCACGGCCTCGGCAGCGATGGGGCTGAGGGACGGTTCGCCGCCAGTGATGCTAACCGTGGCCAGATGGCCTTGGCTATCGAGTTCGGCGATAAGTCTCTGAAGGTTGGCGCTCAGCTTGTCGGGGTTGTCCTTGAGGTGGCTTTCCTTCTCGATGCAGAACGGACAACGGGCGTTGCAGCGGTCGGTGATCTTGATATGGACATGCTTCATCCAGAAGTCGTCCATGATGCGCCACGGCTTGCCGAACAGCGTGATCGGGGTATCGTACAGCTTTTCGTTGCTTTCCAGAACTGGGTTGAACGAGTAGTTCTTGATGTCGTGAATTTCCTGAATCATAGTATCTCCTAGTCGTCGCTGTTGGCCCATGCGTGACCGAAGGCAACAATGGTAGTGTGACGGCTTACCTTGACTTCCTTCTCGATGTAGGTGCAGTCGTCGTTGCCTTCATGTGAACGGTAGAACCCTTCGTAGAGGCAATAGCTCTTTTCGCGCAAGAACTTATGGACAAGGTCGATCAGATCCTTGTCAACATGGTACTGGGTAATCTTGCCCTTCTTGAGTTTCTTGAGAATGTAATCGGTACTCCAGTAGTAGATTTCGGAAGCAATCTTCAAGAAAGTGTCGGTGTTGATTACGCGGCACTGGTTCTTGGTGACAAATGCAGTGTAGCGCTTGTCTTCCTTGAACTCGGTGACTACACGCTTGACGGACACGGTCTTCTCAAGAGTCGTGTCGAAGAAAGCCTTTCCGTCCTTAAACTGGTCATACTGCGCCTTCGGCAGTGCGTAGAGTTCTTCGCCGACGGTGGCAGAATGTTCTGAGCTGGAGTTGGTTTCAAATACTCCACGGCGTATGGTTTTCATTTGTTACTCCTTTATATGCAATTCCACTGCGAGGGTTTCTCGATCAGTGATCCAGTAGTTGTGAGTCGGGTCGCCTTTGTGCATTGCTTCAGACAATGTCTTGGCGACACCCTTCGGCAACTGAATAGCGGCTCGGAAGCCGACATCCCAGATGCCCCAAGTGGTCGTTTCAACGCTGAACCCAGTGAAGAACGATTGGATGGTTCTCGGAAAAATTTCACCGGGCCTCGCGACGGTGCTTCTGCAGATAATGTACTTTTTCGGCATGCTAATCTCCTTAAAGGAAGTCAATACCGTCCGAGAAGATCGCTACATCTTCCTCGTCGGTTTAGTCGACCACTCGCTTGAATCTGTAGCCAGCATCGCTTTTAAGCCCTTCTATGCGGCGTTCCTTTTCTTTCTTCGCCGCATCAAGCGTATTGAAGTGATGAGGGCCGAACGGCGCTTCCCATTCATTTTTCCACTTCTGCCATACTTGGATGATGTAGATTCCGTTTTCAAGTTCGACAATACGGACTTGGTGTTCGAAGTCGTCATCGGCTGGCCAGTCCGCCGTATGCTTCTTGTGGTCAATTAAGACAAACACAAGAACCGCGACGAAAATGAAGAAAATCGCAATGCATGCGCTAAACGCAGCTACATCACCATTGGTCATTTTGATTTCTCCTTTGAATGCTGCATGCGCATTGATTCGATACAGCTATGGTAGACTACCGCAATGTACGTGATAATTCGATTCTCGACCGGATCAAGCCGAACAATCGAGTCGTCACGACTAGTGTCGATGATCAGCGTGGGAGTCTTCGCTCGTGTACGCTTGATTTTCACGAACACGGAGTTTCCCAAGCTGTCTTCGAGCTGGTTGACGAAGTGCCTACGCGCTGGTTCCGATACGAACTTGAACACGAAACGCATCTTACCATCCTTGCGTGGTGATCTTCAGAAGCTCGGCGATGTTCTCCTTGCCAGTGAAGTCGTAACGCTTGTCGAGCGCGGCGGTGCTCATACGGGCAACCTTCATGTTCGGCACGTCGATATACATGGTGCAGCAAGTGATGTTGCCTTCTCCGTCGGTGACGTCGGTGTCGCTGCCCTGGAAGAGAGTGTTGAATTCCTTGTCGGAAATGTTCAGCACGGTCTTGGGGTCGACTTGTTCGAGGCCGAGGCAGTCGAAGGAGATGCACTTGCACTGCTTCTTGAGTTCCGGCAAGTAGGCGACGAGCCACTGGATCTTCGTCTTGATCTTGTCGGACTGGTTTTCGAACAAGATGTGACCACGGCGCAAGTCCTTGTAGCCGAGCACGAGGATCTTGTGGCCCTTGACGAACTCGACGTCGTCTTGGGAGAAGATGCCAGCGATTACGTGGATGACAACGTTGTTGCCCAGTTCGTTGATGATGGACAGGTCGTCCTTGTTGGTGGAGTCCGTGAGCGACACGCCGATTCCGTGGACGAGTTCTTCCTTGACGTACTTCAAGAGCTTGGCCTTGTAGCGCTGGAGGTGCTGCTGGTTCACGGTGATGTTGGCGATGACTCCTTGTTCCTTCAAGACCTTGAGCATCCATTCCAAGTCAGGGTGCGCGAGGGCGTTGCCGCCGCCGATAGCACATTCGGTGCCAGCGTGGAGCGAACGGAACACGGGTTCCATGCCGACGAGGTCGCCGTGGGCTCCCTTGATGGTGGAGTTTTCGTGACAGTAGATGCAGCCGCCGTCGCAGTAGTCCGTGATCTTGATGTCGAAGTTCTCAGGGAAGGAGTAGGTGAAGTGGTCTTGGTCGTCTTCGACCCAGACGTTGGCACCGTTCTTGGGATTCTTTTCCCAGTGTCCGGTGGACTTGACCTTGGTTCCGTCCTCGAAGATTACAACGGAATGGTTGCCGTTGATGTAGTTTCCGAGGATTTTCTTAGAGATAAGCATAGTGAGTTTTTTGTTTTCCATGTCCAAAATATAGCACAAATCGGCGTATGTGTCAATACCATACGCCGATTATTTAAGAAAAATATGTAAAATTACGTTAACGTAATTACCATTCGGTCTGCCAAGACCCTCGTCGTGCAGAGACCAGTGACTCGTTCGCTGGTGGCGACATAGGTCGAACCCTTGAACTCGAAACCACCGATGTCGTTGGGTTTCTTCAGCCGTTCGATCGGCGTCACGTCGCTGCCCACAATCTTGAACGCATCCGTCTTGCCGATATCCAGCGTGATTACCGCGCTAGAATACACCTTGGCCGAAGTGAAGATGGCATCCGTATTCTTGGGGTCATAGTGTTCGATAATCCCAGAGACTCGGATATCCGCCTTGATGATGGCAGACATGTCCACGCAGACGCCAGAATCGTCGGTGAAACTGAA
>JBGVBD010000177.1:0-69797 GCA_045225255.1 Prevotella sp. | reverse complement strand
GGTATCGAACCCGAACCCGTTCAATGGCTTCGAGAAAGAGTTTGGCGGCGTATGGAACGTCGGCGTCATTGTGCGCGTGCCAGTGTGGAACTGGGGCGACGTGAAGTACAAGGTGCGCGCCTCGAAGGGAGCGACCGCGATGGCGAAGCTCGAACTGGAAGACGCGCGGGAGATGATCAGCCTGCAGGTGAGACAGAGCAACTTTAAGGTGAAGGAGGCTCAGAAGAAACTGACGATGGCGCAGTCGAACGTAGCGAATGCCGACGAGAACCTGCGCATGGCGAACTTGGCTTTCAAGGAGGGCACAGCGTCGTTCACGACGGTGATGGAAGCTCAGACGGCGTGGAATGCGGCGCAGTCGCAGCTCATCGATGCGGAGATTGGCGTCAAGCTCTCAGAGGTGGAACTGCAGAAGGCGCTCGGAACGCTTCAATAAAAAAAGGAAAAAGTAAAAAAGCAAAAGAAATATCATTATGGCAGACAAAGCAAAAGAACAGCATAACAACATCCTGCTGGCTGTGGCAGGTTTTTCGGCAGTAGTAGCAATCGTAGCCCTTATCGGTTTTCTGGCCTTAGGTCGTGATCCGGATGTGATTCAGGGTGAAATGGAAGTAGAGGAGTACCGTGTGTCAAGTAAGGTACCAGGACGTATCCTTGAACTTCGTGTAAAGGAAGGTGACTTCGTGAAGGCTGGTGATACACTGGCTATCCTCGAGGCTCCTGATGTGCAGGCGAAGATGTCGCAGGCTCAGAGTGCCGTAGATGCTGCTTCAGCAATGGAAATGATGGCAAAGAATGGTGCCCGCAAGGAACAGGTACAGGCTGCCTACCAGTTGTTGGAGCAGGCGAAGGCAGGTCTGGAGATTGCCGAGAAATCGTACAACCGTATGAAGATACTTTATGAGGAAGAGGTTATCAGTGCCCAGAAGTTCGACGAGGCTCTGGCTATGTACAAGTCGGCACAGGCACAGGTCAAGGCTGCACAGAGTCAGTATGACATGGCAAAGAATGGTGCCCGTATGGAAGAGAAGATGTCTGCTGCTGCACAGGTGGGTCGTGCCCGTGGTGCTGTGCAGGAGGTAAACAGTTATATCCATGAGACTGTACAGATAGCCCAGGCTGCAGGTGAGGTAACCGATGTCTATCCGAAGGTGGGTGAGTTGGTTGGAACAGGTTCTCCTATCATGACCATCTCGGTGATGGATGACATGTGGGGTACGTTCAATATCCGCGAGGACCAGTTGAAGGGTCTGAAACTGGGCAGCGAGTTGACTGTTGTCGTTCCTGCGTTGGAGAAGGAAGTCAAGATGAAGATTTACTATATGAAGGACAAAGGCTCGTTTGCCGTTTGGAAGGCAACGAAGGCCAGTGGTCAGTATGACCAGAAGACCTTTGAGGTAAAGGCACGTCCGATGGAGAAAATCGAGGATGTGCGTCCAGGTATGTCGTTGATACTTAAAAGATGAAGTATATTTCTCAAATAGGCAACATCGCACTGCGTGAACTCGGTATTCTTGCGAAGAACCGTATCTACGGCTTCTGCATGATAGTGTTCCCGCTACTGTTGGTGTTGTTCTTCACTACGATGCTTGATGAAGGACTGCCACAGGATTTGCCCATCGGGGTAGTGGATCAGGACAATAGTGCCACGTCGCGTGGTCTTATCCGCAACCTTGATGCCATGCAGAACTCCCGTGTTGTCTATCATTTTGCTAATATTACTGAGGCTCGCAATGCCATGCAGGAAGGTAAGGTCTATGGCTATCTTTATATTCCTGAGGGCACGGCATCGAAACTCTTGTCTGGACGACAGCCGAAGATATCGTACTACTACACAATGACGTGTATGACGGCAGGTTCAATGGCTTCGAAGGACTTGAAAACCATCGGTTCGTTGGGTTCGGCGGCAGTAGGTCAGGCAACGCTCTCCGCAAAGGGAGCTACAGCTGGTCAAATCAAAGCGGCACTGCAACCTATCACTATCGATGCACACATGATAGCCAACCCCCAAGGTAGTTATAATTACAGTCTGACCACCGTCTTTGTGCCAGGTATCCTGATGCTCTTCATGGCCTTACTCTCGGCATACGCTGTCGGCACGGAGATGAAGTTCGATACGGGTAAGGAATGGCTGCGGATGGCTGACAACAACATTGTAGTTGCCATCCTCGGTAAGTATCTCGTTCATGCGCTTGTGTTCCTACTCGTGATATTCATCTACCAATATTATATTTTCGGTGTACTCCACTTCCCACGACTTGGCGGAGTATGGAGCATCGTACGACTCAGTCTATTGCAGGTGGCTAGCGGTCTTGGCTTTGGCATCTTCTCCTTTGGTTTGATGCCATCGTTGCGCATGTCAATGAGTATCTCGTCATTATGGTCAGTACTCAGCATCTCGATGTGCGGTTCTGCATTCCCTGTCCCAGGCATGGACGCTCCGTTGCAGGCAATGTCGTGGTTATTCCCCCTGCGCCATTACTGGATGATTTATCAGGCAACGGTACTCAATGGTTTCCCTGTCATCGACGTGTGGTTCCACCTCGTGGCACTCGTGGCCTTCACGCTGCTGCCCTGGTTCGTACTCCGTAAAGTTAAAAACGCAATGCTCAATTATGTCTATATTCCGTAAATATAAAGAACACCTGACCGATGTGCTCTACATCTGGCGAGAGGAGTTGAAACAAGTGATCAAAGACGAGGGCGTACTGATGTTCCTGGTCATTGTACCACTGGGTTATCCGTTGCTTTACTCGTGGATATACAATAATGAGTCGCTGCACGAGACACCTGTGGTTGTCGTCGACCAGTCGCACTCTGCGCTCTCACGTCAGTTTATTAACGACTGCGACGCCTCGTCAGACGTTCATATAGCCTATTACGCAGAAGACCTTGATGAAGCGCGCTCGCTCGTCAGTAGACAACTCGTCAGGGGTATCTATTTTATCCCATCCGATTTCGCTACACGTGTCAGTCGTGGTGAACAAGGTACTATCAGTGTATATTGCGACATGTCGTTGATGCTCGCATATAAGGCTGTCTATCAGACTGCGATGGTTGAGGCTGGACGTCTTGGTGCAGGTCTGAATATCAAGAAGTCAGGGAACTATACAAAACGTGAGGATGCTATCACTGCGCAGCCTCTGGCTGTTGACGATGTGACGATGTTCAATCCTTCAGGCGGCTACGGCTCGTGTGTATTGCCTGCCGTGCTCATGCTCATTCTGCAACAGGCTATCGCTCTCGGTATTGGAATGGCTGCTGGTACGGCTCGTGAACGCAATCGTAATGGTCAGCTCATTCCCACAGACGATCCGCACTATCGTGGTGCCTACCGTATTGTCTGGGGCAAAGCTTTGTGCTATGGGATGATTGGTGCAGTGGCTGCCGCCTATCTATCCATGGCAGTACCCTGCATGTTCTCCTTCCCACAGTTGGCTAACGGTTGGACGCTATTGGCAATGCTTTTGCCTTACACGATGGCGAGTGTATTCTTTGGCATGACAGTCTCCTGTCTGGTGCGTTATCGTGAGAATGTCATGCTGCTCATGGTCTTCGTATCAGTGCCCTTGCTCTTTATGACTGGTGTATCCTGGCCGCAGTCCAGCATCCCGGGCTACTGGCAGGGCGTCTCGTGGATATTCCCAAGTACCTTCGGCGTGCGCGCCTTCATCCGTGTCAACTCGATGGGGGCCTCGGTCAGCCAGGTACTGCCCGAGATCCGCATCCTATGGATTCAGGCTGCTATCTATCTCGGTATGGCTTGTCTCGTCTACCGCCACCAGTTCCGTCTGGCCCGTAAATATGCAATTAAATAATTTATTATGAAGAATTTTAAGATTAATTGGACGAGCGTCATGGTGGAGGTCATCAGCTTTATTTTGGCCTTCATCATCGCCTTAACAGTGTCTGAGCATTTCAATCTAAGCTACGTTGTGGAACTTTTAATGTTCCTCGTCATTTTGTATGCATTCAAAGGAATATTTTCACTCATCATTAAAAAGTAATATATTATGAAAAGACAAAACTTCTTTATGTTGACCGCATCGGTAATGATGCTGGTAGCAATGACTGTTGCTTCGTGCAAGAGTAACAAACAACAGACAGCTGAGGCTTCAAGAATCGGTGAAATCCCCGAGGCCGCGCAGTACATTGTCGGAATCGAGAAGTATGACTCCCTGATTGACTATAGTCAAGCCGAGAACTGGCTCGACGTGCCCGCAGCGATGGTCAAAGACGGCATGCTTGACGGCACTACCACCGACAGTCTCAAGGCTGTTGATGTATTCTACATCTATCCAACCGTCACTGGTTTCCGCCCCGAGACCGAGGTCTGCGACATGACCGACACGATGATGATTTCCGGCGCGCAGATGGTCAGACAAATCCAGACTGCTGTGTTCGACGAGAGTTGCAATGTATTCATGCCCATCTACCGTCAGATTTCCATGCCGAAGCCCGGTTCGGACTATCGTGCCATCATCGATTACGTCTCTAAGTTCGACGCTACCGACGCCCTCGACTATTACCTCAACAACCTTAATCAGGGGCGCCCCTTCATCCTCGCCGGACACTCGCAGGGCGCCTCGGTGCTGATTGCCCTGCTCGAGAACTACATGACGAAGCATCCAGAGGCTCTCAGTCGCATGATAGCTGCCTATCCCATTGGCTTCGCCGTGACAAAGGACTGGCTTGCCAAGACTGGACTGAAGTTCGCTGAAGGTGCTACGGATACGGGTGTCATCGTCTCATGGAACACTGAAGGTCCCACCAACCTCAAAGAAAAGAACATGACGCTCGCCCCTGGTGGCATCAGCATCAACCCCATCAACTGGAAACGCGATGACACCTATGCTCCTGTCAAGGAGAACCTCGGTTCGCTAACCGTTGAAGGTAAACTTGTCGTTCCTGGTATTGCCGACGCTCGTGTGGATACCGTCCGCGGCTCCGTTGTTGTCACTACCGCCGATGCCAAGCTCTATGCCATTCCCGCCGATGGCGCCGCCATGTTCGGTCCCGAGAGTTACCATCTGCATGACTATGGTTTCTTCTTCAACAACATCAAGAAAAACGTTGCCGACCGTATCGCTGCGTTTATGAAGAAATAACAGAAATAAATAACACGAAAAAGCTGAAATGTTGTACATATCAGGGAACTTTTGTACCTTTGCAAGAAATAAACGAATATAGATGAAAAAGATAAGTATTGTAGCTCTATTGTGGTGCATCACCGTTTCTGTGATGGCACAGAAGTTCCCGGTAGGTATTGTCAGTGTACAAGACTCGGTGAAGAGTGTGCAGTTTGGCGTCATTTCGTCGGTGGCTACCGATGGTGGCCACGGCGTTCAGTTGTCGGGTCTCTCAAACACATCGGCACATCGGTTCAATGGATTGCAGTTGGGCGGTGTCAGCAACATCACAGCAGGCATGGACAAGGGCGTGCAGCTGTCGGGTATCTTGAATGTCTCGTCGGCCATGCAGCGCGGCTTGCAGTTGGGTGCCATCAACTTTGCCGATTCGCTTAACGGTGCGCAGATTGGCGTGTTCAACATTGCCCGCAAGCGTCCCAAGGGCTGGCAGGTGGGACTTGTCAACCTGTCGTACGACAGTATTGGCCATAAGATTGGCTTGGTGAACGTCAACCCGATGACGGACATCGACATTATGCTCTACGGCGGCTCGTCGACCAAGGCAAACCTCGCCGTGCGCTACCGCAACAAGAGTACTTATAGTATCATGGGTGTCGGTACGCATTTCATGGGACTCGATTCCAAGTTCTCAGGGGCTATTTTTTATCGCATGGGTCTATATAAACAACTGTCGCCCAAATGGAGCTTGAGTGGTGACATCGGCTACTATCATGTGGAGACCTTTGAGAAGAACAGCAACGATAAACCTGAACGACTGTATTCCTTGCAGGCGCGTTTCAATGTCGACTACCAGTTCAGCAGGAAATATGGTGCCTTTGCATCTGTTGGTTGGGGACTGACGCGTTACTACGACCGCAACGAAACCTACCGTAACCGCCCCTTGGTGGAACTGGGTCTGACCTACCGTCAACCTCGCAACCAGCACGATACGTGGAGACCGGCATGGGAAGAGAAGAGAGCGTCCATCGTTTATGATGACTCCACGATGGCTCTGCCCGTGAAGAAACACTACTGGCGGGCTGCTGCCGAGGTGACGGGCATCAATGTGGGTGTGCAGTTGTTCGACCGCTGGGTGCTTAAGTCTGACTTCGCCCAGACCACCCTAAACTCGCTGAAACACAACTTTACCGACGGCATGGTGTGGGACAACGACTTCTTTATCACCAACATGTTTGCCCACCCGTATCATGGCAACCTGTACTTCAATGCAGCCCGTACCAATGGCCTGACGTTCTGGGAGTCGGCACCCTTCTCGCTGCTGGGTTCGGCAATGTGGGAATTCCTGGGTGAGACGGAGCCACCAGCCATCAACGACATTATTGCCACAACCTGTGGCGGTATTGCCATCGGCGAAATGACCCACCGCCTGAGTCTGACCATTCTCGACGATCGCGAACGTGGCTTCTCGCGTTTCTTTCGTGAGGCTGCTGCCGCCATCATCAATCCCATTCAGGGACTGCACCGCATTATCAGCGGTGATGCCTGGCGTGTGAAGAGCAGGAACTATCGCTACCATGACTTCAACAAGACGCCCGTCGACATGTCAATCTCTGTAGGTTGGCGTTATCTGGCCGACGACGGCGCGCTGTTCCGTGGCATCCATGCTCCTTATATCAACTTCACGCTGACCTATGGCACTTCGGTTGACGGCGACAAGCACACCACGCCCTACGACTTCTTTGACTTGGAGGCAAATTCAGCCTTCGGTGGCGGACAGCCTATGGTGAATACGCTGAACATCGTGGGACGTCTGTGGAGTACACCTATCCTGGACAAGAAGGATATGGCTGGTGAGTTCGGTATCTACCAGCACTTCAACTACTACGATGCCAAGCCCATCGAGGACGGTTCCGACCTGACACCTTACCGCATCAGCGAGGCTGCCGGTTTCGGTCCTGGCTTCATTTTCTCGCTGCCGCAGATGGGCGCCCTATCGAAGATGGAGCAGCGTGTCTTCTTGAGTGGTATTCTGCTGGGTGGTACCAAGAGCGACTACTTCAACGTCATTGAGCGCGACTACAACATGGGTAGCGGTTTCAGCATCAAGTCGAAGACCCAACTCGACTTTGGCCGTTACGGACGCATCATGCTCAATGCCAAGTACTTCCGTCTCTGGACCTGGAAGGGCTATGAGGACAAGGACCTGCAGCCGTATGTTGACGGCACTGCTGACCTGCACTACCTGAACGTGCAGGGTGACAACAGTAATGCGGCTCTGCTGGTGATTAATCCCGTCATTGAGATGCACCTCACCCGTCAGTGGTCTCTCACCCTCTCTGGTACCTTCTACAGTCGTCGTACGCACTACAACTATTACTATGACAAAGACCTGATCTTGCGTCAGAACAGTACGGTGCATGCTAGAACCTTCGAAACCAAGATCGGTCTCACATGCAGACTGTAATGTATTTGCAAGAATGAAAAAATATCTGTTGATGATACTATTCTCAGCTGTCATGTCAGCGGCGAACGCCCAGTTCGTCGCTACTGACAGTATGGAGACTGAGAAGCCCCAGACGTCTGAGAAAAAGCCGGGATTGGGTAAGCGCATAAACAACAAGCTAAGCAAAAAGTACTTCACCACGAAGTACGACACCAACTACGTAGCCCGACCGAAGGAAAAGTGGCTGATCAGGCTCTTGGGAAACCAGACCGGTAACTACATCCACGCCAAGGGCACGGTGCACGATGTTTACTCGAAGTATGACCTTCACACCAAGACCAACTACACCGTGGGACTGGAGGTGAACTACTGCGACATTGCCGCCACGTTCTCTATCAACCCCGCAAAGATAGGCGGCGACTACAACGACTACGAATTCAACTTCGAGTACCACGGGCAGATGATAAGCTTCGACATCAATTACCTGCGTGCTACGTCGCTGACTGGTGACATCAAGTTGGGTAATATGGACCATCTCGACGAGGAAGGTCTGCGTATGAATGTGGTCAACGCATCAGCTTACTATGTCTTCAATCACCGTAAGTTCTCTTATCCTGCAGCCCTGTTCCAGAACTACTACCAGCTTCGCTCTGCCGGTTCCTGGCTGGCGGGCATCAGTGTTCAGTCAGGAAGCATCAAGACTACCGACGAGCTGAAGGCACGTAGTCCGCTGGCTCCTGAGGTCCACCTAACTTTTGCAAACGTCGCTATCGGTGGCGGTTACGGCTATAACCTCGTACTCGGAAAGCGCTCACAATGGCTGCTTCACTTCTCTGCCCTCCCCTCGTTTGTGGTTTACAAGCATAACCGTCTGACGGTGAACGGCGAGGAGATGAAGGATCACGGCTTGTGTTTCAACATGCTTTTCAACGAGCGTGTCGCCGTCGTCTATCACTTCACGCCCCGTTTCAACGCTGGAGTCTCCCTCATCATGAGCAACTCCATCTATAACAACGACAATATCAAAATCAACCAGAACAAGTGGCTGGCCCGCGCCTTCTTCGGCGTGCGTTTCTAAGTTATCTGCCGCTATTCATAGCCATACACCAGCCCGTATTTCTCATGAAGCTGACGGAGGGTGCCGTCGGCTTTCATTTGGGCAATGACGGCGTTGACAAGGACGAGGAGATCGTCTTGCCCCTTGCGCATCAGCACACCGATTTCTCCGTGGGTGAAAGGGTTCTCGATAAGAGGTGCAGCGAGGCGTGGGTCATTCTGCACATACCACGGAGCCTAGGTGATTTCGGTAATCATCACGTCAGCATTGCCCTCAGCCACTTGATTGGGGATTTCCTCGTTCTTCTGCCAGACGATGATGGTGGCATGTGTCAGGTTTTCGTTGGCGAATTTCTCGTTCAGCCCGCCCGGATTCACCATCACACGCACCTCTGGCTTTTCGATGTCGGCCTGCGACTGGAAACGATCTGCCTCGTCGGCACGGCCTCTTTCGCTTTCGTCGTCAATTTCACTATATACTGACTGGACAATATTATCCTGACCATTGAGAATGATCTATAATTAAGTATTAACAAGGTGAATCAGCTTCTATCATTAGACCCCAAGGGAAAGAAATAACAAAAGAGAGGGCAGTTGCAACTGCCCTCTTATCGTTTTGTCGACAAAAAGTCAAAGTGGATCATTCAGAACTGTCCCCAAACATCTCCAGTTTTCTTCTTATTGATATCCAACTTACCTATCACAGGTGAAAAATCACATTTCCAAACATCCAATTCAAATAGATAGTCATCTTGGTCTATATTGAGACTGACAATGATAGACATACCATCTGTATCTTCAATAATACAATCAGAGATTCTTTCTTTAAACTTTCTCGGATTTAATAAAGGTTTAGCAGGAGTAAGAAGGATACTTCCCATTCCTCCGTCGTCCATGGGCGTAGCAGTATAGTCATTATACCAGTTGAGGCTTAACGGATACTGAGCAATACCTGCTAAATATTCGATGATTTCAATTTCTTCTTTCTGAAGAGTCCTACTCTGCTCCATAATTCTTTATACTACAGATGGAACCTGTAACCCAGTGTGAAACTGAGGTATCGGTTATGGCAGTCTTCATGATTCTCTGTTTTGTCAATCTTTGTCAAACCGAAATAGTAACGGGCATCCAGCACTACATTCTTGTATTCGTAGGAGAGACCAACAGGGATACCAAAATCTACTGTCTTACAGAAATCCTTTAATTCCATGACAGATTTTTGAGATGCATAGTTGTCAATAACGGTCCATTGGTTTGATGATAGTGGGACAGGATAAACGTGTGTTGTCATATTCTCCTTGCTGCTCAGACAGAATCCGACCTGTACACCAGCCTTTAGGGCAAGCCCCTTCACTCCAGGGATATAGACGTTTGCCATCAAGGGAACATTGATATAGTCATTCTTGACGCTACCATCAATCTCTGTTACTTCAAGGAAATCACCACTTGCCTGATTGACCTCTATTTGCTCTGCATATTCTATTTTTGCTCCCTGTTGCGAATAGACAGCACCAAGTGACACACCCAGCCAATCATTCACACCGTACTCAGCCTCAACTCCTCCTGTGAAGCGTACCTTATAATGATAGAGGTCACTGTAAGCGCCCCCACTCAGTCCTGTTACATTGATACCAGCCATCGGCTTGATGGAAAACTTACCCTTAGGGTTCTGTGCGTTCATCACAATTGTGCAACAAACGAATGCTGCCAAAAACATTATTCTTTTCATCTTTCTTTTGATGTTTAAGTTTCGAACTGCAAAAGTATACAAAATAGTACAACATTCCAATTATTTATCGTTTCTTTTTCATGTTTCACATAACGCATGAAAGTGGATTATTCAGAATCGTCTTTTCTAATTTTATTATTTTCTAAAACAATATCTGTGGATTTTTAGTCAAATGCTTTTCTTTTGTAACTATACCATCATTTATTGTATAACGCCAAAATGACCAGTCACTAGCATTTGAAGGAGGATAATGTATAATGTTTAGTACTTTAGTGGGTTTCCTCTTTTTTACAAGACGCTTTGCACTTTTCCCTTGTACTATGACCAAGATGTTGTCTACAAATAAATAGCCAACAATGTCATTTCTAATTATTTCCCAAAAATCTATTGTAAATTGACATTCCAAATGTTCTGGCAACAATACTATTTGTGTGAGAGAATCATTTTTAAAAACCATTCGAATATAATGATTCTCGGAATTTAGTCTGCAAATATCCCTAATTTCTGGAACATCCGAATTCAAGATATTTACAATTGTACTATCACGAAATTCAAGCTTTCTCAGTTTAATAATCTTGTTCTCATAAGGATCAGGTTCTTTTCCAGAATAGGAGAAAGCCAAATTACCTGCAATCACATGAATATCCACAAGCAAACAGAATAAAAAACATAATACCTTCATAATAACCATTTTTATCTTCTTGTACCAGAAACAAATATTTCGGGTAACTCAGTCTGTTTCCCTCTTATTGCATCAGGTTTTGTATTCTTATCATAAGGGTAATATCCCCATGTCCCAACGTATAATGTATATATAGCATAATTAATATGATTATCGGGATATAACTTATCATAATAATGCAACACATTCATATCTCCTCCTATACCCCCTTCTCTCGAGGTAAACGAAGGATCCGGATTTCCATCAGGATGATTATGAAATTTGTTTCGAAGTTCCTTGACTTGCGAAGGATTCGCATATAGATAAGAATTCATGCCACCTTCAGACCAGTTGCTATGTGTAGTGGTTATACGATTAATACCTATGCCTTTTTCTCCAAACTGTCCCAAAGTCCATTCTACATCAGTATTCTGAGCGAGCATTTCAAATACGGAACTCCCGTTTTCGTCTCCTCTAATGGTAAACATATCATAATCACCATGACTACTTTTTACTGTTTCATGACTAACCATACCATAATCGAATTGGATACTTGCCCCAACTTCTCCTTGACTATTAACATAACTTATTCTATCATACTCATCTGTTTTGATTATATTTACCAAGTTGCCTTGTTCATCTAATTCCCATACATCTCTTCCATCTGGATCTACAAATCTCACTGGATTATTATTACAATACGCATAAGGACTGATGGCATAGTATTTCTCACACAAGGGGTCCACCCTATCCCATCTGCAAAGTATCGGGTAGTACTGGCGGGCACCATAGTCATAGGTGTTCAGTCCGTGCATACGGTCAAGTTCCTTGCCGTTGTACTTGTACGGCTGGTGGTCGGGATTGACGGGGGAGTCCGCATACGGTGCGCCGAAGGGATAGTAGTTCGTAACCTGCTTCACCTTGCCGCTTGCGTCCACCACCTCACGGATACTGCCAAGGTGGTCCCTGTTGTAGAAGTAGAACGCGAACTTGTCGGTCGTCGCACTCGTAACCGATGCCTGGGCGTAGCCGCCGTCGAAGAGCACCATCAACAGAACTACCAGAATCCAAATATGTCGTGACTTTATCTTATTCATTACTCTTGTCTCGTTTAAAATGGATCATTCAGAACCCTCGCCGATTTTCTGTTTCCATTTCAATTGTTCAAATTTCTCTGCGTTCTGTTCATTATAAATATATTTCTTTGTATTTTCATCAACACATTCTGACTTAATAATGCCCCTGCTTAGATCTGACAGACTGCAAACAAACTGAGGTTTGTCCAGAAAATCAGTAATAACAAATTTGTCTTCATCAACAACCAAGTGCCTGACATTTTTGTTGAAATGAATATCATCTGGAAATGTTTTGTAAATACTATTCTTGCATAACAGATCTCCATGTAAATTATATACAAATAAAACTAAATTGTAACAGTATGAAGTCAATACATGATAAAGTTCTATCTTTAACCCCATATTTCTCAATGTCTTTTTAGCAAACAGTCTTTCGTTTTTGTAGCCACTTGCTCTAAAATCCTGATGAAGTTTCAGAAATATATTAATAGGAATATTTCTGACAGTAGAAGCCTCCTTATATCCTCTTTCTAATAGTGATAGATAATACTCAAAGCGCTCCACTTCATTTGACATGCTTAAATACTTTTCAATTTCTTCATCTTCAACATGTATATTAACTGATAAAGATGAAACCGCTTTTTCCTTCACAAGATTCTCCTCTTTTGTAATATTACAAAAAAGCATATTATATGGGCCATCTGTTGGAATATGCAGTTTCCTTACACGTAAAGAAAGATAATTAGAAATAAACCACGTGTTGTAGGTGAATTTGCTATCAAACTCATCACCAAATCCAGAACCGAATCCTGAATTTCCTGCCCATAATATTATATGTCTGTAATTCATTTTTTATATTGCTATGGTCTTTTATGTTTTTGGGGGTCTAATTGATCCCGATACTTATCAGCCCTTTCTTTTCATAATCTAAAATTCTACTTCTTGCTCCCTCTCCTTCTGGTTCATAATGGGTAATTTCAGATTTATACGTCCCATCCCCCTCTTGCTTATTCCATTTCTTAACCTGAGTTTCAGCCCTAACAGACTTTTCGTCTTTTATAGGGCCACCACTAACTCCTGTTTTAACAACCTTATTAGTTTTGGTGTTTATAATATCATAAGCATGTTGGGCTTTTGTAGACATTTTGGAATTTCCGTGAACTAAAGATTTTGCATTATTGTAAATAGCTTTCCCTTCTTTCAAACTAATAGGGCTGACAATTTCAGAGATTAAACTGACTCCTGCAACAGCCCTGTCCCAAGTGGAGGCATTGCCATCTGTCATGGTGTTAAAATCTTCCTTGATATCTGTGAATGCGCTTGTGTAAGTAGAGGCTTCTTTTAGAGCAGAGGGTCCTTTTTTTGCTACTTGCTTGCCTACCTTCCAGAGAAGTTTTGCCCCTTTAGTCCAGACACTTCTACCATCAGAATCAATGGCATTTGTTGGATTATTCGCACAATACGCATACGGACTAACGCTATAGTATTTCTCACACAGTGGGTCCACCCTGTCCCATCTGCAAAGTATCGGGTCGTACTGGCGTGCACCATAGTCGTAGGTGTTCAACCCGTGCATCAGGTCCAACTCCTTGCCGTTGTATTTGTCTATCCTGCCGTTCTTCATCACCGCAAAGATACTCCTTTTATTCTGCATTACAAAATATTTTCACAAGAAAATGGATCATTCAGAACCGTCCCCAAACATCTAGGCATTCAATGTTTTTAGGGTTCAACTTCTGTTATTACATTGGCAAAGATAAAGATTATTTCTGAAAGTCGCAAGGATTTCGATAGAAATTTATATGTCCCAAGGCTTGGGACACTTCGAAAGTAGCCTTTAAACGAGTCGAATAAAGCCTACTTTCATGTTGAAAAGAGGCTTTATTCTCCTCAGTTTTCCTACATGAAATTTTAAAAAGTGTTGTTACTTTTGTTACTTTGCAAAACTACTTGATAATCAGAGAATTGTCGGTAACAAAATGGTAACAAAAGTAACAAAATATGGCATTTTTGGCTTATTTTTGTGAGAAACCCGCCACTTTTCTATGAGATAGGCGGCACCTTTCGACCCGTTTGCTTGGGGGTATCGACCCGATAGGCGGCACCTTTCTCATAGATAAGTGCCGCCTAACTTAGAAAGAAAGAGTAAAAAAAATAAAAATTGGAACTCATGTGGCTCCAATTATAATTTTATTTGTACATTTGCAACATGAATTATCAATGATAACGACAAACATCAAAATATAAAACTATGGGTAAGATTAAGACTATCGGTATTCTGACGTCGGGTGGCGATGCCCCTGGCATGAACGCAGCGATCCGTGCCGTGACGCGCGCAGGCATCTATAACGGTTTTAATATCAAAGGTATCTATCGTGGTTACGAAGGACTGATTAACGACGAGGTGAAGCCTTTCACGACAGAAAATGTGAGTGGCATCATCACCCGTGGCGGTACTATTCTGAAGACAGCTCGCAGTAAGGATTTCATGACGCCAGAGGGTATGAAGAAAGCTTACGAAACCTGTCAGAAAGAGGAGATAGATGCCCTCATCGTGATTGGTGGTAATGGTTCTCTGACTGGTGCTTGGAACTTCGGTGTAGAGTTTGATTTCCCCTGCATTGGTCTGCCCGGTACTATTGATAATGACCTTTATGGCACAGACAATACCATTGGATACGATACGACCATGAATACCATTATGGAGTGTGTGGATCGTATCCGTGATACTGCTAACTCACACGAACGTATCTTCTTTGTCGAGGTGATGGGTCGTGATGCCGGTTTTCTGGCACAGAACTGTGCTATTGCCTGTGGTGCAGAAGCAGCCATCGTACCTGAAGAGGCAACAGATGTTGACCAATTGGCACAATTTATGGGTCGCGGTATCCGTAAGTCGAAAAAATCGTGTATCGTCATTGTGTCGGAGAGTCCTAAGTGTGGAGCCCTTTATTATGCCGATCGTGTAAAACATGAATTCCCTGAGTTCGACGTACGTGTATCCATCCTTGGTCATTTGCAGCGTGGCGGAACACCTTCTGCACGTGATAGAATCCTCGCATCCATCACTGGTGTCGGTGCCATTGAGGCTATCAAACAAGGACAGCGCAACATCATGGTGGGCGTGCGTAATAACGAGGTGGTCTATGTGCCCTTCAGTGAGTGCATCCGTACAGACAAGCGCTTCGATAAACGACTGATCAAAGTGCTTGACGAACTAAGTATTTAAGAAAGGGATCAATAGACTCGAGGACCGAAGATAGAAGTACCGACACGCACCATGGTACTACCCTCCTCTACGGCTATCGGATAGTCGTGGCTCATACCCCATGAACGTTCACAGAAATAGTCCTTGTCGGCAAAATACTGCGCTTTCAACTCGTCGAAGAGATTTCTGGCAATACGGAACTCAGAGCGGATCTGTTGCTCGTCGTCAACAAACGACGCCATCATCATCAAACCACAGATACGAACATGCTTCAGTTCCTTCCATTCTCCATCAGCCAACAACTGTCGACAGGCATCGGGCGTGAGTCCGTATTTGGTCTCTTCCTCTGCAATGTGAAGTTCGAGTAACACATCAATAACACGTTCATTCTTAGTGGCTTGCTTATCTATCTCTTTTAAAAGCTTTAAGGTGTCTACCGCCTCTATCATCGTGATATAAGGAGCGATATATTTCACCTTATTCGTCTGTAGATGTCCGATGAAATGCCACTGGATATCCTTCGGCAATGTCTCTACCTTTTGGCGTAATTCCTGCTCGTGACTCTCACCGAAGATACGATGCCCTTCCTCGTAGGCAGCCTCGATATATTCGTTAGGATGATACTTACTAATAGCCACAAGGCGTACACCCTGTGGCAAATCAGCAAGAACTCGTTTCAGATTTCCTTTTACGTCGTACATGATTACTCAGCACTCTTTCCGTATTCGAAGACATCCATCAAGGTGGTCTCAGCAACACCGGCGATGACATAGTCAATCATCGAACCGCCCATCACTTCCTCGATATTGTTGACAGCACCTTTCAACGTTGCTGCATGGACAAGATAGTTCACATTGCTGCGTTTCTCTTTCTCTGTCTTCTCGTCAATAGTGATAAACTGGAGTTTTGCCTTATACCAGCGGTCGGCAGAAGGGTCATCGCTGAAGAATATCTCTTTATAAGGAGCTATCTTGATATCCTTGACGGTAAACTCACCACTGATATAACTGGACATCTCCTCCATGATGCGCTTCTCTGCCTCAGTGAAACTAAGGGCATCAACGACATAATTCTCATTCACCTTCTTCTGCAAGCCGTCCTCCATCACTTTCTCGTAGGCAATCTTGCATTCAAACCAAATTGCTGTTCTACTTCTCATATCTTTTTACCTTTTTATTTCTTTTTTTCTGGCAGTTGTACACCACGACTATTCGAACCGCCTAACGCATTCTTCTTCTGTTCAGTGAGACGCTCGATAATCTCCGTGGCAATCAATTGACTACGTGCAGGATCCAATGACGACTCTTCAGCAATCTCTTGTTGTGCCTTCATCAGTTCATCAATGGTAGACTCGCTCGATGCCTGGAAATTCTTCTCACTGACGTTCATACTTGACTTATTATATATCTTCGAAAGAATCTTATCGGCAGCAGCCTCGTAGCGTTTGCGGAAGATTGCCTCTGCCTTTGCCTGATATTCCTGTTGAGACACATGTTCGGCAGCCACCAGAGAATCACCATCCGATGCAACGCCCAGTTCTTCTGGTGTGAAGCCATCGTCAATCAGATCATCGGTAGCCTGACGAGGAGCGGGTTTCACATACTCTACCTCATTCGTCTCCGGCATCATATCAAAATAGAGAGCGATGATGAGTCCTGCAATGGCAATGGCAATAATTCCCGTGAGAATGGAGCGATAGGTATTACGCTTCATATTGATACTCTTCAGCATCTCCTGGGGGGTGGAATAACGGTCTTCAGGTGCTTCGCTGACAGCCTTCTTAATGACGCGACGCAGTTCCAAGGGGATATCTGACTGGTCGAAAATTTTCTGAAGCAGTTTACCAATAGAATAGATATCGCAACGGTCATCAATCGTTCCTTTGTTCATCACCTCAGGAGCCACAAACTGATCTTGACCACCGTAATATAGTTGTGTGGGGTCGCCCATCGTCAGATAATGAGAACCAACCGTCAGCAACAATACAGCATTGTCACCCTTACGAAGGAAGATAGTCTGGGGCGAGAAACAAACATAGAACACGCCCTGCTCATGCAGATAAGCAGCAGCCTCCAACAATTCTCGAGTGAAGTTCTCGATGAAATTGGGCTCGGCAACAATCGACGGAGTATCGTTAAGAACTTGCTGCAAGGGCTGATACTGTCCCAGTTCTAACTCCAGACGGGTAATATCTGTTCCCTCCTTTACAGGGCGGAAATGCAGAAAATGCTGATTAGTCAGCGAGGCATTACGCTCACAGTCTGCCTTTAAAGCCTCACAGAACTTGATATTATTATTCAGTTCTGGGAAGATATCCACTACACTGCGATACTTACCGTCAATCTGTTGACGATAATATTCACCGATAGGCAAGCGCGTCTTGTTCAACTTACCATCTTTTCTCGACGCAATAAGTTCTTCGTAATTCATATTTTATTCATTTTGAATGCGCAAAAGTAAGCATAAATTCCGAATTTGGCAAAAAATATATCAAATAATTATCAATTATTTCTTATCTTTGAGACAAGTCTCGAAATTACTTTCGTTCGAGAAAACTCAAATAAAATTTGGTTTTCTTCTCACTTATTCGTAATTTTGCACCCGATTTACGTAAATTAGACAAACAATGCCGGAAATATCAGTTCGCGGACTGGAGATGCCCGAATCACCGATTCGAAAACTCGCACCTCTTGCAGCCGCAGCCAAGAAGAGAGGTACAAAGGTGTACCATCTGAATATCGGACAGCCCGACCTGCCTACACCGCAGGTGGGTCTTGACGCTTTGAAACAAATCGACCGTGACATCCTGGAGTATTCACCTTCGCAGGGTTATCTGAGCTATCGCGAGAAACTCGTCAACTACTACGCGAAATACAATATCAATGTCACTGCCGACGATATCATCATCACTTCTGGCGGTTCAGAGGCGGTATTGTTTGCTTTCCTCTCATGTCTGAATCCTGGCGATGAGATTATCGTGCCAGAGCCTGCATACGCTAACTATATGGCATTCGCTATCTCTGCAGGTGCAAAGATACGTACCATTGCGACGACCATTGAGGAAGGTTTCTCTCTGCCGAAGGTAGAGAAGTTTGAGGAACTCATCAACGACCGCACTCGTGCTATCATGATCTGTAACCCCAACAACCCGACGGGTTATCTCTATACCCGTCGTGAGATGAACCAGATTCGTGACCTCGTAAAGAAATACGACCTGTATCTGTTCTCCGACGAGGTTTATCGTGAATATATCTATACAGGTTCTCCCTATATCTCTGCCTGCCATCTGGAAGGTATTGAGCAGAACGTTATCCTGATTGACTCCGTGTCGAAGCGTTACAGTGAGTGCGGTATCCGTATCGGTGCACTCATCACAAAGAATCAGGAAGTTCGCAAGGCGGTGATGAAGTTCTGTCAGGCTCGTCTCTCACCTCCTCTGATT
The DNA here is from genome assembly GCA_045225255.1 of Prevotella sp. Lineage (GTDB taxonomy): Bacteria > Bacteroidota > Bacteroidia > Bacteroidales > Bacteroidaceae > Prevotella. Next base: position 51,092 of record JBGVBD010000177.1, on the reverse strand, counting down.
GGTCAGATTGTGGCTGAGGCATCACTGGATGCCCCCGAGGAATACTATCGTGACGTATATGATGAATATGTAGAACGCCGTAAGTGTCTGATTGACGGACTCAATCGCATCCCCGGTGTCTATTCCCCTATTCCTATGGGTGCCTTCTACACTGTTGCCAAGTTGCCTGTTGACGATGCCGAGCGTTTCTGTCGCTGGTGCCTTGCCGACTTCGAATATGAGGGTGAGACGGTGATGATGGCTCCTGCCGCTGGATTCTATACCACGCCTGGTGCTGGTATCAATCAGGTACGTATCGCCTATGTGCTGAAGAAGAAAGATCTGGAACGTGCCCTCGTCGTCCTTCAGAAAGCATTGGAAGCCTACCCGGGAAGAGTATTGGATTAATTGACAGTTGATAATTGATAATTGACAATTGAACTTTCCGTTCTTTCTTGCACACAAAATCTATTCCGATAACGGAGACCACCGTAAGGTGAGTCGCCCTGTGATTCGTATTGCCACCATTGGTGTTGCCATCGGACTGGCAGTAATGATCGTTACAGTAGGCGTTATACTGGGTTTCAAGCATACCATTCGCGACAAGGTGGCAGGCTTCGGCAGTCATATCACCGTAGAGAGTTTCATTGCTTTGCAAAGTGCCACGCCCTATCCTATCAGTGTTGATGATTCGCTCATGAAGGTTATGAAGGGTATTCCCGGTGTGCGACATGCTGAACGCTATGCTGTTATACAAGGCATTCTGAAGACTGACAGTGATTTCCTCGGAGTTGTCTTCAAGGGTGTCGGTGAGGAATATGATACCCGTTTCCTGCAAAATAATCTGGTGGAAGGTAAGATACCTGCTTTTTCCAGTAAGAAAAGTTCCTATCAATTGCTCATCTCACGGATGATTGCCGATAAACTCGGATTGAAAATCAACGACCCCGTATATGCCTATTTCATCAGTTACGATAATGTCAGAGCCCGTAAATTCACGGTGGCTGCCATCTACGAAACCAATATGACACAGTTCGACCAGGCGTTGTGTTTCACAGATTTGCCTGTCCCTATCAAACTGAATAAATGGGATGATGACCAGTGCAACGGCGTAGAACTGTTGGTAAACGATTTCAACCAACTCAAGACAACGGCGGCACATGTGATAGAGCGCGTTAATCGACATACGGATCATAACGGCGAGATTCTCACTTCCCATACCGTACAAGAGTCTTATCCACAGATATTCTCTTGGCTTTCCTTGTTGGATATCAACGTATGGATCATCCTCGCCTTGATGGTTTGTGTGGCAGGTTTCACGATGATTAGCGGATTACTCATCATCATTCTCGAACGTACACAGATGATTGGACTGCTCAAAGCATTAGGGGCACGTAACAAGAGTGTACGTCATACCTTCCTCTGGTTTGCCGTCTTTATTGTCGGTCAGGGTCTGGTGTGGGGAAATATCATTGGTATTGGTGTGATTCTGTTGCAGCAATACACAGGTTTCATCCAACTGAATCCTGCCAACTACTATGTCAGTACGGCACCCATGGAACTGAATATCCCCCTGATAGTGCTGCTTAACATCGGCACCTTAATCATTACCGTCCTTATCTTGATTATCCCTTCCTTCCTTGTATCGCGCATTCATCCTGCCCGTTCTATGCGATACGAGTAAGTGTTAAGACTGTAGTGGTGGTATCACTGATACGATAACGATGGTCTGTACGAATCCCTACAAGCCATAGAACTTGATTGTCGGCATCAGTAACAACGAGTTGACGACGCTTTTCAAAGAGCGTCATCTTACGATCCGTCATCAGATCGCTTAACAGTTTACGTCCCTCCATACCATACGGAATCATCCAATCACCTTCTTCCACCCGACGAATAGTCAAGGGGAAATGCACTTTATTGACATCTAAAGTGGCAATATCCGTGTCTTTGGATACCCAGACGGGTTCTTTTTTCACTGAAAACTTGGTGGTTTCATCCATTACATAGGTACCTTCTTCTGGAATACACAACGGTTTTATTGGGTTCAACGAGGGTTCAACGAGATAGGCATCACGGTCTTTCAATACATCATATCCAAGGGAAGAAGAAACTATCCTACCCGTTTCCGCCTCCATAATTTGTTGTACTTGAACACCGTTGAAACCATAGTTTTTAAGCCATTCAAATAATAGATATTCTCTTGAACCGATTCTATCTAATTCCTTGAAAGTGATCGTCTTAGCATTTTTATAGTCAGCAACAATAACATCCAACACTTCTTGTGCTTCCGACAAGTGTTCTGCCGTGTGCTGGATATTCTCACTGACAGCAGGATTCAGTTCCTGTAATAACGGAAGGATCTGCAAACGGACTTTATTACGCTGGACATCAGCCTCCAGATTAGTAGAGTCCGTCACATACGTCTGTCCTTTCTCTGCAAGATAGGATTCTATTTCTGCCCTTGATACACATAGTAATGGACGAAGAATATAGCCGTTTCGCGGCTGAATACCTGTCAAGCCACGTAATCCCGTACCTCTCACTAAGTTTAATAACACTGTTTCCACTGCATCGTCACGATGGTGAGCCACACAGATACCTTGGGCATCCACATCCTGACGAAGTTGTTCGAAATAGCGGTATCTGAGTTCTCTGGCTGCCATTTCAACGCTCACCTTATGTGTTTCCGCATAAGTCAACGTATCGAAATGAATGCGATGAAATGGGATGCTTTTTTGTTGACAAAGGGTCTCACAGAACTGTTCATCCCTATCGGATTCCGCCCCACGAAGATGGAAGTTGCAATGAATTGCATGGATTTTATAGCCCATTTCATCGAGCATCAGTAAGAGAGCCACACTATCTGCGCCACCGCTTAATGCAACAAGATATAAATCGTTGTTATTAAACAGTTTATGTTTTTTAATATAACTCTTTACTTTATTCAACATAGAGCACCAATCCCTTCAGATATTCTCCTTCGGGATGATAGATATTAATCGGATGATCGGCAGGCTGATGCAACTGATGAAGGATACGCACCTTACGTTTTGCCAAGGCAGCAGCCGTAAAGACAGCATTGCGGAAATGATCTTTCGTCACTACCTGCGAACAAGAAAAAGTGAAAAGGATACCACCCTTCTCTATCTTCTCAAATGCCTTCTGGTTCAGACGGGTATAACCCTTCAAGGCATTATGCAAAGCACCCCGATGCTTGGCAAAGGCTGGAGGATCGAGGATAATGAGATCATAACTGGCTATTGGCTTTTGGCTATTGGCTTTTGGCATTCCAATGCCCTCCAAGAACTTAAAGGCATCTTCACAAAATGCCTCATGACGTGCATCACCAGGGAAATTAAGTGATACATTCTCGCGTGTCAGTTCGATGGCTTTAGCCGAACTGTCGACAGAATGTACTAATTCTGCCCCACCACGCATGGCATAGAATGAGAAACCACCTGTATAGCAGAACATATTCAATACACGTTTTCCTTTGGCATATTGTTCTAACAACGAACGGTTCTCACGCTGATCGACGAAAAAACCTGTCTTTTGACCTTTCAACCAATCGACACGGAACTTCAAACCGTTCTCCAAAGCGATATTATCGTCACTGCCACCATACAAGAAACCGTTCATATCGTCAGCGGTCATAAAAGGCAATGTGGTCTCACTCTTATAATATATATGTGAAATACGTGATTCCATCACATCTATCAATGCTTTCGCTATCTGCTTACGCATCAGGTGCATACCGATGGAATGGGCTTGCATGACAGCCGTTTTGCCATAGACATCGATAATCAAGCCGGGCAGGTTATCGCCTTCACCATGAACCAGTCGGTAAGAATCGGAGTACTCAGAATAGTCAGAATTATCGGAATAATCAGAATGACCAGCAACAAGTCCTATGGCTTGTCTCATCTGTAAGGCAGACTGCAAACGGGAATGCCAGTATTCGTCATCGATTTCAACGTCAGAGAATGTCAAGACGCGCACGGCAATAGAGCCTTGCTGATAATGTCCAATAGCGATGAAATCGCCCTCAAAAGTAAGAACACGCACCAAATCGCCCTCTTCGATGCCCTCCTCGATTTGTTGGATGGCACCAGAGAACACCCAAGGATGAAAACGCCTCAGACTCTCGTCCTTACCTCTCCGTAACTGTATTCTCTTGTACATGGTCTTCCACTTTTATCAGTTCATAGTCTCCTGTCTCTTTCAGTCGCATGAGTTCCTCGTATAACATGATACAAGCCCATGCATCCGTAGCAGCATATATCTTCTGTTTGTCATTCAGGACCTCTGCCTCCCAGTTAGAGAGTTGGTCCCTTTTCGATATCCGTTGTCCAAAGAAGTTAGCATAGAGTTTTTGCAAACTCATATCCTCCACTCCGATTTCCTCTACATGGTTTTGCAAATCGATGAAATGTCCCTGCTGGAACGCTGCGCGTCTTCCCAACATCATCATGTCATCACGAAGGGAAAGTCCGATCTTGGGGACAATAGTGTCTTCCAGCAGTCGGATGATGGCAGATGTCATCCCTATCATATTCAGCCGAAACAAGAAACACATATCGTGACTGGACACCTGTAACAATGCTACTTCATTGATTTTTCCTTTTTTAAAAGAAGGACGTGTCTCTGTGTCTATCCCGAGTATCGGTTGAGAGAGCAGATAATTGACTGCCTTTTCTGCCTCTTTCTCCGTGATTACCATCACAATATGACCTTCAAAAGACACTCTGGGTAAGGTGCTGATTTTCGACTTATCGTATTTGCTGTAGATAATCTTTTTCATCAAAGTTTTGTTTTCAAGGTGCAAAAATACAAAAAAAATCATGATTTTATGGCGTTTTCTGAGTTTTTTCAATTACTTTTGCACATTATTTATAATATTATGGCCAAGAAAAAGAAGACAAATACCGTCTCCTCCTTCAAAGAGGCATTAGGTTTAGACAAGATATTTCATAACGAACGGTTGAATTTCTTTCTGGGATTCATGCTGCTCTTTGTGGCAGGTTACCTGATATGGGCATTCATCTCCTATTTCACAACAGGGGCTGCTGATCAAAGTATGATAGAAGCGCCCCGTGACGGTGAGATCATGAACCAGAACGGAGAATTCAAGAATGCCTGTGGCTCGTTAGGGGCATATAGTGCATGGTTCTTTATCAAACGCTGTTTTGGATTACCCGCCTTCCTTATTCCCATCTTCCTCATTCTCCTATCAGTCAATTTAATGAGAGCCTATAAGGTGGGACTATTGAAATGGTTCCTGTTTTTAGGCATCATCATGATATGGTCATCAGTTACATTTGCCAAATTCCTGTGTCCTTTCCTCCCCAATACCCATTTCAATCCCGGAGGTGATCATGGTCAGGCAATGTGCGAAACAATAGAAGGACTGGTTGGTGCCCCTGGACTGACATTCCTGTTGGCAGTGACTGCCGTTGCATTCCTGATTTATCTTAGTACGGAAACTATTTTCTGGATTCGTAAAATCTTCAATCCTCTCCGTTATCTGAAGAAGATTCCGATGGAAATAAATATCGGAAAAGGTGATTCGGAAGAGTCTAAGAGTATAGATACTTTGGAAGATCCCACCGTATTTGACGATCCTGTGACTCAGACTGTAGAGTTTGATGACGTAAAAGGAACTCAGGTTGAAAGACCCTTAGTCGAAGAAGAAATTATTAAGGACGACGACATCATACCAAGCAATGTTGACAGTCAGGACATCACGATGACGGTTGAGACTGGTGAGAAAGAAGAGACGGCTGATGGTAAAGAACTGGTAGGCGAATATGGGGATATCACAACACCATACGATCCCAAGCGTGACTTAGAGAATTACCACTATCCCACCCTCGATTTATTGAAGAAATACGATGATGACGGTAAGCCATATATCGATATGGCGGAGCAAACTGCTAATAAGAACCGTATCGTAGAGGTGTTAAGAAACTTCGGCGTAGAGATTAGTAGTATCAAGGCTACTGTTGGTCCTACCATCACACTTTACGAGATTACGCCCGCGCCCGGTGTCCGTATCTCACGTATCCGTAATCTGGAAGACGATATCGCATTGAGTCTCTCAGCCTTAGGTATTCGTATCATTGCCCCAATTCCTGGTAAAGGAACGATTGGTATTGAGGTACCGAATGCGAAACCGACGACCGTTTCGATGGAATCTATCCTGAATTCGAAGAAGTTCCAAGAGACAACAATGGACCTGCCATGTGCAGTGGGTAAGACCATTACCAATGAGGTATTTATGTTCGACCTTGCCAAAGCGCCTCACTTGCTTGTGGCTGGTGCTACCGGTCAAGGTAAGTCTGTCGGTTTGAATGCCATCATCACTTCTTTATTATACAAGAAACATCCGTCAGAGTTGAAGATTGTCCTTGTTGACCCGAAGAAAGTAGAGTTCAGCATCTACTCTTCTATCGACAAGCACTTCCTTGCCAAAATTCCTGATGACGAAGCAGAACCCATCATCACCGATGTAACAAAGGTAGTACGCACGCTCAACTCACTGTGTAAGGAAATGGATACCCGCTACGACCTGTTGAAGATGGCACAGGCTCGTAACCTGAAGGAATACAACAAGAAATTCATCGACCGTCAGTTGAATCCAGCCCATGGACATAAGTATATGCCCTATATCGTAGTAGTCATTGACGAGTTTGGTGATTTGATTATGACGGCTGGTAAGGAAGTTGAACTGCCTATTGCCCGTATCGCCCAGTTGGCACGTGCCGTTGGTATCCACATGATTATCGCCACACAACGTCCTACGACGAATATCATCACAGGTACTATCAAGGCGAACTTCCCAAGTCGTATTGCTTTCAAGGTAAGTGCGATGATTGACTCACGCACCATTCTCGACCGTCCAGGTGCTCAACAACTGGTAGGTCGTGGTGATATGCTTTATTTGGCAGGGGGTGAACCTATTCGTGTACAGTGTGCCTTCGTAGATACACCAGAGGTTGAGCGCATCAACCAGTTCATTGCCAAGCAACAGGGTTATCCTTGTGCCTTCGAACTGCCCGAGCCTGATATGCCAGATGATGATATGGGTGAGGCAGCCGATGTGGATATGCAACATCTCGACCCGATGTTTGAGGATGCCGCCCGACTGATTGTTATCAACCAGAGTGGTTCTACCAGTTTGATACAACGTAAGTTCGCGATTGGCTACAACCGTGCCGGTCGACTGATGGACCAGTTGGAGAAGGCTGGTGTGGTAGGTGCCGCTCATGGTTCGAAACCTCGTGAAGTATTGATTCAGGACGAAAATAGTTTAGAGAATTTATTAGCACAATGGAAAAGATAAGACTCACATTATGGATGTTGCTCTTCGCAGTGGCATCATACGGTCAGACGGCTAAGCAGGTACTCGACAAGACTGCCGCTGTCATTTCCAATAAGAGTGGCGTCACCGCTTCCTTTACCATCAGCAGCAAGCAATATGGTAACTCTACCGGCACCATTTCTGTGAAAGGCAAGAAGTTCTATGCCAACACTTCTGCTGGCGTTGTTTGGTTTGACGGTAAGACGCAGTGGACTTATGTGAAAGACAATGATGAGGTGAATGTCAATACGCCTACACAAGACGACTTGCAGGCGATTAACCCCTACAACTTCATCTATATGTATAAACAAGGGTATGCTGCTACGATGACTGCCAACGGGCAGAACTTCGTGGTGACCTTGAAGGCAACGGCGAAGAATAAAGGTGTACAGGAAATGCAGATCACCATCAACAAACAGTCGTATGTTCCCTCGCAAGTCCGTATGCTACAAAACAAGCAGTGGATGACTATTCAAGTGTCAAACTTCAAGAAAGCAAACCTGTCAGACGGAATATTCCGTTTCAACCCAAAGGCATATCCCAATGCTGAAATCATAGACCTTCGATGAACAAGATTCAACTTTTTTTCCTGCTGCGTAAGAACACTAAACTCAGCGAGAAACGCCACCCGATGTTTGAGGCAAACCAATGGGGTAAACTCATCGGATATATCGTTCTTGCCTTCGTGGCAGTAGAATTCATCGCCCTTGGTACCTTCCTCGGATGGCTGGCCGCCAAAGAGAGTTCCCCTGAAATGATATTCTTTGTCATGCCGTTCCTGCTGATAATCGATTTCTCTACGCGTTTTGCCACTCAACAGACACCCCTCATGCTGGTAAAACCTTATCTGTTGACACCTCTCAGCAAATACACCGCCATCGATTGTTTCCTGGTATCGCAGATTCTCGATTGGGGCAATCTAGTATGGATGACGGTCATACTCCCCTACGTGTTCATCGTATGGTGTGGAGGACTATCCACTGGGGCAGCCTTCGGTATGCTACTGTTGCTGTACCTGATGATTCTAGTAAACAGTCAGTGGTATCTGTTGGTACGCACCTTAATTAACCAGAGTCTGTTGTGGTGGGCACTGCCTATCGCATTCTACGGATCACTTATTGGACCATTCTTCTTCCTGTCTGATGAAGTGATGGACCATGTGATGGACTCGATTAGCGACAACTTCGGTGATTATGCGTTCTCATGGTGGACGTTCGCCTTATTTGTCTTCCTGTTTATTGTTCTCTTTGCTATCAATCGTTACACGCAGATGCGCTTCATCTACCACGAGATATCGAAGCATGAGAAGACAAAACTGAAGCATGTATCAGAATTCAAGGCACTGAACCGCTTCGGACAGATTGGCGAATACTTAAAGCTCGAAATCAAGAGTACAATGCGCAACAAGGCGATACGCTCGCGTTTCATACAGGGACTCTGCTTCATCACCTTCTTCTCTCTTGCTATCGCTTTCGGTGATATATACCAAGGTAACTTCGCCCGCAATTTCTTTTGCCTCTATGCCTTCATCTTCTTCGGAGCCACTAATCTGGTGAAGGTGATGTGTCCGGAGGGTAACTATATCGACCTGCTGATGGTACACGAGGAGAACATCCTCACGCTGTTGCGGGCTAAATATTATTACTATTGTGGCATTCTGCTGTTGCCTGTTGTGCTGCAACTGCCACCCGTCATCATGGGACAATTCTCTATCCTCATGATACTGGCTTATCTGTTGACCGCAACAGGTCCCGTCTATTGCATGCTGTTCCAGTTGGCAGTATTTAACAAAGACACATTACCACTGAATGAGAAGATTACGGGTAAAAACCAGATGGAAAACAAATGGCAAGCCATTCTTTCAATGGTAGCGATGTTCGCACCAGTTGCTATGGTATTGATTTTCCAAACCATCTTCAACGAGACGGTAGCATTCCTCATTCTAATTGTTATCGGTCTCGCCTTCACGGTAACCAATCCCTATTGGATGCGTAACATCTATCAGCGTATGATGCTTCGCCGCTATCAGAACCTGGAAGGTTTCCACACGACGAGATGAAAACGATTCTCTTACAGGTCGGAAAGACCGTCAACAAACATTTCGTTGCAGGCATCAATGACTATGTAGAGCGCATTGGTCATTACATGCCTTTTGAAGTAGTGACGATTCCCGAACTGAAGAAGACGATGGTGAGGTCCAATCGTCCTAAGAACCTTTCGGAAGAACAACAGAAACAGACGGAGGGAGAACTGATTCTCAAACAACTACAGTCTTCCGATACTGTTGTATTACTTGATGAACATGGCAAGGAATATCGTAGCATAGAGTTTGCCCGTTGGCTGGAACAGAAACGTAATACCGCGCGTCGCCTTGTATTCATCATTGGTGGACCCTATGGCTTTTCCAAAGATGTCTATGCCAGAGCCAACGAACAACTGAGTCTCTCGAAGATGACATTCTCACATCAGATGATACGCCTCACATTTACGGAACAGGTCTATCGTGCCTGCACCATCATCAAGGGTGAACCGTATCACCACGAATAACGATAACCGTTAACCTTTAAAAAAGACTTCCTATCTGGGATACTGCTGCGCTGACTATCCATGCAATGACAGTCGTATAGATAGCGGCAAAGGATGCCCAACGCCAAGAACCCGTCTCGTTCTTGATGGCGATAATCGTAGCAATGCAGGGGAAGTAAAGCAATACGAAGAGCAGATAACTATAGGCTGTCAATGGTGTCAACTGTTCCAGTCCACCCAAGACACCAATCGTCGAGGCTACGATCTCTTTCGCACCCACACCGGCAATCAGCGAGACATCGAGTTGCCAAGTGAAACCTTGTGGCGAGAACAAGGGAGCCACCAACTGTCCCATCTTTCCGATATACGACTGGTCCATCGAAGGTGCTACACCAGCAGGACCGAAGTAACCCAATGCCCAAACGATGATAGAAGCCACGAGGATGACACCTCCCATTTTCTTCAGGTATTCCTTACCCTTCTCCCACGTATGTCTTCCAATAGCCTTTGCCGTCGGCATACGATACGGCGGCAGTTCCATCACAAACGGTGTATCCTCGCCTTTTACGATCAGCGACGAGAATATCTTACTCATGATAACCGCCATGATGATACCCACTACATAGAGTGATATCATCACCCACGACTGATATTTCGCAGCAAAGAACGTACCCACAATCATAATATAAATAGGTAGGCGTGCCGAGCACGACATAAACGGCAGGATAAGCATGGTTACAATTCTGGAGCGGCGGCTTTCAATGGTTCGCGTAGCCATGACCGCTGGCACATTACAGCCGAAGCCCATAATTAAAGGGATAAACGACTTACCATGCAGCCCCATCTTATGCATCAGTTTGTCCATGATAAATGCAGCACGCGCCATATAACCTGAGTCCTCCATGAAGGAAATGAAGAAATAAAGTATCAGAATCTGCGGAAGGAAAACGATGACTGAACCTACACCACCGATGATACCGTCTACCAGCATTGAGCGTAGCGGTCCCTCTGGCATTGCATCACCTACCACTTCACCGAGCCATTCCACTGCTGCCTCTATCCAGTCCATCGGATACTGCCCCAGCGAAAAGGTCGTCTGGAACATCACAAACAGGATGAGGAAGAAGATGGGGAAACCCAAGTATTTGTTCGACAACACATGGTCGATGAGGTGTGTCGTGCGATAAGTGTCTTCTTTCGAACCCAGATGGAACTCTGCCTCTGCCAATGCACCGTGAATAAAACCGTATTTCGCATCCATCACTGCCGTCTCCGAGTCTTGGTTTGTCTCTTCCTGCACACGCTTCGCCGCCATCTCTTTCGCCTCGATAATCTCGTCGGCATTTGACAGTCCACGCACATAGTTCATCACGGAAGTATCATTCTCCAACAGTTTGATGGCAAGATAACGCGTAGAATACAACAGGCGCACATCCTCGTCTTCCTTCAAATGCTCCTGGATATGAGCAATACCTGCCTCCAATTCATGGCCATGCGGAATATGAATATGACGACTGGTCTCACTATTATCCTCATAGACTTTAATCACTTCGTGAAACAGTTCCTGCACTCCCCTGCCCGACTTGAACGATGTTGGGATGAACGGAACACCGAACAGTGTCGATAGCGTGTCGATCTTTACCGTGTCGCCCCTACGCTCAAACTCGTCGTACATATTCAAAGCGCACACCATTTTCACGTTCATATCCACCAACTGGGTAGTAAGATATAGGTTACGCTCCAAATTCGACGAGTCAATCACGTTGATTACCACGTCAGGATGCTGCTTCTGCAAGTGTTCACGCACATAAAGTTCCTCAGGACTATAACACGACAATGAGTACGTGCCTGGTAGGTCTGTCAAATTGAAATCGAAACCCTCAAACGAAGCATGGGCGACCGATGCATCTACTGTCACGCCACTATAGTTTCCCACATGACCGTGTGCACCACTGGCAAAGTTAAACAGCGAAGTCTTACCACAATTCGGATTACCAATTAGTGCCACGTTTACCACGTCGCGATCAGGAAAAGACACCTCAATCATCTCAGCTTCCTGTCGACGCAGGCTCACCTCATAACCCATCAGTTTATATTTCACAGGATCATGGAGCGGAGCGTTCAGCAGGACCTCCACTTCCTGCCCTCGAATGAAGCCCATTTCGATGATACGTTTACGGAAGCCGCCATGTCCTCGCACCTTCTCGATCACTCCGTGTTCACCCGTTTTCAATTCTGATAACTTCATGTCTCGTTCACTATTTGGCTGCAAAGTTACAAAATATTCTCATATATTCAATACATTTCCTGCCAAATACCTAAAAATAGGGAGGACAAAAAGAAATATTAAGTAAATATTAAGTTAATGTCATATTAGTTTGTTTCCAGTTACAAATACTCTGCAAAGAAATAACATTCTTGAAAAACGGTTAAGCAAATGTTACAAAAACAAAAGTCCGTGTTATAAATAAGAAAAGGAATTATTTAAATATAATATAACTTTGCAGCCGTAAATACGCAACTAACTGACAAATTACGATAATTCACTAACAAAATAATAACAAAAATTATGAATCAAAATCTGTCAAAATGAAGAATCTAAAGCAATTGATTAGACAGACATTTCTCGCGATTCTGATGCTGTTTATCGGCAGTACGATGTCGTATGCCCAGAACGGTATCACTATTACGGGTTCGGTCATAGACAATGCTGGGGAGCCTTTGATTGGCGCCTCGGTTGTAGTAAAGGGACAAACTTCCCTGGGTACAGTGACTGATATCGATGGTAACTTCCGCCTGAAGGTACCTTCGGAGCAGTCAGTGCTGGTGATTTCCTATGTGGGTATGACCTCGAAGGAAATCAAGGTTGGCAAGCAGCGCGAGTTAAAAGTTTCGCTGCAAGACGACACCCAGTTAGAAGAAGTCGTAGTTGTAGGTTACGGCCAGCAGAAAAAAGCCTCTGTGGTGGGTGCTATTACACAGACCACAGGTGAAGTACTGGAGCGTGCCGCAGGTATCGGTAGTGTGAGTGCTGCACTCACTGGTAACCTCCCTGGTATCGCCACCATTGCTTCTACAGGTCAGCCTGGTGAAGAGGACCCACGTATTTATATTCGTGGTGCAGCAGCATGGAACCAAGATGCTCAGCCTCTGATTCTCGTCGATGGTGTTAAGCGTGAGATTAAGTCTGTTGACGTCACGTCTGTAGCAACCGTTTCAGTATTGAAGGATGCATCTGCAACAGCCGTCTACGGTGTAGAAGGTGCTAACGGTGTTATTCTGATTACCACCAAGCGTGGTCAAGAAGGCAAAGCCAGAATCGATGTTGGTTTCAATGCTACTTTGAAAGCCGTATCAAAACTCCCGCGCAAATACGACTCATACGATGGTTATATGCTCCGCAATCAGGCTATCGAACACGAGTTAGCCATCGGTGGAGATGCCTCTTGGACATTCTATCGTCCTCAGACATTCATCAACAATTTCCGTAACCAAGACTATACCGTAAAGCCACAATATGATGCTAACGACAACTATCTTGGCGACTACAGTCAGGCAGAACGATATCCTAATATTGACTGGCAGGACGAGATGTTCAGATCAACCGCATTATCTTATAATGCAAACATCAACTTCTCTGGTGGAACCAAGTTCGTCAAGTATTTCGTCGCATTTGACTATCAGGATGAAGGTGATATGACTAAAATTTGGGATAACCGTCAGGGATATGAAGGTGGTTATTCCTACAGTCGTCTGAATGTACGTTCAAATCTGGACTTCCAGATTACCAAGACCACACAATTCAAGGTAAACTTGGCAGGTTCTAATGCTCAGCAGAAGACTCCACGTTACTACTGGGGTAATAATGGTGAGTTCTTCCAGCAGCAGAAATGGTCTGGAGCCTATAAGATGCCGCCCAACCTCTTCCCTGTTCAGTTCTCTGACGGATCATGGGGATACTACCCATTGGTTTCTAACATCGAGAACTCTCCTCAGAGCGTTGCAACCTCTGGTTATGAACAGAGTACTATTACACGCGTATTCACCGACTTCATGCTCGAGCAAAAACTCGATTTTATCACCAAGGGTCTTGTTTTACGTGGCACCATCTCTTGGGATAACCAGTTCAACGAGGGAAGTCGTGGTATTTCTGACCTGCACACTGTCAAGAGAGCATATATGCTTCCAGAGGATGGTATGTTGATGTACGAAAACCTGATTGATGCAACAACAGGTTTCGATTTCTATGAAAGTCGCGATTGGAGTGAGAGTGACGGTAGCGTCAGTGGGACAAGCCGTGCAACGGAAATGTCACTACAACTCTTCTGGGCCCGACAGTTCGGAAAACACAATGTTTCTCTCATGGGAAACTGGAAACGTCGTATCAATGCAAGCGGCTCTGACCTTGAGTGGCGCCGTGAAGACTGGGTCTTCCGTACTACCTATGATTATAATGGCAAGTATTTCGCAGAGTTCAATGGTGCATACAACGGTTCACAGAAGTTCTCCCCAAGCAACCGCTTTGCATTCTTCTGTTCAGGAGCTGCAGGATGGATGATTTCAGAAGAACCATTCATGAGAAAATTGAAAGAAAAGCGCATCGTCGATTTGTTCAAGATCCGTGCTTCTATCGGTGAGATCGGTGACGACAGTGCTGGTGCACGTTGGGCATACCTGACAGAATGGTCAGTCATTGGTCCTTTCAAGATGGGTATCAGTGGCGACAACAGCCCTTACACTGGCTATAAAGAATCTATCATTGCCAGCCCAGACCTCCGTTGGGCTACCGTATCAAAGAAGGATATTGGTTTCGACTATGCATTCCTCGGCGGTATGTTCGCAGGTAGTTTCGACTGGTTCCGCGATGACCGTTATGACATCTTTATCTCAGGAAGTGATCGCACCGTACCTTCATACTATGGTGCAGCCAAGACTCCAGACATCAACAAGGGTAAGATAAAGAACGTTGGTTTCGAGTTTGAACTTCGCTTCAATAAGGTTTTGAAGAATGGTATGCGTTTCTGGGCAAATGCCAACTATACCTACGCACACAACGAGATTAAATTGAAGGATGACCCGGAATTGATACCAAGTTACCGTAAAGCACAGGGTTATTCTCAGGGACAATATGTATCCTTCATTGACAAGGGCTTTATCAGTACCTATGACGAGCTCTACAGTACGCCAGCACGTGAGAAAGATGATAGTCAGGTACTCATCGGTGACCATTATATCGTTGACTTCAATGGTGATGGCGTCGTTGACGAAACAAACGACCAGGCACCTTACGGTTACACTGGAAATCCAGAGCACACCTATAATGCTACCATCGGTTGGGAATGGAAGGGCTTCAGTGTGTTTGCACAGCTCTATGGCGTAACAGGCGTCACCCGTGACGTAACGCTTACATCTTTCAACGACAAACTTCTTACCGTATATGATACTGGCTCTTGGTGGAACCCTGCAACAGGAACGGGCGAGGTAGTAGTACCACGTTTCACTACTCAGGTTTCGTACAACAACGGTACACAATTCCTCTTCGATGGTTCCTATTTCCGCCTGAAGAACGTGGAAATTGCATACACATGGACTAAGGGTTGGATTAAGAAACTTGGTTTCTCAAGCCTGAAGATTTATATCAACGGTAACAACCTTTTCTTAATTACAAAGATGCCTGACGACCGTGAGAGTAACTACGGATGGAGTGGTGCCGGCGGTGCCTACCCCACTGTCAGACGTTATAACTTCGGATTTAAGCTTTATATTTAATCGCGTATATATATTATGAAATACTATAATAATATTAAAACCCTTTTGTGCGGTGCGTTGCTTCTCTTAGCGGGCGGTGTATCCTTCACTTCATGCACCGACTGGCTTGACAAGGAGAAAGAGGCTATCATTGCCGAAGATGAAGCATTCAAGAACTTCCGCAACTTCCAGGGATATATTGAGGAGATCTATGACAACATCCCCAATAAGGAGATGGCCAACTATTGTACCTCATGGAACTGGGGCGATGACGCAGTACACAACCCCGAAGGCTATGCGCACATGGACCATCAGGTTGACCTTGGCAACTACCGTAACTGGTACACCAACGGTCAATGCTGGCTGAATGGCGCAGGAAAAGACGGTTCTTGGGCGAATAAATATTCACTTTGGAAAGGTGCTTGGTACTCTATTCGTAAGTGTAATATGGGTATTGAGAACATTAAATCACTCGTTGGCACAGACGAAGAGCGTGACCTGTTGCTCGGACAGATGTATTTCTTCCGTGCATGGTGGCATTTTGAGTTGATGTGTTACTTCGGCGGCCTGCCATATATTGACGAGGCTTTTGATTCTGAGATTCCACAACTTCCCCGTCTTTCTTTCCAGGAATGTGCAGATCGCTGTGCTAAAGACTTTGAAATGGCATATAACCTGCTTCCTATGGATTGGGACGAAACTCTTGCTGGTATGCAGACTTCAGGAAAGAATGACCTGCGTGTCAACAAATTCATGGCTCTTTGCTACCTTGGCAAGTGCTACCTCTGGGCTGGTTCTCCGCTCATGAAGGAGTTTGAGAAGACCAAGGACGGTGGTGTTGCCCAGTTGTTAGGTGCCAGTTCCAACGGCAAAACCTATGATTACGACGAGGCCTATTGTAAGAAGGCTGCTGAAGCCCTCGGCAAAGCCCTTGAGATGGTCAAGAGAGGTCAAGTTAAGTACAAACTTGCAGAATTCAAATATTCTAACATCTACGACCACACGAAGGATGATAATGCAGAGACTTGCTACTCAGATATCTTCTATACAGAGCATCAGAACTGGCTACAGCCTGGTTCTACAGAGGCTATCTTCCGTGGCATTTCACAAAACGATGATTGTAACTGGAACTGCTCCAAGATTTTTGGTCCGAAGGTTTTAGGTATTGTGCCTCACGACAACATTATCCACCACCCGACAGCCAACCTCATCGACCAGTATGGTATGGCTAACGGACAGCCTATCTATTTGGTACAGAATGGTGTGTATGTGCTGAACCCGAAGTCTGGATGGGATCCAGAGCATCCCTACAAGAATCGCGATCCACGTTTCTATCATGATATCGTGTTCGACGGCTTCCACTATGTGCTCAATACCGAAAACTTCACTGACGCACAGAAGAACCTGAAACTCGATTATTGTTCACTTTACTCAGATGGTGCCATGCGCGAAGTTGACCACGGAAGCAGCACGGGCTATTTTATCCAGAAGCTTGTACCTCACCAGTGTAACGAATTAGACAGATGGTGTTACGGATGGGAAAGCGGTCACGCATTCCACTGCTATCTCTGTTACATGCGTTTGGCAGACGTTTACCTGATGTACGCAGAAGCTAGGGCTGCAATTGCAACCTCTCCAGGACAACTGAAGGAAAGAACCAGCTATTGTTCATTGTCTGCTGTTGACGCCATCAATGTTCTCCGCGATCGCGTAAACTCTGCAGATTATCCTATGGAGCATGTTCAGTCAAACCTCATGGATACCAGAGAGCACTTCATTGATGAAGTACGCCGTGAGCGTGCCGTGGAACTTTCATTTGAAGGTACTCGCTGGTGCGACCTTCAGCGTTGGCTTCTCCTGACAGAGCCTCCTTACACGGTAAAATACTCTCATGAGTTTGAGCGTCTGCAAGACGATGACTGGTTTAAAAACAACGATCCAAAGGACGCAAAGGTTGGAAATTTCCACAAGAAAGATCTGATTACCCGTCGTTTGGAGTCCAAGCACTACTGGTTCCCGCTTCCAGACAAGGATACTTATCTATACGAAGGATTCAAACAGAACCCAGGATGGTAAAAGAATGATAAGTGAATAGTGAAAATATACTACCGCTATAAATTAATAATGATTATGAAGAAAATAACAACAAATATATTTCTCTTTGCCATGTTGGCAGCATCGCCATTGACGGTCAATGCCCAGACTACTGACGACGCTGATTCTACTACTGTGGCTAAGAAGAAAGTCCATGTTGCATTCCGTGACAAGGATGCCAGCCAACTTCTCGGAGGTATCTCCTATGTGGACATGGAAGAGTTGTCGAAAAAGGACTATACGATGAGTAGCCTTGAAGACATGATGGCTCTCGTTGGCGGTTGGAACGGCAATAACCTTTGGGGTATGGACAATGACCGTCTTGACACTAATGACGACGGCAATCTTCCACTCGTGATTATCGACGGTGTGAAGCGTCCGTCTAACAATGTTCTACCTTCTGAAATTGAACAGATAACCTTCCTAAAGAGCGCACAGGCTGTTGTGCTCTATGGTGCCAAGGGTGCCAAGGGTGCTATCCTGATTACCACCAAGCGTGGTAAAGTGGACGGTCTTCAGATTACCGCCAATGTCAACACAGGTTTCCATGTTGCCAAGGAATTCCCCGAGTATTTGGGTTCTGCAGAATACATGACGCTCTACAACGAAGCCCGTGCAAACGACGGCATAGGTCCAAGGTACAGCAAGCAGGATATCTATAACCATGCTGCAGGTATCAATCCTTACCGCTACCCCAACATCAACTACTATTCGGACGAATATATTCGCAAAGTTTATAACCGTTCCGAAGCTACAGCTGAAATTCAAGGTGGTGGTTCTCGTGCACACTTCTATACGAACATTAACTACTATCGTAGTGCAGACCTTATCAACTTTGGCAATGCCAAGGATAATTATACGGATCGTTTCAGCGTACGTGGTAATGTGGATCTCGTTGTCAACAAGTTCATATCGGGTTATGTGAATGCAAGTGCTACATTCTGGAATGCTCACAGTAACAAGGGTAATTTCTGGAGTGAGGCGGCTTCCATGCGTCCAAACTTCCCAGAAAATGCGGCTCCATTGATTCCAATTGACATGGTTGACCCGAATGCCACCAAAGCCATTGAAATGTTGGGTAAATCCCTCAACCTACTTGACGGGAGATATTTCCCTGGAGGAACAAAATCCACCCAGACAAATATCATTGCTGACTGCTATTTCGGTGGTAAGACACAAGACGTCAGTCGTCAGTTCCAGTTCGATGCCGGTATTAACTATGACATGAACCATTTAATCAAGGGATTGTCATTCAAGACATTGTTCTCCATTGACTATGCAGCCAGTTACAGCTTGTCATACGACAACCAGTACGCCGTGTTCATCCCGACTTGGAGTAACTACAACGGCGAAAACGACGCTATTGTCGGTCTTACTCAGCAGAATGATGAAATCATCAGTGGTCACATGAACCAGTCAAACAGCAAATACCGCCAGACTATCAGCTGGAATGGTCATTTTGACTATGAGAACACTTTTGCTGGCAAACACCATGTTACGGGTATGCTGCTTGGAAACATGTTTACCACAACACGTAGCGGCAGTGGTGGTTATCACCGTTATGCCAATGCCAACCTGGGACTTCAGGCTGGTTACGACTTTATGGGTCGTTACTTTGCTGATGTGTCTTTGGCTGGTGTACATTCTGCCCGTCTTCCTAAAGGCAATCGCGAAGCTATCTCACATTCATTCACCCTTGGCTGGAACATCGCCAAGGAGAAATTTATGGAGGGAAGTTTTGTTGACGACCTCATGATCAGTGCCTCATTAAGCAGATTGAACGAGGATATTGATATCTATCTGGGTAACGACGACTACAACAACTGGTATCTCTATGAAGCCACTTGGGATCAGAATGGTAGCGGCTTTACTTGGAACGAAGGCTCCAGCACGAGCTATACTTACTCTAAAGTAGGTAGCAACCCCGCTCTCGACTTCATTCATCGCAAGGAGTTCTCGCTGACACTTCGCAGTTCATTCTTCAACAAGTTGATTGCCGCAGAACTGACCTACTTCAATACAGATATGGACGGTTTTATTATCCAGAACCCAACCCATTTCCCATCACACTTGCAGAATGGTCTTAATGGTGGTTCATTCAAGCCTGTCATCAACAATAATATTCAAAATCGTAAGGGTCTTGACTTCAGCATAACAGCCCAGAAGCAGTTTGGTAAGGTATATGCCCAGTTGGGATTAGTTGGTACCTATCTTAAAACTGAAAACACCAAGTACGATGAACTCGTAGAATATGACAATCAAAAGGTGGAGGGACATGCGCTGGATGCCATTCGCGGTTATAAATGCCTTGGTTTCTATACAGTCAACGACTTTGATTGGGACGAGTCGGCAGGAAAGTACAAGTTGAAAGGTGATCTTCCTCAATATAAGCTGAATGGTGCCAGCTATCTCCAGCCAGGTGACTTGAAGTACGAGGATGTGAACGCTGATGGCGTCATCGACAGTAAAGATATGGTTGATCTTGGCAAGTATGGCACTTATGGTGCTCCTCTCACTTTTGGCGTGAACCTCACGCTCAAATATAAGAACTGGACACTCTTCATGTTGGGTAACGGTCAGTTCGGTGCTTATGCACTGAATAACGGCAGCTACTACTTCATGAGTGGCGAAGCTAAGTACTCAGTCAACGCTCGTGGTCGTTGGACTCAGGAGACAGCAGATGTGGCAACACATCCCCGTCTGACCACCATGGATACTTCAAACGGCGCAGCATCTTCTTTCTGGCTCTACAGCACAGACCGTTTCAACCTCAGGAAGATACAGTTGACTTACGATTTCCCGAAGGAATTGTTTGAAGGAAAGTGGGTAAAGGCTCTCTCTGTCTATATTAACGGAAACGACCTTCTCACGATTTCAAAGAATCGCAAGATAATGGAAACAAGCGTTGGTTATGCACCACAGACTCGCTTCTATAATCTCGGTGTTAAGGTAACCCTCTAATGAGAAAGAATGAAATATGAAAAGTGAAATGAAAATGAAAACAAGAAATATTTTATTATTATTGATCGGTCTCTTCGCTTTCTGCTCATGTGAAGACATGTTCGAACCGGCAAAGGAGAACAATCGACAACTGGAAGACCTGACTGAGGAGTCTAAGTGGGCTAATGGCTTGGTCATGTACGGCTATAGTCGTCTTCCCTATATGACGACCACACAGACGGACGTTGCCACAGATGATGCTGTCACTAACCAGAAAAGCAGCAATTATCTGAGTATGGCTACGGGTACATGGGCCTCAGACAATAACCCCATGTCACAATGGGACAACTGCAAGGATGGTATTCAGTACATCAATCTCTTCTTCACCATTGTTGAGGATGTGAAGTGGGCACCCAGTGCTATTTCCAAGCAAAAGATGTTCGTTGACCGTCTGAAAGGCGAGGCTTTCGGTCTTCGCGCGCTCTTCTATTATTATCTGCTTCAGGCTCATGGTGGCTATGCAGACGATAATATTCTCTACGGCGTACCCTTGCTGACCTCTCCAGAAGACGGTAGTTCGGACTTCAACCAAGCCCGTGCAACCTTTGCAGACTGCGTAAAGCAATGTTTTGCAGACTGCGACAGTGCCATCGCCCTACTCCCTGTAGATTATGTGGACGTCGAAAGCAATGAGGAAATTCCCCAAAAGTATCTAGATCTTGGCGCTCAGATGACAGGTTACAACCTCGTATTCGGTAGCAGATCAACAGGTCTGATGTCCGGCAGAATTGCCGAGGCCATCAAGGCACAGGTCGCCCTACTGGCTGCCAGTCCTGCTTTCAGCGCCCAGAGTGGTGTGACTTCTGCGCAGGCAGCCACTCTCTGCGCCAATGTGCTCAAGCGTATCGGTGGATTAGACGGATTTGACAAGGACGGTCATATCTGGTTCAAGAACAAAACCAAACTCGAGCCCAGTGCTTCCGAGATGCCGGAAATCCTGTGGCGTGAAGATCGTCATAAGAATACCAGTCAGGAAGGTGAGAACTACCCCCCAACGCTCTATGGCAATGGTCGCGTCAATCCTTCCCAGAACCTCGTGGATGCATTCCCCATGCGTAACGGTCGTCCCATCAGTGATGCAAAATCTGGCTACGATGCAAAAAATCCGTATGAAAACCGTGACCCACGTTTGAGTGACTATGTCATCTATAACGGTACCGTATTCAAAAGTGGAAGCCCTGCCATCATCACTGGTAAATATCCTAACGACAAGAACGAGAGCGATGACAACATCGACGCTCGCGCCACATCAACCCGTACCGGTTATTACCTGAAGAAACTCCTTCGTGACGACGTACTTACTCCTTCAAGTGGCTCGGAAATATCGCAATATCACGTCTATCCTCGCATCCGTTATACGGAAATCTTCTTGGCTTATGCAGAAGCCGCTAACGATGCCTGGGGACCTAAAAAGGATGGTGCCGGTGTAGGCTTCACGGCTTACGATGTCATCAAGGCTATCCGTGAACGTGCCGGACTCGCAACAGACGCTATAGGAAAACCGCTTCCAGAAGGGGATGTCTATCTCGAAGAATGTGCAGACAAACAAGATAAGATGAGAGACTTGATTCGTAATGAGCGCCGTCTTGAGTTGTGTTTTGAGAATAAGCGCTTCTGGGACCTCCGTCGTTGGATGTTACCACTCAATGAAACTGTGAAGGGTATGGAGATTAACCGCAACGACGATACGGGCGAACTCACCTATAAAGTCATTGATGTGGAGGAACGTAAATACGATAGTTCTTATCAGTGTTACGGACCCATTCCGAAGAGCGAAATACTCAGATGGGAGAACCTCAAGCAAAATAAGGGTTGGAAATAATAATTGTAGATGATAACTTGTTAAATTGTTAATAACAATGAAGAAGCTTAAGACATATATATACGGTGTAGCCTTGGGAGCACTATCTCTCACATACGCATCATGCTATAATTCAGATAGAGAGTTCCCTGACTACGAAGAAGGTACGACAGCCTACTTCGCCTATCAGAACCCTGTACGCACACTCATACTTGGTAATGATATCTACGACAACACGCTCGACAACGAGCACAAGTGCCGTATATGGGCAACTATGGGTGGTGCCTATAATGGGCGTGACGCCGTTGCAGATGTTGTCATTGACGAGACGCTCTGCAACAATCTCTGGTTTGTGGATGCGGGCGGTAACAAGTCAAATCCCGTTACTCCCATGCCATCTGACTACTATCATCTTGTTGGCAACACGATCCCTTACAAGGGTGACACACGTGGCTATATCGAAGTGGAGTTCACGGATAAGTTCTTCAGCGATCCAAAAGCTGTAGAAAATACCTATGTCATTCCACTTTTAATGACGAAAGTTACAGGTATTGACCATATCCTCACAGGTACACCACGTGAAGGTCTCAGTCCTTCTCGCACCAATACAGAGGATTGGGATGTTCTCGCCAAGGACTACGTGCTTTACTGTGTGAAGTATATGAACCCCTGGCAGGGCAAATATATTCGCCGCGGTGTAGACAATGTGACAGAAAACGGAGTCACCAGTATGATTGTCCGCAAGGACTTCTCGCTGGTTAACACAGACGTCGAGCATTACACGGAGAATCCTGTGAATGCTAACGATGAGGTATGTAGCATTCGCACCAAGAACATGACACAGGCCATATTCCCTGTCTCTTTCAAGACCTCAGGTGCTTCCATCACCTGTAACCTCATCCTTACGTTCAATGGCAATACATGCACCATCTCCACCGATGACGAGGGTGTGACAGCCGATGGCTCTGGCGAATTCATCGTCAAGGGAACAGAGAAGTCTGAATATAAGGAATACCAATGGGGAAGCAACGATGGCAAACCTGTTCAACGTGACATTCTCCGTCTGGCTTACAACGTCAACTTCAACAACAGCAACATCCAGGTATCTACAACCGATACGCTCGTTGTTCAGACTCGTGAGTCAAACAAGAAGGAATTCTTCGAAACATTGTATGTTAAATAAGAATAGGAGGCTAAAAATATGAACAAAACATTTAGAAACAGTCTCTTCATGATGGTTGCAGGAGCACTTGCAGTTTCCTGCGCCGACTATAATACGACTGACAATTTCACTGCAGAACCGGATCCGTCTTACATCATACCTTACAAGGAGTTGGATGCCGTGAAGTCATACATCGACAGGAACACCTATCCTAACATGTCACTTGGCACCTTACTGAAGGTATCAGAGTTCAATAAACAGGAACTGGCACATGCTGCAGCCATCACCAACTTCGACGATGTCGCTTTCGGCACTACCTTGATGTCAGCTGCCATCGTCAACGAGAAAGGTATGATGAACTTCCTGGACATGTCCGACCTACTCGACCATGTTGCGGATATCGATGGCACCGTGTTCGGCAGTCCTCTCTTCGCCAATGCCAACCAGGCTGATGATTGGTTGAACTATCTCACGGCTCCTATTGAGATTCCAGTAGATCCTATTGAGGATAAGTTTGTGGACTATACTACCATGGAGGAGTTCACAGGCACCATTATCAAAGACGGATCAGGTAGCAACAAAACTGGCATCGTCAAGAATTACGACGGCAGCAACAATGCCCTGAAGGTTCCCAAAAGAGCAAAAGTCTATATCGTTGAGGACTTTGTCATTGACCCGTTAGGAACCTACACCGTCACTTTCAATGCCAAGACCGACAAGGATGAAACGATTGTCTGTACCTTCTCTGGCAATAAAATTCAGGAAGGCGAAGGCGAAAAGGCTACCGACAAGAAGTTCCCTATCAAGGGAGGCAAATGGAACAAAATTGTCATTGAAGACCTGAAGCCTGCAGAGGATGTAGAGCAGGGCTACTTCATGATTGAGGGTAACCTGAATGCTGATGTCTATATCCAGGACGTGAAGGTTATTCACGCACCTGATAACCACCGCCCACAGACGGCAGAGGAGAAAAGAGACACTATCAACTATGCCGCCAAGGCATGGTGCGATGGTCTGATGAAGATCAATGCTGGTCGTATCAAGACCTTCGACCTCATCGACGAGGCTATCAATGTCAATGCTGTACTTGACAATGGCATGTACGACCTCAAGCACTCTATGAGCCAGATTTTCTGGCAGGACGTGCTGGGCAGCGAGAACTATGCTCCAGTGGTATCCAAATTAGCAAAAGCAGCCTTCGAAGAGCATGGTGGAACCTCATCAGAACTGAAATTCTTCATCAGTGAGTCCGGACTTGACAACGAAAAGAAACTGGAAAGTCTCATGTATTGGATAGGAATTTGGAGCAACAAGGGTGCCAAGATTGACGGTATCAATGCCAAACTGAGTCTCACCTACAGCGAGGATGCAGCCACGCAGGAAAACAACAGAAAGTCTCTCGACAAACTTATGGAGGGTCTTGCCAAGACTGACAAACTGATTCGTATTTCTAATTTCGACATCAAATATTTGAATGCGGATGGTGTAAGTGTGGCAGCAAAAGATATCACTGATGCCCAGCGCCAGCAACTCGCTGACTACTATGGCTACGTCATCAAGAAGTATATGAAAACGATTCCAAGTGACAAACAGGCAGGTCTCTGTAAGGGCAACATGGTCGACACCAGCGACCCTGTCGGTCTCTGGGCTATCGATAGCACTACCAAGGACTGGGTGCGCACAGCGACCTACAAGGCGTTCTGCGATGCGCTCAGTGGAAAATAGCGAACTCATAGTTGCCAGGGGATAGGGTCTTGTCCTCTCATCTTCCTGGCAATTATCTCTCTTAAATTACTTTTATTATTTTATTAATTTTATCTTTTATTATTAACTAAATTTTTTTATGATGAAAAAATTATTTACTCTTGTTGCTCTCTTGGCATGTTTCATGGGAGCAAAAGCGGAGTGGGTAGAAGATTACAAAATCGACTACTCCCAAAACACTGGCTTCCCATTCTACGTGATGGGTTATGTTCCAGAATGGGTAGACGGTGTGATGACCGACTACGGTGCAATGTTCAAGTACGTCGAGGTGAAAGACGACGCTGAAGAAACCAGTGATGTGATTGTTAAGACACAGGGTGGTGTTGAGTACTACAAGATTGCTCTTAATGAAGGAGCTTGGCACCAGTATTTCATTGCCGACGGTATCCCTACAGAACTGGACGGCTCTTACAAAGTGACAGCTATGGTGAAGGCCTCTGAAGCTGTTACCATCAACGTCAACATGGGTTGGGGTTGGGGTGACGGCCAACAGAAAGGTGCTTCAGTCGCTATCGGTACAGAGTGGGCAGAAGTAGAATGGGAGTACAGTGCTATCGGCGGTACTTCTTGTAACCTTGTTGCTCAGCCTGGTGGTGCCACAGCCACTATCGAGTGGAAGTGGGTGAAAGTAGGTCACAATAAAAAAGAATCGCGTCCTGTTGAGTGGATTGAAAACATTGAAAATGGTGATGCTTCGAAAACATGGGCATCAATGGGTCTTGCTGACACGAAATGGAACGATGCGGAAAACAACTTCAAGATTTGCGCTTGGGGTAAGGAAAGAGGAGAAAACTTGAATGATGATGGTGGTTGGGATCCATTCCCCGCTAGGATCGAAGAAGTTGACGGTAACAAAGTTTTCGTTGTTCATGGCAAGCCTGCTATCACTGAGGGTGATGCTGCTGCATGGGACAACCAGTTCTGGATTCAGTCTCCAAAGGAGTGGAAGGCTGGTACACAGCTCAAGATTCACTTCCGCTACAAGGCTTCAAAGGAAGTTAAAGTAGCAACTCAGAGCCACCTGCAGAACCCCTCTGCTTACCTCATTTGGCACGCTATCGGTGACATTACTTTCAAAGAAGAGTGGCAGGAGTTTGACGGCACGATGGATGTTGCTGATGATATGAGTGGTATGTGGTCAATCGCATTCCAGTTGAACCAGAATGACAAGGATGCTATCGACTTCTATTTCGACGACCTCTCTTGGAAGAACATGAAACTCGACGAGGGTTACTTCGTAGCAGGTGCCAATAAAGATGAAGGTCGTGACTATGACCTTGACAATGCCATTGAATTCACTGAAGATGCAGATGCAGGCTGCCTGACAGCTACTGTCGGTGAGAAGGGCAAAAAAGATACTTATGTATCTGAACTCATGATCTCTACCGTTCGCGGTAACGATGCTGCTTTCAAGGGCAATACATTGAAGCCTGCTGGCTCCATCACCAACGATCCAGATAACTGGATGGACTACGCTCCAGCAAGTCTTGCTAAGTTGACTTTGCCAGGTTCTGGTGTCTGGAAGGTTTACCTTGACACAGAGTATAAGTCTATGGCATTCGAGATGCTTGAGGGCGAAGTAAAGAATCCTATTGATGTTGTTACTAACAATACTGCAATTGTTGTACATGGTCTGGAGAGAGATGATTTGTCTGATACAGCTCAAGGTGATAACCCACAGCGTGAGGAAGAAGGTGGTACAGGTGAGACTTGGGACAACCAGTTCTTCTTTGTTGCTAACCGCGCGCTTGAAGCTGGTGAAGTAACTGTTCTCAAGTTCAAATATAAGGCTTCTAAGGAAGCTAAGACTACTACACAGTGTCACGCAGCACCTGGTGGTTACATCCACTGGGCAGCTATCGGTGATGTAAACTTCACAACTGAGTGGCAGGAGTTCGAGCAGACATTCACTATTCCTAATGAGTGCGCTGGCAAGGGCATGAAGTCTATCGCCTTCAATATGGCTGAGATCAAGGATGCTTGCGACTATGAGATTACTGACGTTGAGTGGTATCTGAAGGCTGACCTTGAAGCAGGTAAGACTTGGGAGAACCTGATTAATGAAACTGGTGCAACGAACTTCTGGGTGAAGGAAGGTGCAGGTACTGATCCTCACGAGTTCGATGGTGGAACTGGCATCAAGAGTGTTGATACCAACAAGACCAATAACTCTGACGCTATCTATAACCTCGCTGGTCAGCGTGTATCCAATAATTACAAGGGCATTGTTATCAAGAACGGTAACAAGTATGTTGTCAAGTAATTAAATAGAGAAATTTACCTTCAAGGTAATATTTTAGAACTTTACATGTTGGGGCCTGTATCTGTGAAGATGCAGGTCCCTTTTTTACGTCTGATACATTAGAGAAAGTATATGAAACAGGAGGATGTCGCAAATATGAGTTCTTTATTTTACCTTTGCACGTTGAAAACGAAAAACAAATGATAAACATGTATAAGAAACTATTCTTAACTGCTACCATGATGGTAGTATCTATGCTCACCAATGCACAAACAATAGCAACCGACTACAAAGGTTCAGGTAACAACAACCCTATCAGTGCCAACATCTTCTGTGCCGACCCCACGGCACTGGAATATAACGGACGAATGTATGTCTATGGCTCTAATGACCACCAGCAGTTTGTCGCTAATGGTAAGAAGGGCGAGAACAACTATGGGGAAATCAAGTCTATTGTAGTGTTCTCCACTGACGACATGGTCAACTGGACCTTCCATGGCACCATTGACACGAAGAAGCTTTGCTCCTCATGGGTAACAAGCCCTTGGTATCAAGGTTATGGTGTCTCATGGGCCCCATCTGTTACTTGGCGTCACAATGATACCACGGACAAGGACGAGTTCTTCCTTTACTTTTGCAACAGCAGTCATGGCGTAGGTGTGCTGAGTGCAGAGTCACCTATCGGCCCCTGGAAGTCGCCCAACAACAAACTGATGATTCATTACGACACCCCAGGTGCCAATGCGTCAGGTACTAATGCCAATTTTGACCCAGGTGTGACCATCGATGACAACGGTGTGGGTTGGATCTCTTTTGGCGGTCTTGGTCCAAGTACAATTATGCCCGAAGCAGCACGTATTGTGAAGCTGAAACCTTCGATGACCGAAGTCGACGGTTCGGCGGTCAAGATACATGCACCTTACCACTTCGAGGCTAACGAACTGAACGTAATAGGTGGCAAGTTCGTCTATACCTATTGTTCAAACTGGGCAGATCGTAATGATGCAGATTGGAATGCCTACCAGCAAGAGCATGGCATCAGCGTTTCAAAGCCCAATACCTGCACTATGTGCTATATGGTCAGCGACGACCCATCAAACCCTGACTCTTGGGTGTATAAAGGGGTCTATGGTCCTCATCCCGGCAATGGAACAAACAACAATCACTCGCACCTGCAGAAATTCCAGGGGCAGTACTATCATCTCTATCATAATGGAGCCTTGATGGAGAGTTGGAAAAAAGACAATATTATTGAGAGCGACTGTGGTATTTTCCGCTCTCTCTGTGTAAACAAAGCAAAGGTTAACGAAGAGGAGGCGACAATCAATCAGGTTACAACGAATCTTGAAGGTGTCACACAAATCAAGAATCTGAACCCCTACGAATTACAGCAGGCCGAAACGATGGCAAGCTGCGGCGGCATCAACTACGAGGACTTCACCAACATCAAGAAGAACACCAAAATCAATAAGTTGGGTAACGATGCTTCAGAGAATATGCAGGTGCAGATGAAGGAAGGCTCGTGGATTAACGTACGCAAGGTAGACTACGGAACAAAGGGCGCTACGAAATTCACACTGCGCGCCAAAGGAACGGGTACGATGGAGTTACGCAATGGTACTTCACCCAAGACAAAAATCGCTGCCATCGAGTTCTCGTCAACAGAAATGGAAGACCAGACCATCGAACTTCCTACCGACAAATGTATAGGCGTAAAGAACAATCTCTATCTCGTTGTCACGGCAGCTACAGATTTCTACGTAGATGCATGGCAGTTTACAGAAGAAGGGTCTACAAGTATCAATGATGTAGAAGACGGTCGGGCTGTTAATACTCAGCGCTACGACCTCTCTGGCCACAAACTCTCAAACACGAACAGTCATCGTGGCATCGTCATCGAGCAATATACTGATAAGAACGGAGTAAAGCACAGTCGCAAAATACTGTCAAACAAATAATCATAAAAAACATCCTGTCACGTTTTTCTTTGTGACAGGATGTTTTTTTGTATACTCTCGTTCAATTCCTATGGATTCATATAGACTTTTCTGGAACTTCCGTCAGCACTTCTCTCAATGCAGAGTCCATGAGGCTCGGTCAGCTGGTGTCCTTGCAAATCGTAATAGGTCTTGGGACTATCATCATCACCCTGCCCTACTCTCTCGATAGCTGTGCTGCCATTATCCAGCATAAAGATAAAGGTGCTCAGACTTTGAGCAGGCATCTCATAGAGATACTCGTTGGTCGGTTCAGTGATGTCGTCAAGTTTTGACTTCTGGCAGAGGTTCTCCGTCTCGTTGCCTGTTGACAACCACAATTCACCGCTCTTCACGTTGTACGGAAGAGTGATTTTTACATCGCGTGTTTCCTCCCTTGCGTTGATAGCCATGACAATAATAGAGTCACCCTTCTGGTATGCCGAGAACTGTTCGTCCTGTAAGATTTCCTCTTTCGTGCGTCCTGCGTTAACATCTTGTGACGTCTCTAAGCGGGTGGAACCAGTGACATTCTTCGAGAAATGAGACATGACAAAGGCACGAGGCAGCAGTTCGTCTTTTTTGTTGGCTGCGCCATACTGTGTCTCACCAGTGCCGGCAAAAGCCCAATGGGCACGCAGATACCAATAGATGTAACCCGTGCAACCTGCCAGCATACACTCGTTCAACTCCTCGGCGAAAATCAGGTTGTCATTCCATGTGGGCAGTGCACCGGTATTGTCGGTCACAGAGTGTTCTGTCATCCATAACTCCTTGCCGTACTTGAGAGGAAGCACACCCGCAGGCTTCATATACTGAAGGGGCAAATGGCCATAGAGGTGACCTGCTACAATGTCAACCTGTTCACGACATGTCTCGTCCTGCATAAGTGGGTCAGTATAGTTCTGAGTGAAACCCAATGGCTCACCACTGATAATGCGTACACCCTCAAAGGTCTCACGATCGAGCAGGTGGGCATAGTTCTTGACAAGTTTTACCAAGTCCTGGGGGTCATAGAGGCAGCCAGAGTAATTGACCCACCAGTCTGGTTCATTCTGGAGGGATACGGCATCAACAACGACACCATGATCTTTCATCCACTTCAAATAGGTATTCAGCCACGGGAAGAACTTCTCGTAGCAGTCCTCACGCAACTTACCTTTCTGGTATCCCTGATCTTCAGCATTGCCACCCTGAGCAGTACCATTCGTCTTGTAATCTCCAGGAGGTGACCAAGGAGTACCAAAGACAATACCTCCGCGATTCTTGCATATCTTGACTGAAGGCAGCGAGCCGTTCCAGTCGTAGTCACCCCAGTTGTCACCTGTAAAACTCGGTGAGATTTCCATACGCATGATGTTCAGCCCAATCTTTGACTTGGGACCATAGAGTTTATTTACACAGGCATTGTCGGTGCCAAACGGTTTCATGGCACCGTCGCAACAGGCACCTCCAAAGCCGCTGACCGTCTGTTTTTTGGTGGCGTAAATCTTTAACGATGTACGAGGCTTCGCTCCTTGGACAGCTGTGCTGACCACCAGCCCAATAAAGATGAAAGTAAAAATTCTTTTCATGAATATTTGTAATTTAGTTGTAATTCCTGTACCGTTTAATTGATGTATGGTGCAAAGGTACGAAATATTGGGTAATAAACAAAATTTTTAGGATGTCTCTTGCATCACATGTTACGAATGGCAAAGTACATGGAACGCATTAAAAAGGGCGTTACACTATTCTTTTGTACCTTTGCAGCCGTAAAATAAATAGCTGAAAAACAATATAAATAAAATACGAATATAAAGATGAAACACTATTTTCTAACAGTTATGATGCTGCTATGCACCGTGATGGGTGCAAAAGCTGAGGTAGATCCTAATTTCTACATCTATATTTGTTTTGGTCAGTCAAACATGGAGGGCAATGCCCAATGGGAGTCCCAAGATGTGGGTAATGTCGACGAGCGTTTCCAGATGCTCGCCACCTGCAACTTCAACAATCCCAAACGTACGCTGGGCAACTGGTATAAGGCTGAGTGCCCTATTGTCAGCCCTGATGGAAAACTTGGTCCTACGGACTATTTCGGCCGTACCATGGTGGAGCAACTCCCTGACAAGAAAATTGGCGTCATTGCCGTTGCCATGGGTGGTAGTCCTATCGAGATGTTCGACAAGGATTTGTACGAGCAGAAGATGAAGGACAACCCTAATGAGTGGTGGGTTACGCTTGCCAAGCGTCATTATGGTGGCAATCCTTATGGTCGTATTATTGAGATGGCAAAGAAGGCTCAGGAGGTGGGTGTCATCAAGGGCATTCTGTTGCATCAGGGCGAATCGAACAATGGTGACGAGAAATGGCCAAGCATGGTTAAGAAGATTTATAAGGACATGCTACACGACCTGGGACTCAAAGCTTCCGAAGTACCCATCTTTGTTGGTGAGACAGAATATGAGAATATGGGTGGTGGCTGTTCTTGGCATAATCATGTGGTTGCTAAAATTCCCGAGGTGATTCCTACGGGTCATGTGGTGTCTGCTGATGGCATTCCTGGCAATGGTACTGACCCCTGGCACTTCTCTGCAGCAGGCTATCGTACCTTTGGTAAGCGCTATGCTGAGAAGGTGCTTGACGTGATGAACCATCCTGAGAAATACACCAAATACTACACTGTCGACGAGCGTATTACTGGTGCAACGTCAAATTTGTCCGGCATGGACTTGGCTATCGTCAATGAAAATGAGGGTAAGGCTTTCTACTGCGAGACGGGTGGTTCGCTGAGTTATGGCAATTACGTGAGTGCATTCGATGTCTCTAATGAGTGCTATTACTTCAGACTACAGAAGAGCAGTGGCGGCTTCCGCCTGCGTCTCGTCAATCCTGATGGCAACTATTACCAACTGGACGGTGCCGACGCCTATCTGAATACACAGGTCGTTGATGGTGACTGCTGCTTTATTTCCAGTAATCTGAACAATCAGAATGGTCAGGACCTTGCAAAAGGTGCTGTGTGGAACATGGAGTATGTCGATGGCAAGGGATGGTCTATCAAGAATGTCGGCACAGGCAAGTACCTGAAGGATGCCAGTCATCCCGCTATGTTCGATGAGCCGACCTACTTCACCTTCTGCACATTGAAGCAAACGGATACACCTCCTACAGGCATTGAGACGTTGAAAGTTAAACGTGGAACGTTGAATGATAACCACTGGTATACACTGGATGGACGTCGGCTCAATGGGCAGCCTACTCAACGTGGTCTGTATATCGTCAACGGTAAAAAGGTTGTTTGGTACTAATTCTGTTGAATCCTATAAAAATGACGATACTGAAACACCTGAAAGCAAATGCTCATGGCCTCGTGTGTCTGGTGGCGCTTCTGGCAATAGCCATTGTGCTGCTGACCTATGAGTACCATGTGCTTTGGAAGATTCAGGAGCTAAATCTCTTTCTCGACACCCCCTTGTTCTTCCGACAACAGATGGTTGTGCCAGGAGGACTACTCACTTATGTAGGCAGCTTCCTGACGCAATTGTTATACAACCCTGTGTTAGGCGTAACCATCTTATGCCTGTTATGGGGATTATTGATGTGGATGATGAGCCGCACGTTTAAGGTCAGTCGGCGATGGACTCCATTGCTGCTAGTGCCGGTAGCGCTGCTTTTGGCAGCCAACGTGGAGATGGGCTACTGGATCTATCCCATCAAGCTGAAAGGTTGGTATTTCGATGCTACCATAGGTGTGATGGTGATTGTTGCCCTGTTGTGGGTGTACCGCATCCTGTCTGCACATAGGATATGGCGGCGTGTGCTGCTTGTGGTGACCACCGTCGTCGGCTATCCGTTGTTCGGCTCGTATGCCTTGGCTGCGACAGTGCTGATGGCACTTTGGTGCTGGCGTTTAGACAAAAACCATTGGCAGACGTTGACAGATAGCATATTGGCTCTATTGACTGTGGCAGCCATACCACTGTTATGCTACCAGTATGTGTATTACCAGACGAACATGGTGAATCTGTGGTGGACAGTACTGCCCATCTTCAAGATTCTTGAGAGTTACCCTGATTACTATGTGCCCTACGCCATGTTGGGACTGTGTCTCGTCATCCTGACCATCGGCAAATGGCAGACTGCCATTGACCATGAACAGAGCAATAATCTCACTGAGACAGGTGAGACAAAAACGTTATGGGTTCTTCAGTCAGACAAAGACAAAGGCAAAGTCGGTGCGGCGAAACAACCGAAGCTCAAGAAAGTTGAGATGAAGAAGAAAGCCGTAAAGCGCAGAAACTACAAGGGTTGGTGGCAGAATCTCATTGTCATCGGAGTACTGGTGGCAACGGTGTATGGCGTACGGGAAATGTGGATGAAGGACGAGAACTTCCATCATGAGGTAGCTATGCAGCACTACATAGAGCAGTTACGCTGGGAAGAGGTACTGGAAGAGGCTGCCAAGCAGCAGGACGTCCCGACGAGGGCCATCGTGATGATGAGAAACCTGGCACTTACGCGATTGGGGCGGCAGGGGTCGGAGATGTACCGGTTTGCCAACGGTTCTAAGAAACCTGATTCACCTTTTGCCCCTCCTGCATCATTGATTGTCGGCAACTTGATATACTACAATTACGGTATGTTGAACGACTGTCACCACATGTGTATCGAGGGTGGTGTTGAGTTTGGCTGGCGAGTGCAAGATTTGAAGTACATGGCACGGTGCGGACTGTTGACAGATGAGACGAATGTCATGTATAAGTACACCCAGATGTTGAAGCACACACTGTTTTATGATCAGTGGGCAGAGCATCTGGAGGAATTACAGCAACAACCAGAAAAGAGAAAGACAGACAAAGAGACAGGTCCTGTGATACATATGCTGCATTATCCCGATGTCGTTGGTGCGGACCAAGGTTATATGGAAAAATACCTGATGAACCTTCTGGCTGAAATGGATAGCGATGACCCCTACTTCCAGGAACAGTGTCTGTTAGCAGCCCTGTGGACAAAAAACAGCAGGCAATTTTGGCCACGGTTCATGAAATACATGAGTCAGCATAAGGGTAAACCCATCCCCCGCTACTATCAGGAGGCAGCCTACCTCTATTCTGTCATAGAAGAGAATTCCCCGTTCCAGGTGCAGGTGGATGACAGCATAAAGAAAACCTACCAGCAGATTGATCAGATGTTGCAACAATACGATGATAGGGAATTCCAAGAGGTACGTGACGCACTCTATCCGTTGTTTGGCGATACCTATTTCTTTGAATATTTCCTCATGGATGATATAGCATACCTTTGAGAAACGAAGAACGAAGCATTATGAGAAAAATTATATGGATATTATCGATTGTGACGATAGTGACAGCGTGTGGACCACAGATACCGAAGGACTATACGTCATCAAACAAACAGCCCGACATATATCCCGACTACAAAGAGGTGACGATACCCGTGAACATAGCACCGCTGACGTTTGAAATGAACCAAGAGGCAGAACAGATGGTGGCACGGTTTACGGTTGGTGATAAAGAGTTGCTTTGTGATGGCAATAAGATTCAACCCGGACAGGATGACTGGCAGCAACTTGTTGCCCGTGCTACAGGAAAGAGTATCGGTGTAGAGGTCTATGCCTGCTACAAGGGTCAGTGGACGAAGTACAAGCCCTTTAACATCTATGTCTCTAAGGACAGTATCGACCCCTATCTAAGCTACCGCCTTATCTATCCCTCATACGTCAGTTACGAGGAACTCACCATCAGCCAACGTTGCTTAGAGAACTACGACGAGAGCGTCATCTATGACAACATCCTATGTAGCGAGGAGGGCAATGGACAGTGTATCAACTGTCACAATTACCAGCAGTACAACCCTGACCGGATGCAGTTCCATGCCCGCCAGAATATGGGCGGCACGCTCATTGCTTACGACGGAAAGATGCAAAAAATCAACATGAAGAACGACTCTATCCTCTCGGCAGGTGTGTATCCCACTTGGCACCCTTGGCTGAAACTGATAGTCTATTCAACGAACAACACGGCTCAGGTATTCCAAATCACAAATCCAAACAAGATTGAGGTGTTCGATGCAGAAAGCGATTTGATTGCCTACGATGTGGAACGCAACGAAGTGACTAATATAGAAAACGACCCGGCGGAGATGGAGGTATTCCCCTATTGGGCGCCCGATGGCAAATCGCTGTATTACTGTAGTGCCCACTTCGAATATGTTGACTCGTTAGAGCACGGAACGCAAGTGATAAAAAGGCGAAAGGAAGTTAAATACAACATCTACCGTAAGTCGTTCGACCCGGAGACGATGACCTTTGGAGAGCGCGAACTGGTGTTTGATGCTGCGGAGCAGAACATGAGTGCTACGTTGCCGAGGGTGTCACCCGACGGACGTTGGTTGGTATTCACCATGGGTCAGTACGGCGTGTTCCACATCTGGCACCGTGATGCCGACCTGTGGGTGATGGACCTGAAGACACAGGCGGTTCGCCCCTTGCACGAAATCAACTCAAAGGACACGGAGAGCTATCACTCCTGGTCAAGCAATGGCAAATGGTTGGTATTTAGTAGCCGTCGATACGACGGAGAATATACACGTCCTTTCTTTGCACATATCGACAGCAACGGTCGATGGTCGAAGCCTTTCGAGTTGCCAAGTGCCGACCCCGACTTCCATCGACAGTTTATGAAGTGCTACAACATTCCTGAGTTCATGCGAGGACCTGTCACCATTCGTCCACAGCAGTTTGCTGATGTGCTGAAGGGAGATGGGGAACCCGTAAAATATGTCCCACAATTAAGTATAAAAAAGTAAGGTAGATAGGCGGCACCTTTCGGGTAGATAGGCGGCACCTATCGACCCGTTTGCTGCGGGCTGTCGACACGTTAGGCGGCACCTTTCGAGGGGATAGGTGCCGCCTAACTCTATGTAACTTTGATTAATCCAATCCGAAGAGGGTGCGAAGACCACCATCGACACCTGAGAAGCCCATGAAGGCGAGGGAAAGTAATCCTGCGGATAGCATGACAATTGCCATGCCACGCATGCCCTTGGGGACATCACAGAGTTCTAACTGCTCACGCATACCTGCAAAGACTGTCAACGCCAAACCAAAACCGATAGCCGTTGAGAAGGCGTAAACGACAGACTGTAACAGCGAGAAGTCTTTTTGTATCACGAGGATGGCAACACCAAGTACGGCACAGTTGGTGGTAATCAACGGCAGGAAGATGCCCAGTGCCTGATAGAGTGCGGGCGATACCTTCTTCAGGATAATCTCGACCATCTGCACCAATGAGGCGATGACGAGGATAAAGGCAATGGTCTGCAGATATTGCAAACCGAAAGCGTTAAGCACGTATGTCTGTACAAGCCATGTCACGATGGTGGCAAGTGTCATCACAAAGGCAACGGCGGCGGACATGCCCAGCGAGGTATCAATCTTCTTCGATACACCGAGGAACGGACAGATGCCCAAGAACTGTGACAACACGATGTTGTTCACAAAGATGGCGGAAATGAAAATCAATATATATTCCATGTCGTTATTTCGTTATATCGTTATTACGAATTGCTGCGCATTTTATTCACGATCGCAATCAGGAAGCCAAGGGTGATGAAAGCACCTGGTGGCAATATGAAGAGCAAGATGTTGTAGGTCTCAGGCAACAAGGTGAAGCCAAAGACAGAACCAGCACCGAGAATCTCACGACAGATACCTAACAGCGTAAGACCGAGGGTGAAACCAAGACCGATGCCAATACCATCAAACAAAGCGGCTACGGGCGAGTTCTTGGCTGCAAATGCCTCGGCACGACCAAGGATGATACAGTTCACCACAATCAATGGGATGAACAAGCCTAACTCCGCATCGATATCGGGCAGATACGCTTTGATCAGTAACTGCAGGATAGTCACAAAGGCAGCAATCACCACGATGAATACAGGAATGCGCACCTTGTCGGGCGTAATGGATTTCATACATGAAATCACGAAGTTGGTACATATCAATACTGCCATCGTAGCGAGTCCCATTGACAGACCGTTCATCGCCGATGTGGTCGTTGCCAGTGTGGGACACATACCCAGCATTAGGACGAACGTTGGGTTGTCCTTGACAATACCGTTTTTGATGATACTTATATAATTCATAGCGCTTATCTCTTACTTCTTACATCTTACATCTTACATCTTACTTCTTATCCCTTACATCAGTAGCACCTGTCTCTGCATCAGGGGCAGGAGTTGTCTTATACGCCTTATAGGCATTATTGATAGCCAAGAGGAAAGCACGGCTGGTAATGGTCGATGCCGTGATAGCATCCACTTGTCCACCGTCCTTCGAAACGGTCAACGGCTCTTTCGGGTCCTTACCAATGATGTCACCCTTACCGCCTTTCTGAAACCAACTGTCAGCCTTGGCACCCAGTCCAGGTGTCTCTTGCTGTTCCAACAAGGTATAACCGAGTATCTTGCCTTCAGGATTGAAACCCACAAGGACCTTCAGGTCGCCACCAAAACCCATCGTCGATGACTCAACAGCAGCCCCGAGGTCTTTGCCTTGCTTGTCCTGAATCTGATAGACGGTAAACGTGAGTTCCTTGCCTTTTTCGTCGTTCTGCTTCACCTCATCCGTGTTGGCAACGACTAAGTCATCGCAGACCATCACCGCCTTGATACCATCGGCAAGGGCTTTCTCTTTCTGTGCACTGATGGGACCCTCAGTCACATGGTTGACAGCAGCAAGGATGCCACCCACCACGACAGCGACGCCAGTGAGTACCAGTGCCATATTCCATAATGATGATTCTAACTTCTTCATTCGGCAACCTCCCCAAATCGTTTTGGTTTCACATAATTGTTAATCAGTGGTGTGAACGCATTCATAATCAGAATGGCGAAGGACATACCCTCTGGATAGGCCCCCCAGTTACGGATAATCACAGTAAGTACACCGATGGCAACACCATAGATGAGTTGTCCTTGGGGTGTCATCGGCGAGGTCACATAGTCTGTCGCCATGAAGATAGCACCCAGCAACAAACCACCACTAAGGATAACACTGATAGGATCGGCATAGACGGGACTTGCCAGATGCATCAATCCTGAGAAGACAAATACCGTAGCAATGATGCTCACAGGGATATGCCAAGTGATGATCTTTCGCCACAACATAAAGACAAGTCCCAACAGAAGAGCGGCAGCACATATCTCACCCAACGCACCAGCACCCTCAGGATGGTTACCGAGGAACAGACTCAGTGAGTCAGGCAGTTGGTCGAGCAACGAAGCATCACCGTTCTTAATGGCTTGCTGCATGATATAAAGTGGTGTGGCACCTGTCTCAGCATCGAGATAACTGGTCATCTGACCAACCTTAGGCCATGTCGTCATCTGGGCAGGGAATGCCACCAACAGGGCGGCACGTCCTACGAGAGCGGGATTAAACAGGTTATTGCCCAGACCACCAAACGGCATCTTGGCAAGACCGATGGCAAACAGCGCACCAATGATGATAATCCAGATAGGCAGGTTGCTGGGAAGGTTGAAGCCCAACAGCAGACCTGTCAGCACGGCAGAGCCATCACAGATCGTAGTACGCTCGTTACGAAGAATATACTTATTGATAGCCCACTCAAACAACACACAGGCGGCAACACTCGTTC
The DNA here is from genome assembly GCA_045225255.1 of Prevotella sp. Taxonomy (GTDB): domain Bacteria; phylum Bacteroidota; class Bacteroidia; order Bacteroidales; family Bacteroidaceae; genus Prevotella. The sequence goes on along the minus strand of JBGVBD010000177.1, from coordinate 11,772 downwards.
CACAGACAATAGCGGAACCGATGCCGAAGAACCAGAACGACACGAGAAGTGCTGGTAACAGGGCGATAATAACGCCATACATATTACGCTCTACGGTGTCTTTCCCGTGTGCATGGGGCGAAAGTGAAACAATTAATTTACTCATTGTATTTTACCCTTTTTACTTTTTAGCAGTTCTGCTGCGAATGATTCCCATGACAGTTGCCTTGCCAAGACGGATATGGTCGAGTAAGGGGCGATGGGCAGGACAGGTAAACTGACACGATCCACACTCGATACAACTCACCACATCCTCCTGTTCACTACGCTCCCAGTTCTGTACAGCAGCGAGTTTGGCAAGCAGATAAGGCTCCAAGCCCATCGGACAGGCACCTACACATTTCGCACAACGGATACAAGGCTGCGGTTCCTTGCGGACAGCCTCGTCATCAGAGATAATCGTCACAGAGTTAGTACCTTTGCAGATAGGTACGTCGACAGAGGTCAATGCCTTACCCATCATCGGTCCACCAGCTAACAGTTTATGGTCGCCATCAGGCATACCGCCACAGGCATCAATCAGTTCCTTCATCGGTGTACCCATACGAACGAGGAAGTTGCTTGGATTCTGTAAACGTTTACCCGTTACAGTAGTATAACGTTCGAACAATGGCTTATGCTTCATCACTGCCTCATAGACCGCAAAAGCAGTGCCGACATTCTGAACAATCGCACCCACATTGACAGGGATGGCTGGAGGTGCAGGTACCTGACGACCAATGACAGCATCTACCAGTTGTTTCTCACCACCTTGTGGATAACGTTGCTTCAAGGGAACGACAGAGACTTGATAAGCTGAAGTGCCGAATACTTCAGCACACTTACGTGTGAGTAGTTCGATGGCAGCGGGTTTGTTAGTCTCGATACCGATATAGCCTTTCGTCACCTTAGCGGCTTTCATCAACAGTCCCAGTCCTACCAGTATCTCATCGGCATGTTCCATCATCAACCGATAGTCGGCAGTGATATAAGGCTCACACTCCACGGCATTGATAATCACACACTCAGCCTTTGCCGTCGGTGGCGGGGTCAATTTAATAAAGGTGGGGAAACAAGCACCACCCATACCTACGACACCTGCTGACTTGATGCGCTCCACAATCTCTTCTGGGGTGAGTTCAGGATGCGCAGCAACCGTTTCCAGTTTGTCGGAACGGTCGATACGCTCTTCCCATTCGTCACCTTCCACATTGATGATAATAGCAGGTTTGCGATAACCTGTAGCATCGATGGCGGTATCAATCTTCAATACCGTACCACTGACTGACGAGAAAACAGGCGCAGACACGAAACCATTTGCTTCGGCAATCATTGTACCCACCTTTACCTTGTCGCCCTTCTGGACTACAGGTTTGGCTGGAGCACCAATATGCTGACCCAATGGGAAGATCGCCTGTTTCGGCAATGCTGCCACTTGGGTTGCCACCTCATGTGTCAGTTTATTCTCTTCAGGATGAATACCACCTATACTAAATGTTCTTGCATTGAATCTCATACTTGTGCCTCCTTTCCTTCATTGGGTTCCTCTGGTTTCGACTTCGGCGCAGGGAAATTGACAGCGTGGATGGCGTTGGTAGGACAGACAGCCACACACTTGCGACACAGACGACACTTATTGAAGTCAATGTACGAGACATTGTTCTCTACGCTGATAGCACCAAAAGGACATTCCTTCTCACACTTACCACAACCGATACAGGCCGCCTTACAAGCCTTCATGGCAACAGGTCCCTTGTCTTTGTTGACACAAGAGACGAACACTCTCCTACTCTTCGGACCTTTCTTGCGCAGTTCGATAATGTTACGCGGACAAGCCTTCACACAGGCACCACACGCAACACACTTCTCATCATCCACCTTTGGCAGTCCCGTCTCTGAATTGATAGAGATGGCGCCAAACTGACAGGCTACTACGCAATCGCCACAACCTAAGCAACCGAAGCCACAAGCCGTCTCACCGGCACCACAGGCATTCATAGCAGCACAAGTGCGCAGACCATGATACTCAGCAATCTTCGGACGAAGGACGCATGTACCATTACAACGAACGACTGCCACCATCGGATCACCGTTGGCGATTGCCATTCCAAGCAAGTCTGCCACCTTACCCATTACTTCCTGTCCACCAACGGGACAAGCAAGACCGTCTATACTTCCTGCATCGGCACCTTTGACCAGTGCATCGGCAAGACCGCCACAGCCTGCAAAGCCGCAACCACCGCAGTTAGCACCTGGCAACGTCTCCGTGACCTGTGCAATACGGGGGTCTTCAACGACGGCGAATCTCTTAGAACAGAGATACAGTACCAGAGCCGCCACCAGTCCGATGGCTCCCAGCACGATCACCGCAATCAATATCTCATTCATTATTCTATATATTTGCTCGTTTCAAATCAACACGCTATCTCGAAAGCCATCTGCTGACGCATGCGATGGCGCAACAGGAACAGCAGACCATAATAAGGCACCAACACCAACAGACTACTCAAGGCTGCCAGTCCTTCGTTGCCCGTCTGCCAAAGTACAAGTACCAACACGACAATCATCAAGATGAAAGGAAGTCCAAAAGCCCATAAGAGGGCACGGGTAGCCACCGTCTGAGAGGTAGAAACCGTTACGGCATCCCCTACCTGATAGGTCGTTGCACGAGTCGTATATACGTCAATGATTTTCTCTTTCGCCTCCGCCGCATTACAGTATCCTGCCACTTTACAGGCACCACAGGCAGTAGACTGAAGGATACGCACATGCACACAACCTTCTTCGATACTGTCAACGACACCCTCATGACGGATTTTCTGACTCATAGCAACCCTGATTAAAACCATGCAAAGGTACTACAAAAATATGAATAATGAAAAGAAAATTCTCTTTTCTTTTTGTATTTTGCTCACTTATTCGTACCTTTGCCTCGTCATAAGTACAAAAGAAAGATGAAAGAAAGCGAACAGACACTGCAACAGATTGAACGTGCCATCAGAAAGGTGGCAGACAAGTTTCCTCCAAAAGAAGAAGCCGATATCCTCACAGATATTCATCTGAGGGTATCACAAGACACGGGGGAACTCTTGGCGTTGGATGATGACGACAACGAGATTACGCGTTGTGTCATTGAGCAGTGGATTGAGAACAAGGATGACAATTTCTATGAAGAGATAGAGACGACACTCCGTTCGGTACTGAATAAACAGAAAGCACAGATTGAACAGATGTCCATCCTAAAGCCTTATTCCTTTGTATTGGAAGATGACGACCATGAACATATCGCTGAACTCTATCTCGTAGACGACGATACAGCAATCGTTGACCAAGAACTGATGGCAGGTCTTGATCAAGATCTGGACAATTTCCTTGAAGACTTATTGAAGGACTAAGTTCCTGTGACTTAATAGCCCTCACGGAACATGCGGTCAGCGCCGGATGCATCGGGGTGTCCGCCTGCCTCACCTGGGATATCGGGAATCTCCAGCAGAGGTTCGTCTTTCCAACTCTCATCATCCGCAATGATGTCATTCTTCTGGGCAGTGTCTACTGGCAGGCGCACTTGCTCCATCTGTTCACTGTGGTCCGTCTTGGGACGGAAACGGTTACATCCTATAAATGCTACGAGCATCAATGCCGTCAGGATATAAAAACTTTTCTTCATCGTTATTTTGGTTTGTAGTTTATTCCTCTTATCTCACCCGAAGGACATCGCCCACTTTAATCTGATAATCGGGTGTTAAATCATTCATCTTATACAGGTATTTCAGACGAATACCATACTTCTGAGAGATCGTGTACATCGATTCACCATCCTGCACAATATGCGGACGATTCTTATATTCCTTGGGTGCATTACGACGTTTCTTCTGCAACCATACAAATTCACCTTCCTCCAATTGGGCATCGCGGTCCATTTCATTATACTTTGCCAGTTTCTTATACGAGACTTCCACGTCTGCACCGATAGAACGGAAGGTATCACCAGCCTTGGCTAACACGTAGTAGTTCTGATTAAACTGATATACCTGATGGGCAAGTGTATGTCCAACGTGTGTCTCATGTTCCTGGAACTTATCGTATTTCTTGGCTACGTCATATTCATAGAGCTTATAGAGTTGGATGATGTCTATCAACTGGATGGCATAACGCGGATTCGTCGCATAGCCACAAGCCTTCAAGCCACGCGCCCATCCCTTATAGTCTGTTTGCTTTAACTGGAACAGAGAACTATAGCGCGAACTCGTTGACAGGAACTTGGAATGGTCCTCATAACTGTCATAGGCACTCTTATAGGCGCGGAAGCACTCGTTGTCCTCATCGTCATCATGATAGATAGTTCCACCCGACCATCCGTGACACTTAATACCAAAGTGGTTGTTGCCCTTGACGGTCAGTTCACTCCTACCCGCACCCGACTCTAACACACCTTGTGCCAACGTGATACTGGCAGGAATATGATAGCGGATCATCTGCTCGATGGCAAGATCCTTGTATTGGTCAAAATACTGCTGATACGCCTTGCTCCACACCATCTGTCCCATGGTGGGGATGCTGCAAACGACAGCCAACAGAACGATCAGGATATATCTCTTCATGAACAATTCTCTGATTTCTGTTGCAAAAATAAAGAAAAATAATTATATTTGCAACAAAAACAGAAAGATTATGGAAGAGAGGGTCATTAATTCAACGATTCAGGTGGCACAAATCACCGAATTATCCGATATGGAACGTGCTTTAATCGAAAAAGCCATTGAAGCGACGGATAGGTCGTATGCCAACTATTCCAACTTCCATGTGGGTGCTGCCGTCCTGTTGAAGAATGGTGAGACCGTTATCGGTTGTAATCAAGAGAATGTGGCTTTTCCTGCGGGTATCTGTGCAGAACGTAGTGCTATCTATGCTGCTGGCGCACAATATCCTGACTCCCCTGTGATGATGCTGGCTATTGCGGCACGGAATACGGAAGGTAACTTACAAGAAGAGCCGATTAGTCCTTGTGGTATTTGCCGTCAGGTGATGGTAGAGACAGAGACACGTTTCCAACAGCCCATCCGTCTCCTGCTCTATGGTACCAAACATATTTATATTGTGGATGGCATCAAGACACTGATGCCTTTGAGTTTTACAGACTTCTAAGGTCACCTATTCCCTGCGCGAAGGCAGGTGATTTCTCTTGAATAGAGAAGTTGTAAAACAGGTTGTCCGTATCAAACGTGACAAAGTGGTCTTTGCCTTGTACTTCACTATCTGGTGTTTCCCATACAATATCCTCAAATCCTTCCGTATCAGTCGGTTGCGGTGTTCTCATAATGCAATGATAGAAGTAATAATCTGTACCAGCACCCATGATGACATCCTCCTCATAACCCGTTATCAAAGTGTTATCACAGGTAATCACACTCGCATCATCAAAGCGAAGAGCAACACCTCTTTCGGCAGAGAAAGGATAGAACTGTGCCAGTGTCGTATGGTTAATATGGATGTTAGAATTTATCACATTCAGACAGTCGCCCAACGTATTGCTGATACGACAACTGTCTAACGCTACTGTAGCCTCGTTGAGTTCTATGCCCGTTCCCATACTATTATGGATGGTGCAACGCAGTAGGGTGAGCGATGACAGTTTATCACATGAGATAGCCGTACAGGCATTCCTGATCTCGCAGTCTTGCATCAGATTATCTTTCGAAGAGGCGTGGATGACGATACCTTTCCATTGTCCACTGACACGGTCATAAGGCAGATAGTCGAACATACGATCCAAACGGTCTCCCCTCATCAGACAACTGTCTGCCATCAGCGTTCCTTCCACCTCAATGCCTGCACCGTCATGGAAATAGAGTTGCGTATGAGAGAGTGTCAGCGTAGCACCTTTGGCAATGTGGATGCCTTTACGGATAACGATAGGTTGGCGGTCGTCAATCAGCATATCCTCTTTCACTTCCAGTTCATCGTCGATAAACCGTGCCTTCCAACTATAGGCACAGAGTTTCATCGGTTGCTCCACCCCACTCTCTAACGCGAAGATCAATTGGTCTTCGATATGCTTAGGTTCTGACTGCGCGACAACAGGTGCCGTCAGTTCCACAAACACACGGATAGAGTCGTTCTTACGCACCTCAAAGTCGTAGGCGACAGAGTCAACATAGTTGCCATCGACATTCACACGGAAACCAGAAAGCGACGGTTGCTTTAAACGGACTTCTTTGATGCGCACACCCGTGTTGGTCGTGTTATATACCCAAAAATCGTAGGTACGCGTAGGAACAGTACTGAATACCGTATCCATCGATACACTATCCGTAGAGAATGTCAGCAGTGCCGAAGGGTCTGCCGAGAAATCATCCTTATCTGTACAACCCATCAGCAATGCTGCGAAGGTCAAGAGATATAAAAAAATCCGTTTCATCTAATGATAAAACGGACTTTTCTACAATTTATTTTTTACCTTTTTACTTTTTTACTCTTTTACCTTTTTACTTAAAGTAACGTTTCAGCAATCCGGCAAAGCCTGCACCATGACGAGCCTCGTCCTTAGCCATCTCATGAACGGTATCGTGGATAGCATCGAAACCTGCTGCCTTTGCATTCTTAGCAATACGGAACTTATCCTCGCAAGCACCAGCCTCGGCAGCAGCACGCTTCTCCAGATTCGTCTTGGTATCCCAAACGCACTCACCCAGCAGTTCAGCAAAACGAGAAGCATGGTCTGCCTCCTCTAAACCATAGCGTCTGAAAGCCTCGGCAATCTCAGGATAGCCCTCGCGGTCGGCCTGACGCGCCATAGCGAGATACATACCTACCTCACTGCACTCACCATTGAAGTGGTTACGCAAATCGTCAATCATCTCCTGTGAAACACCCTCGGGCTTACCGTCACCAATCTTATGAACGGTAGCATACGTCATGTCGGCATCGTCCTTCAGTTCAGAGAACTTTGAAGCAGGAGCCTTACAGATGGGGCACTTCTCGGGAGCAGCATCGCCTTCATAGATATATCCACAAACGGCGCAAATAAACTTTTTCTTCATAATCGTATTTGTTTTTGATTAGTACTTATCACTTACTTTTGCAAAGATAGTGAATAAAGAGTAGAAAACAAAATTAATTCACATTTATTTTCATTATTCTATCGTTTTTGTATATCCCGCACATACTGCATGAAGTGGTCGATAACGGTAATCTTTTCGCGATTAGGCAGCGGAATGAGTGAGGCACCGTTATTAAACTGCATCACAGTAGTTTTGTCCTCCTCAAACACGGGCCAGTTGGGCAGACCCTCGCCATTGGGATTCATCGTCTTGGCGAAGTTCACCCAGTATTGTTGCATCAGGTCACTCACCTTCTTCTCTTGCGGATACTTCTCTACCTTGTCATCAAAGACGCCCTTCAGATACATCATATCATCAGCATGGGCAGCACCACGGCGATTACCTTGGGCATAGACAGTACTATCAGACTTCTGAGCCAGATAAGCCATATAGACAGGACTCTTGCCTGTCTGCTTCTGCAGTGTTGCCCATGCATAGGAGGGCCACCCAAAACTCACGTCACGTACAAAGTCGCGCATACTGAAAAGACGTTCCTCGTCAGTAGTGTGAGGATAGTAAATCCTCACATGGTCGCCCCACTGACCAGGCAGTTGACTCATCTGCTGCTGATACATCTCTTCACTTACAGAGGTAAAAGAGACGGCACCCTCATCACTATTGTGCATAATCAGCACGGGCACGTCATTGTAGTTACCTTTCTGATAAAGACTGTAGATGGGTTCGGGTATGACATAGCCGTCAACGATAGGTGTACAAAGAGGGAAATTGACTCCATTACCCGTGAGGTCCTTGGCATCCATCTGACGCATCTCAGCAATCGAGGTTTTCTTCAACTGACCCATAAACATCTGACCATATACCTGTGCTAACTCCTGAGTCACTACATTCGTAGCCGAGAGAAAGCCTCCGCTCTGACTGATACAAGCACGGAACAGTCCCTTGGCAAGAGGTGATGCACAGAGGATATGACAACTCATGGCTCCTGCTGACTCACCGAAGATAGTCACCTTCGAGGGGTCGCCACCAAAGTTCTTGATATTACGCTGTACCCATTGCAAAGCAAATATCTGGTCGAGAAGACCATAGTTACCAGTGTGTCCTTCGGACGATTCCTTGGCAAGATCTGCATGTGCCAGAAAACCTAACGAGCCAGCACGATACTCGATAGAGACGGCTACGACTCCCTTACGGGCAAGATTCTGCCACAGGTCACCGCCATAATGCTCCGTCTGGAATCCACCACCATGGATGAATACCATCACGGGCAGGGCATCATTCACCGTCTGGGCAGGTGTGGCAACACTCAGATACAGACAGTCCTCGCTCATCATGTCGTATTTCACATAACTCTTCTCGGGCTGTGGGGGCCACTTCGCCACATCTTCTGCTTTCAGGACACCCTTCCAAGGTTTGGCAGGCTGTGGCGCTTTCCAACGTAAGTCACCCACAGGGGCTGCTGCATAGGGAATGGCTTTATATACGGCGAGGTCTGTTCCGTCGGGAGTAGCCTCTACATCACCTGTTTCTACATGCGTTTTCATCAGTGGCTGAGCCTGTGCATTCATCGCAACAGCAACCATTGCAAATAAAAATAATCTTTTCATTGTTTCAGTATTTAGTGTTTATGATTCTTCAATTGCGCCAGTATGAAGGTGTTAATAAAGATATCAACGTGATCACTTCAAGACGTCCTGCCAGCATTAGTCCAGACATCACCCACTTTCCAGAAGCAGGTAGGAAATCATAAGAACCTGTGATACCTGTAATTCCCGCCCCCAAGCCATTGTTCGATATGCAAGAGAACGATGAGAAGAATGCATCAACTATCGGGAATCCCTCAGCAACAAGAACAACGCCTCCAATGGCAATCAATATAGTATATATGAAGATAAAAGCGGTAATCTCATTGCTTCTTTCCTCATTAATATATTGTCCGTTGACATCGACAGAAGTCAAAAGACGGGGGCGGACATACTTACGAACTACGAAAAGGAAATTCTTCAGCAGATATAAAAACCTATCCATCTTTACGCCTCCAGCAGTGGAACCTGCACAGGCACCTATATACATCATAAAGAAAGTAAGCGTGAGTACCAGGATGCCCCACCCCTCCCAGTTGCCTGCACTGAATCCCGTGGATGTCATGGCAGATACGATATGGAATAACGGATCAATCGTGACACTCTCCCACCCTGTGACATGTTGCCTGTAGATGATAGCAGCCACCACCATGACATAATAGACACCAATCATATAGACATAAGCGCGGAACACATCGTTACGCCATAGTTCCCGCCATGACTGCTTAAAGGCGATGATAATCAGGCTAAAGCTCACACCTCCGATGAACATAAACAGGGTAAGAACGGACTTGATATAGGGGGAATCGTAGACTGCAATACCTTCATTATGTGTGGTATAACCACCTGTGGATATACAGGTCAGCGCATGACAGACACTATCGAAATAACTAATCGGTCCACAACATAACAACAGGATTAAGACCACTGTCAGCAAGGTGTAGAGCCCCCATAGCATTTTTGCCGTATGCGAGATACGTGCCCCAAGTTTATCGTGTGTAATACCTGTCGCTTCGGCATGAAACAGCATCAGACCACCTCTATTGTTGAGGGTCGGAATAAAGATCAATGTAAATAGCACAATACCCAATCCTCCTATCCACTGTGTGAGGGAACGCCAGATAAGAATACCCTTGCTGCATCTCTCCACCTCTCGTATCACAGTGGCGCCTGTCGTCGTGAATCCTGACATTGCCTCGAAAAAGGCTTCGTGAATATTGAGCGGCGTTGAACATAAGATGAATGGCAACATGCCAAATAGCGAAAAGACAATCCACACCATAGAGGCAAGTAACATACCATCACGACGTTTCAGTATCCTGTTTTGTGGATGGGAAAAGAAATGGAATGACATCCCCATCAAGAGTGTCAGCATGATGACGATGGCAAAAGCCGTCCAGTCGCTCTCGTAATTCAATAGGCACACCACCAACGGCAATACCATAAACAGCGCCTCAATCATCAGAAGTTGACCAAGCACCTTCAGAATCATCCTGTAATTGATAACAGAACTATTGGGGGTTGTCGTATAGTATATCATGCATTACCGTTTAACAATTTCTGAGCTTTCTGCAAACCACCCTTCAGACATACGACCAATACCTGGTCGCCTACCTGTAACACCGTCTGACCAGTAATCACCTCACTTTGGTCATTACGGATATATCCTGCAAAGGTAATCTCCTCAGGCACCTTCAGGTCTTTTATCGGCACAGAAGTAATCTTCGAGGCTGTCTTGATTTCCAGTTTCACGACATCCGCATCAGGTAAGACAAGACATTTCGACGAGAACGACCCTGAGTCAATCATCAACTGGAAAATGGTGTTCGCCATCTGCATCTGCTTATTGAGTATCGTTCCGATATTGAATGACTCACCCATATTGAAGAAATAAGGATGTTCTATGTCAGCAATCGTTTTCTTGATTCCAAGGTCTTTGGCAATCAGACATGTCAGGATATTACCCTCGGAAGAATCTGTCAATGAGACAAAGGCATCCGCATCACTGACCCCTGCCTCTTCCAGAACGTTAAGTTCACTGGCTTCACCAACAATCACATCACATGACGGACACTGGCGTAACAGTTTCTTGGCTCTGTTGACATCATTGTCTATAACTGTAAACTTGAAAGTCTTTGGGGCTGTTTCCAGTGTCATCTCAACAATCTTGCCACCACCTGCTATCAACACCTTCTTGATGTCAAACAGATTACGCCCTGTAATTGAACCTAATTGTTCCTGGTCATCAGACGAGATAATCACATACAGGGTATCGTCAGGCAACAACTGCGTATCGCCGTTGGGTATCAACGTGGTAAAATGCCTGCGGATGGCAACGATATGGAAGAAGCGTTGTCCTTGGGACAATTCGCGAAGATATTTCCCAGCGATAGGTGCATTGGCAGAGAGATGTATTCCCAAAATAATCATTTTCCCTTTGTTGAACTCATACCAGTTTCTGGTCCAAGGATGTTTCAATGCCTCATTGATGCCCTTTGCAAGAAGATATTCTGGGAAGATAGCATGGTCTACACCCATAGAATGCAAAGCCCCTATGTTTTGGGATGCTATATAGTCTTGTCGATCAACCCTTGCCACCGTCATTTTGGCGCCCATCGACTTGGCAATGCCACAGATCACGATGTTCCGTTCCGTAACATCTGTCACAGCAATAAACAGGTCACTTTTCCCAGCATCAGCATGTTGGAGCGTAGAAAACTGGGTGCCATCACCTTCTATCGTCATCAGATTATATTCAGAATCCAGCATGGTGAGTTTAGAGGGATCCTTATCAATGATAAAGATATCCATCTTCTCACCGGAAAGATACTTCGCCAAATGTGTTCCTACAGAACCTGCACCTACGATGACTATTCTCATATTATTTCAATAATCGTTTTGTGTCTTAATTACTTGGGTGCAAATATAACTATTTTTAGGCAATAATCACCATTTTATGTAAAAAAATCCCTGCCAGCTCTTGGTGCTAGCAGGGATCGTTAACATCGTGTATCAGAACGTGAGAGCCCTATTTGACTATTTTGAAAGAAATGTGCTTGTCATAGAGCGTGACATAGAGATTGTTATCTTCACCAATGGCAAACCAACTGGCA
>JBGVBD010000176.1:0-46329 GCA_045225255.1 Prevotella sp. | reverse complement strand
GCCTATCGGGTCGATACCCCCAAGCAAACGGGTCGATAGGTACGGGCTATCCATGCGATAGGTGCCGCCTATCTCATAGAAAAGTGGTGGGTTTCTCACAAAAATAAGCCAAAAACGCCATTCGTCGTCACTAACGTCACGCCGTCGTCACACGTAATTCCCTGATTATCAACGAGTGTTACGTTGTGACGTCGGTGACGTTAAATTTAAAACTTCATGTAGAAGAAACGGGGAGAATAAAGCTATTGAAGGTGAAGAAGGAATCTACACGATGGGAGGAGAGAACTCCGAAGACTATGAGAATCTGTTCGATGCTGCTGGCATGCCCGTTCTTATCGTGTCGGTGATTTGGGGTATCAATGAACTGATGGTTTGGATGAACGGGATATAGCAGAAAAAAGGACGAAAACAGATAAAAACAGTATGTAAAGTGTCGCCAAAGTTGTTAAAAATCACAAACTTTGGCGATACTTTGAAAATAATCACAAGGGGACAGTCCCCTTGTGAGGTACTTCCCTGACAGATAATAAAAAGGTAATAATACACAAGTAGGTTTTTCTGTTTTTTAGTTTATAGTTTTAGTTCCCTGAGTCGTGAGATTCAGGGATTGTTTATGTTTCTCAGTTAAATTATTGTTATTTCCTTCGCATTGGTCGATGATTGAAGGGGATTTCATCCGTTATTGCTCAATCGCATTTGGTTGATTGCTCAATAATGTGTATCTTTGTAAAAGAATATGGCTGGAAGATGTCGGATGTATGAGGTCTGATGAATGATGGAAAAACAAGCTTACAGATAATAACAAATCGAGGTGGCAGCTGCCACCTCGATTATTGTTTATGCTTTGTTGTTTACTCTTCTTTTTCTACCTGACTTCGCCAAGGATCGAAGAAACGTTCTATCATCGCATAGGCAGACAATGCCTCTGGCTTGATTTCGTGGCCGAACCAGTCTGCATCGATCTCGGTGACATTACCATCAGAAAGGTATTCTTGGTAGATGCGATAGGTCGCACCCCCTTCCAACGCCTCGTCGTGATGATAGCCATTCAGTTTATAGACCTGTGCCTTTTCCAACATCTGCTGCAACTTCTCTACTTCTGCGGCAGTAACAGGAAAGGTTTTCTTGACAGCCTCTCTATAGTGACAGTTATTATACAGACTGACTACAATTTGAGGTTCCTTTCCCTCATCAGCAATCAACGCACAATAATCCTTGCCAAGACCTGCATGACCGTTTTTGGCATAACTGCAATAAATCAGTTTTCCTTTCGGAGCCTCTTGTGCGAAACTATTCATAGTCATCAACAAAGCACTCATCAATACGACGATTCTACCTACGTTCATGCTTCCTGCTTTTTAGTTTTCGGCAACAAGAGATTCAGAAGTACACCTACCACTGCAGAAAGACCGATTCCGCTGATAGCGAAGGTACCGAAGCTAAATATGGCACCACCAATACCTGAAGTCAGGGTAACACTGACGATAATGATATTACGCGTCTCGTTGAGGTCCACCTTGTTGTTCATCAAGTTCTGAATACCTACACTGGCAATAGTACCAAACAACAGGAGCATGATGCCACCCAACACGGCAGAAGGAATACTCTGCAAGAGGGCACTCAACTTACCAATTATTGAGAATACGATGGCTGTACCTGCTGCGATACGAATCACCTGAGGATGACTGACACGTGTAATCTGCATGGCACCCGTCACCTCACTATAGGTTGTCACAGGAGGACCGCCAAAGAAGGATGCTGCCAGACAGGCGAGACCATCACCTAACATCGTGCGATGAAGTCCGGGATCCTTCACAAAGTCTTTGTCAGCAACAGCGCTGACTACATAGACATCACCAATATGCTCAATCACTGGCGCAATCGCTACTGGTATCATATAGATAAATGGTTCCCATGCAAACTGAGGCAAATGGAAATGAGCAAGAGAGTTAGGCAAGGCAAACCAAGGGGCTACTGCTACTGGGTGGAAATCAACCAACCCCATAAAGAGAGCCACGATGTAGCCTACAATGATACCACAGACCACAGGCACCAGTTTCATCATTCCTCGTCCAAAAGTCAGTACGATAACTGCCGTGACTAATGAGATAATGGCAAGTAGCCAGTTCTCCTTCGCCATATTGACAGCAGCAGGAGAGAGAGACAAGCCAATCAGGATAATCACTGGTCCTATCACCACTGGTGGGAACAGGCGATCCAAGAGTTTCTTACCTTGCCATTTAATCAATGCTGACATAATGAAGTAAACCAAGGCGACACCAGCGATACCTGCTATCGTACCAGGCATTCCCCACTGTTGGGCAGCAGCGATAATCGGAGCGATAAAGGCAAAACTGGAACCTAAGAAGATGGGCACCTTCCTTTTCGTTACCAAATGGAAGATGAAAGTACCCAAACCTGCCGAAAACAATGCCGTAGCAGGATCAAGTCCTACCAGCAACGGCACTAATACCGTAGAACCGAAGGCGACAAACAGAAACTGTACACCTACGATGGTCTTACGAGTCGGAGTTAATTGTTGTGTTTCCATAAACTTCAATCCTTCAATTTTTCAATCCTTCAATTCTTCAACTCTTTAGAAGTTCCACTTTACTCCCAGCGTTGGATTCCAGAAGAATGTCTTCGTACTCTCAGGATCAGTGTTATAGATGAAATTGTTACTGAATTCCCACTCTGTACCAATGCTGAAATGCTCATTGAAGTTATACCATAACTGAGGTTCGGAGAGGATTACCAGACATCCGTGATTATCTGCCTTCTCACCACGCCAGAAGTCGATAAATCCAGCAAAGCGCAGTTTGTTGTTACAGAAGTTCAATCCCCATACACCTGTCAACTGAGCACTGGCATACGAATGGGTGTTATCATAACTCTTGAAGAACTGCTTATACATCAACTGTACTGACCATGTCTTAGAGAAGTCAGCAGAATGACCGTTATAAGCAGCACCCACCAAAGCAGCCTGCTGGAAACTACCATTACGGCTCAAACCACCATCATACTCGATATGGGCAGCAAAAGGTGACTGTTTCCCGAGATTGAACTCACGCGCAATCTCCGTATAGGCACTCTCTGTAAAATGACTGCTCAAATCAACATCCACGAAATAGAACCACGAGCCCCACTTGTCTGCCTTAAACTGTTCGAGAGTCACGGTCACTTTCTGGCGACCAGCCTCTTCACCTGTGTAAATGTTACGTCCAAAGTCATAATGCACTTGGATGTTCTGTGCTCCTACGGTCATACACGATGCCAGGAACAGGAAAGATAAAATCTGTTTTTTCATAATATAATAAATTAATGTATATTAGAATAATGGTGCCACATATTTCAGAACAAAGAAGGCAGCAAGGATATACATCATTGCTGTGAGTTCACGATGACGTCCTGTGCAAACTTTCACGATGACATACGACAATAGTCCTAAGACGATACCCTCTGAGATACTTGCTGTGAAAGGCATCATCAGGATGGTCATGAAACATGGCATGGACTCTGTAAAGTCGACAAAGTCAATATGTACAATCTGACGAAGCATCATCACACCCACCAGGAACAAAGCACTGGTAGTGGCAGCAGAAGGTATCATCAGGAAGATTGGAGAGAAGAACAAGGACAGAAGGAATAGTAATGCCACTGTCACAGCAGTAAGTCCCGTACGTCCACCTTCCACAATACCCGTAGTACTCTCTACGTAAGTCGTTACGGTAGAAGTTCCACAAAGGGCACCCACTGTCGTACCGATGGCATCTGCCATCAATGATTTGTTCAGATTAGGTATCTTACCCGTCTTCTTATCTACCATTCCAGCACCAGTGGATGCACCAATCAGTGTACCGATGGTATCAAAGAGGTCCATGAACAGAAGGGTTGCCACTACAATATAATAATCGATATCGAAAGAGAGGAAACGAGAGAAATCCATCTTAAAGGCTACAGGATCCAAAGACTCCGGGAAACTCAATATCGTAAAGTTCTCTGGAATCTGAGTAACACCCATCGGGATACCCACTACCGTCATGATGAGAATGGTATAGAATAGGGCACCTCTGACTTTCAATGCCAATAAGATGGCACCTAATAGAATACCACATATCGCCACCATGGAAGTTGCCGTCCAAGGTCCTAAGCCCGTTACTGTCGACTCGTTAGCCACCACGATACCTCCATTCTTCAATCCGATAAAGGCAATGAACAGACCAATACCCACAGAGATAGAGTAACGGAGGTTCATCGGAATAGAATTAACGATAGCCTCACGGACTTTGAATATTGTCAGGATGATGAAAGTGACACCCTCAACCAACACAGCAGCCAAGGCTTCCTGCCACGTATAGCCCATCACCAAAACCAGTGTATAGGTAAAGAAGGCATTCAATCCCATACCAGAGGCGAGTGCGAACGGCATCTTCGCATAGAAAGCCATCACCAGCGTAGCTACCACAGCCGCAATAACTGTAGCGGAGAATACGGCTCCTTTCTCCATACCTGCTTCACTAAGGATAATCGGATTCACAGCAAGGATGTACGACATGGTTAAGAAGGTTGTCAGTCCTGCCATCATCTCTACTCTTACAGAATGTTTCTGGGCATCAAATCCCAGCCAAGACAAAAATGTTTTCATAATCGTATCAGTTAGTATTTTTATTTAGTAATTCATACATCTTTTGTGCTGCAACCTGAGGCGCCTGACTGTCGCCCAAGCGACGATGGACTTCCTCATAGCCCTCCAACATCGTCTCTCTCTGACTACCACCAGGGAGAATCTTTTCCAAACAGGTGCGAATACGATCTACGCTAAAGGTATCTGCCACCAGTTCCGGTACAACCTCACGATCGGCAATCAAGTTGACCAATGAGACATACTTCACTTTTAATATCCTTTGGCGCAACCATCCTACCAGACGGGGGAATGATGTTCCATAGCATACTACCTGTGGTACACGGAACATCGCCGTTTCCAACGTTGCCGTACCACTCGTGACCAAGGCCGCCGTAGCCTTGGAAAGTAGGGGATACGTCTCGTCAGAAACGAGACGTACAGTACTTCCCTTCAAGAACGGTTCGTAGTAGGTGGCCTCTATCGAGGGCGCCCCAGCCAGCACGATGTCATAGCGGTCGACCAGATGCTTTGTTGCCTCTATCATTGCCGGCAGATTCTTCTTGATTTCCTGTTGGCGAGAACCTGCAAGGAGGGCAATGATGGGCTTTTCTCTTACCTCTAACCTCTTACCTCTAACCTCTAAAAACTCCCTTACTTCCTGTGCTGTGGGATTTCCTACGTAATGAATGGGATAATGGTGCTTCTTTTCAAAGAAGTCCACCTCAAAAGGAAGAATCGAGAACAGTTCATCCACATCACGTTTAATATTCTTGATGCGATATTCTTTCCATGCCCATATCTTCGGGGAGATGTAATAGTAAACTTGGGGTGAGGGATGAGTGGTGAGGGGTGAGTGGATGCGCATACGATGCACATATTTCGCAATATTCAGGTTGAAGCCAGGATAATCCACTAATATGACAACATCTGGCTGCCACTGAAGAATATCCTGCTTGCACATCCTCATATTCCGCATGATAGTAGGCAGATGCAACAAGACCGGTATGATACCCATATACGCCAATTCCCGATAGTGCTTGACACGAGTACCACCCTCTGCCGCCATCATGTCGCCACCGAAGAAACGGAAATCAGCCTGCTGATCCTGCTCTTTCAATGCCCGCATCAGATGGGATGCATGAAGATCGCCACTCGCCTCGCCTGCTATCAGATAATATTTCATAGATTCCAACTCTTTAGTTGTACCATCATTTCATAAGCGGTAATATCAATCTTTGTAGGTGTAATTGCCACATAACCATGCTGCAACGCCCAGTTATCGGTATCTTCCGCCTCTGGCTCATCATTCTGATAATGCCCTACCATCCACCAATAGTCATAACCACGGGGATGATGACATTTCACCACTTCATTACCCCATGTGCCATGAGCCATTCGACAAACCTTCACGCCTTGATAATGGTCTACCAATGGGAAATTGACATTCAGGCATACGCCCTTGGGCAGTCCTTCATCAAGAACTTTTTGCACAATCTGTCGTATGATTGGCTCCAACGGACTGAAGTCGGCAAAGACAGAGTGATCACAGAGCGAGAAAGCCACAGAAGGGATATATTTCATACAACCCTCTAATGTGACGCCCATCGTACCACTATAGTGGGTATTCACTGATGCGTTGTCACCATGATTAATACCACCTATCACCATCTGAGGACGACGATCGCCACAAAGTTCTGCCAGAGCCATCTTCACACAGTCTACAGGTGTACCATTACATGACCAGATTTCCAAACCTGGCTCTTGTTGATGACAGGTCAACACTAAAGGAACGGTTGCTGAGAAGGCACAAGCGGAACCGCTTCGCCCTTCATCAGGGGCACAGACTAAGATGTCAGCCATGTCACGAATCATCTCTATCAGGCTATGAATGCCCTTTGCAGCATAGCCGTCATCATTAGATATCAGAATGAAAGGTCTCTTATTTTCCATTAAATAATTTCTTATTTGGTTGCAAATTTACTAAAAGTCGAGCGCAAAACAAAGAAACTGGTTTCTTTTTTTGCCGAGACGAAGTAAGTTCGTGATTTTTATTACAAATTTACTAAAAAAGGTTGAGAAGCTCAAATAAAATTTGGCTTTTTGCTCACTTATTTGTAACTTTGCAGCCTATTATATCCATAAGGAATAAGAATAACATGGGAAAGATTATTGCTTTAGCAAACCAAAAAGGTGGTGTAGGAAAAACAACTACGACCATCAATTTAGCAGCCTCACTGGCAACATTGGAAAAGACGGTACTCGTTGTGGACGCTGATCCGCAGGCCAATGCTTCCAGTGGATTGGGTGTTAATATCAAAGAAGTGGAATGTTCTCTTTATGAGTGCATCATCGATAAGGCAGACGTACGTGACGCTATCTATACGACCGATATTGAAGGACTGGACATCATTCCCAGTCATATCGATCTCGTTGGTGCAGAAATAGAGATGCTCAACCTGAAGAATCGTGAGAAACTGATAGGACAGTTATTGGCACCAATCCGTGACGATTATGACTATATCCTCATCGACTGTTCTCCGTCTTTGGGATTGATTACCGTTAATGCTCTGACAGCCGCAGACTCTGTGATTATCCCCGTACAATGTGAATACTTTGCATTGGAGGGTATCAGTAAGTTATTGAACACGATCCGCATCATCAAGAGTAAACTGAATCCTGCCTTAGAGATTGAAGGATTCCTTCTGACGATGTATGACTCTCGCCTGCGTCTTGCCAACCAGATCTATGATGAGGTGAAGCGTCATTTCCAAGAATTAGTATTCAAGACCGTCATCCAGCGTAATGTGAAGTTATCAGAGAGTCCCAGTCATGGACTACCCGTCATCCTTTATGATGCAGACTCAACGGGCTCGAAGAACCATCTTGCACTGGCAAAAGAGATTATCAACAAGAACAATTAAGACATGGCAGTAAAGAAGAAATACGACAGAAGCGTACTCGGACGTGGACTCGACGATATGAATATGGGACGCGGACTCGATGCATTAATCGATACTGGTGAGGTACGTACTCAGGGGAGTTCTAATCTCAACGAGATAGAGATATCACTGATAGAACCCAATCCCAATCAGCCTCGTCGTGAGTTCGACCATGATGCTTTGCAGGAATTGGCCAACAGCATCAAGGAGGTGGGTATCATTCAGCCCATCACCCTTCGTCAACTCACTTCGGGCAAATACCAGATTATTGCAGGTGAACGTCGTTGGCGTGCCTCACAATTAGCAGGACTCAAATCCATTCCAGCCTATATCCGTACCGTTGAGGACGAAGGTGTGATGGAGATGGCACTTGTCGAGAATATCCAGCGTGAGGATTTGAATGCCATCGAGGTGGCTTTGGCATACCAGCACTTGGCAGAGACCACAGGAATGACTCAGGAGAAGATTTCCAAGCGTGTCGGTAAGAGCCGTGCTGCCGTTACCAACTACATGCGACTGCTGAAACTTCCTGCTCAGGTACAGATTGCTTTGAAGAACCACGAGATAGATATGGGACATGCACGTGCCCTGCTTGCCATCGACAGTCCTTCGACACAGATCAAACTCTTCAAAGAGATACAAAAACAACAGTATTCTGTACGTAAGGTGGAAGAGATGGTACAGGCATTGAAGAACGGTGATGATGTGAAAACCGTAAAAGGGAAGATTGCCCAGAAGTCCAGACTTCCTGAAGAGTTTGAAGTCCTCAAGAATCGTCTTGCACAATTCTTCCAGACAAAGGTTCAGATGACATGCTCTTCCAAAGGAAAAGGAAAAATCAGTATTGCCTTTGACAACGAGGAGCAACTGGAACAGATCATGAACGCACTGGATTGTATTAACAAATAAATAGGAATCCCTTGAAATACCTTTGTGCCATATCTGTTTTACGCATGACAACCGTCATCATCTTCCTGATGAGTGGTTGTCTGTTTACAATGGCACAGAACGAAGTGGAACCGATCAAACCTGCAACACCTGTTGACAGCATCGCCATCATGTTGGCAAGGATAGACTCTCTCACTCGTGAAGACTCTATCTTAAATGTGAAAGAAGAGGTTTTGCCTGAGCAGTCTGTCATGATTGATTCCACCCGTATCAACCAACCTAAACGCGATTGGGCTACTTGGAAACCAGACCCTCAGCGTGCATTATGGCTTGCTCTGGTATTACCCGGTGCCGGTCAGATATACAACCGTAAATACTGGAAACTGCCGATTATCTATGGTGGCTTTATCGGTTGTATCTATGCACTCTCTTGGAACAATATGATGTACAAGGACTACTCCCAGGCGTATCTGGACATCATGGATAAAGATCCTAACACTGCCAGTTACAACAAGTTCCTGCATTTAGGTGTAAAGATCGATGATTCAAATATCGACCGCTATAAAGAGATATTCAGGAATCGTAAGGACAAATACCGTCGTTGGCGTGATATGAGTATCTTTGTGATGATTGGTGTCTATGCGCTCTCTGTGATTGATGCCTACGTTGATGCAGAACTGTCTGCCTTCGACATCTCTAAAGACCTGAGCCTGAAAGTGTCGCCTACTGTCATTCCCAACCATTCTGGCGGCAATCCGCTTCAGGCACAATCGTTGGGAGTCAATTGTAAGTTGAATTTCTAATTAAACAAGATATAATCATGATGAATAAGAAAATAATGTTGATACTTGCCTTCCTGTTTGGCTTGTCATGTACCTTACAGGCACAGATAGTATCGGACGAAGAGGATGACGAAGTTGACGAGGAAGATGAACTTGTAGTCATTGACCAGAGTGGTAACGAGGAAGTCATTGAGTTCCCTGAAGCCATGACCTATGACTTGGACAGTCTGTTGAATGAGTATATGTCGAAGACCTATCTGACGTCAGGAGACTGTAACATGAAGAATGAGAACCCATACTATCCTACAGAGGTTTTCATTGAGCGTCTGTCTCGCATGCCGACAGTCATGGAGATGGCACATAATAATGTGGTGCAGAACTTCATTGACCGCTATTGTACTCGCTTACGCGGCACTATTTCCTATATGTTAGGAGCCAGCAATTTCTATATGCCGATCTTTGAGGAGGCACTGGAAGCATATCAGATTCCTTTGGAACTGAAATACCTGCCAGTCATTGAGTCGGCATTGAATCCAAGAGCCGTATCACGCGTAGGTGCTACAGGTCTTTGGCAGTTTATGCTTGCCACAGGAAAACAATACGGTCTGCAAGTCAATTCATTGGTTGACGAGCGTAGAGATCCTATCAAGGCATCCTATGCAGCCGCCCATCTGTTGAGCGACCTGTATAAAGTCTTCGGAGATTGGAATCTGGTTATCGCAGCGTATAACTGCGGACCTGGTAATGTCAATAAGGCCATTCAGCGTTCCAATGGTGAGAAGGACTACTGGCGCATCTATCCTCATCTGCCCAGAGAGACACGTGGATATGTGCCTGCCTTCATTGCTGCTAACTATATGATGACCTACTACTCACTGCACAATATCTGTCCGATGGGTAGTCGTCTGCCTGCACAGACAGATACCGTTATGGTTAACCAGAGAATCCATCTGGAGCAGATTTCCAAGGTATTAGGTATTGACATCGAGGAATTGCGCACCCTGAATCCGATGTATCGCCGTGATATCATCCCTGGAAGCACAACAGAGCCTTACGCTTTGCGCTTGCAGCAATCGGATGTCAACCGCTTCATTGATCAACTGGATGCCATTGCCAACTACAGAGCCAGTGAACTGTTGACGAATCGTGCTCAGGTAGAGGTTAACGATGAGATTCCTACCTACTATCACAAGAGCAAGCGTTATAAGAAAGGACGCAAGGGACGTGCTGTACGCAGTAAAGCAAGTCGCAAGGGTAGCAAGAAAGCCACTGCCAAGAAAGGACGCGCTGCCAAGAGTAAGAGTAAAGCCAGCAAGGGCAAGAGTAGCAGTAAGGCACGTAAGTCTTCGAAGAAAAAACGCAGATAATTATATATTATATATATAAAGGTATAAGGTACGGCTATGGACGAGAAGCAGAAGTTACGTGAAGACGCTGACGAGCAACTGATTAATGGTGCTTTCCAACACCTGTTAGATTGTTATCTGGCATCGCGTCACCGTAAGAAGGTAGATATCATCACCAAGGCTTTCAATTTTGCACGCCAAGCGCATAAAGGTGTGCGACGCCTTTCTGGTGAGCCTTATATCATGCACCCCATTGCCGTTGCACAGATTGCCTGTGAAGAGGTGGGACTGGGTTCCACAAGTATCTGTGCCGCCCTTCTTCATGATGTAGTAGAAGATACCGACTACACCACCGAGGACTTGGAGAATATCTTTGGTCCTAAGATTGCACAGATTGTTGACGGACTGACCAAGATCAGTGGTGGTATCTTTGGAGAACAGGCTTCTGCCCAGGCAGAGAACTTCAAGAAACTTCTGCTGACGATGAGTGATGATATCCGTGTCATCCTCATCAAGATCTGCGACCGCCTGCATAATATGCGTACCCTACAGTCGCAGCCTGCCAATAAACAGTATAAGATTGCTGGTGAGACACTGTATATCTATGCGCCGCTTTCCAACCGTTTAGGACTCTATAAGATCAAGTCTGAACTGGAGAACCTGAGTTTCCAGTACGAGCATCCTGACGAGTATAAGAGTATCAAGTCGAAACTCGCCTCTACAGAGGCTTCCCGTCATGAACTGTTCGACCAGTTTACAGCACCTATTGAGGAGGCACTCAACCAGATGGGTATCAAGTATGAGATCAAGGAACGCGTCAAGACCCCCTACTCTATCTGGAGCAAGATGCAAAACAAGCACGTGTCGTTTGAGGAGATTTACGATATTCTCGCCGTCCGTATCATTTTCACCCCAGATAAGCGAGAGGAAGAAGTCAACGAATGCTTTAATATCTACGTCGCCATTTCCAAGATATATAAGTCGCATCCTGACCGTTTGCGTGACTGGCTAAGCCATCCGAAAGCCAATGGCTATCAGGCGTTACATGTCACCCTGATGTCAAAACAGGGACGATGGATTGAGGTGCAGATTCGTTCCGACCGCATGAACGAGATAGCGGAACAGGGTTTTGCTGCCCATTGGAAATACAAGGACGGCATGGAGAAAGAGTTTACGGAGGACGAGACAGAACTGAATGAGTGGTTGCGTACTATCAAGGAAATTCTTGATGACCCTCAGCCTGATGCCATGGATTTCCTCGATGCCATCAAACTCAACCTTTTCGCTTCTGAGATCTTTGTATTCACCCCGAAAGGAGAAATCAAGACCATGCCTGCTGGCTGTACGGCACTCGACTTTGCATTTAGCATCCACACCTTCTTAGGGTCTCATTGTATCGGAGCCAAAGTCAATCATAAGTTGGTACCACTGAGTTATAAACTCAATAGTGGCGACCAGGTGGAAATCCTTACTTCCAAAGCACAACACGTACAGGCTTCCTGGATCAATTTCGTATCCACAGCAAAGGCAAAGGCAAAGATACAGGCCATCCTGCGACGCGACAGTCGTGAGATACAGAAACAAGGTGAAGAGATTCTCGATGCCTTCCTGAAGAAGAACGATATAGAGAACAAGACCACCATTGCCGACCAGTTGGCTGCATACCATGAAGAGCGTAACAGGGAAGAGTTCTTCCAGGCATTGGGTGAGAAGACTATCATTCTGGGGGAGAAAGACCTTGACGAACTCTATGGCAAGAATACCTCAGAGGCAAATGCAAAAGGATGGCGCCGCTTGGTACCTTTCCTCAACAAAGGCAAGCAGAAGAAAGACACCGCCAACACTACAGAACTCTTTGTCGTTCCCGAGAAGTTCAATCGCAAAGAGACAATCTATATTAATGACGATAATATCGGACAGTTTAAGTTCCGTCATTGTTGTCATCCCATTCCTGGCGATGACATCCTCGGCTTCATCGACAATAAACATCGCATTGAGATTCACAAACGTGCCTGTCCTGTAGCCGCAAAACTCAAGACCAGTTATGGCAACCGTATTCTGGATGCCAAATGGGACATGCACAAACGACTGTTCTTCGATGCTTCAATACATATCGAGGGTATCGACCGCATCGGTATGGTCTTGGATATCTCTACCATCATTTCAAATCAGTTGAATGTCAACATCCATAAGTTCACCATCACCAGTGAGGATGGTGTCTTCAACGGAGCCATAGAACTCCGTGTTCACGATCGCGAGGATGTGAAGGACATTATCAATCAGTTAAAGACGGTAGAGGGACTGCAGGAGGTCACCCAGATTATGTAATTCTTATTGTAGGTAATCCATCTGCTTTTTCAATGCCTGTAGTTGCTCACGGACATCTATCAGTTTCGTAAGCACCTCAGCCCTTTTGTCGGCACCATCACGGTTAGCATTGATGATACGCTTAGCGGCAGCCAGTTTAAAGCCACGCACCTTCACGAGATTATGGATGAGTTTGATTTGGTCAATATCCTTTTGCTGATACTGACGAATCTTGGCAGGACCACTGGTCTTCGGTTTCAGATAAGGGAACTCCGTTTCCCAGTAACGTAGCGTACTCTCGTTCACACCAAACATCTCTGCTACTTCTTTAATAGAGTAGTACAGTTTCAGGTTCTTGTTCAGATTCAGTGCCATAATCGTCGTTATTTGTTGCTATTGCTGCAAAGATACGAAGTATTTCTGAAAGGCACAAAGATTTCGATACATTTTTCTGTATTTTATTTTGTTTTGCGTTCGATTTAGATAATTTTTCGTACCTTTGTCAGCGGAATTGATTAATCTAAAACTTAACGAGATGAAAAGAACATTATTAGCAATCAGTTTTGTGTGCTGCACGCTGGCAATAGCGGCACAGGATGCTATCACCGTGAAGTATCAAGGTGCAAAACCCAACATCAGTGATTTTGTATCGGCTTTCGTTGATGCTCGTCACCATGAGGTTGACGAAGACGAATGTGTCGATGAAGCATTCATCGCCGTAGCCCGTGCTTGGGATCTTCACCAGAAAGGGCTTCCGATGGTTGAAGGCGAGACACTCACTGTTGACACGAGAAGCGGCTACGTATGCTTAGAGCGTAAATCGACGTATGAGTCGACAGAAGACGTACAAAAGTGGGAAATGTGCTACTGGAACGAGTCTGACGGAAAACACAAGTTGTTTGCCTACAATGTGTTATGTTTCAGGAATGGCAAGTATGACCCTGGGCAGTATGACGGTCTCACGTTCTATCGCTACGACAATGCTACGAAGAAGATGAAGATGTGTGAGGCACCAGGTTTCGAGTTAAGATTTGGTACAGACGGTGGCACTTGGATTTCCTACGCATTGCCACGTGTTGGACAAGACATCACCGTATCCTACTGGTATAAGAGCGGAAAGAAGAATAAGACGCTGAAGTGGACTGGTCGAAAGTTCAACTTCTAACTAAATACAAGACGCTTGAAGATATTATAATATGAAGATAAAGTTACTACTAATGATGATGCTCTGCCCATTGATGATGCTGGCAGAAAGCAAGCAGGTGAAGTCGCCCGACGGTCGACTGGCAGTGAAAGTGAGTGTGGAAAACGGTATCGCCACGTATGCCGTCAACTATGACGGCGAGGAAATGATGTGCCCGTCAAGATTGGGACTGATGGCAAATATCGGAGACTTCACACAGGGACTGACAATGGAAGAGGCGAAGGAGTCGATGATGGAGAAGCATTATGACATGACGCGCACGAAGGCCTCGCATAGCGACTACATTGCCAACCAACTGGACATCACCCTGTCGAACAGTAAAAAGCATCAGATGGTGGTGACTTTCCTCGTTTCCAATAATGACATCGCGTTCCGTTATACGTTGTTACGACAGAGGAACGACAATCCGAAGAGTGCCGTCATCACCAGCGAGGCTTCCGCTTTCCTGTTTCCTGAAGGCGCCACGACGTTCCTTTCGCCCCAGAGTGCCCCGATGGTGGGATGGGAAAGGACGAAGCCCAGTTACGAAGAACTCTACTCGGCAGATACGGAGATGAACGTCCGTTCACAATATGGACAGGGTTATGTGTTCCCTGCGCTCTTCCGTATCGGTGACAAAGGATGGATATTGCTCAGTGAGACAGGTGTTACTTCGGCTTATGTCGGTTCGCATCTGAGCGACTATTCCGCAGAGAAAGGTTATACCATCGCCTACCCGATGGCTGGAGAGAACAACGGCAACGGTACGACATCAGCAGGCATTGCCGTGCCTGGCAGTACCCCATGGCGCACCATCACCATCGGCAACAGCTTGAAACCGATTGTCGAGACTACGATATCCTATGACGTGGTGGAACCTCTCTATGAACCTTCAGAAACCTACAAGGGTGGACGTTATACGTGGAGTTGGCTCATCTGGCAAGACGAGAGCATCAACTATCAGGACCAAGTGCAGTTTATCGACCTTGCTGCTGCGATGGGCTTCGAGTATTGTCTCGTAGATAACTGGTGGGATGAGCGTATCGGAAGAGATAAGATTGTGGAACTGTCGAACTATGCACAGGCAAAGGGTGTCCGTCTGATGCTATGGTATAACTCCAATGGCTATGAGAACGATGCCCCGCAAACACCTCGTCAACGCCTGAGTACCTCGTATGCACGAGACAAGGAAATGGCGTGGTTGAAGAGCATTGGCGTGGCAGGTATCAAGGTAGATTTCTTCGGAGGCGACAAGCAACAGACGATGCAACTCTATGAGGATATCCTCTATGATGCCAACCGTTACGGTTTGCAGTGTATCTTCCACGGCTGTACGTTGCCAAGAGGATGGGAACGGCTGTATCCCAACTATGTAGCCAGTGAGGCTGTACTTGCTTCGGAAAATGTGTTCTTTGGCGAGAATAATGCTGTCCGCGAGCCTTATGACCTGACATTACATCCTTTCTGTCGCAATGCGACTGCCTCGATGGACTGGGGCGGCATTATCATGAACCGCTATCTGAGTCGTGACAATAAGAGTCGCCATAGTCGTAAAACCACGGATGTCTTCGAGATGGCAAGTGGTATTACGATGCAAACGGCGATACAATGTGTAGCCATGCAACCCAATAACCTCACGGAACTGCCACAGGTGGAACTCGATTTCCTCAAGGGTATTCCTACTACCTGGGATGAGACACGCTATATCGACGGCTATCCGGGTAAGTTTGTCGTCCTTGCCCGTCGTCATGGCAACCAATGGTATATTGCAGGACTTAATGCCGAAAAGGGTGCCAAAAGCCTGACACTCCAATTGCCAATGCTAGCAGGACAAACTGTCAAATACTATACGGATAATGCGGATGGCTATGCAGAACTCAAACAACTGAAAGTTGACAAGAAAGGACAAGCGAAGGTCATCATGCAACCCAACGGAGGATTCATCCTCCAATAACCAATAAAGGACGGTCTTAGCCGTCCTTTATTTCACTTTTTAATTCACTTATTTTCTTAATTTGAAAGAATTCTCGATACTGCTCAGTTCGGCAGAGAAGGACTTGTCGACCTTCAAGCGCTGCTCAACGGTAGAACAACTATGAATCACGGTAGAATGGTCTCTGCCACCTATCAACTGTCCGATACGAGCAGCGGGCATCTTCGTGTACTTCTGGGCAAGATACATCGATACTTGGCGAACGATGACGTAGTCACGCTTACGAGACTTGCTGAACACGTTCTGCTGAGTTACATGGTAATGACCACAAACCTTCTCGAGAATATCGTCGACCGTAAGCGGATGATTGTCTACCTTCACGGCACGTTTGATGACGCGCTCAGCAAGACGCATATCAATACCACTATTATAAACAATCGAGTAAGCCATCAATGAGTTAATCACACCTTCCAAGTCACGGACAGAACCATTGGCGCTCTCTGCAATAAACTGGATGACATCCTCAGGAATCTTCAGACCATCACGCTTGCACTTGGAATGAAGGATATCGATACACAACTGTACATTGGGCTTCTCCAACTCGGCAATCAATCCACAGGAGAAACGTGTCAGCATACGATCCTGCAACCATTTCAAGTCAACAGGAGGACGATCGCTGGCGAGGATAATCTGCTTACCCAAGCGGAACAGATGGTCGAAGATATGGAAGAAGGTGGCTACCGTCTTCTCTGCTGTTGCCCATTCCTGCACGTCATCCACAATCAGCACATCAATCGTCTGATAGAAATGGATGAAGTCGTTGATGGTGTTCCTACGTCTCGCATCAGAGAACTGCACTTGGAACAAGCGGGCAGAGACATACAACACACGCTTCTCAGGATACATCTCCTTACACTTCACACCAATGGCGTTGATGAGGTGCGTCTTACCACAACCTGAAGGACCGAAGACGAAGAAGGGGTTGAAGGTGGTCTTTCCTGGATGCTCTGCAACAGAGAGACCTACCGTTCTGGGTAACTTATTACTGTCACCCTCGATGAAACTCTGGAAAGTCTTATGGACATCCAACTGAGGATTCAAGTCCTGAGGAACGGCAGCATCCAACGCCGTAGGTGCCTTATTGCCACGACTCGTGGGCTGGGGACGCTCAATATTCACGGGTTCACTACCCTCTTCCTTGACAGTCAGTCTATGTGTCCTATCCACCACAATGCGATAGTTGAGTTGGACATTCGCTCCAAAACAACGGCATATAACCTTACTTAATAAGGTAACATAGTATTGCTCCAAATACTCATACACGTACCGACTCGGCACCTGCACGAGAAGAGACTGGTGATCCTCATCGTATTTCTCGAATACGATGGGCGCGAACCAGGTCTTATATTGCTGCTCTGTGACGTTCTCCTTAATCAGACGAAGGCAGTCGCCCCAAAGCGCCTTTGGAGTTTTTTCCATGTGGCGTTATACTTATTTATTATTAATAAAACTAACCTTGTTAAAGATTATAGTTTTCGTTTTCGATTGCAAAGTTCGTACTTTTTTTTGATATATGCAAATCGGTAATTCTTCAAGATATTTCTACAACTTTATGTAACTTATTTATCTATCGCATGTTAGGGGATTTCATGCAGTTTTGTAGAAATATTCCCTATTGCTTATTACCAAGTTCCTGTCTTTCAATCGTTTAACTAAAAACCGCACACAGGGTATAGCGTGTGCGGAGTATATTTGTTGAAACGTCCGAAATGATGTAATATCAAGCAGTTCGGTATTTCCCGCTGAACATTCTTTCGAGTAGTCTTCTATTTAGACAAAATAAAATTAGCAAGAAAATTATTTGTCTTTTTTACCAAAAACTGAGAAGTGTATGTAGCGTTTTGGATGAGCCTTAAAATCAATGAGCAGAGAATCCGCATCAGCAGCCGTTGAACTCAAGTGATTATACAGTGTTGCATCACGCATCAAGAGGCCCAGAGTACCCTCATTACTATTGAGTTTACGAGTCATATCTTCTACATTTGCCAAGGTCTGGTTAACCTTTGCCGTCATCTCAGCGACATCGATAGTACTCAGATTCGCCGTGAGTTGCTGGGTATTATCCAATACACCGTCTGCCTTCTTCATCATCGAAGGAACATCATGATTCAGACTTGCCGACAATGCTCTCAACTGCACACTGGTGCTATTCAGGTTAGCCGTCATGCCTTCTACGTTATGTAACGTGTTCTGAAGGGCAGGATCAGCAAGCAGAGTATTCAGACTGGTCAGGATGGAATCCAGTTTAGGCAGCATGGCTTCAATGGCAGGAACCATGGCTGCTGCCTTACTCATCACACCCTGTTCCATCATACCTGGAATGGTATCCCCTACGTTAATAAACTGCAAAGGATTGTCTGACAGTACCAGATTGATCTTGATATTGCCCAACAGGTCACTGGATATCTCTGCACGAGAACCTACCGGTACGCGCATCTCCTTGTTAAGTCCCATGATGGCAATAATCTTATTGGGATGACTATAGTCGTAGTCGATACTTTCCACAACACCTACCTTGTATCCATTGGCATAGACTGGTGAAGAAGCCGCCAAACCACTGACATCGTCAAAGGCGACACAATAACTATTGGAATTGGAAAAGATGCTCAACCCCTTTAAGAAGTTCAAACCAAAATAGAGCACAACAATTGCCACGATGGTTACCAGAGCGATCTGTACTTCTTTCGTAAAGAATTTCATATATGTTATTATTATTTCTTGTTTGATCTAAACTCACGGATGGCAGCACGTGTATCTACCCGCTGTCCATTCTTAAAGGCGATGATGAAAGCCTCTGGGAAGTTCTCCACCAGACTCTCACGTATCTTCACTATCTCATCATAGTCTTCAGAGGCTCCTACTGTATACTTATAGAAGCCGCCTTCCTCGTAACACTCACTCTTCTGACCGTTCAACTTCGACTTGCTGATTCTCTGACGAGACGAACTTGCCAGAATCTGTACTTTGAATATCAGAGACGATTCCTGCGAAGCCTTATCAGCTTCTGTCTCTGGCTTAGCAACAGGTGCCTGAGGCTCTTGTTGCGCTTTCACAGGGGCTGCCACTTTCTCAGGCTTCTCCTCCTGAGGCACTACGGATGGGATATTGATATCCTGTTGGGACTCTGCCTGATAAGGTACTGTGAAGCCTGAATCATACTTCCGTTTATAATCCAAGAACGCCTGATAGATACCCAAGCCAAGACGGTCGATACCATCGCTGGTATTCAGGAACTGCTCTTCATCGGAAGTCGTAATGAATCCCAACTCTATCAAGCAACTGGGCATAGAGGTCTCACGAAGCACTAGGAAGCCTGCTTGTTTCACACCTTTATTCTGTCGACCTGCTGATGCACAGACGCGTCTCTGAACATAACGTGCCAGTTCAACACTCTGCGCCATGTTCTTGTCCTGCATGAACTCAAACATGATATAACTCTCACTCGAATTGGGATCGAAGCCCTCGTAATGCTGTTTGTAGTCTTTCTCAATCAGGATGACAGAGTTCTCTCGCTTAGCCACCTCCAAGTTAGAACCTGCACGATGCATACCCAACGTATAGGTTTCCAGTCCTCTGGCTATTCTTCCACGAGGAAGGGCATTCGTGTGGATGGATACAAAGAGGTTGGCTTTATTCTTGTTGGCGATATCGGCACGCGTATGAAGAGGGATAAAGACATCGGTCTTACGGGTATAGATGACTTTCACGTCGGGGCAGTTGTTTTCCACATAGCGTCCAAAAGCAAGTGCCACATTCAGGTTGATGTTCTTCTCCTTCGAGAAAGCGCCTAAGGCACCCGTATCATGTCCTCCATGTCCTGCATCAATCACCAGCGTAAATTTCTTATTTGCAGCGAACGAAACCACTGCAAATCCTAATGTTATCCAGATGAGTGCTACTATCCTATTCTTCATATTCCTGTTTTCGGGGTGCAAAATTAGTCAATTTCCAGCAGAAACCCACACTTATCCTTGAGTTTTATCATTTATTAAATGTAATTCCACGCCCGCACCCAAGCAGTCAGCCCCCATTGGGGGATTCAACTTCGTGAGGGTAATATCAAGGGTTTTCACCTGTGGGAAGGCTGTGAATACCGCTTCGCCGATACGACCTGCCACATGTTCTATCAGACTGGAAGGAATCATCATCTCTCGTTTCACCACCTCATAGAGGGCAGCATAATCGAGCGTGACATCCACAATATCATGATTGAAGGCAGACGAGACATCAACGGCAGCACGAACAGACACGGTGAAGTCCGCCCCCACCTTCTTTTCCATAGGTGTCACGCCATGGAAAGCATGGAAACGGACATCCTGCAAATAGATATAACTGGACTCTATCTTCATCGCTTCAATCCTTCAACTCTTCAATTCTTCAATTCTTATTATCCACATCTTGACGATCCACAGTTCTTACAAATCAGGCATCCTTCCTGGTATACCAGACTCTCACTGCCACAGTTCGGACACTTCTGACCTTTCGCCTCCGTGCCATCGAGGATGTATTTCTTCAAAGCACGCTCTACACCGACCTTCCAAGTATTGATGCTCTCGGACTTCAACTGCAACGAACTAACAAGACGGATAACGTGATCGATAGGCATACGGTAACGCAATACACCAGATATCAGTTTTGCATAGTTCCAGTATTCAGGATTGAACTTCTCAGAGAGTCCTTCTACTGTTGTCTTATAGCCGCGTTTGTTCTCAAACTGGAAGTCGTAACGACGCGTTCCGTCTTCATTGGTCTGTTTGATAATCTTACCACGGGTAACCGTCTTCGGCAGAACAATACCCTCCTCGTCATCTTGCAAACCCGTAAAAATTTCGTATGGATAACCGTCAAGCAAACCTACGAAAGCCACCCACTTCTCCTTGTTATTCTGGAAACGAACGACATCACACTCGAGTTCCTTGGGACGCACTTCTGTCACTTCCGGATGCTTGCAAGGATTGGGTTCCTCCTGTACTGTCATGTTATTATCCTTCGTCGTGTCTTTGTCTTGCTCCTTCTTCTCTTTCTTCGAGACAGAAATCATCACACCGGCACGACTGCCGTCACGATAGATGGTACAGCCCTTACAACCGCTACGCCATGCTTCTACATACAGACGGTTGACCAACGCCTCATCTACGTCATTCGGAAGATTGACCGTCACGCTGATGGAATGGTCTACCCACTTCTGGATAGCACCTTGCATACGCACCTTCATCAACCAGTCGACATCATTGGCTGTTGCTTTATAGTAAGGTGACTTAGCCACCAACTCGTCAATCTCCTCTTGCGTATAACGCTGAGTGGTATCGAGTCCGTTGACCTGCATCCATTTCAAGAACTTCGGATGATAGACGATATACTCCTCGAAAGAGTCACCTACCTCATCGACGAAGTCCACATGCACATCAGTATCGTTGGGGTTCACCTTGCGACGACGCTTATAGACGGGTAGGAATACAGGCTCAATACCACTGGTAGTCTGTGTCATCAATGAGGTAGTACCCGTCGGGGCAATCGTCAGACAGGCAATATTACGACGACCGTATTTCACCATATCCTGATACAACTGGGCGTCGGCAGCCTTCAAACGCAGGATAAAAGGATTATTCTCCTCACGCTGGGCATCGAAAATCTCAAAGGCGCCACGCTCCTTTGCCATCTCCACACTGCTGCGATAGGCATTCAGAGCCAGCGTCTTATGTACTTCCACCGAGAAGTCGGTAGCCTCTTGCGTACCATAACGCAGTCCCATGGCGGCAATCATATCACCTTCAGCCGTGATACCCACGCCCGTACGACGTCCCATACCGCTCTTCTTTTGTATCTTCTCCCACAGATGACGCTCGGCACCTTTCACTTCCATCGACTGTGGGTCGCTATCTACCTTCTCCAGTATCTGCTCTATCTTCTCCAACTCCAAGTCAACAATATCATCCATCAGGCGCTGTGCCATCGCCACATGCTTCTTGAAGAGGTCGTAGTTGAAGTAGGCTTCCTTCGTAAAGGGCTTCTCCACATACGAGTAGAGGTTGATGCTCAGCAGTCGACAGGAATCGTAAGGACAAAGGGGAATCTCACCACAGGGGTTCGTAGATACCGTGCGGAAACCTAAGTCGGCATAGCAGTCGGGGATACTCTCACGCAGAATGGTATCCCAGAAAAGCACACCAGGCTCGGCACTCTTCCATGCATTATGTACAATCTTCTCCCAGAGTTCCTTGGCAGAAATCTCTTTCTTCCACTCAGGATTCTCGCTATCGATAGGGAATTGTTGGATATAAGTCTGGTCATTAACGGCTGCCTCCATAAAAGCATCGTCAATCTTTACCGATACATTGGCACCTGTCACCTTACCTTCCGTCATCTTCGCATCGATGAAAGCCTCTGAATCGGGATGCTTGATACTTACGCTGAGCATCAAGGCACCACGACGACCATCCTGTGCCACCTCACGCGTACTATTACTATAACGCTCCATGAAAGGCACCAGACCTGTAGATGTGAGGGCAGAGTTATGAACGGGAGAACCTTTCGGACGGATATGACTCATATCATGACCAACACCACCACGACGTTTCATCAACTGCACCTGCTCCTCATCAATACGCATAACACCGCCATACGAGTCGGCATCACCATCCAATCCAATGACGAAGCAATTGCTCAAGGATGCTATCTGATAGTTATTACCGATACCCGTCATCGGACTACCTGCAGGAACGATATACTTGAAATGATCAAGTAAATCGAAAATCTCCTGAGCGGTCATCGGGTTCTTATACTTCTTTTCAATTCGGGCAATCTCGTTAGCGATACGCCAGTGCATTTGTTCGGGCGATTTCTCATAAATCTTTCCGAAACTGTCTTTCATCGCATACTTGTTGACCCAGACGCGGGCAGCCAACTCATCACCGCCAAAATAGGCTAAAGAGGCGTCAAAAGCCTCATCATACGTGTACGTTTGATTTGATTCCATTGATTAGTTTATGTAATATTTCCTGCAAAGGTAACAACTTTAAATGAGATTACAAATTATTTTTTCGGAAAACTTTTCGAAAAATTTTAGAACGAAAGTTTTCCATTTTAGTAAACTTTGTGTACTTTTGCAGCATGAAGAATCTATCAACACGGAGAACAATCCGCAAATATGCCTTTAAGGATGTGAGTGAAGAATTGCTGAATCGGTTGATGACAGAGGCAGCGCGTACACAAACCATGGGTAACCTGCAACTCTACAGTGTAGTGGTTACTCGCGACGCGAGAATCAAACAACGGCTCGCGCCTGCGCATTTCAACCAGCCGATGGTGATGGAAGCCCCTGTGGTTCTTACCATCTGTGCCGACTTCAACCGCACCAGTTTCTGGGCAAAATGTCGTAAGGCAGAACCCGGCTATGATAATTTCCTGTCGTTCATCAACGCTGCCACCGATGCCCTGCTCTATACGCAGACGCTCTGTAACCTGATGGATGAGGAAGGACTGGGCTATTGCTACTTAGGTACCACTGTTTATCAGCCGCAACAGATTATCGATATCCTCCAGTTACCCAAACTTGTGATGCCCGTTGCCACCCTCACTGTTGGCTGGCCAGCCGAAGAGCCTCCCCTCTCCGATCGTTTGCCACTGGAAAGTTTCATACATCAAGAAACTTACAAGGACTATCTGGCTATGGATATCGACCGTTTCTACTCCGAGAAAGAAAACCTGCCAGAGAATCAAGACTTCGTCCATATCAATAAGAAAGAGACACTTGCCCAAGTCTTCACGGATATCCGCTATACCCGCAAGGACAATGAAGCGATGTCCCAAGGACTCATAGAAGTCCTCAAGCATCAAGGATTCCTATAAAGTTTGGTGCCGCCTATCCACCCGATACCCCGTAGCAAACGGGTCGATAGGTACGATGTATCCATGCGAAAGGTGCCGCCTATCTCAAAGAAAAGTGGCGGGTATCTCACAAAAATAAGCCAGAAGCACCATTTGTTGTCACTAACGTCACACCGTCGTCACGCGTAATCCATTGATTATCAACGAGTGTTACGTTGTGACATTGGTGACATTAATTTTAAAACTTTTCAGTGCGCGCGTGCGCGCGCGAGGGAATTCAAAACGATAGTCTAACTTCGAGAATACGAAAGAACGTCACTTTCAAGTTGTCCCAGCCCCTGGGACGTTTTGTCCCAAGCCTTGGGACATTTGGCAGAAAATGTCCTGATTACCTTTTTGCGAATGACGCAAGGGCGGAAGCCTTTACTTCACCACGATGGGCTTGTATTTCGGTACGAGGGTCTTCATGATGCACCAGCCGATGAGGTAGGCAACGGAACAGAGGCAGAAGACAACCATATAGGCAGCAGGCTTTCCTTCAAAACCGAAGAATGCAAAGGCAGAACCTTGATCGGCTGCCCAGTCGAAGAACTCACCAGAACTGTAGTTGATACCAAAGGAAGCGAGACCACCCGCCATCGTACCAATACCTGTGATGGTACCAATGGTGGACTTGGGGAACATGTCTCCAATGGTCGAATAAAGATTGGCACTCCATGCCTGATGTCCAGCACCAAGGAAGCCGATGAGGATAGCAGGCCACCAGGCACTATAAGCACCGAGAGGCTGTGCAAAAAGACCTAACAGGGGGAAGCAGGCAAAGATGAACATAGCACGCATACGACCTAAGTAGGGGTTCATACCTTTCTTCTCGACAAAATAGGTAGGCAGATAACCACCACCAATAGATACAACAGTCACTATTGCATAGAGCGTGAAGATCAGTAGAATACCCATCGTTGAGTCGCTCGTGTACTTATATACATCACTAAAATAGGCTGGTGCCCAGAACAAGAAGAACCACCACACACCGTCCGTCATGAACTTACCCACGATGAACGACCACGTCTGACGGAAAGTGAAACACTTCCAGAACGAGATAGTCTTCTCTTCTTTCACGTTTTCACGATCCTGTACTTCCGCGAGATCGTTGTCCTGCTCGATATAATTCAACTCTGCTTGATTCACCCGTGTGCTCTTGATGGGTTTCTCATACAGCCACATCCACAGTCCCATCCAAACGAAACCCAGCACACCAATAATGATGAATGCCAGTTCCCAGCCATAGGCACGTGCCAACAGAGGGATAGTAGCAGGTGCAGCAAGGGCACCTACAGAGGCTCCACTATTAAAGATAGAGGTAGCAAAGGCACGGTCTTTCTTGGGGAAATACTCTGCCGTCACCTTGATGGCAGCAGGGAAGTTGCCTGCCTCTCCAAGGGCAAGTACCATACGGCATGCCAAAAACAGATACATCGATACAGTGGCTATCATCACAGCGGCATCACCCGTCAACTGTCCGAGTTGGGCAATAGAGTCATATCCCTCCCACTCCATGGCTACCCAGCCACATCCGGCATGCAGACAAGCACCAACCGACCATACGAAGATAGCAATCAAATAACCTTTCTTCGTTCCCATCCAGTCGATGAACTTACCGGCAAAGAGATTGGCAATAGCATAGAAGACGGAGAAATAGGCAGTAATCTTACCATAGTTTGCATCCGTCCAATGGAACTCTGGAGCAATAAAGTCTTTCCATGTCAGCGACAAGACCTGACGGTCCAGATAGTTAATGGTAGTAGCCAAAAAAAGCAATCCGCAGATTACCCAACGGAAATTCGTCATCTTAAAGGTTCGTACAGGAGCCATCGTATTCTTTATTTTTTAGGTTTTATATTAATCTTGATAATACACTTTCTTCACGCGGTTGCTGATACCCGTCATCACTTCGTAAGGAATGGTACCAAGCACATCGGAAAGCACCGTGATAGGAAGATGCTCTCCGAAGATCTCCACCATATCACCTTCATGGCAATCGATATCCGTCACGTCAATCATGGCGACATCCATACAGATATTACCAACATAAGGGGCTTTCTGACCATTGACGAGACAATAACAAGCACCTCGTCCCAGATGACGGTTCAGTCCGTCAGCATAACCAATCGGAATAGCGGCAATCACACTATCACGCGTCAACACACCCTTACGACTATACCCTACTGTCTCTTCTTTCGGCACATGACGCAACTGAAGAATGGTGGTCTTCAAGGTCGACACCGTTGACAACATCCGATTATCACGAGGATCAACGCCATAAAGTCCCAATCCCAAGCGACACATCTCCATCTGTCGCTCTGGGAAATGCTCAATAGCAGCAGAGTTATCCATGTGGCGCAGAATCTTATGCGTAAAGGCAGCCTGAAGTTTCTTGCTCGCCTTGTCGAACTTCTCAAACTGCATAGCAGAGAAATGGTCGAAGTCATCACTATCGGAACCTACGAAATGAGAGAATACCGAACGAGGGATAATCGCATTCTGTCGTTTCAAACGAGCAATCACCTCGTCAATATCCTTCTCGGGATCGAAGCCCAAACGATGCATTCCTGTATCGAGTTTGATATGTACAGGCCATCCTGTGATACCCTCTTTCTCTGCGGCATGTATCAACGCATCCATCAGACGGAAGGAATAGACCTCAGGTTCCAAGTCATAATCGAACATCGTCTTGAATGCCGTCATCTCAGGATTCATAATCATGATATTTTGCGTGATACCGTTGCGACGGAGTGTTACGCCCTCATCGGCAACAGCCACAGCGAGATAATCTACCTGATGATCCTGCAACGTCTTTGCCACCTCGACAGCACCAGCACCATAGGCATCTGCCTTCACCATACATACCAGTTTGGTCTCTGGTTTCAAGAACGAGCGATAGAAATTCAGATTCTCCACTACAGCATTGAGGTTTACTTCCAAAATCGTCTCATGTACCTTCTGTTCCAAGAGTTCTGTCAGATGGTCGAAACCAAAAGCACGAGCGCCCTTCAACAATATCACTTCATTATGAAGACTACGGAACGTGTCACTCGCCACAAACTGTTCTACGCCAGGGAAGAACACCTTATCGGGAATGGCAATCACATCAGCATGTCGTTGGATAGACGTACCAATACCTATCAGGCGGTCAATACCTCTCTTCAGACAGAGGTCACTCACTTCTTTGTAAAGTGCCGATTTATCCATACCTGTCTGTTGGATATCACTAAGTATCAAAGTACGTCGACGCCCCTGATGGTCTGGACGACGATTCATGAAGTCGAGGGCGATATCCAAGGAATTGATATCTGAGTTGTAAGAGTCGTTGATAAGTGTACAACCATGCTGTCCTTCCTTTACCTCCAGTCGCATGGCAACAGGTTCCAACTGCGACATACGGGCATCCAGATTCTCTGGTGTTACTCCAAGATAAAGGGCAACGGCGGCACAGGCAAAGGAACACTCGATAGAAGCCTCATCGATAAAAGGCAGATGGTATTCTCCACACATACCCTTGTAGGTATAGGATATACTAGACGTACTAGATGAACTAGAAACACTAGAGATATATAATGGTGCCGACTGATTCTCTTTGCTCCATCCAATCTTCTCGCCCTTATAACCTGAACGACGGATGCAACGGCTGATCGTATCGTTATCACTATCATAGGCTACGACCTTTGCGCCATGGAAGAGTTGCAGTTTCTCCATACATTTCTCATCCATCGAACGGAAATTCTTCTGATGGGCAGCACCCAAAGAAGTCAAAACACCGATGGTTGGTTGGATGATGTCATGCAACGACTGCATCTCACCAGGTTCACTGATACCTGCCTCGAAGACACCTACCTCCGTCTGTTCATTCAACAGCCATACGGAAAGGGGTACACCTATCTGGGAATTATAACTACGCGGAGAACGAGTCACCACCATCTGAGGTGCCAACAACTGACAAAGCCACTCCTTTACCATCGTCTTACCATTTGAGCCCGTAATACCTACTATGGGGATATCAAACTCGTCACGATGACGCTCCGCAAGACGTTGCAAGGCTTCCAACGGAGAAGGGACTACAAGGAAGTTAGCATCTTTGAATTGAAAATTGAAAGTTGAAAACTGAGCACTCTCCACCACGAAGTTACGAACACCTCGGCGATAGAGGTCCTCAATATAGCGATGTCCGTCATTACGTTGTGAGCGCAAGGCGAAAAACAAAGTCTCTTCAGGGAAACACAAGGAACGACTATCCGTTAACAGCCATCCTATTTTTGCATCGGCATGACCTATGCGGCGTGCTCCTATCAGTGTTGTAATTTTCTCTATGGTGTATATCATAGTGCGAAGGTACAATATTTTTTCTTTAACTCCTCTACTTTTAACATAGTTTTATCCATAAATACCTTATATTCCTCCGAATCAGGATGGAAAGGCTTATGCTCAAGGGCTTGTCGGATAGGTTGCCACTCCTTTAGAAATTGTTTAGTAGCCTCACTGAAATAATACTCTGAAAGGCGTTCCCAGATATAGTCAACCGTCTGAGCAGAGGGATGTAACATATCTGCAGCATAGAAACGATAGTCTCTGAGTTCGTCATTCACAATCTCGTAAGCAGGAAAATAAGAGAGGTGAGAAGTAAGAGGTAAGAGGTAAGAAGTAAGTTGAGAGACAGCCAGTAACAGGATTGCCTTAGACAACTGACTACCATGGAAACCATATTTCTGATAACGGATGGGGCTGACAGTCAATACAATCTGCACCTCCGGGTTACGACTGATAAGCAGTTCCACTGCCTTACGCAAATAGTCCACACACTCGTCAACTGTTAGTTCTTCCTCCTGAAAGAGTTTTTGGGGACGCTTTTCGCAGTTGTCAACAATCTCCCCTGTCTCTTTCAGTCGATAGACATGGTTGGTGCCTAAGGTCAGGAATACAATCCGAGGAATCTCCTCTATCCTTTCAACGGTATGAAGAATCGAGGCAGGGTTATACATCACACCAAAAGGATTGACGACCGTCTTGAATTTCTCTTTCTGGAAACGCTGTCCAATACTGTCAGCAAAGCAAGAACCCACCAATAGAATTGGTTCCATCGGTTCTATCTGGAAACCAGGCTTCTCAATATCAACTATTGTTCTGAACTCCATCACTTCATCCTTCTTACATCTTACTTCTTACATCATCAACTCCTACTGATTTGCAATCCTTTTTTACTTAGCGACATATCCACAAAACGGGCATTCGGGTTCTGTTCACGTTGCTGGATAATCTGTACGATACGCGCAGCAGCCACTGGGTCTTTCGCAACCATATAAAGGAAACCGCCACCACCTGCTCCAGGCAATTTATAACCTAAGCACAAATCGTCAACCATATCCGTGATACGACGCACTGATTCAGGATTCGTCCCACTGTCTAACAACTGATTCTGCGACCATGTCTTACGTACCAACCGTCCCATCTCCATGAAGTCTTTTCGCTTCATCGCCTCATATAAATCCAACGAATGTGCCTTCATGTCACGTAACAACATCAGTTGTTCATATTGACTAAGGAACATACGATGTACTATCTCAGCAAGAATTTTCTTCGCCGTACGGGTGATACCTGTATAATATAGCAGGTGACACGACTGGTATTCTGGTTGGGTAAAGAGGTCGTCAGGTAACCAATGCACCATTGGGTTCTGCTCAAAACCTTTCGTGGTCTCCAAGAGTTTCACGCCACCCAATACACCTCCGAACTGGTCTTGCCAACCACCGCCTGTTGTCAACAGTTGCTCCAATACCAACGTTCGTTTACCTATCTCATTCTTATCCCAGCCTAGAGAACAGAAATCACTGACGGCACCCAATACTGTTGCTGCAAGGATGCTGCTGGTTCCCAGTCCACTACCTGCTGGAACTGCTGACAATAAAGTCAGTTCTATACCACATCCAAAAGCCTCCAACTGGGACTTCAGCGACGGATAGGTCTCTGCTGAGAATGAAGGAAGGAATCCTGCCAAGGCAAGGGCAACCTTCGGAATACTAAACGGTGAACCCACATGGATATAATCACCCAGTTGCTCATAAGTCTCAACGACCTCCGAGGCGCCCAAGTCTATACTTCGTAATATGATATGGTAGTCCTTCGAAGGCTTCACGTACACCTGCAGAGGTGGTTGACCGTTGAGTTCAATAGCAATATTCACCACTCGACCGCCTTCTATCAGACAGAACGGTGGTGTATCTGTCCACCCACCTGCCAAATCAATACGCACGGGAGAACGTCCCCATACGATCTGGTCTTGATAGACAGACATACGAGGCAATTGTTTCTGAGCAATCACTTCCGCTGTCAATCCCTCACGCAACAAAGAGAAAGCCTTGTCTTTATTATCATGCTCCACGGCTTCATGAATACGGGTCATCAACTCACTATGTTGCCATTTGCTTGCCCTTGCTTCCTCATTCTCCTTACGGAAAGCCTCTCGTTGGGCAAAGAGCCGTCGTAGGTTAGCACGTTCAGCCACCTCATTACTATTCACAGCCTCCTCTATACGATAACGGCGTACCTCATAATCCTCTTCCCCTACTGGTACTACATCGATACACTCACCAGGCTCGAGATGTAATTCCCAATCGTTCTTCGGAACACCCGTCACGATATTGTCATGAGTCAGCGTCCAATGCTCCCCTACCCAACTATTCTCTATCCAGATATTCTTGTTCTCTGGTGTAAACGGATAGTGAACCACTGCATTCTGTGTAAAGACAGAGGATTGAGGCTCACTATTCTGTATCGCCAAAGTAGAGGATATCATCTCCCGAGAGGTACCGAAATGATAAAACTCACCACCCGGCAATGGTACGATAGCCACCTTCAGATCACGTAGTTCTGCATCTTCTATCGTAGGATGAGTACCTAACGTACAACCGAACTCCGAATATAAATCATACTCTTTAAGATGAAAATCTGAGTTTTCCGAATTTTCAGAATGCTTTTTTAATAACGCCACCACCTTATCACTCAACAGCCAGATACCGATATCCGTCAGACAATAATGGTCGTGCAACAGTTCGTTCAGTTTTTCTTCTGACGGTTTCTGTAACATCTGTTTCAGTACACTGGGAGTACGACGATCACTGACGAAGACACCATGATTCTTAGCGACAGATGCATCGAGCCACAATCCATAACATACCACATCAGCATCAGGAATAAGTCCAATATTTTCTGACGCACGGATATAGACATCACCGCTGACAATCATCGTGTGAAGTCGTTCTGGTGCTGCTTCCATCATCTGTTCATAGAGAGGCAGTTGTAATTCTAACAATGTCTGAGAGAGACGCTGTCCACTTTCCCATCGGAACACAGGGATAGGAGTAAGTATCTTACCGCTGGTCGCATAGGAAGGCAAGCGACGACTCTGTCCACCAGCATGAAGAAGGATCCGTTTCTCTTGCGACAACCATTCCTCGAAAGGTTGTTTGCTTTCTGCCTGATGACATGCCTCCAACAACCACACAGTACCACCGCCAGAACCCAGTCGATGTCCTTTAGGGTCGCACGTACAGAAGTATTCATCACGGCTTAATCCCGTAATGTCGTGGAAACAATCCACCAGATTAGGAGGCAAAGACAGCAGTTTCTTCATCGATATCGACTGTTACGCTTTGCGACGAGTGCGATAGGCCTGCACGAGTAGTACGATGAGTACCAACAACAGGATGGCAAGTGCGATGTAGGCTATCGTTTCCGTGGTCGTGATACTCTTCGGGAAGAAACTGAGCACTATCTCATGCTTACCGGGTTTTACCTGTAAGGCACGTAGCACATAATCGACGCGTCCCAGTTCCTGTTCAACGCCATCCACCGTTGCCGTCCATCCGGGATAATAGATCTCTGAGAAGACCACAACGCCACCCTTACCTGTCTCTACCTCATAGGCGAGTTGGTTGGGTTCATAACTCTTGATACGTACCACACTCAGTGTGTCTTGCAGTGTACTCTCACCTAATTGTTCCTTGAATTTAGCATCAGCCACTGCTTCATGGCGCAGGTCAATCTTCGCGAGGTCATCCAGTTCCTGATTGGCATT
The DNA here is from genome assembly GCA_045225255.1 of Prevotella sp. GTDB lineage: Bacteria > Bacteroidota > Bacteroidia > Bacteroidales > Bacteroidaceae > Prevotella. The sequence continues at coordinate 14,315 of JBGVBD010000176.1, read as the reverse complement.
GTCCACATAATTAATCTTATCTACCAACCAAGCATTCCCATAGGTATAAGGATTCTCCACAGGAACAGTCTGTCCGCCCTGTAACGGCAAGATGAAGTATTTCGTGTTCAGCATATTGAGAACGGGACATACAGAGTCACCCTTCACCTGTGTCATATCACCCTGAGCCTCAGCAATAGCGTTGTACACCTGAGTCATTTCCTTTTCAATATAGGCATCAATCAGTTCCTGATAACGACGTAGTTTGGCAGCATGATAACCGCCAATGCTCTTCAGATAGAAACTCGTCTCATTCTCGTTGAAGGTATTCGAAGCAAGATTCAGCACCCGATAGTCGAGCGACTTATCTTGCAAGATATGATCGATGGCTGTCGACTTCTGGATGGGTTCCTCACGGACGGTCTTCGAAACGAACATCTCATCATTCAGGTAACGTTTGTTTACTTGCCACATATCAAACAGACAGAGCACGACCAAGATACCTGTGAGCCACTCGGCACGTAGTTTACGATATCGGTAGAGCAACAGACCTACTGTTCCGATGACGATAATCCAGAACGAACGCCAACAGTCAGCCGTGAATACGGCAACACGCATCTCCGTCAGGTTCTGTATCAACGGTGTCAGTTGGTCGGCAGGTATCTGACTCATCGCCCTCATCTCACTCATACTGATATAGTCGGGGAAGAAGAGTTTCGGCATCAAGGCGAATAGCAATGCCAGTCCACCTGTCAGTCCGAAGGCTATACTGACATACTTCATCTTCTTTGTCAGTATCTCTGGGTCATCTACAACTTTCTTTAAAGCAAGCATCGCCAACAATGGAATGGTAAACTCTGCGATGACAAGGATAGAGGCTACCGTACGGAACTTCGCATACATCGGGATATAATCAAGGAAGAAATCCGTAAACGGCATGAAGTTACGTCCCCATGACAACAGGATAGACAAGATGGTAACAACGAGCAATGCCCATTTCAACGGGCCTTTGACGATAAACAGTCCCAAGAAGAAGAGCATTAACACAAAGGCACCCACATATACTGGACCCGATGTCATCGGTTGATCACCCCAGTATTGTCCTATCTGCTCATAAATACCCAGATAGTTATTGTCGGCATGTGCCATCGCTGTCTTGTTGAGTACCATCGGTACAGAGGCACCACCCTTGGTGTTAGGCACTAATAGCGTCCATGTCTCATCAATACCATAACTCCACTGGGTGATATAGTCACGATCCAATCCACTCGATGTCTGGTTGGCAGCATTCTCCTTTACCAGTTCACTTTTGCCACGCATTGACTCCTTACCATACTCCCACGTATGATAGAGGTTTGACATATTGATGCAGATACCGATAGCGGCACCTGCCAGACAGACACCCGTTGCCTTTAACAGATGTTGCCACTCCTTCTTTAAGGCACCCTCAATGATAAAAGCAATCACCATTGCAAGGATGATAAACAGATAGTAATAGGTCATCTGTACGTGGTTGGCAAGCACTTCCAAAGCACAGAAAAGGGCAGTGATAATCAATCCCCATGCATACTTTCCCCGATAGGCAAGTACGACACCTGCAATCATCGGCGGCAGATAGGCAAGGGCAATGACTTTCCAAATATGTCCAGCAGCAATGATAATGAAGAAATAACTACTGAATGCCCAAACGATGGCACCCAACGTAGCGAGATACCAACGGAAATCAAAGGCTCTCAACAAAAGGTAGAAGCCCAATAGATAGGCAAACACATACCATACGTTTTCAGGCAGCCACAGGTGATACGCTTTCTCTACTTTTGCCAGTGTATCCGTACTCTTATATGAAGGCGATGTCTGGTAGGTAGGCATACCACTGAACACCGCATTCGTCCAACGGGTACGCTCTCCTGTGCGCTGATAATATTCCGAAGCCTCTTGTCCTGCCCCTCGTCCAGCCGACGAGTCATGGCGATAGAGGATACGTCCCTCGATATCGGCAGGGAAGAAGTAGGCAAACGATATTACTGCAAATAACACTACTACCAGAATGTCCGGCAGCCATTGTTTTAAAGTTTTCATACGCTTTCAATGTTTTTGCGCACAAAGTTACTAAATAATTCTCAATTTATTGTGTTCTCTCCTCAAATTGTTGTATCTTTGCAAAAATATTTTGTATATGAAAAAAATACTGACTCTATTTTGGATGGCTGTCGCAGTGATGACAGCCAACGCACAAGACAAATTGTATGCTAATGAGTTTCCACTCGGTGATGTCACCTTAACGGACGGTCTGCTGAAAAAAGCACGCGACCTGAATATCCAAGTGCTACTGAAGTATGACAACGACCGTCTGCTGGCTCCTTATCTGAAAGAAGCCGGACTGACACCGAAGGCAAAGTCCTATCCCAATTGGGACGGACTGGACGGACACGTAGGCGGTCACTACCTGACAGCAATGGCTATCAATGCCGCTACAGGCAGCGAGGAATGTCGCCAGCGCATGGAATATTGGATTAGTGAGTTGCAGGCATGTGCCGATGCCAATGCCAAAAACCATCCCGAATGGGGCAAAGGCTATGTGGGCGGTGTACCCAATAGTAATCGCGTATGGGGAAACTTCAAGAAGGGTGATTTCGGTGCTTACTATGGTTCATGGGTTCCTTTCTATAATATCCACAAGATGTTTGCCGGTCTGCGTGATGCGTGGCTCTATTGTGGTAACGAACAGGCAAAACAACTCTTTCTCGGTTTCTGCGACTGGGCTATCGACCTCACCGCAGGACTTTCGGATGCCCAGATGGAACGTGTCCTCGACACCGAACATGGTGGTATGAACGAGGTGCTCGTTGATGCTTACGCTATCACGGGGCAGAAGAAATACCTGGACGTTGCCAAGCGATTCTCACATCGCCGACTGCTCAATCCGCTGATGCAACGCCGCGACTGTCTCGACAATATGCATGCCAATACACAGGTGCCAAAGGTAATCGGTTTTGAACGTATCGCCGAACTGGCTGGCGATGAGGCTTATCATACCGCAGGTGAATATTTCTGGGAAATCGTAACAGGTGAGCGTTCACTGGCATTTGGCGGTAATTCTCGCCGTGAACACTTCCCCAGCAAAGAGGCTTGTCAGGATTTCGTGAACGACATCGACGGTCCCGAGAGTTGCAATACCAATAATATGCTTAAACTCACCGAGGATCTGCATCGCCGCAATCCCGAGGCACGCTATGCCGACTTCTACGAGTTGGCTACGTTCAACCATATTCTCTCCACCCAGCATCCTGAACACGGTGGCTACGTCTATTTCACTTCAGCCCGTCCACGACATTATCGCAACTACTCTGCCCCTAATGAGGCGATGTGGTGCTGCGTAGGAACGGGTATGGAGAATCACGGTAAGTATGGACAGTTCGTCTATACCCATAAGGGTGATGCCTTGTTTGTGAATCTTTTCGTTGCATCAGAACTGAACTGGAAGGAGAAGAATGTCCAGATTCGTCAAGAGACCAATTTCCCCTATAGTGAATCGAGTCGTATCACTGTCACTCAGGGTAAAGGTAAGTTCGCTCTTCAAGTGCGCTATCCGGGATGGGTGAAACCTGGACAATTCACGGTAAAGGTAAATGGAAAGCCCGTTGAGATCATTACGGGTCCCTCATCATACGTCGCCATCGACCGCCAGTGGAAGAAAGGCGATGTCGTTGACATCCAGTTCCCCATGCACAATAGTGTGAAATACATGCCTAACCTGTCACAGTATATCGCCCTGATGCACGGTCCTATCATGCTCGCCATGAAAACGGGAACAGAAGACCTCGCCATGCTGATAGCCGATGACAGTCGTTTCGGACAGTTGGCAGTCGGTAAGAAGTTACCTATTGACCAAGCACCCATCCTGATTAACAATAATATTGAGGGCATTGCCAATCAGTTGCAACCCATTGCAGGAAAACCGCTTCACTTCACTCTCTCTACCAAGATGGTCAACGAGATTCGCAACGAACTGATGCCCTTCTTCGAACTCCACGATGCCCGTTATATGATGTACTGGCTGGCACTGTCGGAAGATAACTATCAGGGATATCTCGACAATCTTGCCAAACAAGAACAGGAACGTCAGGCACTTGAAGCCCGTACGACGGATAAGGTACAGCCAGGCGAACAGCAGCCAGAGAGCGACCATTTCATGGAGACAGACAATTCGTTTACGGGAAATACCAATGACGTGTTCTTCCGCGATGCACGTGACAAGCATTACTTCAGTTATCTGATGAAAACAGGTGGAGAAACCGAACTCTCACTGCGTCTGAAATTCTGGGGTGTGGGTGAATGGAAGACTCATGAGTTCGACATTCTCGTTGACGACGTCCTGGTGACATCCGTCAACAATACAGGTAAATATCGTACCTCACAATTCAAATACGAGACCTTTGATATTCCTGCTGACCTGCTGAAAGGCAAGACGCAGGTACGTGTGAAATTCGTTGCCAAGCCTGGTAAACAGATTGGTGAAATTTACGGAGTACGACTCATCAAAAAATAAGAAGCATGAAGATTGGTATTATTGTAGCAATGGACAAAGAACTGAAGCAGTTGAAAGAACTCTTCAGTGACAATGATATAAGGGTTGAAAAATGTGGTATCGGCAAGGTGAATGCCGCCCTTGGTACCCAACGTATGATTAACGAGTTTCATCCAGACATCATCATTTCCAGTGGATGTGCAGGAGGCAACGGTGACGATATCAACATACAGGATATTATCGTCAGCACGGAAGTCACCTACCATGATGTCTATTGTGGCACTGCCATTGACAATACCACCGTCTATGGACAAGTACAAGGTCTTCCCGTCCGTTATCCTGCCGACCCGTACCTGCTGGAAAAGGCGCAGCAATTATCAATTACTAATTGTCAATTATCAATTCATGCAGGATTAATCGTCACTGGTGACTGGTTTGTCGACACCAAAGAGAAGATGCGTAGCATCATCGATTTATTCCCTGAGGCGAAAGCAGTGGATATGGAATCATGTGCCATTGCCCAGACTTGTTATATCAACAAGGTACCGTTTATCTCCTTCCGTGTCATTAGCGACATCCCTCTTCGCGATACCGATGCCTCGCAGTATCATGATTTCTGGAATCAGATAGCCGACAACTCCTTCCAAGTCACCAAGACCTTCGTTGAATCCCTCTAAAGGATATCGTTTTATGAAGAGAAGAAAATACATCCTATTCGTTATACTCTTAAACCTTTTACCGATCATCACGACGGCTCGCGTCTATGATGAGGAGCACCCTTTGGTCTATGAAGATGCGTGGGACCTGTGGCCGTATTCGTTTGTCAATGACACGGGTGAGCCTACAGGTTTCAATATCGACTTGCTAAAACTCATCTTCAGTGAATTGGACATTCCCTACAAAATCAAACTGAAACCCACACAGGACGCTCTGAACGACCTCAAAGCGGGGAACGCCGACCTGATGTGCGGTATGGATGCACACTTTCATAACGAGTATGCACAATACGGCAGAAGCGTCATCCAGATATTCACCCACAGCATCGTCCACCATAAGGATGAACCCGTACTCATCAAGAGCGTCAACGACCTCGCCAAACACCGAGTCATCGTTCACGACGGCAGTTTCAGCCATCACCTCATGAAAGAACGAGGATGGGGAAAGAATGCGATCCCCTATAACGATATGCAGGAAGCCGTGCAGTATGTTCACAACCATAAAGGCAGTCAGATTGCATGGAATACACTGTCACTGAAATGGCTGCTTCACAAGTTCAACTACGATGACTTGGAACTGACGCCAGTCAATATCCCACACGGAGAGTATAAGTTCATGTCAAACGACGAACGTTTGTTGGAGCAGGTAGACAGTGTCTTCGCTAAACTGAACTCTGAAGGGCGACTGCAACCTATCCAAAACAAATGGTTCTATCCGGAACACAAGGAGACGGGCATTCCCTCATGGGTATGGTATGTGGTCGCTGTACTATTGACCATCATCATCTTATTTTTTATCTATTATATCTTCTCCCGCCTCTATGAGCGCAGAATAACGAAAAACCTGCGACGCACCAACAACCGTCTGTCACTCATTCTGAATACGAGTAAGGTACACATCTGGCTGTATGACATCGCTACTAAAACACTCACAAGCATCAGCCAAGAAGGCAAGAAATCCTCTATCCCACTATCTCCAGACTTTATCCATTTCTATGTGATTCCTGAAGACTTTGAACGGTTATGCATCCTACTCGACGACTTAGCAGCCCGAAAGAAGGAACGAGAGACCATGGATTTCCATACCATCAAAAAAGATGACAAGACGGCACATATCTTCTCTGTTGACTTCTCTGTAATGAAGCGCGACAAAAACGGTAACCCTACCGTCCTCATCGGTGCCACCACCAACATTACAGAAGCACGCCAACGCCAACAGCAGGAAAAGGACACCATGCTGCGTTACCAACATATCTTCAACTCTGCCATGGTCGATACGGTGTCATACAATGAAAATGGCTTCATTGACGACATGAACGATAAAGCGACCAAAGGTGTCGGCGGTGATATCCAGCATATCATTGACCAACATATTTCGGTTCAAAGTGTGGTTGGAGACCCTAATCTCTCCCTCGACGACCTAGATTACACATACCTCACACAGATCTACAAGTCACCCGACGACGAACGTCCCCTCAATAAGTTTCTGGGAAGAGACGAGTTGTATTATGAGCTACAGTTGGTACCCGTCCGTGACGATGATGGCAGATTGTTGGGCATTTACGGAACAGGGCGCGACGTCACGGAATTAGCCAAGTCCTACTCCAGTCTTCAAAAGAAGATCATTAAGTTGCAGGAAGCCACTGACGAGTTGCAGGACTACATGCGCAACATCGACTACGTGATGAAAAACGGCGGTCTACGCATCGTTGAATATTCACCCGACACCCACATGCTAACCGTCTATAGCGAGATAGAACATGTTCAGTACAAGCTGACACAGGCACGTCTGCTGTCGCTGACTGCCGAAGAATCGAAGAATACCATTCAGCGCATCATGAACACGATGGACAGTCTCACCCAACAGCCTGTCAAAACCGTTGTCAAGTCCAATATCCGCACGAAGGGAGGTAAACCGCTTTGTCTATCATTCTCTTTTGTGCCAGTGACTGATGCCAACGGGCATGTTACTAATTACTTCGGCATGTGCCGTGATATCAGTGACATCAAGGCAACAGAAGAGCAACTAGCCCTCGAAACCAAGAAAGCACAGGAGGTAGAAGAAGTGAAGAATGCCTTTCTACATAATATGTGCCACGAGATCCGTACACCACTTAATTCTGTAGTGGGCTTCGCCGAACTCATTGAGCAAAACAAAAATAGCGAAGACGAACAATTCTTCATCGAGGAGATTAAGAAAAACTCACGCAGCCTGCTGACCCTGGTTAATAACATCCTCTTCCTTTCGCGTCTTGACGCTGGCATGATAGAATTCAAACCGGAGCCTGTTGACTTCTCTGCTTTTTTTGAGGAACGTTGCCACTCTGTATGGACGAACTGTCAGCAATCAGATATCAAATATATCGTTGAGGCACCTTACGAACACCTCACACTTGACATCGACCAAACCAATATGGGCATCATCATCGACCAGATTATCACCAACGCTGCCCAACATACCACCTCGGGCTATGTCCGTGCACGCTTCGATTATAACGGTGAAGCCCTCACAATAGCCGTCCAAGACACGGGTTGTGGTATTCCTACAGACCTATTAGATAGGATTTTCGAGCGTTTCGTCACCACCGATAGCAATAGCAGTGGACTGGGGCTTGCCATCTGTCAAGAGGTCGTCAAGTTGATGGGAGGTAAGATACGCCTGAGGTCTGAGGTCGGCAAAGGCACCATCGTCTGGGTTATCATTCCTTGCAATGTCAGCGAGGTGGTAAAGATACAGGATTGAAGTTTGAAAGTTGAAAAAGAATAATAACATCACATGATACGAGATATATTCCAAAACGGGAAAAGGTTTATCGTTTTATGCTGCTACCTTTTTACCCTATCCTCTTCTCTCTCTGCCGCTAATAACTTTGGCTATACCGAGGAGGACCCGCTGGTTATTGTCTGTGACTGGGATTTCCGCCCCTTTGAGTTTGTCAACACAGAAGGACAGCCTGCCGGATACAACGTCGACGTGCTTAACCAGATTCTCGATAACCTCGATATTCCCCATAAGTTCGTTATGCAGGAATGGCACGTAGCAACAGAGATGTTTAAGAAACAGGAGGCGGATCTCATTCACGCCCTGTACTTCTTCTACAAAGACACCCCCTACGTGTCGACCCACAAGTACATCAACTATTACAACTTGAAAGTCGCACGTCGTGATAATACCAAACCGTTGAATCGGATTAAAAACCTTCATGCAAAGGACACACTGCTTCTTAAAGAAGCCGACTATGCGGCGATGGCGCTTGCCGAAAGAGGAAAACTGCCATTTACCATAGAGTACCACTCGCCGAAGGACGCTCTGACCAGCATCATTCAGGGGAAATACAAATACTTTATCTGGGGTGAGATCCCCCTCAGCCATAAGATTCAAGAACTTGGACTCGACGGCATTGTCCTTGACGAGATTGACATCCCTTCTGGTGAACTGCGAATCATTGGTTACAACAAAGATCTGGTTAATATCATTGACGACCAATACACCCGTCTGGAACAGGCAGGCGAACTACAGAAAGTTTACGACCGCTGGTTCCATCCAGAGCGTGTACACGATGACGCATCACCTGTGGCGCTCTACATTCTCGCCGGACTGGCTCTGGTTGCCATCATCGTGCTACTACTCATACGAATCGTCCGCCGGAGGGTGAACCAGTCGGTGCGCGAAAGTTCTGACTTGGGACAAATGATGAACCAAGTACTCAATATGGGGGACTATTTCGTAGTGGAATGGGACTTCAAGAGAAACCTGCTACGTAATAAATATGGTGACATGATGCCACTGAAGGAAATGCGACCTGAGGAATTCCTTCAGCGTATGCCTGTCGAAGAAGCTCAGTATTTACACAACCTCAACGCGCAACTGATTACTGGTGCTATCAATCACTTTGACATCAACCTCAAATTCAACCATGGCACCAACGAGTCACCTCATTGGAGGAACTACTATGGCAATGCCATTGCCGAAAGGGAAAACGGCAAATTACGCTACATTGTCTACACTGCGAAAGACATCACCGACGAGGTCAACGAAGACCGTCGCATCAAGAATATTGCCAGCAAGTACAAGAAGATGTTCGACACCAATCTCATCCCAATGTCATTCTACGATGCCAACGGCAAACTTATCGACATCAACAAGAAGATGTTTGAATTCTGTGCAGTGAATAAAGAGAACAAACAGTACTTCTACAATACTTCACTCTTCGACTTCCCCAACCTCAAGGGAATCTATCCTCCTGGCTCTCGGGAAGTCCTACATGCTTGCCAGCGCATCTACGAACCGCAATTGGGGATAGACAAATATACTGAATTCCGCGCTCTTCCCGTCATGGACGATAACGATGAACTCGTTTTCTACATCGTCACTAATCGCGACATCACTGCCGAACGTAACATCTATCTGGAGCAGCGTGAACACGATCGCCAACTACACATTGTCAATGAGGACGTAAAACGCTATGAAGAGCAACTCTGTTACCTGCTGAAAGAAAGTCAGATGTATATCTGGCACTATAAACCTGCGGAGAATACGGTTAGTTTGTCACGTACCACTGGACAAACAGAATACACAGAGACTATTGAGGAATATATTGCAACCATCAGTCCTCAGGCTCGCGGAGAGGCTCAAGTTGTGATACAAAATGCCATGCAGCAGGGTAAGCCATACAACACCATCCTTCCCTTTGAGCATACGCTCTTCGACAACGGACCAACTTGGTATTCTATCTCTGGTATCCCCATCTTCAACAAGGACGGACAACTCACAGAGTACTTTGGGCTCTCACGTAACATCACTGAACTGATGGAAGCACAGGAGAAGTTACGCATAGAGACGGCACGCGCTGAAGATTCCGGACGCCTCAAGGCGACTTTCCTCGCCAACATGACACATGAGATACGTACACCACTCAATGCCATCGTCGGATTCTCGGACGTGCTGCCCATGATTGACGATGACAACGAGAAACAGGAACTCATCCGTATCATCCGAAATAACTGCGACATGCTGCTCCGACTCATCAGTGACATCCTCGAGGCATCTGACATCAAGTCTCGTCCCATGGACATCGAACCCACCGACGTTGACTTCGCACAGGCATTTGATGACATCTGTCAGACACTTGAGCAACGTGTACAGACGACTGATGTCCAGTTCATCAAAGACAATCCCTACAAGACGTTCAACACGCACGTTGACAAAGGACGAATACAGCAAATCATCACCAACTTCGTGACCAATGCTATCAAGTACACGACGCAGGGACACATCAAGGTAGGATACAAATATAGCGAACAAGGTCTCTATATCTACTGCGAAGACACTGGTGCCGGCATCCCCAAGGAGAAGCAAGCCTCTGTCTTCGAGCGTTTTGTCAAACTAAACGAGTTCGTTCAAGGAACAGGTCTGGGACTGGCTATTTGTAAGAGTATTGTAGAGCGTTGTGGCGGTACTATCGGTGTCACCAGCGAAGGACTTGGTCACGGTTCCACCTTCTGGTGCTGGATTCCCTGCGAACAGAATAAAGGTTAACGTTTAATGTTTAATGTTTATTGTTTAACGTTTTATGGAAGTTATACAGAGTTTTACGATTGACCACACCCATTTGAAGCCGGGTATCTATGTTTCACGCGAGGATAAAGGGTTTACCACTTTCGACCTGCGTATCACGGAACCTAATCAGGAACCTGCTGTGGCTCCTGCCGCCATGCATAGTCTGGAACACCTGATGGCAACTTGGTTCCGCAACAGTGAGGCGAAAGAAGATGTGGTATATGTAGGACCTATGGGATGCCTCACTGGTATGTATATTATCATGAAAGACTACGGGTCGGAGACCGAAGGTCGGGAATCGGGAACCTATACGGTAGAAGATATGCGTCGCCTGACTATCAAATGTCTTCAGTGGATTCTCGAACAGTCGGAAGTACCTGCTACACAACCTGAGTCTTGTGGCAACTACCTGCTTCACGACCTGCCCATGTGCAAATGGGAAAGTGCCCGCTATCTCGACCGCCTGCAACATGATTTTCACTGCGAGTACACCAAACTTCAGGTTACCCTTGACGACGGTAAAGTCTTTGCCGACGCATAAAGGACAACCTTAAAGATATAATGATATTACTAATAACTAAAAAATGAGATATGCAAAAGAAAGAATTATTGCCAATTGGTACGATATTGGATAGTGGTATACGAAAGTATGAGATTCAAGATGTGTTAGGTCAAGGTGGTTTTGGAATAACCTATCTTGCCAAATCAGACATTCTTGTAGATAATATCCCTATTATGGCAATGTTTGCCATTAAGGAGCACTACATATCTACCATGAATGAACGAAATGGAACGTCTGTAAGAATCTCTAACGAAAACAACAGAGAGGAAGTCAAAGAAAGTATTGAAAGCTTTATCATTGAGGCCAACCGTCTTAATAAGTTAAGTCTGAATCACCCAGGCATAGTGCGTGTCAATGAAAGTTTTAAAGCCAATGATACTGCCTATTATGTGATGGAATATATTAAAGGTGACAGTCTAAGGAAATACGTCAAAGAATCATATCCAAAAGGATTATCTGAGAAAGATGCTTTGCAACTGTTCAAACCGATAGCCGAGACGATTAGTTATCTGCACCAGAGCAATGTCACCCATTTAGACATCAAGCCAGACAATATCTTGATTCGTGAAAACGGGCAACCTGTCCTTATTGATTTTGGTCTTTCAAAACATTACAATTCCAAAGGAAGTCCTACCTCTACTATTAAGGCAGCGGGATGCAGTGAAGGATATTCTCCCATGGAACAATATGCAGGAATCACGTCATTCACCCCTGAGGCTGATATTTATGCGCTGGCCGCTACCTTATTATATATGTTGACGGGCAAGGATCCCATGATTTCCACCGAGATCAATCCGAGTTTTATCAGAAAGAGTTTGCCAGAACAGATCTCAGAAAAGACAACCAATGAGATCATCAAGGCAATGGAAAAACTGAAGGAAAACAGGACAAAGCGTGTCGATGACATGATGAAGGTTTTGTATTCTGATGAGGGCATCGAGGAGACATCCTCACCTGAAGAAGAAATGGAGAGTCCTTCTAATAAGACAGAGAAATTCAAGATAAAGGAATTTGAAGATTATAAAGATGAGGACAACGAAGAGAGCCAAGGTTTTAAGTTAAACAAGCAACACCTGTGGATAGCCGCTTTGGCTGCGGTGATTGCCATTGTTGTAGCCATCTTCATTTTCATTCCACAAGGTAAAAGCAAATCAGCAGGATCAGAGCTGAGGACAGCGGAAGATTCTATGGCTTATGCTATTGGAATGGCACAAACGCTAGGGCTCATGGAATATTTGGATTCTACCATGCAGATTGACACAACGCTGATGAAAGAATTCAAAGACGGTTTGTATTTCGGTGCCGGTCTGAAAAAGGGAGAGGCGTATCCCGACTATGATGGAGAACGCAAAAAGGCATTTGACGCTGGTGTCAATATAGGAAACCAGATAGAGAGTAAAATGATTCCTGGCATTAATCAGCAAGTATTCGGAGACGATTCCTCTAAAACGATCTCTATTACTCTCTTTATGTCAGGATTCACAGACGCAATTGACAGAAATTATCATATCTTCAATGTAGAGAAAGCCCAAGAAATTGCTAACGAGCTGATGGAATCTTTCCAAGTTAAGGCGATGGAGAAGGAGTTTGGTTCCAACAAAGTCCTTGGCGAGAAGTTCCTTGAAGAAAACGCCCAAAAAGAAGGTGTTCATACACTCGAAAGTGGCGTTCAGTATAAGATTCTTAAGGAAGGTTCTGGAGAAATCCCTTCTGAAGAATCGACAGTCACTGTGAATTATGAAGGACGTACTATTGACGGAACTGTGTTCGATAGTTCTTATGAGCGTGGTGAGCCTGTAACATTACGCTGCAATCAAGTTATCAAGGGTTGGACTGATGTTCTGGTTCACATGCCTGTAGGTTCAAAATGGGAAGTCTATATCCCTCAGGAACTCGCCTATGGCGCCCGTCAGCAAGGCGAAAACATCAAACCGTTCTCTATGCTTATCTTTACCATTGAGTTAATCAGTATCAAATAAGTTACAAACATAGACTACAGCGAAAACAAAGGAGATGCAGGACAAAATCCTGCATCTCTTTTTTGTGGGGTTTCTTGTATAGCAATTAAGGAATCGGGAAATCCATTTCCTGAAGTTTCTTAACCACTTGAGCCCTGGTGGTTGCATCAGCCTTCTGTGCCCATTCATACGCCTTCTTATGGTTCTCATAGGTACGGGCGCCATTGACATATTGAAGGGCCATCTTAGCAGCATAAGCCTGGTCAGAGACCTTCTTGTTCGCCTCGTCTTGTTTTTTCTGCTCTTCCTGCTTTTTCTTAGCCTCGGCTTGTTTTGCAGCTTCTTCTTGTTTCTTCTTAGCCTCTTCTGCCTTTTTCTGAGCCTCCTCTTGTTTCTGTTTCTCAGCAGCAGCCTGAGCCTCGGCAGCATTTTGCGCCTCTGCTTCTGCCTGTGCTACACGGGCAAGACTATCTTTACGGGCTTGCTCTGCCGCTTCCGCTATACGTTTCTGTTGTTCAGCTGCACTATACTCATGAATGGACTGGATAATGCTGCGTGCCTCTAATGTGTCCAGTCCCATATCACGGGTAAATGCCATATCAGCGTACTTCAGTGCGTTTACTGTGTCACCTTTCTGCAGATAAAGCGATGACAGAGGAAGAATAGCACGGGCTGAGTCCTTGTCGGCAAACTCCTGCAGTGTCTCAAAGTCTTTCTGTTCGATGGCTTTGTTCAAATCACGTGTCCAGTCGGCATCCGTCTTTTGGAACATTTTGATAATAGCAGGACCCAACAGAATAGCACCACCAACCAATACGATGCCAACGACTATCATACCTATCGTCTTCGAATGCTTCTTCAGAGAGTCGGCTATACCACTTATCGATTTCGTAGCATCACCAAGCGACTTTGTCACGCCGCCCACCGCCTTCGACAAACCACTCGCAGGCTTGTACTTCTTGTCAACAACCGCATACAGCGTACCATAGCCCTTGAATATCTCACGCTCGAC
>JBGVBD010000175.1:0-3412 GCA_045225255.1 Prevotella sp. | reverse complement strand
CTCCCAAGCGCCTTCTCGAGAATACTCAATGGCGTTTATGCTTAGGAGCCATAATGGAGTTCACTGCTGCGGGACAGTCGGAGATTCTCACTCACATTCCCAATTAATCGCGGCTATGCGAACCTTCACGGGCAACACATTTCTGTATTGCGCTGCAAAGGTACGAATTATTTTTGAAGATACTTACAATCTGACAGAAAAATCGTTTATTGTTTTTTTCGATAGCACCTTTCGGAACAATCAATAACCAAACCGTACGCTAATAGCGGATAATCAGTATATTTGTACCAAATTTATGAATGATTAAAAACTATCAGCTTTATGGAGTACATTGCCATCGTAGCCCTTGAGTTTGTGATTACCTTCACTGGTATCGCATTGTATGTCAGGTATTATAATAGCAAGCCTTGACTGCTATCGAATTCCTCAATAGCGGCAATCCTATTCTTGTAGATTGCCGCTTTCTTTAGTTCCCATAGCCAACGCTTTTTTCTGTCAGTCTTTCAAAATACTTTTGCAAATATAAAAAATAAGATTATGCTGAAAATGATCATCGTAGACATCATCGTTATCGCCCTCATCGTATGGGCAGTAGTAAAGTTCTTGCAACACGACGAGCGGAAAAATAAACGAGAGTAATTTGCAACTGAGTTGCGAAAACTTTGCCGTACCTCGACTTCCACGTAGAGGGAGCCATGCTTTATTTCAGAGCCAAGAAGAAGTAATTCCCTATAATTTTTAATTAGGCTTAGGTATCAAGCCATTCCTTTAAAAGTATATCCGATTCCCTCGACAGCCGTTCGGATAGCTTCTTCCGTAGCAAGACCTTTGATGGTGAGGGTATTGGCTGAAGCACTTGCCTTGGCCTTCTCTACGCCTGGCACTTCCTCGACAGCACGGACAACAGCAGCCTCGCAATGACTGCAATGCATATCCTCAACACGGTAGACGGTTACGTCGGGGTCTAACGGCTTTTTGCTGGTAAACCTGCTGAATAACTTCATCATAAGAGCAAATATAATCAATAATGTTAATACGGTGGCACAAATTATCTTAAACATACTGGGCAGAGCGGATGCATTCATACAACAAGCATCCTGAGCAGCGATGGAGAAGTCGATTCCCGTAGCATTGAGCAGCAGACCAAAGAGGATGGAAAAGACTACAATGGTCATCAGGTAAATCGAGGTAAAACGTCTGCCCATCGACTTATGAACAACCAGTATGGAGGCGAGATTGACCGCAGGCCCAGCCATCAACATCACCAATGCCGCACCTGGTGAAAGTCCCTTCATCATCAATGCTGCTGCCACAGGAATACTACCTGTTGAACAGATATACATCGGCACAGCGATGACGAGGATGACCAGCATCTGCAGTAATGGTTGACTACCAAAGGAAAGGAAAAATTCGTCAGGCACAGCGACCTGAATCAGTGCTGCTACGACAAGACCGATCAGGAGTCGCAGACCTATGTCGCGAAGCATGTCGTAATAGGCATATTTCAGTACACACCATACCTTGAGTTGAAAGTTGAGCGTTGAAAGTTGAAAGTCACATGAATTTTCAATTTTCAATTCTGAATTTTCATTTTCCGCAAAGCGGTTAACCAACAGTCCACCACAAACGCCTGTGATAAGTGCCGCCGTAGGACGGATAATCGCAAAGCCCAGTCCCATCAGCGAGAATGTAGCCAAGATGGAGTCGATGCCTGTCTGCGGGGTGGCGATGAGAAAAGAGGCAATGGCTCCCTTTGAAGCTTTCTCGTTTCGGAGTCCGATGGCCGTAGGGATGACACCACACGAACACAGCGGTAGGGGTATGCCCAACAGCGCCGCCCAAACTACCGATAGCTTATTGTTCCTCGAAAGATAGTTGGCATAAAACCTCTGCGGCACGAATACGTGCAGCACCCCTGCGATAAAGAATCCCAACAACAGGTAGGGAGCCATCTCGCAGACGACGTTCAAAAGCGATAGCAGGAAACCGTGCATGCTTGTTTAAAAATCGGATTGTTTCAGTTGTTCCAGTGCGCGGCAAAGCTGGTCGGGACAGGACGTTCGTTTCATGCCACAGCGGATGCCGTTGAGTTTGTGGATGACATCATCAATTCTTTGTCCCCTCACAAGCTGGCAGATTCCCTGAAGATTACCATTGCATCCACCCTCGAAATACACTTCCTGGATGATGTCGTTCTCGTCGGCCGTCACTTCAATCAGCTGTGAGCAGGTTCCCTGCGTCTGATACTGTATATGTTTCATATCCTGTCGTTTTGTCTGCAAATATACGAAAAAAAAAAGAAGTCTTCTTGCTTTACGATTGCAAAAATACTATTTTTTTTCGAAACTCAATTGCAACGATATGAATTGAAATCCATTCCTATGCCTTATGGTTATAGTATTTGACGAGCATGGCAACACCGATGATCGTCACTATAAACTCAATGGCTATGATGAGGACGTAATGCATAATGATTAAAGTTTTTGGTTACAGATTCGGTGAGATGGTGCATACCCAGTTGTTGAGGTTCCATTCAGGTGAACCGGCATAGGGTAGGGTACCCACAATGTGAGCATTTCTTTTCTTAAGTTCACTACAGAACGCCATGACATGGTTGCCATTTGCCTGTTTGTTTCCTAAAGCCACAAAGACTGCCACGTTCTTGCCACTCAGGCTGGCACCTCGAAATGTCTGACAAGCATACAGCCAATGGGGTGACAGACCATTGGCATGAAACTCGACGGCAAGGACAAAACTCTGACAGTTCTCGATCTGTCTTACATTCATACTTTGGACGCTGATGGTCTCAGCACCCAATTTGTCGGCTATCTCTTCAGCAATAGCCTGACAACTGTCGTACACGACGACGATTGATTCATGTTTCATATCCCACAAAAGTTTACTTGCGCCTCACGCCCTTACATCGAGAGCAATCGGCTGGTTTCCGACAAAGGCAGGTCTTCAGACTTTCCTCCACTCCCAAGCGCCTTCTCGAGAAAACTCAATGGCGTTTATGCTTAGGAGCCATAATGGAGTTCACTGCTGCGGGACAGTTGGAGATTTACACTCACATTCCCTTTTAATCGCGGCTAAGCGAACCTTTACGGGCAACACATTGCTGTATTGCACTGCAAAGATACGAATTATTTTTTTAAGCGAATACAAAAATGTGTATTTTTTATATAGAGCGTAAAAAAACTTCGGATACTACAAAATCTGCATGATGTCAGGTAGGGTGTTGACAACGTAGGTGGGAGCGATGGCTTCTTCGTTTGGGTCTACTTGCCATCGATTGAAAAGTAGGGCATCAATGCCAGCATTGAGAGCTCCTTGGATGTCGCTCGAAGGATTATCACCAATCATCAGTGTCGTCTCACGAGAAGCTCCAGCAACTTTCAGGGCATAGTCGAAA
>JBGVBD010000174.1:0-6136 GCA_045225255.1 Prevotella sp. | reverse complement strand
ACGAGATTTCCGTAGTCACTATAACGTCCTATACCTTAATAAAGCCCCTTAATAGCTTCACGTTGCTTTTTTCCGTAAAACTATAAGTCGCCATCACTTCTCATATCTAACTGGAGGATGGCGTACTTTTTGGTGTGTTGGTGTACTCATGTACTGTTCGATTTACAGTATGAAGTATTATAGCACAGACAAGCTCATTTTTCAATATATTCGACAAAATATCGGAATAATAGCGGAAAGCGGGAGGCCCTCTTGTTTTAGAGTACCTCCCGATCCTTTATAAAGACGTTATTCCTTTTGCTTTGCGAAATAAGCTTCCAGATTGCCCAGCTCTTTTTCGCGCAACTCCTTCGTCACATCAGCATAAATGTTCATGGTAGTTGAGATATCCTGATGCCCAAGGATATCTTGCATGAGCTTGATATTCGTACCGGCTTCGCACAACCTGGTTGTAAAGGTATGACGGAGGCTATGGCAGCTAAAGTTCGGCAAAAGCACTTCCGGACTCTCACTTTTCAGGAACTGCTCGTCATTACAATCGCGGATAATTCTTTTAATTGCCTTATTGAGCGAAGCCTGTCCATACACCTCCCCATTGCGGTTCAAAAAGATAAAGTCGGAATACCCATCTATAACAGAATGGCACTCAAGTCCTGCTTCTTGATGGTATTTCTTCTCCATCAGAAACGCTTCTTTCACAAACTCAAGCATCGGTATCTGTCTTACGCCAGCTTCGGTCTTGGGACTGTTAATATTAAAGTAGCAACCTTTCTTGTAGCCTTCCGTCCTGTGGTCGTAATAAACAAGCGTGTGGTTCACATCAATGATCCCGTTTTCAAGATCAATATCCTGCCAGCGGAGACCTGTTGCCTCTCCTACGCGCATTCCCGTTCCCACAAGTACAGCAAACACCGGATACCAGTGGCTGTACTTTGCTTTTTTCAGAAAGCTGAGAAGAAGCTCCTGTTCCTGTATCGTCAGGCCTCTCCTCTTCTCAGTTTTATATAAATGTGAGCGCTTCAATTCATTCAGAGCGTTATTTGAGGGATTTACTCTAATATAGGAATCCTCTACTGCCATTTCAAACACCTGATGAAGAACTGTGTGAACGCTATCAATCGTTGAAGCCTTTAGTCCTCGAACATCCGCCAAGTTGTTATAAAAGCGTTTAACGTCTGATTTCTTAATCCTATTGACACGCTCCTTGCCGAAGGTCGGGGCAACAAAGGTCTCGTACATGTATTTGTAATTTTCAAAGGTGTTGTTTTTGAGCCCCCGCTTCAGATCTTTCCAAAGCTTGTATACATCATTTATCGTGACATACATAGCTTCGTATTTGATCCCCTCGGCTTTATCCAAGTCCAGTTCCTTTTCCCGTTCCCTGAGAACGGTTAGAGACTTTGAGTAGATCGTATGCCGCTCACCAGCCTGGTCAGTCCATCTATAATAGTAGGAGCCATTTGATCGTTGTCCCTCGCCTTTGCGAAGTACCTGCCGCCCCTTATCTGACAATCTTTTTTGTGCCATTGTAGTCCTCCTTTGTCTATCGCATCTTTATGAAGGTGTGATGATCATCCGTCCTTGATAGGATTTTACCAAGGACGGATTCTCTACACCAATGTGCAAACGGCTTTATTCTCCTGCGTTTGCACATTTGACAATCACAGAGAAAACATCTTGTCGATATATGCGTCAAACTGTTTTCGCTTTATAAGTCTTTTAGTTCCGATCCATAATACAAAGGGACAATTGTCACCATTGCTGATTTCTTTGATCTTATCTCTTCCAATGCCGGAATAACTCGCTGCTTCCTCCACTGTGAGGTTGCTCTTTTCCCAGATAGGAACATAGAGCAGACTGTCTTTATCGTATTTCATGAGATCTCCTCCTCAGTGGCTCTGCCGTCTGTCATAAAGCAGGTAGTCATATCCGGGTTCATTGCACTTGATGCAGTGGTCTTTCACCTTGGCAAATGGATCGAGCCGTTTTACAACGTAGTTTGTGTTGTCCATATAATCTCTGACACATTTTCCGCACAAGCATCGAATATCGCCTGAACGTTCTGGCCTATAAAACCACAAGCCGAATACTTTCTTGAGCCCGTTGTTTATATACTTCCAGGTTTGTTCATCATGCAGTGCTCCAACGTACTGCGTAAGGTCATCCTTATTCACCGCCCTAATCTGCTCCAGCATAACCATCGAAGCCTGCTTGAGACCTGTGTCATCAGGAAGAATTATGTGGGACGGCATATACTGCTTTTTGATTACCGTAGTAATGGCGGCGACAATAATGGTTGGGGCGTTCTGGTTAAAGTTATCCGCTTGGACAACCAAAACAGGTCTTTTTCCGCTCTGAATACTGCCTTTGCTATCGCCAAAATCGTAGAAGAAGATGTCTCCACGCTTGATATTCAATTCCTTATTCATTGTTCAAATCCTTTCATGTTTCGAGATGTAAAGCGGTCATTTTATCCGGATTCAAACAACCCCTTCACTAGTTAAGCCATTTGAGACCTTGTTTTTCAGGGTTCATGAAAGGAAAATTTTCAATTTCAATAAAGAATTTTTGATGGATTCAGCTATGGCCTGTATAGTCGCAGTTCTGCCCTCGCTCTCACGGATCTCTCTGTAGTTCATTCCTTGAAAGAAATACTTCTCAATGCGGCTTCGCTGAATATCCGTAAGACGAGAAAGCGCATCTTTAATCATCTGTTTTTTTATGAATGCTTCGGCAACATCCGGGCAAGCCAGTTCGTCGTGGTGATACTCAGTTTCAGCATCCAATGCGAACAGACTCTCATAATTCGCTTGATTGCGTTCATGCCTTCTGTCATGGTTAATTGATTGCTTTCTGATCTCGCTATACTCCGCCCCAAGAATGATATAAGGGCTCAAAGCCTGCATAATAACAGGATATTTGGCAAGAAGAATATCCTCGCACACATCGGGGATGATTCCATACTTTTCATCTCCGGTCCAACCGGGATATTCATCCTCCAATCTGAAATATTTGCAAACCTTCTTAAAACTGTCATAATTCTCCAACGAACTGATTCTTATGTTATTCATTTTGTGATCTCCTTTGAATTTTTGAATTTGTGTTGAAAGTCAAAAATCCGGAGATCACGGGTATTCAGCTACATAGCAAAGCCACTGGCGCAACATAAAAAGTCCTTTCCACCTGCTGCGGTCCAAAGGACACAACTACGCTGGCGAAAAGGACTCCCGATGCTGCTTGCCTGAAAAAGGGTGCAGAAATCTAAGGGTACCCATACTGCTTTTTCAAAAAAGTTTGAAATCAGCGTATTTGTATCCTTGGCCCTTGTACTTCAGGCTGCGAATATGTATTTGTTGTTTGTCGGTGAGAAAAAGAAAAGGCCACCGACAAGGTAGACCTATAGATAGAGCTATAGTGTCTTGCCTTGCCGGTGGCCTCTCACGTATGTCTGGAATAACTACCGGTTGTGTTCGGGCATTTCTGCCACACGGTCAAGTGACCTGGAATCGGATTTAGTGTGGCCCTATTTCAGCCCGACCGTTCCGTCGTGATGCCGTTGATTCAGTTGTCAGATTGCCTATTAGGACGGAATAGAGAACCCGTTACGGGAAAGCCAGGTATGGGCTTTCTCCAATACATCCCTCGGTGCTCCATTGATTCCACAAATCGCCTTGTAAACGCTCGCCCAGAACAGCAGTTCAGGGGCTTTTGCTGTTTCTCCCTCGCCATACTTGACGAGGTAAGCTTCTATCTTCCTTCTATCCAAGCTAAACAGCGCCTCATTGCGCTCTTTAACGAAGCTCTCGATCATCGTCATGTCAGTATCTCCTTAATTCTAAATCGTTGTGTTCCTGCCCTGACGGAGCGTAGATGTCAATTACATCATGTCTCCGTCCAACTATTGTACGGACCATTTCAGATCCGCAAGTTTTGCATTTTACTCTTATCTGGTTTTTACTGTTCTTTAGCCCCGCAACTTCGTTCCTACAGTTCGGGCAATACCAGGAGTAAATCGTCCAATCCTCCAGCATCGCCGTACTCCTTTGCCATTACTTCTGCGAAAGCGGTACGAGCACTTGACAATCATGCATCTGAAAGCACGGTACACGCCTGGTCTTAACGTATTTCATTATTTGGACCGCGTTTCCACAGCTCTCGCATTCCATCCACCCATCGGTTTCTTCTAAATTAAGAGACTCATTCATAGCCCCACAAATCGGACATTTCACGTCAACAGAGTTCAACCAAAACATCTCCCATTAGTTAAGATAATTTGTTTTAGAGAGCCTTTATTACGTGACGAGCTACACCTTGAACCTCGAAGCTCTTCAGTTTTATGACCTCTCCCGGATACCGTGCTTCATTCTCGTAAGCAAGGATAAAGCACTTTTCGTCGTTGTCGAAGCCAACATACCTTTTTAGCGTGTTCTGCTGTTCCTGATCAAGCGCAACGACTATATCCCCTTCGGAAGCAGGGCAATTACGCTCTATCACCAGCAGATCGCCTTCGGCGATACCGGCATCGACCATCGAATCGCCTTTGGCTCGGAGAATATAAAAGTCTCCTTTGCCAAATAATGAAACAGGAAGGCTGACATACTCCTCGACGTTTTCTTCTTCCTCTTCAGGAGAGCCGCAATAAATCGAGCCAACTAACGGGGCGGCAATGTAGTCTGTCTTCATTTTGGCGCTCTCAGGCGCGGAAAGAATACCCCTGCCGTAATCAAGCAAATCTCTATCGCTAAGCTCCTGAATGTAGCGATGAGTTGTCGATCTGGCCACACCGACGCCAGCAGCAACCTCGCTGATTGTGGGAGCAACACGATTTTCTTGATAATACTTGTTTACGAACTTCAGTATTTTGTCGAGAGTCCCTTGGTCTTTTGTCCTCATACCAGCACCTCTGTTTCTATCTGGGATTTCAAATCCCACTATCGTTATTATACTCAACTCGGAGAAAATTACAAGAGGGTAACAGAAAGTCAAAAAGGAGGTGCGACCAATCGGCTGCACCTCCTTTAATGAAGAGTGTATCTGGGTTGTGAAGTTGACTATACGGCTTCTTTCCTCTTTAAGAGCCAAAAATGATTATGTCCATCCTTAGAATCCGACGTATTACAACTCAAGGACATCCTACAAACAGGACTAGGTCCCCAGACTCAATATCTTTCTTAATATCGACGTAGACATCTCTCATATCGCTTTGAACATATTTTGATTTTTGAAGAACCTTTAAGTCAGCTGTATTATCAATGCGCATGTGAAGAACATCCATGCCGTCCGAGTACCCTACGCCATAAACTTTTCCTCCATTATCAAGAATTTCTGTGGCAATTTCTGTGAAAAAACCTCCTGATGTACTTGCAAAGCGTGTTTCGTCGTTTAATGATCTAACAGCGAAGCACTTAGGAGAATTCGTTCTCTGTGTCTTCAATTTACAACTTTTTCTTTTAACTACCACCGGACAACTAATTTGACATTTTTTGCATTCAGTACATTTAGACGCGTCAATGAAAGGATAAAAAAAGCCGGTGCATTCATCCGGTTGCATCGTTATCGCTTGTCGGTCGCACACGCTTGCACACAAACCACACCCGACACAATCATCTTTTGACATTTTATCAATCATCTTAGATACTCCACTCAACATTATACTTTATGATTCTCGCAGGGACACCTGCAACTAACATCGAAAACAATATCGGATTGTGCATCAAGCGACAACAGCAATGTTTCAATGGTACCATTTTTTAATTTATAGTTATTATAGGTGATGATTACTATAGACAATTCATTCACTGCTCGTCAACCCACTTCCAGTCCACTTTTCGATTTGACATTTTCGGAAATGCCCGGTATGCTCTCAAGTTTGCCTTTTGGGAATTATACCAAAACATTGGCTGTGTGATGTTGTGAACCGAGTAATCCGGCAAATCCAGTTCTTCTTTAAGAAGGAAAAAAATACTTTTCTTATCAAATTCTTCCGTAGCAATAATTGGTGCTTGATTAGCTCTAATCGCAACAAAATAGTCAGCGTTTTCTAAATCCTTTCAATCTACTCGAAGATCCAGCATTGTTCGACGAACCTGTATCCAATTCCGAAGCTCCTTTTTTCTTGGGTGCACTCATATTGCGG
>JBGVBD010000173.1:0-18616 GCA_045225255.1 Prevotella sp. | reverse complement strand
CCAGAATCCTCATTTTTATATTCTTTAACCTAAAAAAAATTGTGTGCGCGCAAATAATTGCTAATTCGTAGGTGTCAATTCACGAATAATTTGTATCTTTGCAGGCGATTTCAAATAACAGAGGATAATATTCACAATTTAAAAATAAAAGTTAGTAATATGGCAAAGTTAGATTTGACTCAGTATGGCATCACCGGTTCTACCGTGATTGCTCACAATCCATCGTATGAGTACCTCTTCGAAGAGGAGACAAAGGCTGGTCTCGAGGGTTTCGACAAAGGCGTTAACACCGAGCTCAACGCTGTAAACGTTATGACTGGTATCTACACTGGTCGTTCACCTAAGGACAAGTACATCGTAAAGGATGCACAGAGCGAGGATAAGGTATGGTGGACTTCTGAGGAATATAAGAACGACAACCACCCCATGAGCGAGGAGGTTTGGAAGACCGTTAAGGACATCGCTATCAAGGAGCTCTGCAACAAGGATCTGTATGTTGTTGACGCTTTCTGTGGTGCCAACGAGGCTACCCGTCTGCGCGTTCGCTTCATCGTTGAGGTGGCTTGGCAGGCTCACTTCGTAAAGAACATGTTCATCCAGCCTACCGCTGAGGAGTTGGAAAGCTTCGAGCCTAACTTCGTTATCTATAATGCTTCTAAGGCTAAGGTTGAGAACTATCAGGAACTGGGTCTGAATTCAGAGACTTGTGTTGCTTTCAACACTACTACTCGTGAGCAGTGCATCATCAACACTTGGTATGGTGGTGAGATGAAGAAGGGTATGTTCTCTATGATGAACTACTATCTGCCTCTGCAGGGTATCGCTTCTATGCACTGCTCTGCTAATACTGATATGGAAGGAAAGAACACTGCTATCTTCTTTGGTCTGTCTGGTACAGGTAAGACCACGCTGTCAACCGATCCTAAGCGTCTGTTGATTGGTGACGACGAGCACGGATGGGACGACGAGGGTGTATTCAACTTCGAAGGTGGCTGCTATGCTAAGGTCATCAACCTCGATAAGGAGAGCGAGCCTGATATCTACAACGCTATCCGTCGCGACGCTCTGCTTGAGAACGTAACTGTAGCTGCTGATGGTAAGATTGACTTCGCTGACAAGAGCGTTACCGAGAATACGCGTGTTTCTTATCCTATCAACCACATTGAGAAGATTGCCCAGAAGGTTAACGGTAAGAGCGCTGGTCCAGAGGCTAAGAATGTTATCTTCCTGAGTGCTGATGCATTCGGAGTACTGCCCCCAGTATCTATTTTGACACCTGAGCAGACTAAGTACTACTTCCTCTCTGGTTTCACCGCTAAGTTGGCTGGTACAGAGCGTGGTATTACTGAGCCTACTCCTACTTTCTCTGCTTGCTTCGGTCAGGCATTCCTCGAGTTGCATCCTACAAAGTATGCTGAGGAACTGGTGAAGAAGATGGAGAAGAGCGGTGCCAAGGCTTATCTCGTTAACACAGGTTGGAATGGTACTGGCAAGCGTATCTCTATCAAGGATACACGTGGTATCATCGATGCTATCCTCGGTGGTGCTATCCTGAAGGCTCCTACGAAGAAGATTCCTTACTTCGACTTCGAAGTTCCCACAGAGCTTGAGGGCGTAGCTACCAATATCCTCGATCCTCGTGACACTTATGCTGATGCAGCAGAGTGGAATAAGAAGGCTGAGGACCTGGCTGCCCGCTTCATTAAGAACTTCAAGAAGTACGAGGGTAACGAGGCTGGTAAGGCACTCGTCGCTGCTGGTCCGAAACTTTAAAAGTTGACATAAATCAAAATAAAGGACGATTTCTTCGGGAATCGTCTTTTTTTTATGTGTCAATTGATAAAAATGCAGTAATTTTGCACCGTAATCGAGAAGATTACTATTATTCATTAGGTTAGTAGTTAATAGATTTAAGGTAAAGATTATGTTATTAGATTTTCAAACAACGATTATGTTGGTATCGGTAGCTATTGCGACTATTCTTAGTGTTATCACTTTGAAAAATACCAACGTACGTTAAGAAGGAGCGCGGGGTGAGTGATTCATACCGCGCTCTTTTTTTTGTTTACAAATTCTAAAATATGACATTTTATCATATAATTAACTTAATATAAGGTAGAAAAATGTCGGTATTTGCGGAATTGTGAGTAAATTTGCACGCAAAAATTGAAGAAATCAAATGATTAAACCATTTAAGACCCTGTGTGGACTGCTGACAGCAATGTTGCTGCTGACGTCCTGCTTGAAGTCGGATGACGATAATAATAGTACACTTTCCAGTGATGCAGCCATCACGTCATTCACTTTGGGAACATTAAACAGGTATATCCATACAACATCCTCTACGGGGGCAGATTCTATTTATAAAACGACAGTTGTGGGTAGTAATTATAAGTTCAGCATCGATCAGGAGAATCATCGCATTTTTAATGCAGACTCTCTGCCGGTAGGTACCGATGTTAAGCATGTCCTTTGTACGGTATCTGCACTGAATAACGGTGTTATCCTTCTTAAGAGTGAGGTTAGCGATACTTTATTTTATTTTTCCTCGACAGATAGTCTAGACTTTTCCAATCCTCGTGAACTTCATGTTTTAGCCAGTGACGGTTCAGCAGAACAGATATATACCGTCAACGTGAATGTGCATCAAGAGGAAGGTGAGAAGTTTGTTTGGTCGCAACATTCTAAGAGTAATGAGATTGCAGCATTGGAGGCTATGAATGCCGTTTACCTTGGGGAATATCTTTATGTCTATGGTGTCAAGTCGGGTAAGACAGTCGGTTATGTTACCACAGATGGTGAAACATGGACTTCTTTGGCAGAGATAGACGATGTAAAGGCTTATCAGAATATGCTGGTGCTTAATAATGTCATTTATATGATAGCTAACGGTTCTCTGCAGAAGACACAAGATGGAAAGACCTGGGAAGTTATCAAGAGTGATGTGGCAGTCAAGCAACTGGTTGCTAGTAGTTATACAGAATTATATGCCTTAAGTGCTGACAATAAGATGATGGTATCATTAGATGAAGGTCAGACATGGGAAGAAGATGATTTAGATGAAGATATTTCATGGTTGCCAACAGAGGAAATGGCTTATGTCTGTGTTCCTTTGAGAATGACAGCCTATGCTGATTATATCTTATTGGCAGGTACTTCTCCTGCTATCTCGTCCATCAGTTCTGTATGGCGTAAGATTGTGGAATATGATTTGCAGGGATTAGAAGACAAATGGGTTTATATGGAGCGGACAGATGACAATCGTTTCGCTCTTCCACAATTGCTTCATCTGCAATTAATGGCATACGACGACGGTGTATTGGCATTTGGTGTGAAAGACGGTGCTTTCTCTTCCATCTACCAGACTCGTGATAATGGTATCAATTGGAAGAAGAATTCAAAATATCAATTACCAGAGAAATTTAATGGCAATGTCGATTCTTTTGCTGCTGCGACTGACGGCAATGAAATATGGTTGTTAAGCGGCAGTACCGGAGAGGTTTGGCAGGGTCATTTGAATAGACTGGCTTGGGAAAAGAAAGAATAAGAGGTTGATGTTGAAGAGAGTCTTGTTTTCTGTTCTACTGTCGACGATAGCAGTCGGACTTAGTGCACAGGAAGATCCTGAATACCGCGCTGAGGTAGGTGGAGGAATAGGACTTGTTTCCTATCAAGGCGATTTCAATGGAAATCTTTTCAAGGATGCACAGCCGATGTTTACCATCCTGGGACGCTATAAGTTCAACCCTCGTATGGCATTGGCGATGAATATCAGTATCGGCAAGATCAAAGGATCGTCGAGAAATGCGAAGACGTATTATCCCCTCACCGAAGATATAGACTTTAGTCATGGTTTGGTAGACGTGGGATTTAGATATGAATACAACTTCTGGCCTTATGGTACAGGTAGGGAATATCGTGGAGCACAACGACTCACACCCTATATATATATAGGTTTGGGAGCAACGTTTGTGAAGCCCGAAAAGACAGAAGTCGCCCTAAACCTTCCAGTAGGTGTAGGCGTGAAATACAAAGTAGCAGAGCGTATGAATCTCGCTCTTGAATGGACCATGCATTTCACAAGTAGTGATATGCTTGACGGCGTGAAAGATCCTTATGGCATTAAGAGTAGTGGTATTTTTAAAAACACTGACTGCTATAGTCATTTGCGATTATCACTGACCTATGATTTATGGGCGAAATGTAAAACTTGTAATAACGATAGAGATTAGATATGGCACAAGAATTGGATATGACACGTATTCCCCAGCATATTGCTATCATCATGGATGGTAATGGACGTTGGGCGATGGATCGTGGACTGGATCGTACGTTTGGTCATAAGGCAGGACTTGACAACCTGGAGACCATCACCACCCTTTGTTCTAACTTAGGCGTGAAATACCTTACAGTTTATGCCTTCTCCATAGAAAACTTCAATAGACCAGCCTACGAGGTAGAGGCGCTGATGGGACTGGTGCTTAGTTTCATCAAGATGGAGTTGTTCCACAATAACAACGTGAGTTTCCATGTAGTGGGCGATCGTGAGCGTCTTCCACAGAGTGTACAGGATAAGTTGCGTTCTATGGAAGAAGAGACGGCGATGTACGATGGTATGGCTATGACTATCGCCATGGGCTATTCTTCCAAGCAAGAGTTGGTGAATGCCACCAAGACCATTGCACGTAAAGTGCAGAGTGGTGAGATGAGTGCTGACGATATCAATGAGGAAACCCTTAGCGCAAATCTGTGGACATCGTGGATGCCCGATCCCGATCTGCTTATCCGTACGGGTGGTGAAATTCGTATTTCCAATTATCTGCTCTGGCAGTGTGCCTATTCAGAGTTCTATTTCTGTGATACCTATTGGCCAGACTTCGATGAAGAGGCTCTCCATAAAGCGATTGCCAGTTATCAGAATCGTCAGCGTCGGTTCGGAAAGACAGAAGCTCAAGTTGAAAACGAGACAAGCCTCTAAATGACAAATGATAAAGAATAAATGCTCAAGACTGAATATATGAATAAGATATGGAAATGGATGATATGTTTATCATTTATCATTTCTCCATTATCATTTAGCCGCGTAGCGGCTCAGGATGTCATTGTCAATCCAGACATCTCGTATGCAGGTACACCCCGTACTTGTGAGATTGGTGGTATTGCTGTTAAAGGAGTAGAAGGGTATGAAGACTATGTGTTGATTGGTCTTTCTGGACTATCCGTAGGCCAGATGATTAGTGTTCCTGGTACTGAAATCACAGATGCTGTCAAGCGTTATTGGAGACATGGTCTATTCTCCCGTGTGTCTATCACAGCTGACTCTATTGTTGGTTCCAAGATTTATCTGTGTATCAATCTTGCCACCCGTCCTCGTATCAGTACCATTAATTATAATGGTATTAAGAAGGCGGAGCGAGAGGATATGGAAGCCAAACTTGGTATCATGAAAGGAAGTCAGATAACGCCTAACATGATTGACCGTGCGAAGATTCTTGCCAAGCGTTATTTTGACGATAAGGGTTATAAAAATGCAGAAATAGAGATTGTACAACGCGATGATGTGGCAGACAAGAATATGGTGATTCTTGACGTGAACATCGACAAGAAAGACAAGATGAAAGTACGCCAGATCTTTTTTGAAGGCAACAACCAACTTTCCAGCAAGAAGATTAAAGGAAATTTGATAAAGAAGGGTGCTTTCGGCAAGATTAATGAAGCAGGTAAACTGGGCAACATCTTCAAGGCAAAGAAGTTCACTCCTGAGCGTTATGATGAGGCGAAGAAAAGCCTGATAGAAAAGTATAATGAACTGGGTTTCCGCGATGCTACTATTTTGGAAGACTCTGTATGGAATAATGACGAGAAGCATGTTAATGTCTATGTCAAGATAGACGAAGGTCAACGTTATTATATCCGTAATATTTCCTGGGTAGGTAACACGGTAGTAACGACCGACTATCTGAATAAGGCACTTGGTATGAAGAAAGGTGATGTCTACAACCAGAAACAGATGAAGAAGCGCCTTCAGGAGGACGAAGATGCTATTGGTAATTACTATTGGAACAATGGTTATCTGTTCTATAACCTCGATCCTACAGAGGTGAATATCGTGGGTGATTCCATTGATCTTGAAATGCGTATTCAGGAAGGAACACAGGCACATATCAGTAATGTGCGTATTTACGGTAACGATCGCCTCTATGAGGAGGTGGTTCGTCGTGAGTTACGTACGAAGCCTGGTGACTTGTTCAATAAGGAAGCGATCACACGTTCTGCCCGCGAGATTGCTTCTATGGGTTATTTCGACCCTGAGAAGGTAAATCCTGATATCAAGCCTAACTACACAGACGGTACAGTGGATATCAACTGGGAACTGGAACAGAAGTCAAACGACCAGTTGGAATTCTCTCTGGGATGGGGTCAAACAGGTGTCATTGGACGTGTTGGTATCAAACTGAATAACTTCTCGATGCGCAACCTCTTTGGTAAGAACAAGATGCATCGTGGTATCATGCCGATTGGTGATGGTGAGCAATTATCACTGTCATTACAGACTAACGGACGTTATTACAGTACCATTTCTACAGGTTATAGCACGGGATGGTTTGGCGGAAAACGACCGAATGCCTTTAGCGTCAGTGCATTCTTCTCCAAGCAGACAGATATTTCCAGCAGTTATCGTAACAACAGTTATTATAATAACTATTATAATTATCTGTATGGTTATGGTTCTTATAATAATAGTTACTATAACTATGACGCGATGCTGGACGATGACAAGTATATCAAGATGTTTGGTGTATCCATCGGGTGGGGTAAGCGTCTGCGCTGGCCTGATGACTACTTCCAACTCTCTATGCAGTTGTCGTATACCCGTTATATGCTGCGTGACTGGAGTTACTTCATCATCAGCAACGGTAACTGTAACAATATCAACTTAGGTGTGACATTGTCACGTACCTCTACCGATAACCAACTCTTCCCACGTCGTGGTTCTGAGTTTATGGCATCTGTATCACTTACACCGCCTTGGTCTGCTTTCGACAAGAAGGATTATGAGCATCTTGCCACCGATCGTACCTCTGCTACTTTTGAATCAGAGCAGAAAGACAAGTATCGTTGGATTGAATATCATAAGTGGAAGTTTAAGACACGTACCTTCACAGCACTGACCAGTGGACAGAAATGTCTGGTGCTGATGACTCGTGTGGAGTTGGGTCTGCTCGGTTCTTATAACAAATTTAAGAAATCTCCGTTTGAGACCTTCTATGTGGGAGGTGACGGAATGAGTGGTTACTCTACTGGCTACGCTGAGGAGACCATTGGTCTGCGTGGATATGATAATGGTTCTATATCCAATACGGCTGCCTATCAGTCAGGAACAAGTGCCTACTATAACGCTTATGCCTACGACCGCTTTACGCTAGAACTCCGTTACCCCATTCTGTTGGGTAATACAACTATCTATGGTCTTGGATTCTTAGAAGGCGGTAATGCATGGGTTGATACTAAGAAATTCAATCCGTTTGACATGAAGCGTTCTGCTGGTGTAGGTTTACGTATCTTCTTGCCAATGGTTGGTTTGATGGGTATTGACTGGGCGTATGGTTTTGACAAGGTATATAGTGGTAGCAGTTATAAAAAAGGAGGTAGCCAGTTCCACTTTATCTTAGGTCAGGAATTTTAAACGAATCAATGATAAGAACGTCATAACGATATAACGTAATAAAGATATAACAATGAAAAAATTCTTAACGTTAATAGTATTCTTTGCTACAGCAGTCTCCATGCAGGCACAGAAGTTTGCTTTGTTGGACATGGATTATATCCTAAAGAATATTCCAGCCTATGAGCGTGCAAACGAACAATTGGCACAGGTGTCAAAGAAATGGCAAGCAGAGGTAGAGGCATTGCAAACAGAGGCACAGACCATGTATAAGGACTATCAGAAAGAGGTTGTCTTTCTCTCTCAAGAGCAGAAGAAAACCCGTCAGGATGCTATCATGGAAAAAGAGCGTGAGGCATCTGAACTGAAGAAAAAGTATTTCGGTCCTGAGGGTGAACTCTTCAAAAAGCGTACTGCTTTGATGTCACCGATACAGGAAGAAATATACAATGCAGTCAGTGAGATTGCCGACCTGCGTGGCTATCAGTTAGTGCTTGACCGTGCCAGCGACAGCGGCATCATCTTCGGTTCTCCAAAAGTAGATATATCCAGTGAGGTATTAAGCCGTCTTGGCTATTCCAACTGAAATCAATAATGAATAATAATAACTTTAATTAAGAAGAAAGAAAATGAAAAAGTTACTTTTAATGCTGCTCATGTTTGCTCCTTTAGCAACATTTGCACAGAAATTCGGTCATGTAAATGCAAATGAAATCATTCAGGCAATGCCTGAGTTTGCAAAGGCTCGTGCTGACATCGAGGCATTGACCAAGACATACGAGACTGACTTGAAGAGTATGCAGGATGAACTGCAGAAGAAGGCTGAGGCGTATGATAAAGAGCAGGCTACGCTGCCCGCTAATATCAAGGAGCGTCGCGAGAAGGAGCTGAACGAGATGTATCAGAAGATCCAGCAGACTTATCAGGACAACCAGCAGGCTCTTGCCAAGGAGCAGAATGATAAGATGCAGGTTATCCAGACTAAGGTACTTGATGCTATCAAGGCTGTTGGTCAAGCAGGCAACTACGTGTATATCATGGATATCGCAAGTGGTGTTCCTTACATCAGCACCACTCTTTCTACCGATGTTACAGCAGAGGTCAAGAAGAAGCTTGGTTTGTAATAAAAATATATCTTTGATGATATGAGACGGATATTATTATTAATATTTACCGTTATCTCTCTTTCAGCATCGGCGCAGACCACTGCACCGGTGCTGAAATTTGGCTTTCTAAGTTATGATGCTGTCCTTCGTTCGATGCCTGATTATGCATCAGTAGAGAGCAGTATGACTCAGTTGCGGGAACAGTATGCGGCAGAGCAGAAGAGGGTAGAAGATGAGTTCAACAAGAAATACGAGGATTTTCTTGACGGACAGCGTGACTTCCCCCAGACTATCCTGCAAAAGCGTCAGAGTGAATTACAAGAACTGATGAACGAGAATATCACGTTCAAGAAAGAGAGTCAACGCTTGTTGGCTGAGGCTGAGAAAGAGGCATTGGCACCTTTGCAGGCTCGCCTGGCAGACGCTTTGGCTAAGGTTGGTAATCAGCGTGGACTTGCCTTCATTCTGAATACTGACCAGAATGCTACACCTTGGATGAATCCTGCTATGGGCGAGGATGTCACTGAGGCGGTGAAGGCTGCATTAAGATAAGAGAGATGATGTTTCCAAGTGTACCAGGTCCCATTGGCATCTTTGACAGTGGTTATGGTGGTTTGACCATCTTACATGGTATCCGCCAACTGTTGCCCCAGTATGATTATCTGTATCTGGGAGATAATGCCCGTGCGCCTTATGGTACACGCTCTTTCGAGGTTGTCTATGAGTTCACGCGTCAAGCCGTTGTCCGTCTGTTTGAGATGGGGTGCCATTTAGTCATCCTTGGTTGTAATACGGCATCGGCAAAGGCTTTGCGTACTATTCAGCAGCACGATCTTCCCGACCTTGACCCCCAGCGTCGTGTGTTGGGTATTATCCGTCCTACAGCAGAGGTGATTGGTTCCTTGACACATACCCGTCATATAGGTGTTTTTGCCACAGAAGGAACCATCAAGAGTGAGAGTTATAATCTTGAGATTCATAAGTTCTTCCCCGACATACAGGTCAGCGGTGTCGCCTGTCCCTTCTGGGTTCCTCTCGTAGAATATAACGAAGCGGATTCTCCTGGCGCCGACTATTTCGTGAAGAAGCGCATCGACCAGATTCTGCGTATGGATCCGGAGATTGACACTATTATCTTAGGCTGTACCCATTATCCTTTATTGTTGCCTAAGATTCATAAGTATATTCCTCGTGGCATTCGTATTATCTCCCAAGGGGAATATGTGGCTGAAGCCTTACAGAAGTATTTCCAGCGTCATCCTGACGTGGAGCAGCGTTGCACGCAAGGTGGACAAATTCATTATGTCACCACCGAGAATCCTGAGAAGTTCAAGGAGCAGGCTCAGGTATTCCTACATGAGTCTATCGAAGTAGAAAACATAACCCTTGGTTAATCTTTAATCTTTAACCTATAACCGTTAACCTTTACTTCAGCAGTCGTTTCGCGAAATAATGAACAGGATACCACACACTGAGGAATCCTACAGCAATGACTGTTACGAATACCACGACGATATCCCAAGGATGCACACTCACGGGATAGGCATCAACGACGAAAGAACCTTCCGACTCTCCCAATCGTACAATACCGTATTGCTGTTGCAGCCAACAGAGCAACAAGCCAATAGCGATACCAATGATAGCACCCATCGCTGAGATCATACGACCTTCAAACAGGAAGATGTGGATAATCTGTTTGTCGGAAGCCCCTAAGTTACGCAGCGTCACCACGTCGTTCTTCTTGTCGATCATCAGCATCGACAGACTTCCAATGATATTAAAGCAGGCAATGACAAGGATAAAGGTCAGGAATATATACGCCATCAACTTCTCTATCTTCATAATGCGAAACGTGTCGTCCTGCTGCTCATAGCGGTCATGCACGTAAAAACGGTCACCTGCTATCTTCTCCATCTCCGCCTTCACTTTGTCGAAGTTACTACCTGGTTTCAGGCGTAATTCCAGTGAAGAGAGCATTCCCTGCTGGTCAAACAATTGTCGAGTGAATGCAATAGAGGTGATGATATACCGCTTGTCATATTTCCCTTGTTTAATACTGAACAGCACTCCTGGCGAATACAATTCATCCTCCACAAACCCCTCTTGTAGGTTTGCCATATTGAGTTGCCCCTCCCTTCGTGGCGCATAGATCTTCAAAGGGTGCTCATAGGTATATCCAACTCCTAACTGATATGCTACACCCATACCCAAAATGCCGTAATTCATATCCGCTGCATGCAGCGCATACTCTCCGTCACCCTCCAGAACCTCGCGGATATGTGTTAACTTATCGAAGTTATCCTCCACACCTTTGAGCATAATCATCGCCTGACGGTCGCCATAGACAGCCAGTGCTTGATCCTCCATCACCTCCGTTGCAACCTCTACTTGCGGCATCTTACGTATCTGTGTAAGTAGCGGGTCATCGGCAGCAACAGTCTTTCCCTTGACAGGTGTCACCTTGATTTGTGGATCCAACTGTGTGAAGAACGATGCCACCATATCATGGAACCCATTAAACACGCTCAGTGTCACCACCAGTGCCATAGCAGCGATAGCGACTCCCACTACGGAGATGCCGCTAATCACGTTGATAGCGTTCGTACTCTTTTTCGAGAACAGGTAACGACGAGCAATATAAAAAGGGAAATTCACCTCTTCAATTTTTCAATTTTTCAACTCTTCAACCCTTACTTTTTGAGCAGTTCATCAATATGGTCGATATAGTCGAGCGAATCGTCAATAAAGAAGCGCAGTTCAGGGATGATACGCAGTTGATGGCGTACCCTCGTTCCCAACTCGTAGCGGATATTCTTCTCATTCTTATGGATATTCTCCATGATTTCCTCTCCACGCTCACTGGGGAAGATACTCAAATGAGCCGTACAGATACTCAAATCAGGGCTTACACGCACTTGTGTCACACTCACCATCACACCATGCATCCCACGTGTCTGCTCTTGGAAAATCACACTCAGTTCCTTCTGCAACAGTCGCGCAATCTTATTCTGTCTTGTCTCTTGCATAGTCTTTCTTGCTTTATTTGGGTGCGAAGGTACAAAAAAGCAAGCGAAAAAACAAATTTATTTGCATTTTACATCAAAAAAGGGCAGTTCCCTCATGAGAACTGCCCTTAATATTAGAATGTCTTTCGCTGATTACTTACCCAACGCCTTGTAGATGATCGCTTGCACATCATTCACATCTATCTTGCCGTCCTTGTCCATGTCGGCAGCCTCCTTAATGAATTTTGCCACAGGCTTGTTCAAGATATAGTTGATGGTAGAAGTCACATCGTTCACATCGACTTTAGTGTCGCCATCGGCATCGCCAAGTATATAGGATTTCTCTGTAAAGTAGCCTGGTGCAGCATTACCTCCGTCGATGCGGGCGTAGGACTTTTTGACGTTACTTGCGTTGTACGTCGTACCCTTACCACCCTTGAGCGCAGTGCAACCAACAAACATATAGTCATCCTCTTCGACATTCGCAGTCGTCCATGTGTCGGAGGCGTAGATAGTAGTTAGTTTACTGCCGGAGACCCCTGTCCATGTATGCGATGGCATGCTATAACCATACCACATACTCCAATAATAGAGAAGGTGATCCTCTCCTGTACTACAGAACAGGCTATCCATGGCAGTGACGTTGCTGGTATCGAAGCTGCTCAGGTCAAGTGTCTGTAGACTATTGGTCTTGGCGAACATAAACTTCATATCCGTCACCTTGCGGGTATCGAAGTTTCCGATTTGTAGGTTTGTCAAACCACTACAGAGGTAGAACATGCGGTTCATTTCTGTGACATTGCTGGTGTTGAAGTGTGAAAGGTCAAGATTCGTCAGTGCCAAACATAACTCAAACATACAATTCATGTTTGTCACCTTCTCTGTATTGAAGTGGCTGATGTCAAGGTTTTGCAGTTTTGTACAATAGCCGAACATCGCCTGCATGCTCGTGACATTATCTGTCCTAAAGCTGCTCAGGTCGAGGGTCGTCAGACTGTGGCAGTCCTGGAACATGCTCCACATGTGAGTCACCTGTCGCGTATCAAAGTTGCTGACGTCAAGGCTCGTCAAGTTGGAACAGAAACTGAACATGCTTTGCATATATAGCACATTCTCCGTGTTAAAGTGGCTCACATCCAGGCTTGTCAGCTCGTTGCAACTGTTGAACATACCGCCCATATTGGTTACCTTACTGGTATCAAAGTTGCTGATTTTGAGACTCTTCAAGCTGTAACACAGGGTAAACATAGCAGACATGTTCGTTACATTCGAGGTGTTGAAATTGCTCAGGTCAAGACTGGTCAGGCTACGGCAATCAGAAAACATATACGACATGCTTGTCACATTCGATGTGTTGAAGTTGCTGACGTTCAAACTGGTCAAAGCACGGCAATTCTCAAACATACCATACATATTCGTCACGTTAGCCGTGTTGAAGCTGCTGACGTTCAGGCTGGTCAGGCTGTTGCAATCATGAAACATTTCGCCCATGTTCGTCACGTTCGATGTGTTAAAGTTACTGAGGTTCAAGCTGGTCAGGCTGCTGCATTTGTTAAACATATCGCTCATGTTTGTCACGTTTGACGTGTCGAACTTGCTGACGTTCAGGCTGGTCAGTTTGCTGCATCCAGAGAACATTTGTGTCATGTTTGTCACGTTAGTAGTGACAAAGCTGCTGAGGTTCAAGCTGGTCAAGCCACTGCAATTATAGAACATGTTTACCATATCCGTCACGTTGGCTGTGTTGAACTTGCTGACGTCCAGGGTGGATAATCCGCTACATCCACTGAACATAGCACGCATATTCGTTACATTAGTTGTGACGAAATTGGTGACGTTCAGGCTGGTCAAACCACTGCAACTGCAGAACATGCTACTCATGTCAGTCACATTAGCCGTGTTAAAGTTGCTGACGTTCAAGCTGGTCAGCTTTTTGCACCCATAGAACATTCCATGCATATCTGTCACATTTGCTGTATTGAAACCACTGACGTTCAGGCTGGTCAGACTGCTACAATTATAGAACATGTTTTTCATGTTCGTCACACTACTGGTATTGAGGTTTTCAATGCCCTTGATTTGAGTCAGCTTGCCGGATCCGCTGAACCAATAATATGTTGAAGTGGGACGTGCCTGGGCATAGGAAGCATCAAACACAACGGTTTGAAGGTCTCCCCAAGGCCATTCTGGTATAGTCGTACCTGTATTGTCTACATCCCACACATTATCACCCTCGGGTATGATACCATACTTGAAGGTCAGGGTGCTTGTCTCGCTGTCGTAGATGGCATAGCTACCTTTTGTACCCGATTCAATCCAGTCCACCTCCAGGAGGGCAAGCTCAGAGTCCTGATAGCCGTCACGCATGGCGATGGCGAAGATGGTGCCATTCTCGGTGACGGTGAATGGCTCGGTGTAGAGTGTGCTTTCTGCCGTCGGAAGAGAACCGTCCACTGTATAGTAGATGGAGGCATCGGGTGTCGTGGTAGTGATGGTCACGACGTCACCGTCATTGGTGATAACGGGTGTGGCAACGGTGTAAACGATGGGCGTTTCGAGAGCGATGGAGAGACTTGTCTCTGCCGCATTGTCGTAGGCTACGGCATAATAGGTGCCAGTCTCCAAGTCCTGCAGGCTGCCTGTTGCCAGCAGTTCTGGCTTGACGGTCTTGATGAATGCACCTTCTGAGGAATAGAGCCTGAGGCTGCATGTTGTCGTCGATGTTAGGACGTAGGTGGTTGCTGTCTCAATGGTGAACTTCATCACCGTATAGCCTCCCGAGGCATGAGCCGGAACGGTCAGCGAGCCAGGCACGTTGAGCGTCTGGATGTCAGAAGTCTCTGTGTCCGTCAGCGTGAAGGTGGTACCCACTGGTGAACACATAGCGTTAGACTCGTCCGTGAATGTCAGTGCGAAGGTCATCTCGATGTTTCGCAGCAGGGTGGCTTCGCTGCCGTCAAACGAGAAGTGGCAGTCGTCGTCAACCGTTGTTACTGGCGGCGCTGTGACCTCGAACTGCTTGGTCAGCGTATATGAACTGACGGGTGAGTCAAACGTTACGGTAGTCAGTTCATCACCGAACCCATAGCGGTAGCCCGTGATAAGATGGCTGTTTGCTGCCTGCTGGTCACGGGGAATGCAGAAAATCTGGCGCTTCACGGCACCCCATAGACCATTGGCATCCTGCACTCGCATGTTAAAGAAGTGGATGCCCGTCGAGAGTTCGCTGGCATCAACCGATAAGGCAACGTCTTGTTCAGTGCTGTTAGAGACGGTTGCCGACACGCGATGAGCGTAGTCGTTGTCAATCCAGTATTCGTAGCCCTTCATCCCACTGCTTGCTGCTTGGGCATCATGGGGAATGGCGAATAGTTGCCGATGCAGCGTTCCCCATTTCTTGCCTTCTCCAGCCCGAAAATTCAGGAAGTGAATGCCAGTGGTCAGTCCTGCCGCATCGATGGTCAGGCTGAGGGCTGCACCGTCAGTCGTGGTTCCACTGACTGCGGCTTCCTTGTTGTCGTCAATCCAGTATTGATAGCCGATTTGTGCTTGGGATAGTACCGGACTGAGCAACAACAGGAATACACCTATTATATATATCAGTCGCTGTTTCATTACTTACCCTTATTTACGGTTACATATACTGTCAGTTTCTTGGTAGTTTTATCATAACTCAGCGTGCTTGACGACACGTATGGTTGTGCAGGAATCAACGTGAAAGGGGCTGGACCACCTAAGGGTCCCACCACTGTACCGTCTGTGCCGATGTAGCCTCCCTCCTGTAACTGGGCTTTGGTGAGGCACTGGCCACCGCCAACCTCCCAACTATTGATTTGAGTATGTGAATCCAAGTAAGTTCCATCATATAGACAATTCAAGCATGTATTGCTTGAACCTGTTGTAAAATGGACGATACAGTTTTCAAATGTACAGTTGGAAGTACCCCAAATATCCATGATTGCACAGTTCGTGAACTGCGTCCCCTCACGAGTGGGCTCAATTTTGTCAAAATAGCAATTATGAACGTCAGGATTTTCAAAATTCTCAAAACTAACATTCCAAATGTAGCAGTTTTCTAGCGATAGATTAGTAACTTCGGCAGATGCGCTTAAAGTTCCGCCAGACCACCAATTTGTATATATCATGCCAACTTGGCAACGCTTTATGACAGGACTGGTCACGGGTTCCGTGAAGGCAATGCCATTACCAGACAAACGGATGTTCTCCAAAAGTGTTTTTGTTAGTGTAACGTTGCCCGGGATGGCAATAATGATGTCACCCCCTATTGTGGTGCTTTCGCCAGTCTTCGCACAGTTAGCATACGCGGATGCGATATCGGTGTCCTTATAGAAGGCATCGTCTGCACCCACTCCTGCACCGATAATGGTGATTTTCTTTGTGATCGTCAAATTGCCAGGGAAGGATCCCGCTGAAAGAAATACAGTGTCATTGTCCACAGCTTGCTCGATGGCTTCCAGCCAGTGGTTCTGGTCAAACTGGGTAAGTTTTCCATTATGTGAGAGGATTGCTCTTTGAACAGTTGCACCCAAAGTAGCCATGCTAACAATGGCGCAAAATGTTAATGTAATTATTCTTTTCATATTCATAGTTGTTAGTAGTTTTTAATCCATATAACTATACGTTTGCAAATATAAATAATAGTTTTG
Organism: Prevotella sp.; assembly: GCA_045225255.1. GTDB lineage: Bacteria > Bacteroidota > Bacteroidia > Bacteroidales > Bacteroidaceae > Prevotella. The sequence goes on along the minus strand of JBGVBD010000173.1, from coordinate 2,172 downwards.
AAAGTTCCAACTTTTTTGATAAAAAAATGTATTAATCAGCAATTTGTGTTATACAATATTGTGCAATCTTTCAAATATAGAGAATCTGAGACATATTAAGTGTAGAATGGACACAAACAGATAGATGATCGCCTGAACGTCATTCACGTCTATCTTGCCGTCCTTATCCATATCGGCAGCCTCCTCGATGAAGGTTGCCACAGGCTTATTCAAGATATGGTTGTAACAGGGTGTTGCGATTGCCATTCACATGGCATGCGGTAAACTTGAGCTATAGTCTCTTCAACCAAATTTCGAAGAAACGGTCATATACAAGATAGCCTTTCGGACTCTTATAGACGATATCCTTGTCGAGAAGTCCGCACAGAGCAGTCTTGACACTACTGGGACCTGGTAGTTCATTGCGTTTGATGAAGTCTGCGCTTTGTGGACTTGCCACTGTTTCTTCCTTTGCAATTGACTTCACGACAGCCAGTTGGTTGTCAGTCATGAAGCCTATCAGTTCTTCATATTGCATAGAGTTACGGTTTACGATGTGCCTGACGACCTCATCCGCCTGTTCCATCTTGGTAACGTGTTTCTCTGTCTCATACAGACGGTTGAGGATGAGCTGGATATTCCGAGTGACACCGTCAAAACGCTGGTAGATATATTTGAAGACTTCCTGACTGATACTCCCTTTCTTCGCTTCGAAGAAGCGACGGGTAAAGTCATAGTATATTTCCTCATGCAGTGGTTCCAATCCCATGGAAACAGTACTTTGGTAAAAGGGACGGTCTGGGGAATAGAATATCTGTGACATCAGGTGCCGTTTGCTGCCTGCAAAAACAAAATGGACGTTGGGGGCAAATTGGATATAGGAGCGCAACAGGGCTTCTGTACCCTTTTCTGGATAATTCGTTATCTGCTGGAATTCATCAATGGCGATATATATATCATGTTTGCTCTGGGTGAGATAACCGAATATGCTTCTCAGCGTCATTTCCGTGAGTGTCGGCTCAATACTGACTGAGACGGTAGGCATACCAGTCAGTGGGTCTGTGCTGAACACGGGACGCCATGAACCGAAGAACTCCAAAAGTCGTTTCATGGCTTGTCGCTCTCTCGACATCACTTCCTGAGCTATGGCTGTCCCCAAGAGTTGCACGAAATCATGCTGATTTTTAGTGGCAAAGATGTCAATATAGAGAGTTTTTGCATCCCTTTCGTGCTCTTTTAGCAGATAAAAAGCATTCTTTATCAGTCCTGTTTTGCCAATTCTTCGTGGAGAAATCAATACTGTGTTCCTTCCGTTCTGCAAATTTGCAATAAGTTCTTCTGTCTCTTCCGTTCGGTCACAGAAGTAGTCAGGACTAACGTATCCCTGATAAACAAAGGGATTCTTTAGGAGTTTCTTTCTTGTTTTTGCCATGTGATTGTTCGATTAACTCAACCTTGTTCAGATATCAAATCCGTGACGTAATTTCCGTGACGTAATTTCCGTCTTGAATTGTATGCTGCAAAGATAAACACTCTTTTGCAAACTACCAAATAAATCTCATGTTTTTTTCTCTGCTGTCGTTCCATTATTTGGCGTTCAGGATGATATATAGTCTTTATAAGTTTTTGTTATTATATAATTATGGCTTTACTCCTTCCCCAGCGCCTTATAGATGATTGCCTGTACATCATTCACATCTATCTTGCCAGCAAAGTCTTCCTTGTCGGTGTTTGTGCGTTCAGCCAAACCAGCCAGTTGTTCCGGCGTACCAATCAAGTAGGGATCATCCTTTGTTCCGCTGCCGGCAAAGACCTTATTAGCCGTACCGTCCCAATAGGTTTGCGCTTGTATTGCGAGTACGCAACAGAGGCAAACCATCACTGTCATGATTATCTTCCTCATATTCATAGTTGTTAGTAGTTCTTAATCCATATTGCTATACGCTTGCAAATATAGGAAATAAATCTGAAAGTTCCAAGGATTTCAATAATATTTTATTTGTCCCAAGCCTTGGGAAAAGTAGTCCCAGGGTCTGGGACTACTTGAAAGTAGCGTTCTTTCGTGTTGTCTCTATGCCTCTTGTTACATTATTATATACGCGCGCGTGCGCGCACTGAAAAGTTTAAAAATCAATGTCACCAATGTCACTTTGCAAAACTACTTGATAATTAGGTAATTGCGAGTGACATTAA
>JBGVBD010000172.1:0-3739 GCA_045225255.1 Prevotella sp. | reverse complement strand
TGGGTGGTGTATAATTGCGCCCTTAGTAAACTAAGGGGTTTCCGGCTTCTCACGTTCCAGCAGTTTCTTCAATAGTTCCTGCGTGTCCTGCCTGTGAAAAATGAGTGTCAACAACAGCATGACATCATCATCTGTCAGGCGTTCCGGCTCTTGCAGAAAACTTTCCAGCATACCGCCACGAGTACAGAGCCGGTGTGTCCGTTCTTTTCGGGTAAGCTGCTTTAGCTGGTGCTGCAATGCCTTTTCATCATTGATGGCTTTCCGCAGTTTCTTTTCACTCTTTTCCAACTCTCGGTTGAGCTTTTCCAGCTTTGAGGTATCAGGCAAGGGCAGCGTCCTCCTTTCCCGGTATCAGCACATAAATCCTGTTTGGTTCTCCAACGCCCTGACGCACTCGCATGATCAGTCCGGCGGTTTCCAGTTCATTCAGAGAACGCTTGACCGTCATGGGGCTGCGGGACAGGACTGCGGCAATGGCTGTGACAGGGAAGCAGATAAACAGGATTCCGTTCTCGTCCTCCTGTCCGTTGGATAGCATAGCGTCCAACATCCGGCAGTACATGACCTTTGCGGTGCTGCTGACTGGAAATCCTGTCAACGCTCTGGGAAAGGGCATACAGGGCGGCAACGGTGTGCCTATCGTCATAAATTCAAAATTCATTCGGTGTGTTCCTCCTTTTTCTTTGCTCTTTTGGATAAATAACGGGGGCAGTCAACCACAACCGCCCGGAAGCTCTGCTTGCACCCATGCTTGCATTTCCGGCATAATTCGTTGTAAGTGACACGCCCCCGGTCATTGAGGTAAAAAGAAAGCTCATGCTTCCTCTTTTTGCTCATTCTCGGCATATTGCGTTTCCTCCCGTTTTAGTGTATAGTTTCGGGGCGATTTTCGGCAAAATTACGGTCATAGAGCCGTCTAAAATCTCCAGAAGTATCAGCAATAGGGTAGACTATCCCCCTATCAGATTGTCGTGTTTCGGTATCATTTCGGTATCAGTTCGCCAGTTCTCCCCGGTGTCGTTCCTCCCCTGAATCTCACAGCGGCGTATTGCTCCCTTTGGTACGCTCGTTTCGGTCAGGGTTCCTCCATATCCCTGCCAAAAGTCATGGCGCTACATCGCCGGGGAAGCATATCCCACACAGGCTGGTCATTCGATTGGAATAATCCATCGATGAACTACCTGTATCATAGAACATTTTTGTGCCCTGTGCCGTATGTCCACAAAGTAGGAATTAAGGGTAAAAATCAGAAATTTCCACGATTGCGGAAAGTATGATATAATCCAGTTAAGCGGCAGTAATGAAACCGCCGGAAAGGAGCGTGCGCCCATGAAAGGAGCGACAAGCATACAGGAACGCCTTTGGGAACTCCGCAAGGACAAAGGCTTAAATCTGGAAGAATTATCAGAGCTGACGGGCATTTCCAAATCAGCTCTTGGCAGTTATGAAAAAGAGGATTATAAGGAAATCAATCATGGCAACCTTATCACGCTGGCAGACTTCTATGGGGTTTCCGTTGATTATCTGCTGTGCCGGACAGAGAACCGGGAGCAGATCAACACGCCACTAACAGAGCTGCATTTGAATGATGAGATGGTGGCACTTCTGAAAGGCGGTCGGATTAACAACCGTCTGCTCTGTGAGCTTGCCACTCATAAGGACTTTATCAAGTTTCTTGCGGACATTGAGATTTATGTAGATGGGATTGCCACCATGCAGATTCAAAACCTCAACGCCCTTGTCGATACTGTCCGGCATGAAATCATTGAACGGTATCGCCCCGGCGAAGACGACCCGCATTTGAAAGTGCTGCAAGCCGCCCATATCAGCGATGATGAATATTTCAGCCACATGGTTCTTGATGACCTCAATCTCATTATCCGGGATATTCGGGAAGCCCACAAAAAGGACAGCGAGAGTGCGCCCCAGACCACCGTTGCCGATGAATTGAAAGAAAATTTGGAAGCGGTTGAAAATTTCAAGGGCAGTCGGGATGAAAAGCTGGTTGTCCTTTACTGCAAGCAGCTCGGCATCAACTATAAAAATCTGTCAGACGAAGAATTTCGCTGGCTCATTCGGATTCTACAAAAATCAAAGAAAACAGGAACTCCTATCAGTCAAAGGAAAAAACGGTAAAGAAAAACCGCTGTTGCATGGTTGTGTTTGCTTCCATGTAGCAGCGGTTGGTGCTATACTTATTCAGTTAAAATTTCAAAGCGATAAAGTGGAATTTATCTTAGAAATTACAGCAATGTTATTTTGATAAACTTTCAAGAATTGAAATATCATGCTTATCTTTATCTCTTAATTCATAACCTGAATGGAAAACTCTTTGGCCTTTTAAGGATATACAAGGAATTGTTTTTCCTTCAAAAAAAGCACTACCAAAGTAATCTTTTTCAAACTCATACCAGCCACCCTCTAAATCAGCTTGTTTTGAAGTTCCGTCCTCACTTAAAACGAACGGGTGAATGTCTAAGTAACCAAGTTCATCACTATATAACTCTATTCTAACCGGTTTCCAGTCTGTATCAATTTTATAGCCCAGATTCAAAAGCACATTTAACAATTTTTCCGTATGTTGAGCATCAAAATTTATATCTATATCTCTATGAATTCTTGTTTGTTTACCAGCTAAAATATCTACACCCCATCCGCCATCCAACCAGTATGTAATTCCAGTATTTTCGAATAATTCTATTACTTTCATTAAATCTTCTTTTGTTGTTATTTCTTTTCTACCCATACAAAGTCTCCTTTACAACTTCTAATTTGTAATAATCATTCTACCATACCGTTATGAATAAATCATCTCATGTAAAACAATTTCTTCTGCCCGGTTGTGAATGTTATTGCAACGCTGCACCCATTCCATTTGACGGGTACGCTTCAATTCCTCGGTCACGCCCTCGGCAGCTTTCATCTGCTCCATGATGGTGTCTAACCGTTTCTGTGCCTGTTCGTTCAGGTCTGCAAGATATGTCCACAATTCCCCGGTCAGGGTCAATGTGTGTAATCTGGCTGGGCAGACTTCTCTTAAATATTCCCGGTGCATCCGTCCGTACTTTCCGATGGGGCGGTGTTCCTCCGGCAACTTCAAGTCCGGGATGTAGTAATCTCCAACAAGGATATAATCAATTCCGTTTTCTTTTATTCTTGGTTTCAATTCGCTCATGTTCCTTACCTCCTGTGGAAGCAGGCTCGTCTGGTACTAACTCAATCACATCGGTAATCTCACAATTCAGCGTTTCGCAGATACGGGCTAATGTATCCATGCTGATGTGCTTTCCCTCTTTGCTCATGTTGGCAATCATATTTGTTGTCATACCAGCGGCAAGCCTTAAATCCTCTTTTCTCATATCACGCTCTAACAGTGTGTGCCAGAGTGGTTTATAGCTGATGTGCATATTGTTTTCCTGCCTTTCTATCCATACCACCGGAGCGGCTGCCCCGGCAGGAACTTTTCTCTTATTATAGCACCAATCTTGTGAAATCACAATTTATTCTTGTAGCCTGCCGCTGATACCGTCTGGATTGGCTTTTCCTTTCTTTTTGTTCCCTTTAATTAGCCATGAACTGCTTGATGCCCTGGCTTTTGGCCGCTGCGTTATCGGAGCCATAGCCCTCCAGCAGATTGACCACGCCCCACACGGCAAGGCCAGCGCCCAGAGCCACAACGAGGGTCTGCAAGGTAGTAACAGCGGAAGTGAAAAAAGCCATATATGCCTCCATTTCTCCG
>JBGVBD010000171.1:0-69292 GCA_045225255.1 Prevotella sp. | reverse complement strand
GTACGGCTAATAACCGTTCTTCAGTTGAATGTTTCATAATAAAAACCCCAAAAGTTTTGTGTTCAACTTTTGGGGTTCATTACAATTTCCGAGGTTCTTTTTGGTAAGCCTTCTCAATTAGTCTTGGAACTTCGCGCAGAGGAACTCGCGGTTGAGACGAGCGATGTTAGCGAGGCTAACCGACTTCGGGCACTCAGCGGCACAAGCACCGGTGTTGGTACAGTTACCGAATCCGAGTTCGTCCATCTTAGCCACCATCGCTTTCGCGCGAGCCGCTGCTTCGATCTTACCTTGCGGCAGGAGGGCGAGTTGGCTAACCTTCGCGGAAACGAAGAGCATAGCCGAACCGTTCTTACAAGCCGCAGCACATGCGCCGCAACCGATACAGGACGCAGCGTCCATCGCCTCGTCAGCTACCGGCTTCGGAATAGGAATGGCATTCGCATCGGGTACACCACCTGTGTTAACGGAAACGAATCCACCGGCTTGCATGATCTTGTCGTACGCTCCGCGATCGACCATGAGGTCCTTGATTACGGGGAATGCACGGCTACGCCACGGTTCTACGGTGATGGTGTCGCCATCTTTGAACTTACGCATGTGGAGCTGGCAGGTCGTGATAGCGCTGTCGGGTCCGTGCGGGTGACCGTTGACGTACATCGAGCACATACCACAGATACCCTCACGGCAGTCGTGATCGTAGGTGATCGGGTCTTTATGCTCCTCTACGAGTTGCTCGTTCAGGATATCAATCATCTCCAGGAACGAAGCACCTTGGAATACATGTTTGAGGTCGTAGGTCTCGAAATGACCTTGTGCCTTAGGTCCGGCTTGTCTCCAAACGCGAACCTTGATGTCAATGTATTGATCCATAATTATCAATTGTCAATTATCAATTATCAATTCTTGTAGTTACGTGTTTTACGTTCCGTGAACTCGTAGTCAAGCGGCTCTTTGATGAGTTGCGGTTCTTTGTCCTCACCCATATATTTCCAGCAGCCAACATAACTGAACTTGTCATCCTGACGGAGAGCCTCACCTTCCGGTGTCTGGTATTCCTCGCGGAAGTGACCACCGCAGGACTCCTCACGATGGAGTGCATCGACAGCCATCAGACGACCAATCTCGATGAAGTCAGCCAAACGGAGGGCTTTCTCCAACTCGTTATTGAGGTGGTCAGCCGTACCCGGGATATAGACATTCGTCCAGAACTCTTTCTTGATGGCATCAATACGCTTGATACCTTCCTTCAAGCCCTCTGCGGTACGACCCATTCCGACGAAGTCCCACATGATAAGACCCAACTCTTTATGGATAGAATCCACCGAGCGCTTACCTTGAATAGCCATCAGTTTGTCAATCTTATCCTGCACAGCCTTCTCCGCTTCAGCGAACTCAGGCAGGTCGGTAGACATGCGCGGAACACCAATCTGGTCAGAGAGGTAGTTCTGGATGGTGTACGGGAGAACGAAGTAACCGTCAGCCAGACCTTGCATGAGGGCCGAAGCACCCAGACGGTTTGCACCGTGGTCGGAGAAGTTAGCCTCGCCGATACAGAACAGACCCTTTACGGTCGTCTGGAGTTCGTAGTCAACCCAGATACCACCCATCGTATAGTGGATAGCGGGATAAATCATCATCGGCTTGTAGTACTTCACACCGTTAATCTCATTAGCAACGTCTCCAGGGAATACGTCGGTAATCTCCTCGTACATCTCGAAGAGGTTGCCATAACGCTGCATGATGACATCAATACCCAGACGGTTAATAGACTCAGAGAAGTCAAGGAATACTGCCAAACCTGTGTTGTTCACACCGAAGCCCTTGTCGCAACGCTCCTTAGCGGCACGAGAGGCAACGTCACGAGGTACAAGGTTACCGAAGGCAGGATAACGACGCTCCAGATAGTAGTCGCGATCCTCCTCAGGAATCTCCCAACCCTGCTTGGTACCTGCCTGCAGAGCCTTGGCATCTTCAATGTTCTTTGGAACCCAGATACGTCCATCGTTACGCAGTGACTCAGACATCAGCGTCAACTTAGACTGCTTGTCACCATGAACGGGGATACAGGTGGGGTGAATCTGAACATAAGAGGGATTTGCAAAGTAAGCACCCTTACGATAGCACTGAACAGCGGCTGTACAGTTACATCCCATAGCGTTGGTAGAGAGGAAGTAGGTATTTCCATATCCACCAGTAGCGATAACAACGGCGTTGGCGCTGAAGCGCTCCAGTTTACCAGTTGTTAAGTTCTTGGCGATGATACCACGAGCGCGACCATCAACGATGACGACGTCTTCCATCTCATAACGGGTATATAGTTTTACTTTGCCAGCCTTCACCTGACAACTCAGTGAACTATAGGCACCAAGCAGCAACTGCTGACCCGTCTGACCCTTGGCATAGAATGTACGGCTTACCTGAGCACCACCGAAAGAACGGTTGGCCAGCATACCACCATATTCACGAGCGAAGGGAACACCCTGAGCTACACACTGATCGATAATATTGTTTGAAACCTCTGCCAGACGATAAACGTTGGCCTCACGAGCACGATAGTCACCACCCTTCACAGTGTCGTAGAACAGACGATAGACAGAGTCACCATCGTTCTGATAGCACTTAGCAGCGTTGATACCACCCTGAGCAGCGATAGAGTGAGCGCGACGAGGTGAGTCCTGAATACACAGGTTAATCACGTTGAAGCCCATCTCACCAAGTGAAGCAGCAGCAGAAGCACCAGCCAAGCCAGTACCAACAACGATCACATCAAGTTTCAGCTTGTTCTTCGGATTTACGAGACGCTGATGAGCCTTATATTCCTTCCATTTCTCAGGTACTGGACCTGCGGGAATCTTAGAATCAATTACTTTTGCCATAATTCTTAGAAATTAAATGTTGATAATTAGCAGAGGCTTGGAGCGCACTTGAATGCAAAAGCCAAAACAACAACCAGGAAGCAAAGCATGAGCAGCGTCACATAGATGATGCCGATCACCTTCCAACGCTGGAACCAAATCTTACCACTGATACCCAGTGTCTGCATGGCAGACCAGAATCCGTGAGTGAGGTGGAACCAGATAGCAGCAAACCAAACGACGTAGATTACTACGAATACCGGATTAGAGAATGTCTCCTTCATCCATCCGAAACCATCAGTAGGACTGATAGCAGGCGTAGCACCTACAATCTCGGCAAACATCATGTTGTACCAGAAGTTGAACAGATGGAGCAACAAGCCCAGTACGATAATGATACCAAGCACGAGCATGTTCTGTGATGCCCACTCTACCTTTGCAGGTTTGTCTGTTACCGCATAACGCTCAGAGCCACGGGCAGTACGATTCTGTGCTGTCAGGATGAACGCAAAAACGATGTGAATCACAGCCAGGGCAGCCAGACCAAGTGTAGCAACAACTGCATACCAGTTGGCACCCAGCAATTCGCAAATCATGTTGTAAGCCTCGCCCGAGAACAGCGCAACAATGTTCATACATCCGTGGAATGTCAAGAACAAAATCAGCGCGATACCCGTTACGGACATCACAACCTTACGACCAATTGATGAATTGATTAACCACATAAAATTATAGTATTAAATTAATGAATATACTCATTAGTAAGTACGCATGCGCACGTTTAGGCTACAAAATTACTATAAAATTATGAAACCGCAAACGTTTTCGTTAGAAATTTATTATTTTTGCACCATGATTCTGAAATACGACGTATTGGTCATCGGAGGCGGCCATGCTGGATGTGAGGCTGCTTGTGCTTCTGCCAACATGGGAGCGAAGACTTGTTTAGTGACAATGGACATGAACAAGATTGCACAGATGTCATGCAATCCTGCCGTTGGTGGCATTGCTAAAGGACAGATAGTACGTGAGATTGATGCACTGGGAGGACAGATGGGACTCGTTACTGATGCTACTGCTATCCAGTTTCGTATGCTTAACCGCAGTAAAGGACCTGCCATGTGGAGCCCTCGAGCCCAATGTGATCGTGGTAAATTCATCTGGCAATGGAGAAACACGCTCGACCATACGGACAATCTTGATATCTGGCAAGACCAGGCAGATGAATTACTCGTAGAAAATGGTGAGGCTGTTGGTGTAAGAACTATCTGGGGCGTAGAACTCAGAGCAAAGGCGGTCATCATAACTGCAGGTACTTTCCTCAACGGATTGATGCATATCGGACGAAAGATGGTTCCAGGAGGACGTATCGCAGAACCTGCCGTTCCACATTTCACAGAGAGTATTACGCGTCATGGTATTCGTTCAGAGAGAATGAAGACGGGTACCCCCGTCCGCATCGATAAGCGTTCCGTTCATTTCGAAGATCTAGAGATTCAGGAAGGTGAACATGACTTCCATCAGTTCTCTTATATCAGTGAGCCACGCCCATTACCCCAACTGACCTGTTGGACCTGTAATACTAATGCTGCTGTCCATGAGACATTACGCTCTGGGTTGAAGGATTCCCCGCTCTATAATGGACAGATTCAATCTATCGGACCACGTTATTGTCCTTCGATAGAAACGAAACTCATGACTTTCCCGGATCGTGAACAGCATCCTCTGTTTTTGGAACCAGAAGGAACAGATACCAACGAGATGTATCTGAACGGCTTTTCCTCTTCCCTTCCGATGGATATACAGATATCTGCTTTGAAACACATCCCTGCTTTCAGAGATCTGAAAGTATATCGTCCAGGTTATGCTATCGAATATGATTTCTTCGATCCTACCCAACTGAAACACTCGTTGGAATCGAAAATCATCAAAGGACTCTTCATGGCTGGACAGGTCAATGGAACTACTGGTTACGAAGAAGCAGGGGGACAAGGAACGATTGCAGGTATTAATGCTGCTTTGTTTGCTGGTACTGTTGGTTGTGATTCAATCGCAACGGATAAGACCTTTGTACTTCACAGAGACGAGGCATATATCGGAGTTCTCATTGACGATCTGGTGACGAAAGGAGTAGATGAACCATATCGTATGTTTACCTCTCGTGCAGAATATCGCATTTTGTTACGTCAGGATGATGCAGATGCACGACTGACTGAAAAAGCATATCATTTGGGTATCGCTAAGAAAGACCGATATGAGTGGTGGATACAGAAAAAAGAATCTATCGAAGAAATCGAAACGTTCTGCAAAACATACCATATCAAACCAAAAGTCATTAATGGCGCTTTGGAAGCATTAGGAAGTACCCCACTCGTCTATGGCTGTAAGTTAGAAGATTTAGTAGCACGTCCTGAATTGAACTTCGATAAACTGGAAGAAGTCATTCCTGAACTGAAGGAAATACTGAATCGTCCTACTTCACGAAAAGAAGAGATTGCAGAAGCAGCAGAAGTACATATCAAATATAAAGGATATATTGAACGCGAAAAGGTTGTGGCAGACAAGATGCATCGCTTAGAGAATATCAAGATCAAAGGACACTTCAATTATGACGAACTGCAACAGCTTAGTACGGAAGCACGCCAAAAACTTTCCGCCATTGATCCGGAAACACTCGCACAAGCAAGTCGTATTCCTGGCGTATCACCCAGTGATATCAACGTTCTACTTGTATTAATGGGCAGATAATGTTCCACGTGAAACAACAATGTTAATAATATAAAACCTGTAGCAATGAACAATCCTGTATTATTAAAGAATCTACGTTGTATTCCAAACTTTCCAAGAAAGGGAATCAACTTTCGAGACGTGACTACACTCTACAAAAGTGCAGAGTGCATGAAGATTATGCTTGACGAGATGTACGAATTGTACAAAGACAAAGGCATTACTAAAATTGTTGGCGTTGAAAGCCGAGGTTTTATCATGGCATCTGCACTAGCCGCACGTTTAGGTGCTGGTGTTGTATTAGCAAGAAAACCAGGAAAACTTCCTGCCACCGTCATTAAGGAATCCTTCTCGAAGGAATACGGCGTTGATACTGTTGAGATGCACCTGGATTCTATTGACGAGAATGACGTTGTATTAATTCATGATGATTTACTTGCGACAGGAGGAACCGCTTTAGCAACCTACAAATTAGTAAAGTATTTCCATCCCAAACAGATTTACATGAACTTTATCATTGAAATCACTGACGAAGGTTTGCACGGAAGAGATTTATTTAAAGGTCTAGTTGACGTAACAACACTCATGGTTGTTTAGTTGTTTCACGTGAAACAAACAATGTGACTAAGGAAGAGAACGAGGTAAGGTTAGCAAGGTTAAAAGGCATAGTCAGTGCTATGCCGGAGAAGCCAGGCAGCTATCAGTATTACGATGCTGAGGGTGCTATTATTTATGTGGGCAAGGCAAAGAACCTAAAGGCTCGTGTTTCTTCATATTTCCATAGTGAAGTAGATCGTTTCAAGACAAAGGTACTAGTATCAAAGATACATGATATCAGTTATACGGTGGTGAATACCGAAGAGGATGCATTGCTTTTGGAAAATGCCCTCATCAAGAAGTATAATCCAAGGTATAATGTGTTGTTGAAAGACGGTAAAACTTACCCTTCTATTTGTGTTACGAAGGAATACCTGCCACGTATATTTTCTACGCGTACCATTAATAAGAAATGGGGAACATATTTTGGTCCTTATAGTCATGTAGGATCTATGCATGCCCTACTCGATCTCATCAAGAAGTTATACCATCCACGTACTTGTCGTTTCCCCATTACTAAAGAAGGAATAGAACAAGGAAAATACCAGGTTTGTTTGGAATATCATATCAAAAACTGTGCAGGTCCATGCATGGGAAAGCAGTCGTATGAAGACTATCAAAAGAACATCCTGCAGGCTCGTGAGATATTGAAAGGCAACACGCGTGAGGTGCTTCGAGCGATGAAAGATGAGATGATGCGATTAGCAGAAGAACTACGTTTTGAGGAAGCCGAAGAAGTGAAACGGAGATACCTGCTGATAGACCAGTTTGTCGCTAAGAGTGAAGTTGTCAGCCATACTATTGACAATGTCGATGTACTCTCTATCACCAACGATGAGAAGGTCGCTTTCATCAACTATATCCATGTCTCAAATGGTCAAATCAACCAGAGTTTTACCTTTGAGTATAAGAAGAAACTCGACGAGACAGATGCTGAATTATTGCAGTTAGGTATTGTGGAGATGCGCGAACGATTCAAGAGCAAAGCAAAGGAAATCATACTGCCACAAGAGATTGATCTCGACTTAGAAGGTGTTACGATTACAGTACCTCAGAGGGGCGATAAAAAGACCTTACTCGACCTCTCGTTGATGAATGGAAAACAGTATAAATTCGATCGCCTCAAACAAGCAGAGAAACTGAATCCAGAGCAGAAGTCCGTACGCTTAATGAAGGAGTTGCAAGACCTGCTGCACCTACCAAAACTACCCTATCAGATTGAGTGTTTCGATAACTCGAATATCAGTGGTTCTGATGCCGTTGCTGCCTGTGTTGTCTTCAAAAGGATGAAGCCCTCAAAGACAGATTATCGCAAATATAATATCAAGACTGTGGTTGGTCCAGATGACTATGCATCGATGAAAGAGGTGGTATATCGGCGTTATAAACGGCTATTAAAGGAAGAACAACCCCTACCCGATTTGATTGTGGCAGATGGTGGAAAAGGACAAATGGAAGTCATCCGACAGGCTGTTCAGGATGAATTAGGACTTGATATCCCCATTGCCGGACTCGCCAAAAACGATAGACATCGTACCAATGAACTACTATATGGTTTTCCTGCAAGAGTGATTGGTATGAAAACAGATTCTGAACTCTTCCGTGTGCTTACCCATTTGCAGGATGAAGTACACCGTTTTGCTATTACCTTCCATCGTGATAAGCGTTCCAAGCATGCTTTGCATTCAGAGTTAGACGATATCAAGGGAATAGGTCCAAAAACGCGTAGCGAACTTTTAAAACACTTCAAATCAGTTAAGAAAATCAAAGAGACTTCATTGGAAGAACTAACTGAAACCGTTGGTATTTCCAAGGCAAAGATTATTTACGCCTATTTCCATGAAGCAGCAGCAAAAGAAGAAGGATAAATAGAAAATTGCTGAGGTTTTATTCCCAAGGTGGGAACATTTCATTCCCAAAGTGGGAACAATGTATTCCCAAGGCGGGAACATGATATTCCCGCAGTGGGAATTATTTCTTTATAGAAGATTCGGTTGGATTAAAATTATTTCGTACCTTTGCACTATGAGAATCGTTATACAGCGAGTAACGCATGCCAGTGTCACCATCAATGGAGAAGTGCATTCGAGCATCGGACAGGGCTATCTAATCCTATTGGGTATCTGCGAGGAAGATACCTGCGAGGATGTTGACTGGCTTGTGAAAAAAGTCGTAGGACTTCGCGTCTTTGACGATGAAAACCACGTCATGAATCGTTCCATTATGGATGTGAATGGCGAAGTTTTAGTCGTCAGTCAATTCACGCTCTATGCCAGTTACAAAAAGGGTAATCGTCCTTCTTGGTTCCGTGCAGGTAGTCATGAGCACTCTATCCCACTCTACGAAGCCTTTTGTAAAGAGCTGAGTAGCCAGCTTGGAAAACCTGTAGGAACTGGAGAATTCGGTGCTGACATGAAAGTCGAATTATTAAACGACGGACCTGTAACTATTTGTATGGATACTAAAAATAAAGAATAATGACTATACGAGAAGCACAAGATACTGTAGATCAGTGGATTAAGACGTACGGAGTGCGTTACTTCTCAGAACTGACTAATATGGCAGTACTGACAGAGGAAGTCGGTGAACTCGCACGTGTTATTGCCAGGAAATATGGTGACCAGAGTTTCAAGGCTGGTGAGAAAGACAACCTTGGTGAAGAGATGGCGGATGTACTATGGGTATTAATCTGTCTTGCCAACCAGACAGGCGTTGATCTCACAGAAGAACTACAAAAAAGTATTGAGAAAAAGACACTGCGAGACAAAGAAAGACATCTGAATAATGATAAACTAAAATAAGAAATATGACAGAACATCATCATCACGACCATGAGCATGAATGCTCTTGCGGACACGAACATCATCACCATCATGATGAGCGTCCAGAGAATATGTACGAGCAGGCGTTGAGCCTCTATAATTGTAATATATCCGACGAAGAAGTACGCGAGGCTGTAAAGAAAATCATCGCTGAGAAAGTACATGAGAATGATACGCCAGAGGTGAAGAAATTCCTGATGGGTAGTGTGGAACTTACCACCCTGAAGACCACTGATTCTGAAGAGAGTGTGATGGCTTTCACGGAGAAAGTCAACCAATTCGAGGATACTTACCCTGACCTACCCCATGTGGCCACCATCTGCGTCTATCCTTGTTTTGCCAAAACTGTGAGTGAAACATTGGAGGTTGATGGTGTAGAAATCGCTTGTGTATCAGGCAGTTTCCCTTCTTCACAGACTTTCCCGGAAATAAAAATTGCAGAGACGGCCCTTGCTATCAAGGATGGTGCCACGGAGATTGATATGGTATTGCCTGTAGGTAAGTTCCTGAGTGGCAATTACGAGGATGTCGCTGATGAAATCGCTGAAATGAAGGCTGTATGTGGAGATCATAAAATGAAAGTTATCTTGGAAACGGGTTGTCTAAAGACTGCCAGCAATATCAAGAAAGCCGCCATCCTTGCCATGTATGGTGGAGCCGATTATATCAAGACTTCTACTGGAAAGTTAGAACCAGCAGCCACCCCAGAGGCAGCATATGTGATGTGTCAGGCTATCAAGGAATACTTTACGAAGACTGGTATACAGATCGGCTTCAAGCCTGCTGGTGGCTTGAACAGTGTGATGGATGCGCTGATCTATTATACCATTGTGAAAGAAGTCTTAGGTGAAAAATGGCTCACCAATCAGTGGTTCCGCATGGGTACTTCACGATTGGCAAACCTGTTGTTGAGTGAGATTGTTGGAGAAGAAACGAAGTTCTTTTAAAGTTTACGCTCAATGACGTAATCCACATAGGCAGTCAAGGCTTCCTTGACTGTCTTTTCTTTCACGCTACTCTCAATATAATTCATACAGAGTTGGCTGAATTCCACCATGCGTTTCTCTGCATATTCGATACCACCTTGTTGTTTGGTAAACTCTACCAATACAGCGATTTCATCTGGATTAATCGTACCAGCCTTCACCTTCTTGGCAAGGGTGTGCATCGACTCATAATTGGAATTGTTCAACGCGTAGATGACAGGTAGCGTCAGTTTTCCTTCAGTCATATCATTGCCTGTAGGTTTACCTATCTCTTTCGAATCGTAATAATCGAAGATATCATCACGAATTTGGAACATAATACCCAGATTCTGTCCAAACAACCTTGCCTTCGTTACCTCTTCATCAGAAGCACCTGCCGACATAGCACCAATGGCGGCACACGCTTCAAAGAGGGCTGCTGTCTTCTGTTTGATAACCTGATAATATACCTCTTCGCTAAACTCTTGATTCTGGATATTCGAGAGTTGCAATATCTCACCAGCAGCCAACGTACGACCCAGTTCAGCCAAATACTCGATGATACGTTGATTACCCGTCTGCGCTACCTTCAATAATGCAGTAGAAAGGATATAGTCACCCACTAATACGGCCACCTTATTATTATAAGTAGCATTTACGGATGCCTGGCCACGACGCTCTTCGCTCTCATCTACTACGTCATCATGAACCAATGAAGCCGTATGCAAAAGTTCCAATCCAACGGCAGAGTACTGGGTAACGCTCGATACACCCCCATAATTCTTGGCAGTCAGTAACATTAATATGGGGCGCATACGCTTTCCACCACGCTGACGGATATGTGCCAAGACTTGTGAGAGCAAGCCGTCTTCATAGGTCAAACTCTGATTGAACAATTCGATAAAATCGTTCAAATCCTTTTCAATAGGTTGCTTAATGAGTGATAAATAATCCATTCTATATGAAATTTGTTACAAAAATAGTGAAAATATCGGGATATTGGAAAATATTTTAGTAATTTTACGCAGAAAATAAATATTGTTATGGATAAACTCTTCCTTTTAGACGCCTACGCACTGATCTATCGGTCGTATTACGCCTTTATCAAAAACCCTCGTATCAACTCGAAAGGACTGAATACATCAGCCATTGTAGGGTTTGTGAATACCCTTCAAGAAGTGCTCACCAAAGAACAGCCTACCCATATCGGAGTGGCTTTCGATCCCCATGGACCCACCTTCCGTAGTGAGGCTTTCCCAGAATATAAAGCACAACGAGAGGCAACCCCTGAGGATATTCGCAGGGCTGTACCTATCATCAAGGACTTGTTGAAAGCGTGGAATATTCCTATTCTACAAGTCGACGGCTACGAGGCAGATGATGTCATCGGCACCTTGGCAACAAAAGCAGGGGCTCAAGGTGTGACAACTTATATGCTAACCCCCGATAAAGACTATGGACAGTTGGTGAAAGACAATGTTTTCATTTTCCGTCCTCGTCATGGAGGAGGTTATGAGACGATGGGTATCGAAGAGGTGAAACAAAAATACGGCATTCCATCGACAGAAGCCGTCATCGATCTGTTGGCACTGATGGGTGACTCTGCAGATAATTTCCCTGGTTGTCCTGGCGTGGGAGAGAAAACGGCTGTCAAACTCATCAACGAATTTGGTAGTGTTGAGAATATGATTAGTCGCACCCAAGAACTCAAAGGTGCACTCAAGACAAAAGTGGAAGAACATATTGACGATATCAAGATGTCGAAATTCTTGGCGACCATCAAAACAGATGTTCCTATCGAACTGAATCTTGACGAATTGAAAATCTCTGAACCGAATGAGGAAGAATTAGGAAAACTTTTGAGCGAACTGGAGTTTAAGACCCTCGCAACCAAGATTCTTAAAAAATCTGAAAAAGTATCAATACCTGTCAACGGTCAACTCGATTTGTTTGCAGAATTTACGACCAACGGGGCAGTTGAGCCAGAATTTTCGAACTATGAGACGTTAAAAACCACACCTCACGACTATCAACTTATTGATAATGAGGAAGGTTTTAAGAAATTAACTGACTTTTTCTTGACAAAAGAAATTCTCAGTCTAGATACGGAAACCACTTCTACCAACCCTATAGACGCAGAATTGGTAGGATTGAGCTTTGCAGTGGAAGAACACAAGGCATTTTATGTTCCTATTCCCTCTTCTCGAGAAGAAGCCCAAAAGGTTGTTGATTTTTTCCGGCCAGTTTATGAGAACGAGAAAATTCTGAAGGTGGGTCAGAATCTGAAATATGATTTAGAGGTTCTTCGTCATTATGGTATCGAGTTAAAAGGTAAGATGTGGGATACGATGATTGCTCATTATCTCATCCAACCAGAACTTCGTCATAACATGGATTATATGGCAGAAATCTATCTGCACTACCAGACTATCCATATTGATGAACTGATTGGACCTAAAGGAAAGAGCCAGCGTTCCATGCGTGACCTCTCCCCTACTGATGTCTATGAATATGCTTGTGAAGATGCAGATATCACACTTCAATTGAAGAACAAGTTGGAACCTGAACTGAAGAAACATGAATGCGAAAAACTATTCTATGAGATAGAGATGCCCTTGATGCCTGTCTTGGCAGAGATGGAAATGAATGGAGTGTGTATCGATACCAATTCACTTGCTGAGACATCCACTCAACTTACTCAACGTATGTTGGAAATTGAGAAACGTATTTATGAACTCGCTGGTGAACAGTTTAATATTGCATCGCCCAAACAAGTCGGTGATATCCTCTTTGGTAAGATGAAGATCATTGAGAAACCCAAGAAAACAAAAACTGGACAATACGTCACCAATGAAGAAGTATTACAACAACTTCGTCATAAGCACGAGATAGTAGATAAAATTCTTCAGCACAGAGGTTTGAAGAAACTGTTAGGCACTTATATCGATGCACTTCCAAAATTGATAAACCCACATACAGGACATATTCATACCTCTTTCAATCAGACCATAACGGCTACAGGTCGTTTGAGTTCAAGTGATCCTAATCTTCAGAATATTCCTGTTCGTGGTGAAGATGGCAAGGAAATCCGTAAGGCTTTCATCCCTGAGCCAGGTTGTTTGTTCTTTTCTGCAGACTATAGTCAAATAGAATTACGTGTGATGGCGCACCTTTCTCAAGACCAAAATATGATCAATGTGTTCCGTGAAGGTAAAGACTTGCATGCAGCCACAGCAGCCAATATCTATAAAAAGGAAATAGAAGAAGTAACTCGTGATGAACGAACCAAATCCAAACGTGCTAACTTTGGTATTATCTATGGTATCACTGTCTTTGGTTTAGCAGAACGATTGGATATTGATAGAACAGAAGCCAAACAATTAATAGATGGATATTTTGAGACCTTTCCACAGGTACATGACTATATGGAAAAATCAAAAGAAATAGCCAGAAAACAAGGTTACGTTACTACCCTATTTGGTCGTCGTAGATATTTGCCGGATATCAATAGTGCCAATTCCGTTGTTCGTGGTTTTGCAGAACGAAATGCTATTAATGCCCCTATCCAAGGAACTGCAGCAGATATTATCAAAGTAGCAATGATTCGTATCTTCCAACGCTTTAAAGCAGAAGGTATCAAGAGTAAGATGATCTTACAAGTACATGACGAACTCAATTTCTCTGTTTTCCCAGAAGAAAAAGAAAAGGTAGAGCGTATTGTCATTGAAGAGATGCAGAATGCCTTCCAAATGAAGGTTCCCTTAGTCGCTGATTCTGGTTTTGGAAATAACTGGTTAGAAGCACATTAACGATGAGAAAGATTAGAACCATAGAAATGAATCGCCTCAGTATTGAGGAATTTCAAAAAGCAGATAAACTACCCCTTATTGTTGTACTTGATGATGTACGATCGATGTATAATGTAGGTAGTGTATTTCGTACTTGTGACGCCTTTAGAGTAGAAGCAGTATATTTATGTGGTATCAGTTGTATACCACCTGCTACTGAAATACATAAGACTGCTTTAGGTGCTGAAGATGCTGTTACTTGGAAATACTTTAAAAATGCATTAGAAGCAGTTGAAGAACTCAAAATACAAGGTTATCATGTACTTTCTGTTGAACAAGTAGAGCATTCTACTAAACTACAAACATTCATACCTCAAAAGAACCAAAAATATGCTGTTATTTTAGGTAATGAAGTAAAAGGTGTTCATCAAGAAGTAGTTGATGCCTCTGATGGTTGTTTGGAAATACCTCAATTAGGTACTAAACACTCTATGAATGTTAGTGTTACAGCTGGTATTATCATCTATAAATTTGCTGAACAATTAATATTATAATAGTGTGGATAAGTATGTGTATAACTGTGTGGATATTAACAGAGAAATAAAAGAATGCCACTTTCCCATTCTTTCTATCTGTGATTATTCTTCATAAATTAAGTATATACTCATCACTTTTCCACTTAATTTGAATGAAAAAAGATATAAACTTATTATATTTGCACCGAAATTGAGAAATGTGGATAAACTACTTAGTAATCTCAAAATCAATAAGAAAGAATCCACTGAATATGAGAAATTATCCAAACCACAAGTGAATAAACTAATTTGCAAGAAAATGAAAGAAAAGTTTTGCACTTGTCAACGGCATATCATCATATTCATTTCATTTTAAAAGAAAAAATAAAAAGAAAAATAATAATATGATGGTGTTGAAAAAGGAATGGCTTAAACAAGGATTTATTGACGAACCTGTTGCTGAAGGTATTGATCTTCAAAAAGAAATTCGTCGAATAGCAGAAGAAAAGAATGCTATAATATTGGCACATTACTATACCAGAGGTGAAATACAAGAGATAGCAGATTTTATAGGTGATTCTCTTGCTTTGGCTCGCAAGGCTGCAGAGACAGATGCTAAAATTATAGTGATGTGTGGTGTCCATTTTATGGCAGAAACTTGTAAGATACTATCTCCTGATAAACTGGTATTATGTCCTGATTTGAATGCTGGTTGTTCATTAGCAGATAGTTGTAAGGCAGAAGATTTGAAAAAATATAAGAAAGAACATCCTGGTTATCAAGTTGTAAGTTATGTAAATACTACTGCTGCTGTTAAAGCATTGACAGATGTAGTTGTAACCAGTGGTAATGCAAAGAAAATCATAGATTCATTTCCTCAAGATGCTAAGATTATCTTTGGTCCTGACTATAATTTAGGATCATATATCAATGATATTACAGGTAGAAAGATGTTATTATGGAATGGTGGATGTCATGTTCATGAGCGTTTTTCAGTACCTGAGATCATTAAGTTAAAAGAAGAACATCCAAAAGCATTGGTATTGGCACATCCAGAATGTAAAGGTCCTGTTCTTGCTGTAGCTGATATAGTGGGCTCTACAGCCGTTATTTTAAAGTATGCGGTAGAACACCCCACCGAAGAGTTTATTGTGGCAACAGAGGCCGGAATATTGCATGAAATGCAACGTCAATGTCCTGATACTAACTTCTATCCTGTTCCACCAGAGATATCTGAAGGTAGTATAGGTTGTCATTGTAATGAATGTGACTATATGAAAATGAATTCTCTTATAAAAATTTATAATGCTTTGAAATACGAATGGCCTACTGTTGAAGTAGATGAAAAGATAGCCAAAAAAGCAGTGAAACCTATAGAAAGAATGCTGGAGTTGAGTTAATCTCTAGCATTTTCTTTATTTAATGATTATTTTCTTTCCATTTATAATGTTGATACCTTTTTGTAATATAGGTATTTGGTTTCCTTGTAAGTTATAGATAAGATTATTGTATTTATCTAAGAAGTAAATATTATTAATATTAGTACTTTCTGTGAATATTTTATTATCTAAAAATACCATGTGTTTAGTAATCCAGTTAACAATATCATTATATTCTGATTCAAAGTTTAGTACTCTTCCATCAATATCTGTATCCTCACTCCATTTATTTTCTTCTCTTTCAACTGCTCCACAATTTTTTATTAATTGATAATATTCATCATAACGGTTAATAAGATTTTCAGTTGAGAGAATATCTTTGCGTAATTCATTATATCTTTCAATTACTTTCTGGTTGAAATTATCAACATTCAATTTTTTAAGTCTTACATATAGATTAAGATTATTTTCTACTTCTAGTTCTGGTGATGTAGCATTAGGAACCCATTTTTCTATCCATTTTTGTCCCACAGTTCCATCTAAATCCCATACTGCTAAAGTTAATTTCTTATCTATTTCTTTATCGTAAACAGCCCAGAATATATTTTTCCCTGTATTATCAAATGCATTTAGAACATGAAGAAAAATATAATAATCAATAATAACAGGCATATCAAAATATTCATGAATATGATTTTTGAATTCCTCATCTGTACTATTAGCAACAAAATATAGAGCATTGTATAATGTACTATAATCTGTTTCTTCTACATCATCAAGTTCTGGATATTTCACTTCAAATGCACCCCATGTTTCTTTACTATTATCGTATGGAGATATATTATACATCAAGGAATTACCCCAATCTTCTGCTTTCCATAATCCACCATGTATTTGACTTGTATTCTTATCAAATTTCTTTAGTTTTAATTGTTTTCTATCCATAGTTTCAGTTAAACTATAGATACCTATATATTCATTGTTTAAATATACTTCTACTACTTTTCCTCTAACACCTGTTAAGACTTTAGGTTCCTGGTCATAATAATATGGTTTATGTGCCATATCATTCCATAATTCAGTAGCAATTCTATTTCGAAGTCTGAAAAGATCTGCTTGTCCAGCGTCTAATATCCAATTATTATCTGATCTTAATCCAAATAAACTGGTATCTTCATAAAACTTTATTTTATAGTTTCTTTTATGTTTATCAGGTGTATTAGTCATTCCTCCACGCCACTTAATTTTAGCTTTTAAAGTAGTAGACTTATCTGATTCCTTAATGGTAATTTCTCCTTCATTATATTCATATCCGAATTCTCCATTTATATAAATAGTAGGAAGTTGTGCTTTTAGTATAATACTAATGATAGAAAAAAAGAAAATACAAATGAATCTAATCATAAAATATTATTATTTGATGATAGCAATCTTACATACCACTCCTTTATTTCCATCATTTGTAGCAGTGATGACATTGTAAACTCCACTGGCAACACGATTTCCACTTTTGTCTTTACCATCCCATGTAAATAATCCGCCATTACTTCGTCCTTCATTAATTAGGAAACCTGCAGCATTAGTGATTTTCACATCAGCATTGTAAGTAAGACCTGTAATTGTTATGAGTCCTGTATATTCTTTAAGATTCACAGGATTAGGGTAAGCATAAACATTATCATCTGTCATTTCTTCAGACGGTTCTATAGCATCACTCATATAAGAACAAAGACCTGCTGTTGTTCCAAAGAATACTTCACCAGTTTTATTATCAATGGCTATGGATTCAATATTATCACTTAATAATGAACTGTTGGTAGTTGTGAAATGCTGTATTTGTTGATTATTATCTGCACTAATCAGATAAACACCATTGCCATTTGTACCAAACCATTTACGACCTGCTCCATCAACAGCGATGTTTGTAATATCTATTCCGGCAAGCAAGTAATCTGCATATTCACTACCATCGTTTCTGGGTACTTTATATTGAATGACACCAAGTGACGGATCAGCCATTTCTATTGTTGTTATATAGACAGGACCTTTGTCAGTTCCTACCCAAATATTCCCATCTTTATCTTCACAGACACATCGCACATGAGTAGTATAAAGGTTGGTATTATCTTGGTTAGTAAAATTACTATATTTGACTATACTTTTTTCTTGCGGATAGAAACAGAAAAAAGAAGGAATACTACTATGTTCATTAACAAACCATATAAGTCCACGACTATCTAAAATGGATTTCTTCATAACTCTCATAGATTTAGGTGATTTATCTACAAGTTCATCATTCATAAATCCACTCCATTTTCCATTTCTGCTAAGTATTATGATAGCTGTTGAAGCTTCGCTATTCAAACAATAAAGATTACCTTCCTGGTCATATATGATACCATCGGTACGAACATAATTAGGATCTCCATTGCTGGCAGCAGACTCAAAGTAATCAGTATTTCCTGCTGTATAGTTGTTCTTGAATTTTCCATCAAGGAATTCATAGACTCCAGAGCAGGAAGCTACCATCACGTGATTCTCATTCAGTGGATCAATAGCAATAGAATTGATATCTTCGTAACGAGGAGCAAAAGCAGGTTTTACGTTGTCTTGATAAAAATCCCATTCTCCATCCTCATTTAATATTTGGATAATTCCTGGTCTTCTGAAATTAGCAAACTGATACCATCCGCCTCCAACGGTATAAAGTTTACCTTGATACATCTTCATATTGAAGAAGTAATTGTATTTCGGTCCTCCCGGATTCAGTTTCTTGACCGTTTCTATATAAGTATTATAGTCTTTGTCACCATCATCAAAGGAAGGGTATGTTGTTGCTTTTTGCCAGTTGTTGGGATCTATCAGATTCTTACTCAGCGAACCACAAATCACTCCATCATCAGTCTTTGCATAGAGTATATTATTGTCAATACAGATATTCAGGATATTCTGATTGAGCATATATGACTCACTGATTTCATGATTCTGTACATCCAGTTTAACGATACCGAATCCACATGCCAGATAAGCATATTGTTCATGAATTGTGATATGATTAATCTTCTTATCACCCGTGATAACCTTCGTATAGAGGTCACTGATATTAATGACATCATTCTCAATACTAACCAAATCAATATTGGAATTCTGATAGGCGACAATCAGATATTTGGCTGATGGACACCATTTGATATGTGTGATATACGTATCACTCATACCATTGGTTTTGTCATAGGTATAGATAGTCTGGTCGTTGAGATTATACTGATAGAGGTCGTTGCTTGCCATCACAAAAAGCTCATCGCCGGCTTTCTGTATCTGTTGTACGTCATGATAGGCCATATACGCCTTCCATGTACCAATCTGTCCAATTGATAATTGACAATTGACAATTGACAATAACAGGATGATGACAAGCTTCTTCATATACTCTATAGCGTTTTCAGATACTCTGCCAACTTTTGGGTGGCTCGAGCACGATGACTAATGGTGTTCTTAATCTCTACACCCAGTTCTGCAAACGTCTTGTCATAGCCTTCTGGTTGGAAGATAGGATCATAGCCGAAGCCCTCCCCTCCCCTTTTCTCGTGGATGATTTCACCCTCTACGATACCTTCAAACTGACTGACTTTCTTGATACTGGTGCAGCCACAAGGACACACGTCTTTTTTCTCTATTAACGCAATAACTGTACGGAATCGTGCCTTACGGTTGTTATTATTTCCTAATTCACGCAACAAACGAGCCATATTCGCTTCAGAATCATGGCTTACCGCCTGTTGCGACTCAGTCGCAACAGACTCTATTGCCGCATATCTGGCACTATAGACACCAGGCGCACCGTTTAAGGCATCCACTTCCAAGCCAGTATCATCCGCAAAACAACTCACATGATAGTGGTCATACACATATTGTGCTTTCTGTAAGGCATTCTCTTCTAATGTCTTACCCGTCTCTGGAATATCCTCGTCACAACCAATCTCATGAAGGGAAACAACCTCAAACTTGTCTCCTAAGATACTTCTGATTTCCTCAAGTTTATGCTGGTTATTCGTTGCGAATACTATCTTCATGATTTTTTTTTGAAGTTTGACTCTTCTCTCGCTTAATCTTAACTTTCATTTCGTCGAAGCCTTCACCATAGACACCAATGACAGCACTCTGAGAAACGAAAGCCTGAGGATCGATCATCTTAATCAAACGGAAAATATAGACGCTCTCGTTCTTCTTGGCAAGGATACAGAGTACTTTGATTTCCTGTCCAGTATACCAGCCATGACCATCCAGAATCGTAACACCATGATTCATCTCTGTACCAATGGCATTGGCTATCTCTTGCCATTTACGAGTGAATATAAGGAACTGTACAGACTCCCTTCGTGCATTCATCACATAGTCGAGTACGAAGTTCTCCATCGCCATCACACAGAAGCCGAACATCACCTTATGAGCGCGCTCGATATAAGAGCCAAACTGTGGGAAGAACATACAGGAACCGATGATACAGAAGTCAACGGCAATCAGCACTTGTCCCAACGACACATTATGGTATTTGTTGATGCTGGCAGCAATGATATCCGTACCTCCTGTTGATCCGTTATGCAAGAAGACAGTGGCCAATCCGATACCCGTTAAGGCACATCCTATAATCATTGACATGAAGTCCTGCCCTTCTCCCAGTAGTTTGATGGGCAGTCCATTCTCTTGTGTCGGCAAGACACTTTGTGCGAAGATCAGCAAGAAGTATAGGGCAAAGATGGCATAGATGGTTTTCACCATGAACTTAAAGCCCAATATCTTCAATGCCATCAACAACAACAAGCCGTTGATGATGATATAGGTGTTTTCCAGATGGAAACCAGTAGCATAGTAGATGATAGCGGAAAGACCCGTCACACCGCCTGCTACTATCTGATAAGGCATCAGAAAGACAGTGAAGGCAATAGTATACATCACGAGTCCAAGGGTTATAAAGAAATAATCCTTGAACTCATTCCAGATGATACGATGATTTAATGTCATTACTTACCCAATACTATGTTCACCATACGCTTAGGGACGATGATAACCTTTACGATCGCTTTGCCGTCGATATACTTAGGACTACGTTCGTCAGCCAGTACAGCCTTCTCAATCGTAGCATTGTCGGCATCGGCAGGGAATTCCATATCAAAGCGTGTCTTACCGTTGAAGGCAACACCTAACTTGATACTGTTCTCTACGAGGTATTCCTCATTCCATGCAGGCCATTTCGAATCACAGACACTACCCTGCTCACCCAGTGCTTCCCACAACTCTTCTGCGATATGGGGTGCAAATGGCGCAATCAGGATAACCAACGTCTTCAAAGCCTCACGACTCTTACACTTCTGCTGCGCCAACTCGTTGACGCAAATCATAAAGGCAGAGATAGAGGTATTATATGAGAATACTTCGATGTCTTGTGATACCTTCTTGATGAGTTTATGAACACTCTTCAGATTGTCCTTCGTAGGTTCACTATCATCAACGAGCAGTTTGCCCTCTGCATTATCACGAGCGTTGCCATAGAAAAGTGCCCAGAACTTCTTCAGGAAGCGATGACAACCGTCGATACCGTTGGTGTCCCAAGGCTTCGACTGCTCTACAGGACCCAAGAACATCTCATAGAGACGCAAGGTGTCTGCACCGTATTTCTCGACAATCATATCCGGATTGACAACATTGAACATCGATTTCGACATCTTTTCAATCGCCCAACCACAGACATACTTACCATTCTCAAGGATGAACTCTGCGTTGTTATATTCAGGACGCCAAGCCTTGAAAGCCTCGATGTCAAGCACGTCGGCAGAAACGATATTCACATCTACGTGGATAGGTGTAGTGGTGTACTTATCCTTCAAGCCGAAGCTGACGAACTTACCCTTGTCGGCACCCTCGTCCTCGATACGATAAACGAAGTTTGAGCGTCCCTGAATCATACCCTGGTTGACGAGTTTCTTGAAGGGCTCGTCCTCGCAAGAGTAACCAGAGTCGTAGAGGAACTTATTCCAGAAACGAGAGTAAATCAAGTGACCAGTTGCATGTTCCGTACCACCAACGTAGAGGTCTACATTACGCCAGTATTCGTCAATATCCTTGTTGACGAGCGCTTTCTCGTTCTTGGGGTCCATATAGCGCAGATAGTAAGCAGAACTTCCTGCAAAACCAGGCATGGTGTTCAACTCAAGTGGGAAGACACTCTTATTGTCGATAAGCGACTTATCGACCACACGATCCGTCTTGGTATCCCAAGCCCATATCTTGGCACGTCCCAATGGGGGTTCACCCGTTTCCGTTGGCTGGTATTTGTCAATCTCAGGCAATTCCAAAGGAAGACATTCTTTCGGAATCATATAGGGCATATCGTCCTTGTAATATACAGGGAACGGCTCACCCCAATAGCGCTGGCGAGAGAATATAGCGTCACGAAGGCGATAGTTTACCTTCACACGACCTAAGCCCTGCTCAGTCACAAACTTCTTCGTAGCAGCAATGGCTTCCTTCACAGTCATACCGTTGAGGCTGAACTTACTGCTTGCAGAGTTACACATGATACCCTCTTTGGCGTCATAACTCTCTTCGCTGACGTCAGCACCCTCAATCAATGGGATGATAGGCAGGTTGAAGTGCTTGGCGAAGGCATAGTCGCGTGAGTCGTGAGCAGGTACTGCCATGATAGCACCAGTACCATAGCCTGCCAATACATATTCTGCAATCCAGATAGGAATCTTTTCGTCGTTGAATGGATTGATGGCATAACTTCCAGAGAATACACCCGTTACCTTGTGGTCCATCTGACGATCACGCTCTGTACGCTTCTTCACATAGTCGAGATACTTATCTACCTCAGCCTTCTGTTCTGGGGTCGTCAACTCTGCTACGAGTTCACTCTCAGGTGCCAATACCATAAAGGTGACACCAAACATCGTATCTGCACGCGTGGTGAAGATGGTGAAATGTTTATCGCTGTCGGCCACCTTGAACTCTACTTCTGTACCTTCAGAGCGACCAATCCAGTTACGTTGCGTCTCTTTCAGTGAGTCAGTCCAGTCGATTTCCTCAAGACCATCGAGCAAGCGCTGTGCGTAAGCCGATACACGCAGACACCACTGGCGCATCTTCTTCTGTACAACAGGATAGCCACCACGAACAGATACACCATCTACGACCTCATCGTTAGCCAATACGGTTCCGAGTTTAGGACACCAGTTCACCATCGTATCAGCGAGATAGGCGATACGATAGTTCATCAATACTTCTTGCTTCTTTTTTTCTGAGAAGGCAGCCCAGTCAGAGGCCGTAAAGTGCAACTCCTCAGTACCCAGGGCACCACAGTTCTCTGTACCCATCAATTCGAAGTGCTCAATCAGTTTGATAGTGGGTTGTGCCTTCTGTGAAGAAGTGCTATAATAACTCTTGAACATACGCTGGAACGCCCATTGTGTCCACTTGTAATAGATGGGGTCGCAAGTGCGTACCTCACGTTCCCAGTCGAATGAGAAGCCAATCTTATCCAACTGCGAGCGATAGCGATCAATGTTCTCAAAGGTCGTCTTCTCAGGATGCTGACCTGTCTGGATAGCATACTGCTCTGCAGGCAGTCCGTAGGCATCATAACCCATAGGATTCAGCACGTTGAAGCCCTGCTGACGCTTATAGCGGGCATAGATATCACTGGCGATATAGCCGAGGGGATGACCCACATGTAAACCTGCACCAGAAGGGTAGGGGAACATGTTCAATACGTAGAACTTCTTCTTAGTAGGATCCTCTGTCACACGATAGGTCTTCATCTCTACCCATCGCTTCTGCCATTTCTGTTCAATGTCTCTAAAATTGTATTCCATTGTATCTTGTTTTTATTTATGATTCTTACCTTCAGCCACATCAAAGATGTGGGGCTAAAGTGCAAAGATAGACAAAAGAAATGAATTGAGCAAAAAAATGCCCAACATTTTTGCTCTAATGCCTCCTATCGGTCATTCCAAAGCCTGTTTAGGGGGTAAAGGAAGGCTTCCTTTCACTGATACAAGGCTTTAGTATAAGGTGTTCCAAGCCCTCGAACAAGTGATAGAAGGCATTCCTTTGTTTGCGCCGTTAAAAATTTCAGTATTTCAGTATTTCAGTTTCAGTTGTTTCAATTATTTTTTGACAGTTTGACAGTTGACAGATAGTAAAATAGAGATTACGAACTAAGATAGAAATATATATCTATATATATTATTATATATATATTATATATAATATATAATATAATAAAATTTCTGTTCAAGTTTAAAATGGGTTCATCAACTAATTGTCAAACTGTCAACTGTCAAAACTGTAATTGTCATTTGTCATAGGTTCGTACTGAAAAAGTTGACACTTGCCCCTGAGTTAGTTGCCCTATTTCCTGAAAAAGTTGACATCTCACTAACTGTGATCTGTGATTTGTGACGGTTGCTAATTGAGATTTGAGACTGAGATTTCGCAAACTGAAAACCGCGTTTAAGCGAGTACAGACCAAGTTTGCTTGAAGTCTGTCGAGCGTGAGCGATTTGGACGAAGTCAAAAACCGAAAAAAATAACTGAAATAACTGAAATCTGAAACGCTTATGGTTTACAAGTGTTAAGTATATAGTTTATGCTTGCTAAGTACATACTTATGAGTGCTAAACATATTGGTTTTGAATTGTCCTTCATTTGCTGTCCTTTTGCGCCCCTTATTCTATGCCGTAGAACTTCAGCAGGTCCTTGACTTTCTGCTCATCCCCAAGTTCCTTGCGAAGAATGGCTTTGTAGTCGATGTTGTATTTTTTACAGTTTTCAATTACATGTTTAGCATATTTTTTAGTCTCCTCAAGTTCTTCTTTAACAATTGCGGTGGGATGGTCTTTGCACAAGTTATAATACATTGCTATTTGGCTTACTCCAGCTTTCGTTATCTCAGCCGACTGCTGTTTTGCCTCAGCTGACCGCTGCTTTGCCTCAGCTGACCGCTGCTTTGCCTCAGCCGACCGCTGTTGTGCCTCTGCCGACCGCTGTTGTGCCTCTGCCGACCGCTGTTCCATATATGTTATAATTTTTAGGCTAAATTTAGATCCGCAAACCCTTATTCTTATAGAAATAGCTTTAGAATTAAACTCCTCCATTCTTTTTCCATTACTATCACTATCCCCTCCGTCATAGAGGTTGCTTTCCGTTATTTGGTGGTAAATAGAATGCCAGATAAATAGTAGTTGGTTTTGACGGCTAATTTTCCAATCTATTTTCATTTCTTCCAAAATGAATTGCTCGGTGAACTGCGCCGTGCCTTTATCTTTCATCACTTTGTTTGTATTTACGAAGTCCTTTACTTTCTGCTTATACTCACTGGGCAGTTCCACGCCTACAGCCTGGCTCACCCTGTCCACCAAGTCCTGTGCCGATACCGTTGTGGCGGCAAGCAGCATCATCAAGAAAAGAATAGATTTTTTCATACGCTTCATCATAGTTTTACGGTTGCGAAGATACGAAGTATTTCCGAAACTGCCAAAGAAAAAAGTCGGAAAAGTGACAAATTTGTTTTGTTGGTTTGAATAAATGTTGTATCTTCGCGCCTTGAATAGATTATCAACTATTCAAGAGTGTAGTTCAAGACCGATAGCATTTTAGATAATGGCAGAGCAAGAGAAATGGCATTGGCAAGAGCCTGGCACAACGTGGAAAGGTGTCGGGCTTTATCATATCACGTTGACGATAACAGATCGACAGCCTTTGTTGGGCATGCTCATTATCCCTGATAATAATCCCACTAAAGCCAGAGTTTGCCGTACGGCTTTGGGGAATGCGTTGGTGGATTGCCTGTTGAGCATCCCGTCTTATCCTTAGTCCTTGGCCGTATGATGCAGAGAAACGGCATATCAGTAGGGCGGATTGTATGGCGCTTAATGCTATGGCGGAAGAAATATGCAATCAAGTAGCATTATGATTTTTGACAAAAAAGGGACCTAATTAAGAAAATAACTGTATCTTTGCGGACATAATGTATGTAACTGGAAGGACAAAAGATGATGAATAAAGAAGAGAAGTACAGGCTGCTGACAGAGCAGATACGGAGTTTGATAGAGGGAGAAACGGATTTGGTGGCTGTGATGGCTAATGTCTGTGCTGCCATTCATGAGACGATGGGGTTCTGGTGGACGGGATTCTATCGTGTGATAGGTGATGAATTGGTGTTAGGACCTTTTCAAGGACCTGTGGCGTGTATGCATATTCCCTTTGGACGTGGTGTATGTGGTACAGCGTGGCAACGGCGTGAAACGATTGTTGTACCAGATGTAGAGCAGTTTCCTGGACATATCGCATGTAGCAGTTTGTCTCGTTCAGAAATCGTTGTCCCCTTGTTTGATAAGAGCGGAACGGTATTTGCCGTGCTTGATATTGATAGTAAAGAACTCGCTACCTTCGACGAGATAGATCAAAAGTATTTAGAAAAGATAACGACGTTATTTTGACAAAAAAGGGACCTAATTCAAAAAAAACAGTAACTTTGGCTACGCCGAACTTACTCTGCACTCAGAAAAGCTCAAATAAATTTGGCTTTTCCTTCGTTTTTGAGTAACTTTGCCAACGATATTGAGTAGGATCAAGCAATGGCAAAGAAGGAACTAACCCCGATGATGAAGCAATTCTTTGACTTCAAGGCGAAATACCCTGAAGCGTTATTGCTATTTCGTTGTGGCGACTTCTATGAGACCTATTGCGAGGATGCTGTTATCGCTTCTCAGATATTGGGTATCACACTGACCCGTCGTAACAATGGGGCAGGGGCGAGAGGCGACGAAATGGCTGGATTCCCTCATCATGCCCTTGACACTTATCTTCCTAAACTCATTCGTGCTGGTAAGCGTGTGGCTATCTGCGACCAGTTGGAAGATCCGAAACTTACCAAGAAACTCGTTAAGCGTGGTATCACAGAGTTGGTAACGCCAGGTGTTGCCTTGCAAGACAATGTACTAAACTATAAGGAGAATAACTTCTTGGCGGCTGTGCATTTTGGTAAAGGTGCTTGTGGCGTGTCGTTCCTTGATATCTCAACAGGTGAGTTTCTGACAGGCGAAGGTACTTACGACCATGTAGAGAAACTGCTGGGTAGTTTTCAACCTAAAGAGGTATTGTACGACCGTCAGCGTAAACAAGACTTCCTGAAGTATTTCGGTTCGCGTTATTGTACCTTTGAACTCGACGATTGGGTATTTACCGAGCAGGCAGCGCATCAGAAGTTGCTGAAGCACTTCCACGTGAAGTCGATGAAGGGCTTTGGGGTGGATCACCTGAAAAACGGTATGATAGCCTCTGGTGCTATCCTGCAATATCTCGACCAGACCTTGCATACTCAGGTGGCTCATATCACCTCTCTTTCACGTATCGAAGAAGAACGTTATGTACGCTTGGATAAGTTTACGGTGCGTTCTTTGGAACTATTAGGTACGATGCAGGAGGGAGGAAAGTCGCTGTTGGACGTTATTGACAAGACAGTATCGCCGATGGGCGGTCGTCTGTTGCGTCGTTGGCTCACGTTCCCTTTAAAGGAAGTAAAACCTATCAACGACCGTCTGGATATCGTCGATTATTTCTTCCGTGAGCCAGAGTTCCGTCAGTGCGTCGATGAACAGTTGCATCGTATTGGCGATTTGGAGCGTATCATCTCTAAAGTAGCCGTAGGACGTGTCACCCCTCGTGAGGTGGTACAACTGAAGACGGCCCTGCAAGCCATCCAACCCATCAAGTCGGCTTGTATGGCTGCTACCAATGATTCGCTGAAGCGGGTAGGGGAGCGCTTGAGTCTTTGTGAGACCATCCGTGACCGTATAGAGCGTGAGATTACCAACGATCCGCCTCAGTTGGTGGCAAAGGGTGGTGTCATCCGTGATGGTGTGAATGCAGAGCTCGATGATTTGCGCCATATTGCCTATTCTGGTAAAGATTACCTGATGACCATTCAGGAGCGTGAGACACAGGCAACGGGTATTGCCTCGCTGAAAATTGGTTATAATAACGTGTTCGGCTATTATTTGGAAGTACGCAACACCTATAAGGACAAGGTTCCTTCCGATTGGGTACGCAAGCAGACGTTGGCACAGGCAGAGCGTTATATCACACAGGAGTTGAAGGAATATGAGGAGAAGATTCTTGGCGCAGAAGACAAGATTCTTTCTTTGGAGCAACGGCTCTTCAATGAACTGGTTGTTGCCTTGCAGGAGTTTATCCCCCAGATACAAACTAACGCTGTTATCATTGCACGATTGGATTGTCTGCTTTCGGCAGCGAAGACAGCAGAGGAAAACCATTATATCCGTCCACAGATTGACGAGAGTAATGTGATAGACATCCATCAAGGTCGTCATCCTGTCATTGAGACACAATTGCCTATCGACGAGCGTTATGTGCCTAACGATGTGATGTTAGACAATGAGCGTCAGCAAATCATCATCATTACGGGTCCTAATATGGCTGGTAAATCGGCGCTGTTGCGTCAGACGGCACTTATCGTATTACTTGCCCAGATTGGTTCTTTCGTGCCAGCAGAGAGCGCCCGTATAGGTTTGGTCGATAAGATTTTCACAAGGGTAGGGGCTTCCGATAATATCTCTCTGGGCGAATCGACCTTTATGGTAGAGATGACGGAGGCAGCGAATATCCTGAATAACGTCACACCACGCTCATTAGTACTCTTCGATGAGTTAGGACGAGGCACGTCTACCTACGATGGTATCTCTATCGCTTGGGCGATAGTAGAATATCTGCATGAGCATCCTAAGGCACAGGCACGCACACTTTTCGCCACGCATTATCATGAACTCAACGAGATGGAGAAGACGTTTAGTCGCATCCGCAATTACAACGTCAGTGTAAAGGAAGTTGATGGTAAGGTCATCTTCCTGCGTAAACTGGAGAAGGGAGGCTCTGAACACTCATTTGGTATTCATGTGGCAGATATTGCAGGTATGCCGAAGTCTATCGTAAAACGTGCCAATGTCATCCTTCAGCAGTTGGAAGCCGATAATGCACAAGTAGGGCGGGTAGGTAAGCCGACAGCAGAGATAGCCCAGAGTCGTGAGGGCATGCAACTCTCTTTCTTCCAGTTGGAAGACCCAGTGCTCTGTCAGATCCGTGATGAGATATTAGGTCTGGATATCAATAACCTCACCCCTGTTGAGGCGCTTAACAAACTCAACGAAATCAGAAAGATTGTTAGTGGCAAGTAAGTTCTTTTATAAAAAGACTTAAAAGAGGCATGGAGTATGGATTATTTTTCGTAATTTCGCCGAGATGAAGAAAAGAGTGTTTATTGTTGGTCTTCTGATGCTCGGTGTGAGTGTGGAAGCCCAGATAAGGATTAATATGGGGGAGGACAGCCCTATACGTAAGTTACAGATTGCCGAAATGGCAATCACTAACTTGTATGTGGATAGTGTCGACGAACAGAAACTTGTGGAGGACGGTATCCGAGGAATGATAGAGAAACTCGACCCTCATAGCAGTTATATGACGGCAAAGGAGGTGAAGACTGCCAACGAGCCGTTGCAGGGAAACTTCGAAGGTATCGGTGTGCAGTTTAATATGGTGGAAGATACGTTACTCGTTGTTCAGCCAGTCACGGGTGGACCCTCAGAGAAACGAGGCATCCTTGCTGGTGACCGTATCGTATCAGTGAATGATACCGCCATCGCTGGTGTGAAGATGCCGAAGGAGGAAATCATGCGACGACTGCGTGGTCCCAAGGGAACGAAGGTACAACTGGGTGTTGTCCGCAGGGGTATTGCCGACACGTTGCGTTTCGTCATCGTGAGAGACAAGATTCCAGTGAAGTCTATTGATGCCACCTATATGATTCGTCCAGGGGTTGGCTATATCCGTATTGGTAGTTTTGGTGCCCAGACCCATGATGAATTTTGTGAGAGTCTGATGAAACTGTCAGGCGAAGGGATGCAGTCACTGATACTCGACTTACAGGAGAATGGTGGCGGTTATCTGCAGTCTGCTGTTGAAATTGCCAATGAGTTTCTGAGTAACAACGACCTGATTGTCTATACGCAAGGTCGCAGGGTACCACGTAATGAGTATCATGCACAAGGTAACGGACTCTTCGAGAAAGGCAAGGTCATCGTACTGGTAGACAGTTATTCCGCCTCTGCTGCTGAGATTGTCACTGGTGCCATACAGGATCATGACAGAGGATTGGTAGTAGGTCGCCGTACTTATGGTAAAGGACTTGTACAACGTCCTATCGACCTGCCAGACGGTTCGATGATTCGTCTGACCATTGCCCATTACTATACCCCCTCTGGACGTTGCATCCAGAAACCTTACGAGAAAGGGAAGGCGAAAGACTATGCGCTGGATGTTGTAAACCGTCTGAAGAGTGGAGAACTGATGCATGAAGACAGTATCCATTTTGCCGACTCACTCAAGTTCTATACGCTGAAGGAGCATCGGGTGGTCTATGGCGGTGGTGGTATTATGCCCGACTATTACGTGCCGTTGGATACCACGAAGTACACCCGTTTCCATCGTGAACTCTCTGCCCATTCCTATATCATCAACAGCAGCCTGCACTATATCGACCAGCATCGCAAGCAGTTGATGAAGACTTATCCAACCTTCGAGCAGTTTAAACAGCAGTTTGAGATTCCTCAGTCAATGACGGACGACATACTGAAAGAGGCTGCGAAGAACAATCTCAAACCGAAAGACGATGCGGAATGGCAGACCACTCTGCCTTATCTGCGTCTGCAATTGAAGGCATTGATAGCACGTGACCTCTGGGAAATGAGTCAGTATTTTGCCATTATGAACGAGACAAACGACATCGTGCGTCGTGCTTTGGAACTGATAGAAACGAAATAACCAAGATAGAACGATGAAGAAACTGTTATTGACACTGACCTTGGTCTTGACAACCTTGACCATCACGGCAAAAAACGCCACAGAGAAACTATGGTACAACAAGCCTGCAAGTCATTGGCTGGAAGCACTACCTATAGGTAATTCCCATCTGGGTGCTATGATATATGGAGAGACCGACGGTGAGACAATCCAACTGAACGAAGAAACCTTCTGGAGTGGCTCACCCCATCATAACAACAGTCCAGAGGCGAAGGCACATCTGCAAGAGGTACGACAGTTGATCTTCGACGATAAGGAAGAAGCAGCACACGCCATCATCGATAAGTACTTTTTCAAAGGTCCTCACGGTATGCGTTTCTTGCCGTTGGGCAAACTGGCTTTGTATGGTGGTATTGATTTCGAACATGCCTCTAATTTCCGTCGTGAATTGAATCTGGAAGATGCTGTTTGCACCACGACTTTCAAAAACAATTTGAATGGGGTCACCTACACGCGTGAAGTCTTTGCCTCACAAGCTGACAATGTGATCGTGATGCGTCTGAAGTCAGATAAAAAGGGAAAGTTGGAATTCTCGCTAACCCATCTGTGTTCAGATCTCAAAAACAGTTGTCGTGTGAACGACGGAGAGTTAGTGGCTACTGTTCAGAATGTAGAACAGGAAGGTATCTCTGGTGGACTGACAGCAGAAATCCGCGTATTGGTAAAGAGCGACGGCAAATGTGATAACACACCAGATATGGTGGTAGTCAAAGATGCTACCGAGGCAACTGTCTATATCACGGCAGCTACTAATTTTGTAAATTATCAGGATACCAGCGGTCATCCGTCAGAACTGACCCAACAGACCATTGCCTCTGTTCGCGACAAGAGTTATAACGAGTTGTTGACCCGTCACTTGAAGAAATACCAAGAGCAATATAAACGGGTAAGCCTGTCTTTAGGAGGAAAGGATGCCTCTAATCTTCCTACTGATGAGCGCCTTGCCCATTTTGCAGGCAGTGACGATATGGGAATGGTGTCGCTGATGTTCCAATATGGACGTTATCTTCTCATCTCATCTTCCCAGCCAGGTGGTCAACCGGCTAACCTGCAAGGTGTATGGAATGACAAATTCAATGCGCCATGGGACTCGAAATACACCATTAATATCAATGCGGAGATGAACTATTGGCCTGCCTTGGTGGGTAATCTCGCAGAGACACAGCAGCCTTTGTTCTCGATGATTCGTGATTTGAGTCATACAGGTGCAGAGACGGCACAGACGATGTATGGTTGCAACGGCTGGGTAGCACATCATAACACTGACCTCTGGCGTGTTGCTGGTCCTATCGATGGCACGACATGGGGCATGTTCCCAACAGGTGGTGCTTGGCTGACAACGCATCTCTGGCAACATTATCTCTTTACTGGTGACAAGCAATTCTTGGCTGACAACTTCGACGTGATGAAGGGTGCTGCCGACTTCTTGCTTGACTACATGCAAGTACATCCGAAATACGGTTGGTTGATGACGGTGCCTACTGTCTCGCCAGAGCATGGTCCAGTGGGTAAGAAGACCACGGTAACGGCTGGTTCGACAATGGATAACCAGATTGTCTTCGATGTATTGCAGAACGTATTGAAGGCGATGAAAGTATTAGGTAAGGAAGATCAGACATACGCTCAGAAGTTACAGCATGCCATCAGCCAATTGCCTCCGATGCAGATTGGCCGTTATGGACAGTTGCAAGAGTGGTTGCAAGATGGTGATGATCCGAAGGACGAGCATCGTCATATCTCTCATCTCTATGGTCTTTATCCTTCCAATCAGATATCGCCCTATCAGCATCCTGAACTCTTTGCCGCTGCTGGAAATACGTTGAATCAGCGTGGTGATATGGCAACAGGATGGAGTCTGGGTTGGAAGATTAATTTCTGGGCTCGTATGTTGGATGGTAATCACGCCTTCCGCATCCTTTCCAATATGCTGCACCTGCTGCCCGATGACTCGCAGATGAGAAACTATCCTGATGGACGTACCTATCCGAATCTCTTCGATGCACATCCACCTTTCCAGATTGACGGTAACTTCGGTAGTGCTGCAGGTATTGCGGAGATGTTGCTGCAGAGTCATGACGGAGCCGTTCATCTGTTGCCTGCCCTGCCTGACGCATGGTCGGAAGGACAAGTAAAAGGTCTTCGTGCCCGTGGTGGCTTTGAGGTGAGCATGCAATGGAACCAAGGTCAACTTCAAAAGGCAGAGGTCTATTCAACGATAGGTGGTGTATTACGACTCCGTTCGTATGTGCCTCTGTCTGGTAAGGGACTGAAGGAAGCCAAGGGTGAATGCCCCAATGCACTTTACGCACCAGCAGAAATAAAGGTCCCTGTTCCTTCTAAGGAACTCAAGGACCTTCCTTCACTTGCTGTTCGCAAGGTGTATGAGTACGACTTACAGACGAAGCCGGGACAACGCTATTTCTTTGTTGCCTTGACGAAATAGGTAATCAATAAGATATAGGCTACCAACGAGAGCAGTTCACTAAGTGGATTGCTCCACCATTCGCTATAGTCAAACTGAATACCACCGAAACGTAACAGGGCACTGATAACACCCATCAGGGCACCACCTGCAATGAAACCAGAGGCGATAAGGTTACCTTTCTCACCACGTTCCTTATTGACGGTCTCATCCTTTGAGCGTGTAGTAACATACCAGTTGATGGCTCCACCAATCACCAGCGGTACATTCAGTTCCAGAGGAATAAACATACCCAAGGCAAAAGCCAAGGCAGGCACTTTGAAGAGTGTAAGGACGATGGCAATAACGGCACCGATAGCATAGAGCACCCAAGGGGCTCCCACACCGTTCATCAATGGGTCGATAACGGCAGCCATCGCATTTGCCTGTGGTGCAGCAAGGGTACCAGAGGCAAAACCGTAGGTCTCGTTAAGCAACATCATCACACCACCAACAGTAGCAGCCGATACCAAGGTACCCAAGAACTTCCATGTCTCTTGTTTCTTAGGCAACGTACCTGTCCAGTAACCAATCTTCAGGTCGGTAATGAAAGAACCTGCCATCGAGAGTGCCGTACATACCACACCACCCATGATCAAGGCAGCCACCATTCCGCCAGTGCCTTTCAAACCTACTGCCACCATCACGACAGAGGCAAGTATCAGGGTCATCAGTGTCATTCCACTGACAGGATTGCTACCTACAATGGCAATGGCGTTGGCGGCTACGGTAGTAAATAGGAAGGCGATGACAGCCGTCAGGATGATGGCAACGGCAGCAAACAACAGGTTTCCGTCCATCACACCAAACCAGAAGAAGATGAAGGTCAGGATGATGGTAACGATGGAAGCAATGGCAATAAACTTAAAGGGCAGGTCTTGTTGTGTTTGCTGCGATTCTGTCGCAGCACCCTCTCCTGCCTTTGCCGCCAGCCCCACTGCACTCTTGATAACGCCCCACGACTTGATGATACCGATAATACCAGCCATCGCAATGGCTCCGATACCGATAGACTTTCCGTACGACGTGAAGATATGTTCGGGTGACATACTGCCTACTGCCGTATCAATGGCAGGATTCCATTGGTTCAGTACGGTATCAGGGAAAATCAATGCCATACCTGGTACGACCAACCACCAGACGAACAACGAGCCTAAGGTGATGATCAGTGCATACTTGAAACCGACAATATAGCCAAGACCTAACACGGCTGCACCAGTATTGTTCTTGAGGACGAGTTTGGTTTTCTCTGCAAGGTCGTCGCCATAAGGTATCATGCGACTTGTCACGTTCTCATTCCACCATCCGAAAGTAGCAACGATAAAGTCATAGAGTCCGCCTACCAGTCCTGCTATCAACAGAGGCTTTGCCTGAGCCCCCCCTTTATCACCGCTTTTCAGTACCTGTGTCGTCGCTGTAGCCTCGGGGAAAGGATACTGTTCCTGTGGTGCCTCTACGAAGTAACGACGGAAAGGTATCAGGAACAGGATGCCTAACACACCACCCAACAGCGAGGCGATAAAGATCTTCAGGAAGTCGGCAGACATTTCCGGATACTTCGCCTGTAGGATATAGATGGCAGGCAAGGTAAAGATAGCACCAGCCACTACAGCACCCGAACAGGCACCAATCGACTGGATGATGACATTCTCTCGTAAGGCATTGCTTCGCTTGGCAGCAGCAGAAACACCCACCGCAATAATCGCAATAGGAATGGCAGCCTCAAAAACTTGTCCTACTTTCAATCCAAGATAGGCGGCAGCGGCAGAGAAGAGTATAGCCATGAGTACACCCCATGTTACTGACCAAGCGTTTACTTCACTTCTTTGTTTCATGTTATATTGTTTTTTTAATTCGTTCCAATGCTTCCATCAACCTGCTGCGTGGACAGGCGATATTGATGCGGATATAACCCTTACCGCTCTCTGCACCGTACATCGTACCAGGATTCACCCATACCTTCGCCTCTTCCAGTATCTTGTCACAGTATGCTGCGACTCCGTCGCAACAAGCAGATACATCCACCCAAACAAGATACGTACCTTCCAGGGGACGTACCTTCCAAAGGGGAAGATGCTCTTGACAGAAGGTACACAGTGCCTGATAGTTTCCCCACAGATATTCGTTGAGTTCGTCAATCCAGTCCTCACTCTCGTTATAGGCAGCCATCAGTGCTACAGGACCGAAGGGATTGACATCACATACCTCATTGATATTGATGGCACGGTCAATACGGCGACGTATCTCTGTGTCTTTACAGATAATATTTGCTATCTGCAATCCTGCTATGTTAAACGACTTCGATGGTGAGTTCAGTGTAATGGCATCGGAAGCGATATAACCAAATGGGGTGAAATGGTTATTGGGCATCACCAGTTCGCCATGAATCTCATCGCTGATGATGTGAATCTTATTACGATGGCAGATTGCTGCAAGACGACGCAGTTCTGTGATGCTCCAAACACGACCTGTAGGATTGTGAGGGTTACAAAGCAACAGCACCGTGGTACGTTCATCTTTACAGAGAGCTTCTAACTCATCCCAAGGTATCTCAAATCGAGTATTGCGATTCCATCGTAATGGACATGGTGCTAACTCGCAACCACTATTACGGATACTGGAAAAGAAACAGTTGTAGGCAGGAGTGAAAGTGATGACACGTTCCCCCGGCATCGTAATGGCTTTTAGTACAGCAGATACTGCAGGGACGACTCCTGTGGTATATAGTATCCATTCCTTCTTGATGGTCCATTGATGACGTCGATGAAACCAAGAGATGATGGCATCGTAATAGTCATCTTCCACAAGGGTATAGCCAAAGACAGGATGTTCGGCACGTTTTTTGATAGCCTTCTGGATAGCAGGAGCAACGGGGAAGTCCATGTCTGCCACCCAGAGGGGGATAACACCCTCAAGAGGGGATTCATCCCACTTCACACTATGGGTACCCCTTCTCTCTATGATTTCATCAAAATTATATTTCATTCGTTTTAACTTCTAATCGTTACTTGTAACGCTTTGTACCTTTAGGTCAAAGAATTCTTCAATTTTTTAATTTTTCAATTCTCTATAACCGCTAACCGTTAACCGTTATTTCCCTCTCACCTCTATGACGCAGTCATTCGGCTGTCTCACGTTTTCGTCAATAGTAATTGAACCAATGCTGTCTGCTACGATATGTCCACTGGTGGGATTCTTGATATGCTCGATATGTCCTCGGATATCAGCCTCCACCGTAGCGTATTCAAACATACGGTCGCACGCCTTGTCAATAGTACAGTTCTCCAACACGAGGTTTTCTGTATAGCAAAGCAGTTGCTCACCTGCCAGATGACAGTTTACCAGTCGCACGTTCTTTGAGTGCCAGGCAAGATACTCACCATCGAGAACAGAATCGTAGATAGTCACGTTCTCACACTCCCAAAACGAATCCTTCGTAATGATCTTCGCATGGTGTACCTCCACGTTCTTGCAATACTGGAACACATATTTGGCATCGCTATCCAAACCATCTACATAGATATTCTTCGAGAACATGAACGGATAAGTACCTTCATGCAACTTGACATTCTTCAGTTTCAATCCATCAACCTTCCAAAACACCTCATCGGCATCATTGATAGTCACGTTCTCCAGTTCCACATTCCGCATTTCACGGAAGAACTTCGGGGCATCAATCACGCAGTCCTTCATCCGCAGATCGTTGGTATACCAGATGGCAGAGCGAGAGGTCGGAGCGAAGTAGCAGTTCTCAATCAGTGCTCCATCTACATGCCACCAAGGGTATTTCCCATAGAACTTACAGTCCTTTGCCTCCATGTTCTGACATTGCTTGATACCACTCTCCCCATCCACGATTGTCACATTTTCCAATCGGAGGTCATGGGTCGCAAATAAAGGTCGCTCACCACCAAATTCCTTGTCTTTGATTAGTTTCATGTTGTTATGGAAAGCCCCACCGATAGGCAGGGCTTATATGAATGTGATGTAAATAGTTGCTTAGAAGAAAAAGAAGAAATAGGCTGCTGCCCACTCCTTGGGCACACCGGATACTTTTCCGATGCTGCTACCATTGCCATTACGAACAGTACCGTCACTCTCAATCTTACCGATGCTGCTACCATTACCGTTACGAACAGTACCATCACTGTCAACCTTACCAATACTGGAACCATTACCATTACGGATAGTGCCGTCGCGATCAATCTTACCGATGCTACTACCATTGCCATTACGAACAGTACCGTCACTCTCAATCTTACCGATGCTGCTACCGTTGCTATTACGTACAGTACCGTTGCTCTCAATCTTACCGCAACTGCTTCCATTGCTGTTATAGACAGTCTGAGCACTTGCTCCAGACACCATCATCACCATCATCATGATGAACAAAACTCGTAGAATTTTCATCTTTTCTTTCTTGTTTAGGGTTAATAACGCTGCAAAAATACAAAAAAGTTTGTAACTTTGCAAGCGAAAAGGTAAAATTATGAAGAAACTCTATATAGAGACATACGGTTGTCAGATGAATGTTGCCGACTCAGAAGTAGTGGCAAGCGTGATGCAGATGGCAGGCTATGAAACGACTGAGAATCTGGATGAGGCAGATGCTGTCTTCCTGAATACCTGTTCGGTGCGTGATAATGCCGAACAGAAAATATACCACCGATTAGAAGCACTTGATGCTTTGCGTCGCCAGCGCAAACACTCCACACTCCACACTCCACACTCCTCACTTATCATCGGTGTTCTCGGTTGTATGGCAGAGCGTGTGAAGGATGACTTGTTAGAAAACCATCATTGTGACTTGGTGGCAGGTCCTGATGCCTATCTCTCTCTTCCCGACCTGATAGCACAAGCAGAGACAGGTCATAAGGCAATGAACATCGAACTGTCAACCTCAGAGACTTATAAGGACATCGTGCCTCAACGCTTACATGGTGCGAAGATTGGCGGTTTCGTCAGTATCATGCGAGGCTGCAATAATTTCTGTCATTACTGTATCGTGCCCTATACTCGTGGTCGTGAGCGCAGTCGTGATGTAGAGAGTATCCTCAGGGAAGTGCGTGATTTGCGTGACAGAGGTTTCAAAGAAGTAACCCTGTTAGGACAGAACGTGAACTCGTATATAATTAGGAATGAGGAATTAGGAATGAGGAATTATGATTTTCCTAGTCTTCTTCGTCGAGTGGCCGAAGAGGCTCCTGAGATGCGCATCCGCTTCACGACCTCGCATCCAAAAGATATGAGTGATGAGACACTGAAGGTTATTGCTGAGATGCCGAATGTCTGCAAACATATCCATCTGCCCGTACAGAGTGGATCCGACAGGATTCTGAAACTGATGAACCGCAAGTACACCCGTGAGTGGT
This sequence comes from Prevotella sp., assembly GCA_045225255.1. Classification (GTDB taxonomy): domain Bacteria; phylum Bacteroidota; class Bacteroidia; order Bacteroidales; family Bacteroidaceae; genus Prevotella. Next base: position 30,874 of record JBGVBD010000171.1, on the reverse strand, counting down.
ATTTGGAACGTGTAGCCGCTATTCGTCGCATCATTCCTGACTGCGGTCTCTCTACGGATATCTTCGTAGGTTATCACTCTGAGACAGAAGAAGACCATCAACTCAGTCTCTCATTGATGCGTGAGGTGGGTTATGACTCTGCCTTTATGTTCAAATACTCTGAGCGTCCAGGCACCTATGCTTCGAAACATCTGCCTGATGATGTCCCCGAGGAAGAGAAGATTCGTCGCTTGAACGAACTCATCGCCTTACAGACAGAGATTTCCGCTCAACAGAACAAGAAAGACGAAGGCAAGGAGTTCGATGTATTGGTGGAAGGCTTCTCGAAGCGCAGTCGTAGTCAACTCTGTGGACGGACAGAACAAAACAAGATGGTGGTGTTTGACAAGGGTATTCATCATATCGGTGAGACCGTTCGTGTTAGAATCACTAGCAGTACCAGTGCAACCCTAATAGGAGAAGAGATATGAAAGATTTTATGCAAGTGTTAAGGCGGTTTGTGATGCCTTATAAGAAATATGTCGCCCTGTCGATTATTTTCAATATCTTGTCGGCACTGCTGAATATTTTCTCTTTTGCTGCATTGATACCTATCTTGCAGATATTGTTCAAGACGGGGGATAACGTAGAGGTAAAGTCGTTGATGGAATGGAGTGACGGCAGTTTCAAGGATGTCGCCATCAATAATATCTACTATTATATCAATCAGTATATCACAGAGATGGGTTCCACCACGACGCTGTTGTTTATCGGTCTCTTCCTGATATTTGCCACGTTGTTGAAGACGGCGACCTATTTCCTCGCCTCTTCGAGTGTGGTACCTATTCGCACAGGCGTGGTTCGTGATATGCGCAATCAACTCTATCGCAAGATTGTTGGTCTGCCTTTGGGTTTCTTCACAGAGGAACGTAAGGGCGACATCATTGCCCGTATGACGGGTGATGTACAGGAAGTGGAGACGAGTATCATGTCCTCGTTGGATATGATGTTCAAGAATCCTATTCTGATAATTTCCTATTTCACCACGTTGATTATCATCTCATGGCAGTTGACACTGTTCTCTGTGATTATCATTCCCATCATCGGCTGGTTCATGGGATGGATAGGTCGTAAGTTGAAGTCGCAGAGCATCAAGGCGCAAGCGTTATGGAGTGATACGATGAGTGTGGTGGACGAGACGTTGAGTGGTCTTCGTATCATCAAGGCGTTCTGCGCAGAGGATAAGATGCGTGATAAGTTCAACACGATCAATTCCACCTATCGAAACAATATCATGCGTGTGAATATCCGTCAGAACATCGGTCATCCATTGAGTGAGTTCTTGGGCACTTGTATGATTGTCATCGTATTGTGGTTTGGTGGTGTGTTGGTATTAAACAACCAGTCGCTGTCAGGTCCTACCTTTATCTATTATATGGTGATTCTCTATAGCATCATCAATCCGTTGAAAGAGGTATCGAAGATTGGTTATAACATCCCCAAGGGACTGGCATCTATGGAGCGTATCGACAAGATACTATTGGCAGAGAATGCCATCAAAGAACCTGCCAATCCTCAGCATATTGCTTCCTTTGAACACCAGATAGAGTTCCGTGATGTATCCTTCCGTTATGGTGAGACATGGGTACTTCGTCATATCAATCTGGTGATTCCGAAGGGTAAGACGATAGCCATTGTAGGACAGAGTGGTAGTGGTAAGTCGACGATGGTCGATTTGATTCCCCGCTATTACGATGTACAGGAAGGAGAGGTGTTGATTGACGGCATTAATGTAAAGGACTTGGGTATTCACGACCTACGTCAGTTGATTGGTAACGTCAACCAAGAGGCAATTCTTTTCAATGATTCCTTCCGCAACAATATCTCGTTTGGCGTGGATGCTGCTACCGATGAACAGATTGCTGAGGCTGCAAAGATTGCTAATGCCTACGACTTCATCATGCAGAGTGAACATGGTTTCGATACGAACATCGGAGATCGTGGCGGTCGTCTCTCTGGTGGTCAACGCCAGCGTGTGTCTATTGCCCGTGCCATCTTGAAGAATCCACCGATTCTGATTCTCGATGAGGCTACTTCTGCCTTGGATACCGAAAGTGAGCGATTGGTACAAGATGCATTGGAGCGACTGATGAAGACGCGTACCACCGTTGCTATTGCCCACCGACTCTCTACCATTAAGAATGCCGATGAGATTTGCGTCCTTCATGAAGGACAGATCGTGGAACGTGGCACCCATGAGGGCTTGTTGAATATCGACGGTTATTACAAGAAACTGAATGACATGCAGAGTCTCTAAACTCTACACTCTAAACTCTACACTGTGAAAGAGCGCGTATTATATCTGGTGAAGTTCTATGTGGCAACGGTTCTTATCTTTATGGTTGCCAAGGTCTTCTTCATGCTCTATAATCTCCCAGGTAATGAGGTCTCGTTCACGGATGCCTTGCAAGTCCTCCGACATGGATTGTCGTTAGACCTCAGTACGTCGCTCTACTTGCTGACCGTTCCCTTCTTGTTGACGATCATTTCCTTATGGGTACGCATTCCGAAGCCAGTGTTCCGAGTCTACTACTTCATTGCTGCCGTCCTTCTCGCTCTTGCCTTTGTGGCAGATACGAGTCTCTATGAGTTCTGGAAGTTTAAGTTGGATGCCTCGTGCTTGCAATACTTAGAGACACCAACAGAGGCAATGGCAAGTGTTAGCACGTGGTATCTTCTCTTCCGCCTCGTCGTCATTATCCTTCTCATAGCTGCCATCTATTGGATCTATGTGAAAATCACGCCCCAGTTCCCCAAGCTAACAGCCATAAGCCAAAAGCTCATAGCCACTCTAATAGCGCTTCTTTTTATCCCCTTGATGGTGATTGGTATCAGAGGCGGTATTGATGAGTCAACTACCAATATCGGACAGGTCTATTTCTCTCAGAACCAGTTTCTAAACCATGCTGCTGTTAACCCTGTCTTCAGTTTCTTTGCCTCGTTTGAGAAGACTGCAAGCAATAATGTGACCTACCATTTCATGGACGATAAAGAGTGTAATGAGATTATCAGTCAACTTTATAATACACAGAGTATCGATTGCGATACCTTGTTGACTACCCAACACCCCAACATCATCATCATCTTGTTGGAGAGTTGCGGAGGTGAGTTTACGGAGATAGGTGGTAGGGCAGACATCACGCCCAATTTAAGTCGATTGGCAAGAGAGGGTATCTACTTTGCGAACTGCTATGGCAATAGTTGGCGTACCGATCGTGGCACAGTATGTACATGGAGCGGCTATCCCTCTTTCCCCACCATGTCTGTCATGAAGATTCCTTCAAAGTCACGCTCTTTGCCGAATATGGCAAGGACACTGAAAGAGCAGCGAGGCTATCAGACATATTACATCTATGGTGGTGATATCAACTTCACGAATATGCGCAGTTATCTCGTCTCTGGAGGTTTTGAGACATTGAAATGGAAGGCAGACTATACCAAGGAGGAACAGGAGTCTTCGAAATGGGGCGTCCGTGATGACATCACCTTCGATACGGTCTATGATTTGATATGCCAACAGCCAACGGCTAATAGCCAAAGCCCCAAACTTATCGGCTATTCCACTCTCAGCAGTCATCAACCTTGGGATGTACCTATCCATCACTTCGACGATGAGGTCTATAACTCGTTTTATTACCTTGACCAGTGTATCGGCAATTTCATAGAGAAACTACGTAAGAGTGCCGTATGGGAGAATACGTTGGTCATTATGTTGCCCGATCATGGTTTCCCCTACAAGGTTCGTGATGAGTCCGACCCCCTGCTGAACCATATTCCGATGATTTGGGTAGGCGGAGCCGTCAAAGCCCCGAAACGTATCGAACAGGTATGTAACCAAACAGACCTGCCAGCCACTTTGTTGGGACAGTTAGGTATCAACCACGACAATTATACGTTTAGCCGTGATGTGTTGAGCAAGACTTATACGCAGCCCTTTGCCATCCATACCTACGATGATGGCTATACCATGACCGACAGTGTCTCTTTCGTTAACTACGACTTTATCAGCAACAGAGTCGTCACTGAACAAGGCAAGAAGAATCCCCAGCTATTACAATGGGGTAGGGCAATCCTTCAGGCAGCATCTACAGACCTGAATAATCGATAAACTGACGGCACCTAACTCGTAGTACCTTTGCACTAATTGTTATGACTGTTTGCGATGTACCACTTTACCGTTGACAATCTCGAAGTCGTGGTTGAACTTCTCGCGAGTGCGACTCCAACGGTTGTGAGTCCATAACCAATAGGCGGGGGCACGTTGGATGCTCTCTTCTAACATTCGGAAATAGGCATCGGTAACACCATACTCTGGGAAAGAATCAGGCTCACGCGTCATCAGTTTGAACTCTCCTTCGTAATAACCTCGTTTCACACGGCGCATATCCAAATAGAACACGGCATGGTTCAATTTTCGGATGATACGTTCGGCACCTGTTAATACAGGTGTGTCATGATGAAGGAAGTCACACCAGTGATGGATATTCGTCCAATAGGGTTTCTGATCAGAGATATAACCGATGATGACAGGTCGGTTGATGCGCTTGAATTCCAGAATCTTACGTAGTGTCTCTGCCATAGGAATACTAAGGGCACCCTGACGTCCACGAAGACGAAGGAAGAGTCGGTCGACATCTTTGTTTTCCAACGGATGATAGATTTGTCCGCACTGCGCCTTGGGTGTAAACCACAATGGCAACGACGATACCCACTCCCAGTTGCAGTAATGTCCCAGATAAAGGGCAACCGATAGCCCTTCTTCGACACACTGGTTGATGGCTTCATATCCCTTGAACACCATGCGTTTCTTCATCTGCTTCTGACTGATAGACAGCAGTTTTAACGACTCTACGATATAGTCACAAAACCAACGATAGAAATCCTTCTCGATGTGGCGGATTTCCTCTTCTGTCTTCTCTGGAAACGAGGATGTTAAGTTCTTCCGCACTACCTTCTGCCGATACTTGATGACATAATACAACAGGTAGAAGAGGCAATTGGAAAAGAGGTAGTGTATCCTCAAAGGAATCAAGGACAGGGGATAGAAGATAGCGTATAATAGATAGTAGAGGATTCTCATATAACCTTTTATGTTTTGCAAAAATACGGATTATTCCCTGTTTATGCAAATTTTTGGATTTCTTTTTTGGTTTTTTACTCACTTAGTAGTACCTTTGCGAAAAATAGAAGGATATATGAAATTAGGTGTTTTGCTACCGCATACCAAACTATATGGGGGTGTGAAGAGATTTTTGGAACTGGGCAATATCTTTGTAGAGAAAGGCCATGAGTTCTATGTGTTCACACCTGACGGGACACCTCCCGACTGGTTTCCTTATCGGGGCAAGATGGCACTCTTCGCCGATTTATCGAAGGTGGAACTGGATGCCCTATGGACAACGACACCCAGTGACTTGCCGATGCTCTTGCAATCGTCTGCCCGCCATAAGATTTTCTATCATGTGCGTATCAAGGAAAACCTTTCCGAGATGATGAAGCACCCCGAAATAGAACTCTTTGCCTGCTCCAGCAATGTCTATCGTCACGACTTGAAGAAGTTTGGCAGAGAGGCTTTCTTGGCAGTAGGTGGTGTGACGGTGAAGAACTATCAGCCTAAAGAGGACTACCAAGTGAAAGACCACCCCTTTGTGGTGATGGGCTATGGTCGTCTTGCCGAAAGTGTAAAGGGTACGAGATATGTGGTCAGTGCATGTGAACGACTTTATAGAAGAGGGTATAACATCAAACTGTTGCTTTTCGATACGCATACCTCCGACAAGATGCGACAGAAATACGAGAAGTTCAAATGCAGTTGTCCCTACGAGTTCGTACTTGATCATCCCTTTGAACGTAACTCTGAACTCTTTAACCGTGCCGATTGCTTTGTGTCAGCAGAGAATCCGAAATATTCTGGATGGAATAATACTGTGGCTGAGGCAATGGCGTGTGGACTGCCTATCATCTCTACGAAGGCAGGGACGGCAGACTTGTTGATTGACGGTTATACAGGTATTCGTTCAGCACGCTGGGTATTCTGTTTCACCAAGCATCTTGCGCGTCTCTATGACGATGAACCGTTGCGCAGGAAGTTAGGGATGGCAGCACGTGAGCATATCAAGGATTATGACTGGGAAAGAGTAGCGGAAAAGATACTAAAACATCTGGGTTAGAATTCCCAGATGTTTTTGATTTTCACGTCACGGAAGATGGTCAGTGCCCGTTTCAGTTTACTTCTCAACAGGTCTTTCTTCAACCGACTGTCAGGTGGACATTGCTCTTCCCAAGGCTCTCCACGATGCAGGATGTCACGCATAAAGGAAGCAGAGGTGATGCCCCATTTCCGTAGGAACTGTGTAGAGCCGTCGTTCTTCACCACACGATGGGTAGAACGGGCTTCGAAATGATAGACCCTGCTCTTGTCAACCCCTTTGAAGATACGTACACCTACCTTCCATAGTTTGGCTGAGAAATCGGGGTCGCTATACATGCCAGGACTATATTCCACGCTATAACCACCTACAAGGTCCCAGAGGTTGCGATGAACGATATTGGGGGGCCATGTAGCACCCATCCAGTCACCATGTTTCAAGGTCATATATTCCTTTAATAGTCTTTCTTCCTCGAAGGTCTCTATACTTTCCCCATAGTTGGCAGGCGCAATCACACTCTTACAGAAGAACTTCCTTGGCTGTATCAGTGTCGAGGAAAGGAAGAACAGTTGATGACCAATCGCCTGTATCTCGTCGTAAAGGGCTTTGTCCCATTCAGGACAGACATACATATCGTCGTTCATAAAGAGGATATAGTCTGTTGTCACCAGTGGGCGCAGTTGATTCAAAGCCAGACAAACACCTACATTCTCTGTGGAATGCGTATAGGCAAGTCCTTGCTCTTTTACCCATTCCAACGTGCCGTCCGTACCCTCATTGATATGGATGAGAATCTCGTGTTCGTAGGTGGAATTCTTACGGATGCTTTCCACACAGAGTTTCAGGAACGCCAGATTGTTCCATGTGGGTATGAGGATAGAGAATAATTTAGAGTCAGCCATATACGAATAGATTAACGTTGATTGCTATTTTGATAGTCTTTGACATACATCTCATAACAGAGTTTCAGCCAGACGAGTACGACGGGCAGTGCTTTCAGTGCATAGGGTTTCACCCATACTTTCCTGATATACGCAGGGAAGAGGTCGCTGGGCGACATGCTCGACAGGATGAAGACGAAGACCAAGAGGGCGATGTCCCATTTCGAGCGTTGCCAAGGTGCTGCAGTATACCAGATGCATACGCCGACAAAGGGAATGATATAACCGCTCGACTCACTGCCTGTAGAGAACAAGACTACGAACATCAAGACAGAGGCTAACAGCGTTTGACGGAAAGCCACATACTTATATTGTGAGAAGCGGAAATAGGGGATAATGAACATCACCAATCCTGCAAGGATAAGCCATATATCGGAATAGGTGGCACACTGGGATATCTTCCTGACCATTCCCAAGAGAGAGACATTGGTGGTCGTGCTGAACATGTTTTCCGCATTCTTGCTTGACAAACTCTCATACCATTCCTGATACTGTCCTATCAGATAGTCGGGACCATGAAATACCATTGGTGCTACAAACATCACCACAGCCCAGAACACCAACGAGAGGACGAGTTTCCCTTTGTGCTTCGAGAAGAAGAAAAACGCCAAACCTACGATGCCGTAGAGTTTCACAAACGTACCCAGCATGATGAAGAATGCCGCCCAGAAGTCCTGTTCCTTCTCGATACAATAGTAAGACAGCAGGATGATGGCGGCAATGGCGATATTAAACTGCTGCATGAAGATCGCCGTCAATAGTTCGTGTGCACAAAACCAGAGGATGAATATCTGCTGGTATTTGGTAAACTGCGACTTCCGTATCGCCACATATAGGAACATTGAGAGGGCTATCACCCAGAGAAGTACACCCAAATACTGAGGCAAAACGGCAAATGGTGCCACGACGATAGAGAAGAAAGGACCGTAATGGTTGACATCATGGTATTCCTCTGGATAGGGCGCATAGAGTGATATACCCTTCCATGCATGCCAAAACACATATTTGAATATCAGGAAGTTGTTACACTTGTTGATTTTTACCAGTCCACCGATGATAGGAAGCAACAACCACAGTGCCAATAAGGTACGATGGTCGCGGAAGAAGGGTTTGGATAGGAATGCCTTACACTGACTAATCATTGGTGATATCAAAGTATTTCTTCAGGACTAACAGTGAGATGAGTTTCTCACGTTCCAAGTCTCTGAACTGGTCAACATATTCATGGGCATGTTGGATGATTGCCTCTGCCTCGTCGGGATGGTTGATATAGTAGGTCAACCGTTTTTCCAAGTCAGAGAAGTCATCCTTCACCTCTATATAGTGATAGTTGGGAATGAGTGTCCCTTCCATAAACCACGTCTCTACCGTATGGCGTGGCGTGACGGCAATAGAGTTGGACGACATCACCCATTTCAGGTTAGAGGCGACATCATTGCCCTCTAACGACATGATGAACTTATAGTCGAGATGTTCCTCAATGGTCATCTTACCTGCCTGCCATTCAGGATGAGCCTCAATACGATTCGTTGAGGCGGCATCCACCATCGGACTCTGTCCATTGGCAAAGCGGTTCATAAACACATCCCTGTTTTGTTTTCTGGCACCTAAGTCACCACGGAAAATCGTCATGTCTTTCTTCTCACGCCATGGCTTCTTATCATCGACAAACAGGAAATGGCGCACCTTTTCCATCTTCAAGACCACCGAGTTCTGGTTATTGTCACATAAAGGACGGCTTTTGATGATAGTCGGAACTTCTGGCACATGGGTGATATCCCCAGAGAGAAGGATCCATTTCTTCTTTCCACTGAAATAACGGGCAATTTCCATTGCATCGAAGTAATATACCTTCTGGCGCGTCATCGGCTGATGCTGTATCTCTACGGCTTCCTCGTTCCATTTCTGACGGTCGAAGACAGATTCCTTCGTCAACTTATTATAATAGTCCACACGCTTTAGGATATACTCACGGTCTTCACGCTTGTCCAGTTTCTTCAGTTCACTATCCAGCATCATCCGCGTGAAGCACTTCGGTGTATATTCCCGTAGGTAGGCCTTCAGGAAATAGAGCAGGTTGCTGTTCTTTCCGTTATGTCGCAAATAATATAACTTCCGTAAATTCATCGTATTTCGAACATTTTCGGCAAAGGTACGAAATAATTTGGATATATAGTTTATTATTTGTATTTTTGTAACCAAAATAGAAGATATCAATGATATTCGCCAGAGATAAGAGTCAGATGTGCAACAACCTGTTGCAGTATGCACATGTCTACGCTTGGGGTAGGGAACATGGGCGGAAAGTCATCTCTATGCGTTTCAGTTATAAGTATCAGTACTTCCATATCTGCCATACCTCATTGACGGGCTTTGCGTGGTATCTGTTGGCGAAGTATTTAGCAGCAGTGAAACTTCTGCCGACGGCAAGTTTTAAGCATAGTGACTGTAATCGTGAGGCATTAGAGAAGAAGATGCTCAAGCACAGACATATCGTGGTGAGTGGCTGGTATGTGCGCTACTACGACCTCTTCCTGAAATACCGTCAGGACATCTGCGACCTCTTCCGTATTGACGATGAATATACCGAGCCCGTCAAGGCTAAAATGCAAGAGAAAGAAAACCATTCCTCATTCTTTGACCAAGGTCAAAGCGACAAAGTCGATTACCTCATTCCACATTCGTCATCCAACATTCAACACTCCTCATTTCGTCTCGGCGTTCACATCCGTCGTGGCGACTACGCTCAATGGAATCATGGTATCTACTGTTATGATGATGAGCAGTATGCCCGTCTCATCAACCGTTTTGCAGAATTGCATGAGGGAAAAGAGATTTATGTGTATCTGTCGACCAACGATCCTTCCGTGACCGAAGAGCATTTTCAACAGTTATGTCCGAAGGTTCATATCTGTCATCTGCATGGCAATGCCCCTGAAGACCTCTTTATGCTTTCCGAATGCGACTATCTGATAGGTCCACCGAGCACCTTCTCTTTGGTGGCGGCGATGTATCGGGATATTCCTCTCTATCGCATGGATACGGCTGATGTAGAGAAGATGACACCAGAGGCTTTCAAGAAGTTTGATTACTGGTTTAGAAGAATCATTTAAGGATTGAAAAATTGAAGAATTGAAGGATTGAAGGTTAACGTTTAACGGTTAAAGTTTAATGTTTCTGAGCGAAGCGAATTTAATGTTTAATGTGTTGAAGTATGTCACAACGCCGTAAGATAAGATACCGACTGTTTGCGTGGCGATGGTTTCCGAAACTGAAACCCTCACAAGAGCCTATCGATGTGGTGATACCGATTATCGCCAAAGACCTGCATATACTGCCTCTCTGTCTGGAAGGGGTTAGACGATGTGTGGCTCATCCCATCCAACAAATCTATATTGTAGCACCTGCAGAGCAAGAGATACTACAGTTCTGTCAGCAACATGACCTTCAGTTTGTAGACGAAACAAGTGTCTTTGGTTTCACCCCTCAGTCATTGGGCATCAAGTTCCAAGACGAGAAGGGACAAGTCAAAGATCGTAGTGGTTGGCTATTTCAGCAGTTTGTTAAACTCAGCGGAAAGGTAGGTACTTGTCGTTACTATCTCTGTATCGATGCCGATCATGTGTTGATTCGTCCACATGTATTCTTGACGGAAGAACAGAAAACGGTGTTCTATATGAGTTATGAAGAGCACCAGCCTTATTACGACAACATCCATCGGTTGATGCCTGACTTGTCCTTGGATTCCCTATCGTATGTAGACCATAAGATGCTGTTTGACAAGGAACAACTGAAGACGTTGCACGAGGCACTGACAGGGAATAGCGATAAGTCGTGGATGCAGGTCATCAAAGAGAGTTACGACCCTCGTACACATGCTGGTTTCTCAGAGTTTGAACTCTATGGCAACTTCGTACAGGAAAAAGAGCGAAGACCTTGGTTACAGAAACGGTTGTCGTATAAGAAACTGGCAGACTATGATACCTTACAACGACAGTGGAAAGGTTCCCGTTGGTCGTTGACGTTCCCAGATTATATTAACGGTAAACAGTAAATGTTGAGTGTTGAATGTTGAGTGTTGAATGGTCGCCTACGGCGATGATCAATGATAAATGGAAAATTCTTCATTCGAACATCGCAGCGAAGCGAGAATAATTCCACATTTGTCATTCAACATTCAAGAGAAGAGGTTACATCGCCAAACGGAAGCCGACAGTCTGTAGTCTGCGCCATGTCACGAGGGGATAACGGTTCGTGATTCGCATATTCTGTGGACTCGTTTGGAAAGAAGCACCTCTGATGACGCGGAACTGTTTACGGAACAGTTGGATAAAGAAACCGTTCTTCGGGTTCGTATATTCCTCATAACGACTGTCACACCATTCCCTCACCCCATCCTGATAGCCTTTTGCCTGCTTGACCTTCTGGGCAGCATATTCCCATTCAGCCTCGGTAGGCAGTCGAAAATGCTTACCCGTCAGTTGGTTGAGTCTCTGGATAAACACCTTGCAGTCGTCATACGACACATGTTCCACAGGACGTTGTTCGCCATTGTTCTTAGAAGGATTCTTACTCATGACGGCTTCCCAGAGTTCCTGAGTCACCTCAGTATCACCGATGTAGAAGTCATTCACCTTCACCGCATGGGCAGGACGTTCATCGGCTTCTGCCTGAGCATCATTCGTACCCATCATAAACTCACCACCTTGTACCTGTCGCATCACGAAAGAGACCCCCCTTACGGTATATCGCTTATCCTGTGCCTGCAAACTGGTGGTGCATAATAACATCAGAAGAAACAGCAATCCTTTCTTACATCTTACATCTGACCTCTTACATCTTCCTTCTTTCACCTTTCCATCCGCCATCGCCCACCAGATTACCTGTATCCAAGCTATCGTCATGCAATACACGTCTATCCAGAATGTCTCGTGGATATAGTTATGTATCTTAGGCGGACAAAGCAGGTCGGTAGGCAGGATGTTGAAGCAGACGAACAACAACCAGAAGATGGTCCAGTCAAACCACGTATGTTGCGGACGAAGCCAGAAAGCCATCAAGTAACCTGTCAAGGCAATGATATAGGTATGCGTCTCAGGACTGTCGCTGAAGATGATGATATACCCCATGATGATAGCCAACGCCTGTACGCGGAAGGTGAAGTCCTGCCAACGCTTGTGTCGCCAGAAAAACAAGATGGCGAGAACGACGAGGGTCACAATCTGTACGATACGGAAGTTAGGCAACAGGAAAGACTTCAAGCCTCGTGCAAAGAGCAATCCCGGATATTCCACGGCACTATGGTGGTTGAGCAGGTTGTCCCTCACATCACGATAGAGGTCGAAGAGTTGAAACTCTGGATTGATGGCAGGCAACAGGAAGAAACCGATGCCACACAAGGCTGCATAGCCGAAGTTACGCCATACCTTGGGATAACAGAACAGCAATCCTAACTCTACGATACCGTATATCTTCGTGGTGGCAGAGAACATAATCAGTAACACCGCCCAGAAGGGTTTGTTCTTCTCTAACAGCGTGAAGGCAAAGAGGAAGATATAACATACTACGAGGTTGTATTGGAAGAAAAAGACATTCTGCAACAATACCGACAACAGAAACAGAATGATCTTCATCCGATGGGGCACCAATGGCTTGGGAAGTGTCCAGATGGCAAGGAAGAAAAGACTATAATGCAGGATGTTCCATACATAGGGTCCTAACCATACTGGTAACATGAAGATAGGGAAGAAGACGACACAGAACACAGGAGGATAGAGGAAATAGATACTGTGTGTCTCTGCAAACTCTATCGTATAGGGATTCATACCCCCCCAGAACATCATTGTCGCGTCATGGTAGTCGTAGAAGTTATAGGCATGACTGCGTGTCATCTCTAAGAACGTAGCGACAATCGTCACCACCAACCCGAGACAAAACACACAGGTTGGATTCATAAAGAACCACTTTATTGCATCAATAACCCTTTTCATTAAACATTAAACATTAAATTCGCTTCGCTCAGAAAATCACCCTTCAATTCTTCAATTTTTCAATTCAAGATCTCCTGGATATTGTACAACGGTCTACGTTTCACTTCCTTGTAAATCTTACCGATATAAGTGCCGGTGATGCCTAAGGAAATCAGGATGAAACCGCCTACCAGCCAGATAGAGAGAATCAGGGACGACCAACCGGGTACTGCTGTTCCTGTTACCAAGGCATGTACCACATAGATACCGATGCAGAAGGCGATGATCAGGAAGACGACACCCATATAGAAAATCGCCTGCATGGGTCGGGTACTGAAAGAGGTGATACCGTCCATTGCGAGGTTGAGCATCTTGCTAAGCGTGTATTTCGAAGAACCAGCCTGTCGCTCACTGATGACGTCATCGACGGTAGTCGAAGACAGCCCAATCATCGGTATCAGTCCACGCAGGTAGAGGTTACGCTCTTCAAAACCTGCCAGCATATCCAATGAACGCTTGCTCATCAGTCGGAAGTCAGCATGGTTATATACACTTTCCACACCCATCGAACTCTGTAACTTATAGAATGCCATCGCTGACATGCGTTTCATCAGCGGGTCTGCCTTACGCGACACCTTTACGCCGTAGACGATATCATTACCTTCCTCGAAATGCTTCACCATCTGAGGGATGCATTCGATGTCATCCTGCAAGTCGGCATCAATGGTAATCACTGCATCAGCCCATTCCTTTGCCGTCATCATACCTGCCATAATCGCATTCTGATGACCTACATTACGAGCCAGGTTAATGCCACGCACCAAAGGATTCTCTTGATGCAGTTCGCTGATGATGTCCCAAGTACGGTCTTTACTACCATCATTCACAAAGACGATCATGCTGTCTTTGCTGATGAGTCCTTCGTTCATCATCCGCTGAAAGAGTGCTGTCAATCGCTCGGCAGAGTGGCGTAGCACTTCCTCTTCGTTATAGCAGGGTGAAACAGTTGCCAATCGTATCATACCATTAAACATTAAATTCGCTTCGCTCAGAAACACTCCTCATTTCTCATTCCTCATTCCTCATTTCAACATTTTCAACGAAGTTGCAAAATGTTGAGAACTTCTGTCCGTTTTTCATCAGCATCTTAATGAGGTTGTCCAACCGTTGCATCATTTGCTTGCCACTATGGTTCTTGATGATAAACGGCATCTTGAACTCTGGATGCTCTTTCAGGTCGTAGAATTCCCAAGGATGGAAATACGTTACGAAATAACCGTCGTGCTTCAGAGTTCGACGTACCAGCCAGTGGTAGAGACCTTCTGGCAGGTTGTGTAGGGCAAGCCAGAACAGCGGAAAACGAATCCACGGACTCACCGAGGCAGGTATCTGCATCACATCACCTTTCATGAACCACGTACGCGGAGCCGTCAGGTGCATATAGCGACCAGGGATAAAGGCAGGATTCAGCGATGAGTTGTAGGTATATCCCACACGGGCTATCTCGCTATCGCTGACAGGAAACATACGGGGCTGGCGGTATCCATAGACCTTTCGTCCACAGACGCGTTCCACAATCTCTTTCGACCGTGCGAAGTCCGTCTCTTTAGGTTGCCAGTGATCTACACCATGACACGCCACCTCATGACCCTCGTCCATGATACGTAGCATCACCTCTGGTGCATGCTCTGCAAAGTTTCCCGTACAGAAGAACGTGGCTTTTACCCCATTTTTTTTCAAAACATCCAGAATACGGTTAGTACCCTCGATGGACACTTTCATACCTTCTTCCAACGAGAAATCCACACCATGCTCACGAGGCACGTCAAACTCTTCCGTATCAAAACTTAATAGAATCATGCTGCAAAGATAAATAAAAAATTCCAATTATGTATCATGCTTCCCTCGTTTCACAAAAACGAAGCGTAAAATCGTGAATTGCACAATCATCGCTACCAGCATTACCAATGGTGGAGCAATCAGTCGGTGGACACCTAAATAGATGAAGGTGGCAAACAACACGATGTGCAGCAGGTAGTTCACCCCGTGACTGCCTGCAAAGCCCACGAAATTCTTCCATGTCGGGGTAGTATGGAACGTGAAGTAGTTCGTAGCGAAGAAGTTATACACGAAACTCACCAGATAGCCCACTGTATAGGCGATATTCAAGTCAATCCAGAATTGCAACAGGAAGTAGATGCCATAGTGAATGGCTGCAGCAATAATGCCATTGATACAGAACCGTACGAATTGCTTCGTCCCGTTCTTCTTCTCAATGTCCTCTATTACTTCCTTGATGCTCTTCATTTGATGTTATGAAATATTTCGCCACAAAGATACAAAAAATATCAGTTATCTAATCGTTTTTTAAAACGCTTTGTACTTTTAAGTCAAAGAATTATCAATTATCAATTTAATTTCATACTTTTGCAGTATGAAATTAATCGTTGCTTTTGATGCAAAGCGGATTGTGCGTAACGGAACGGGATTGGGAAGTTACGGACGCACCTTGGTGAACGACCTTATCCGTAAGGGTGAAGAGATAGATATCCATCTCTATGCCCCCGACAAAGGGCGCGAGGACCTGCGCGGTCAGATTATCGAAGGTGCCCAGTTCCACTATCCACTATCCACTCTAAACTCTAAACTCTACACTAGTTATTGGCGTTCGCACGGCATACTGAAGGATTTACAGTGTGATGGCATACAGGTGTTCCACGGACTTTCTGGTGAACTACCCATCGGACTTCGCAAGGCAGGCATCAAGAGTGTAGTCACCATCCACGACCTCATCTTCATGCGTCATCCCGAATACTACCAGTGGATAGACACAAAGATTTACGAATGGAAGTTCCGTAAGACCTTGAAAGAAGCCGACCGCATTATTGCCATCAGTGAGCGCACCAAACAAGACATCATGGAATTAGGTGGTATCAGCGACGAGCGCATCCGTGTTATCTATCAGAGTTATGCGCCCCGTTTCTCGCAGACAGTCGACCCCTCGCGCGTCGCTGCTGTCCGTCAGCGCTACCATTTGCCCGATCGTTTCATTCTGAATGTCGGCACCATCGAGCGCCGTAAGAACCTCCGTCTTGCTGCTGAAGCCCTTCCCTTGTTGCCCTCTGATATCCATTTAGTAGCAGTAGGACGACAGACGAAATACGCCCGAGAGATACCCCAGAGTGATAGGATTCACCTGTTGAGTGGTGTCCCTGACGACGACCTTGCCGTCATCTACCATCTCGCGGAAGCCTTTGTCTATCCCTCCCGTTATGAAGGTTTTGGCATTCCGATTATCGAAGCCATCGCTGCAGGTCTGCCCGTCGTTGCCTGTACGGGTTCCTGTTTAGAGGAAGCAGGAGGTCCCGCCTGTCTGTATGTCGACCCCGATGATGTCGAAGGCATGGCAGAAGCCATTACTGCCGTCCTCAAGGACGCTGATGGTTGTGACGAACGCATCCGCCTCAGTCAAGAGTATATCCAACGCTTCCGCGGTCTCGATGTCGCAGGACAAGTGCTCGAATTATACAAAGAGTTGGTTTAGTATTTGAAACATAAATAACTTTAAAAACAATAGTAGAAATGAAAAAAATTTTGATGACAACCCTCCTGCTGCTCACAGTAGTGATGGGACTCCAGGCACAAAGCCTGATTGGAACGTGGGGTACGCCTACAGAGACAAGTGATGGTGAAAAGTCAACCATTATGTTTGTTTTCGGACAGAACGGCAGTTTGTCGATGAAAGCGCAAATAGAGGTGAACGACCCTGAAGTAGGTGAAATTGCCATGACCGTTACTATTCCTGGTACTTATAGCCGTAAGGGCAATACCTTGACCATCAATTTGGAATCTAAAAAAGCCGATGGAAAGTTAGATAAGTTAGTCTTAAAGAAAGAGATGCAGGATATGTTGAATGCAAATCCGGAAATGAAAAAGACCTTCGACGACTTGATAAAGAATGAGATAACCAAAAATATAAAGAAGGAATTTGCTGACAGTTCGCCTATTGACGGAGAAACGGAAATCAAAGAGTTAACTGCCACCAAACTGGTTCTTGACGATCACGATGGCGAAATAATGCATTTTACGCGCATCAAATAAAGAATGATGTCAGGGGAAAGTCCTGTGAAATACCTTAGAGTTTCCACATTATCTGTATATCGATATCAGCCATTGATGATGCATTGACTTGCTGTAGTCCACTTGAAATCACGGAACGATCGAAATAATCAGTGACCCCTATTTTCGCTATCAGCATAAGGTGTTTACTGATGTCTGCCCGTGTCATCAGTGCATACCTCAGTCCTTTTCCATAAAGCATCAGCGACGAGAAGTCATAAAGTAGAGAATGCTCATACAGGTAGAGACGACTCTCGTAATTGTCCGTATGGAAATAAGCGACATTGGCTGAAAGTTGAAGCCATCGACAGGCATATACCGCTTGTTCTGAAAGCATCCATCCCCTGTCTTTTTCTTTATAGGAAACGGAGATACCGTCAAACTGTGTCTTTAGGGAGAGATTAAAGGGGGAGTTGTAATTGAGCAACAGGCGTATCCGTTGTTCTGTACGATTCAGCAGCATGGTTTTCTCTTGATTGTCTTTCTGTCGGATATGTAAACGATAACGACCTTCTATCCTCCAATTATTACCTAATAATGTACGCGCGAGGATCATCGTATCAAAGGCATCGCTGGGCAAACTCACCTGATAACGTTTCCATGCAAAATGAGCATAGTCGGCATACCAATTGAATGTCAACTTATTAGAAGGTTGCCAAGAAAGTCCGCCATAGACGCCGTGTTCATTCTGAATACTGGAACCTTCGCAGAAACTTTTAGCATGAAGGGCAGTATATTTCTTGTCGTAATAGCGATGAAGGGCTATCAAGGTCAGTTCATGATTGAACCGATAACTAAGTTGATGGATGGTAGCAAATGCTCCTTGACGATTGATAGCCGTTTCCCCAGAGAATGAGAGTTTAGCATTTGTATAGCCATAGTCAATGCTCATATTGATAAAGTCGTTCCCTTCTGCTGCATAAAGTCGATAAGGAGCATTCTCCTTTTGAGGATGTAGTGATCTGTCGAAATGTGTATAGAGCATATTAGTACGAGCGTAAAGAGTTCCTTTACGCCATTCGATACAGCCTCCTAAGTTATACTCATGGGTATTGTTTTTCTTTTCAATCTCTGTAGGTGTACGATGATAGTTGCTATAATAAAGGGTTCTTGCTGTACTGTCTTTATTAAGAGTTGCCTCCAAAGGACGATAAGAGGCAAAGGAAGTAATTCTCCATTGTTTGCTCAATCGGATTGTCGTAGCAACTCCTTGCAGATAACCTTCTGTAGAACGGGATGAATGAACACGAAGAGTTGCAGTAGAACGTCCCATAGACTGTAAGGTAGCATTTTTGCCGAGATAGAACCCCCCGTTAATGATAAGTCCCATACCAAGTTGTACCCGATACATGCCCAAGCAAAGATTTTCTATCCGTCCAAGATCCTTTAGTTGTAGATAGTAGGAATAATGATCATAACCAAATTTATTGTTATTGGAAAAGAATGGTTCACCTGCATTTTGCGCACCAGTCAATCCGAATTTGACACGCTCATGGTAGTTGAATTGATAGCGAAGTGTATGACGATATGGGTAACCCAAATAGCCATTCTGGTCTCCCTTGCGTTCATACATGGGAATCCTTCCAGTGAACATTAGTTGTTGTTTGCCGTATTTGAATACGGAATTAAGTCTAAATTTGTTGTCTTTCTGAGGAGGCTCACCAATGCATACAAAGTATTTTAATAGCTGACGACGCTCAGAATCGAGGCTCGTAAGCATCATCAACTCGCTAAAAGAACGTATGGGACCGTAGCGGTTAATATACTCTAATAGTTGTTCCACTTGTTGCCCAGTGAGGAAAGGTAACTGTTCTAATTCCTCTCGGGTGATCTGATTCAAATTGATGGGGTGTTCTGCTTTCTCCGATAAGACATCGAAGATATCCTCAATGGAAGAGGATTCTACGTCTTCGGTTTCTACCCACTGGCGTAGATCCTCTTGCCAATCGTCTGCATTTTGTGCTTGACAAGTTAAGGAGAACAATGATAGGATAAATAGTGATCGTCTTAACACAATGCAAAGGTAGGTGAAAAAAACGAAACGTCCAATACGTGGAGGGGGCATAATATACAAAACCCCTGAGAATATCGATATTCCCAAGGGTTTTAATATATTTTTATCTTCTCAATCAGTTGAACAGATAGCGGATGGTGAACATCAACTGATAGGTAGAGGCAGCATCTAAGTAGTTCTGTGAGGTGCTGAGGTGACGCTCACCATTGACGAGGTTGTAGGTGTATTTCCCGTCCTTGAAGGTCAACAGGGTGTTGCCTGAGATCTGTTTGAAGACACCCCAGTCCTTGCAAAGGAAGTTCGGAAGGTTGAGGATATCGACACCTAACTGAAGGGCATGACGGTGCTGACCAATCTTGAGACTCATCTCACGCAGATACTTGAAGTCTATCTGATAGTGCCAAGGCATCTTCGCACCACCACGCTCGGCATACTGTCCGAGGCGGTCTTTCAGGTAGTCGTCCTGTTGGATATATGCCCAGAAGTCGTCACGCTGCATGTCGGCAGTATATACCTCGCCATTGACCTTGCCGTTGTCGGCGAAGTCCCAACTGTTGAGTTCCTGACGAGAGGCAGGTACGTAGATGAGGTTACCCGGTGCCGAAGGGTCGTTGTTGACATTCTTGGTGAAGGTGTATGAGTAGCGGTTGTAGGCATAGTTGCCGAGATAGCCCCACTGATAGCCGTCGTAGAGGATGCTGAAGGTGTTGGTGGCGTATTTGCCTTCCTTGAGTTTATAACTGGCAGCAAGGATCAGACGGTTGGGCGCGACATAGGTGGAATAGCCTGTTTCCCAGTCGTTGACGGCATTGACAGAGGCGCGGTAGTTGTAATAGGCGGCAGAAACCTGGTCGCCGACACCTTCGCTGTACGACTTTGCCGTAGAGTAGGTGTAACTGGCAGAGAGGTCGAGACCGAAGTCGAACGACTTACGCAACTGGGCACTGAGCGAGAGGTAGTATGCTTTACTGCCTGCATTCTCGAGGACGTAGGCAGAGTGCTTGGCGTCGTAGTATGACATGCTGTGACGGATATCGCCATGACCGAGGTCGACGGTAGAGGTGCCGTCCCAGTAGATATCCCTGTTGCTGACGACCACGGGGTTGAGGTCTTTGTTGAAGATACCCTCTAAGGTGAAGTTGACGCCCCACGGCAGTTTGGCATCGAAGGCGAGGGATGCCTTCCATGTCTTCGGCATGCGCAGGTCTTCACTGAGGATGGTAGGACCTGACGGTACAGAGGTGGCACTGGTGGCGTTGATCTGTCGGTACATGTCTTCCTGACTCATGGTGAACGACGGCAGCGTCTTGCCATTGGCGGCGGTGGCGACATACGAGGTCTGTCCCATACCTGAGTTACCGACGGCAGAGATAAGCCATACGAACGGCATACGACCGACGAAGATACCCGTACCGCCACGAAGGATGTACTTACGATCGCCCGTGATGTCCCAGTTGAAACCGATACGCGGTGAGACGCTGATGCTCGCCTTGGGGACGTTGTCAGTGCGGAAGTGCTGTCCACCGAAGTCGATGTTATAGTATTCCTCGTTGTAGTTGTTGTCGAGGGACGGATAGGACGGCAGTTCGAAGCGCACACCGATAGAGGTGCGGAAACGTTCTGACCAAGAGATATTGTCTTGCAGGTAGAGCGACCACTGGTTGGTCGCCATCTCGGACGTGAACATCGAATGGGCGTCGTTGTTGCCGTAGGTGATACCGAAAAGACGGGGCTTGGCAGCGAAGACGGAAGCCCAGTCGCCCTTGCTGACCTGCTCGGGTGTTGCCTCGAAGGCATAGTAGCCTGCGGCTGCCTGTGCATAGCCGTTGACGGCAGAGTTACGTTCGAACTGCAAGCCAGCGAAGAGGTTGTGCTTGCCAAGCATGACATTGACTTCGTCGGTGATGACGGTGTTCTTCGTCTGGGCGAGGTTGCCGTAGGTGAAGATGTCACCTGTGGCTGCCCATGAAGGATAATGGTCTTGTCCGTCGTTCATCACAATCTCAAGGATGGGGTAACTGTCACCATATTCCGTAGAACGTGGCTGGTCTTGGAAGGAATACGTGCCACGCAGCGTGTTATGGAACTTGCCGAAGGTGCTGTTCAACTCAGCAGCGAAAGAGGTGAAACGGTATTCGGCATAGTAACGGCTGGAAAGTGACACCATCGAATAGTTGGAACCGATACCATAGATATTGACATCACCGCCATAGACGGACGTTGCCTGGTTGCCACCGATGGAACGAGAGGCATTGGCTGGGTTGGATGCCTTACGGTTAGACCTCGTGAAGCGGAAGTTCAGGCTATGGTTATCGTTGATGTTCCAGTCGAAACGGGCAAGGATACGGTAGGCAGGTGTCTTGATGTTATAGCCTTGCCAAGGACCCGTGGTGAGTCCGTAGGTCTTCTGCAAGTAACTGGACAGTCCTTCGAGTTCCGCCAACTGCGGACGGTGGTTGGTAGAGGTATAGGGAAGACTGCCGTCGCCAGCACGGGCACCGGGTCCTGTAATGACGTTGTCCTCTATCTCACCGTTGATGAAGAAGAAGAGTTTATCCTTGATAATCGGTCCACCGAAGTTAAGACCGTAGGTGTTGTTATGTCCATTATCTACAGGCAGTGAGACATCACCCACACGTGAGCCTTTCAGACTGGTACTGGTGAGGTAACTATATACCATACCCTTGAACTCGTTGGTACCACCTTTCGTGACGGCATTGATACCACCACCCGTGAATCCGCTATGACGGACGTCGTAAGGGGTAAGGCTGATGGTCATCTGGTCGAGGGCATCCAACGAGATAGGCGTACCGCCGCCAGGCAACAGGGAAGAACCCATACCGAAGGCATTATTGAATGAGGCACCGTCGATGGTGACGCTCGACTGGCGGTAGTTACCACCACCAATCGCCATACCACTGGCGGAACTACTCTGTGGGGTCAGTTTCATGAGGTCTGCCATGTTACGACCAACGGTGGGGACTACCGACATGGCTTGTGCATTCAGATTCGTTACGGCACCTGAACGGTCGGAACGCATGGTGGTGTTTGCCGTTCCCGTAACGACGACCTCTTTCAGCATCTCAGTACCTTCAGACAGGGTCGCGTCGATGACGGAATTCTCACCGAGGGCTAACTGGATGTCCGTGAATTTCTTCGTTTGGTAACCGATATACGCAATCTCTATTTCGTAGGGACCACCGGCACGCATACCTGCGATGGTATAACGACCGTCGATATTCGTTACGGCACGGTAAATGGTTCCTGAGGGAATGTGCTTGGCGGTTATGGTTGCACCGATAACCTCTTCATTGTCTGCCATGACCAGACCGGCAATGCCTGAGGTCGTTACCTGCGCCATCATAGACATCACCGATGTCAGTAAGACGGCTGTTAAGACTAATAATCTTTTCCCCATAGTGTTATAGTAATTCTTTATTTTTTGCAAAAATACAAATTAATTGATAATTGACAATTGATAATTTTTTTAATTACGCATATTTCTGACGTGTGCCCATACGAGCCTCTACGACATTCACCACATAGTCGCCGAGCTTCTCACACTCGTTGATGATATCCATATAGATGGTGCCGACGGCATAGGTGTACTCGTGGTTGTTGATGTCGCTGATGTTCTGCGACTTGAGTTGGTTGCGGTAGTTGTTGATCTCGTTCTCGATATTGAACGAACGGTTGACATCGTAGGTGTCCTTGCGACCACCCATCAAGGTGTTCATCTGTGTCAACGCCTCGTCGGTGAGTTCCATCATCTGATGGATATGCTCATACTGCTTCTCGTTGAAGTGGTCTTGCTTGCCTTGATACTTACGGGAAATGGTACGGGCGATGTTATAGCAGGCATCACCGATACTCTCTATCTCGGAAATCTCACGAAGCATCGCGCGGATCTTTGCCTTGGTATCGTCGGAGAGATGGGCATCGGAAACCTCATCGAGGTACTTGGCGATTTCCAGTTCCATGTGGTCGGAGATACTCTCGTATTTCTCAATACGACTGAAGAGTTGGTTAAACTGCTTCTCGTCTTTCTCGGTCAACAGTTCACGCACCATACCGAACATACGCTGGATGCGGACGGCAAACTGACGAATCTCTTTCTGTGCTTCCAAGACAGAAAGCTCGGGCGTCTTCATGAAGCCTGCGGTAATGAAATGCAGACGGAAATCCTCTTCCTCATCGACCTTCTTAGGCTTGATGACCCAGCAGACAAACTTCTCGATCTGTGGGATGAACCAGATGAGGATGAAGGTGTTGACGACGTTGAAACAGGTATGGAAACCAGCGAGGACGAAGTTCAACTTAGCAGCGTTGGCAAGGAAAGCCTGAGAGCCTGCACTCTCTTTGTTCATCGCCACATCATAGCCCACAAAGCCACATACCATATCAATGAACGGACGGAAGATGAATAATATCCAGATGACACCGAACACGTTGAAGAACATGTGGGCAAGGGCTGCCCTTCGCGCCGATGTATTCGCCGACATCGCAGCGAGGTTAGAGGTAACGGTGGTACCGATATTCTCACCCATCACCAAGGCGATACCTTGATAGATAGGCAGTACGCCACTCGAACAGAGTATCATCGTGATAGCCATGACGGCTGCCGAAGACTGTACGCAGAAGGTCAGGATACCACCCAAGAACAGGAAGATGAGGGTGGTGGTGAAGGAATGAGGGTCGAAAGAGGAAAAGAAGTCAAGCACTGCCTGATTCTCACCTAAGTGCATATCAATACCCGTCTGACGCAACGTGCCGAGTCCGAGGAACATAAAGGCGATACCGAAGAGAAAATCACCGATATAACGTTTCTGCTTATAGTAGATGAGGATGATGGCGATGAAGAAGGCAGGATAGACGAAATCCGTGATGTTAAAAGAGAATCCTGCCGACATGATCCATGCCGTCAATGTCGTTCCGATATTTGCACCCATAATGACGGAAATGGCTTGTGCCAGAGTCAACAGGCCTGCGTTGACGAAAGAGACCGTCATCACCGTGGTCGCCGTACTTGACTGTACGCTGGCTGTCACGAGTGTACCTGTCAACATACCCATAAAGCGATTGGTAGTCATGGCACCTAATACGTGACGCAGCTGCGGTCCAGCCATCTTCTGCAAAGCCTCACTCATCGACTTCATACCGAACATCAACAAGGCAAGTGAACCCAGAAGTTTAAAAAATATCCAAATCGACATAATTTTCAAATATCATGTTTCTATTATCAACTTTTTTTCGTATCTTTGCCCCATATAAATAACTAAATTCAAGCTAAATGGAACAGAAAATCCGAATTCGTTGCAAAAATAACAAAAAAATTTTAGAAATAAGCATTGGAAGCACACTTTCTGAAATTTTTTCTCAGACGGGGCTCGAAATGGAGTACGGACCCATCAATGCACACGTGAATAACAAGGTGGAAGGAATGCATTTCAGAGTCTATAAACCCAAGGAAATAGAGTTTCTGGATATGCACTCTTCATCGGCGGTGAGAACCTATACACGCAGTCTGTTCTTCGTGCTCTCTAAGGCTGCCCACGAACTCTATCCAGAGTGTTCGGTGGTGATTGACATCCCTGTTTCCAATGGCTATTACGTGGACCTTCGGTTAGATCGTCCGATAACCCCTGCCGATGTAGATGCCATCCGTCAGCGCATGCAGGAGATTATCGATGCCGCCATGCCTATTCATCGTTTTGAGACAACGACGGAGGAGGCTATCCGTATGTTCACGGAAGAGAGGTCGTTCTCCAAAGTGAGACTGTTGGAGCACTCAGGCAAACTCTATACGACGTATTATGATATCGAGGGCTATAAAGACTACTACTATGGCAGTCTGTTGACGAATACTTCCCAACTGTATCTCTTCGGATTGGAACCTTATTACGACGGGATGCTGCTTC
The DNA here is from genome assembly GCA_045225255.1 of Prevotella sp. Lineage (GTDB taxonomy): Bacteria > Bacteroidota > Bacteroidia > Bacteroidales > Bacteroidaceae > Prevotella. Next base: position 5,725 of record JBGVBD010000171.1, on the reverse strand, counting down.
GTATTCCTTCGACCGAAGACCCTTCGAAGTTGGGCGAACTGGTAAAGCAAGACAAGATGTTCGAAATCTTCAAAGAGCATCATCGTTGGCAGTCTATTGTGAGACTACGGACGGTAGGTGATTTGAATAATGCCATCCTGAAAGGTTATTCCTCTCAACTGATACAGGTGAGCGAGGCATTACAGGAGAAGAAGATTGCGAAGATTGCCGATGAAATTGCCCAACGGGAAGGTATTAAGATGGTATTGATAGCAGGACCGTCGAGCAGTGGAAAGACCACTACCTGCAAGCGCCTGTCTGTGCAACTCGCCGTCAACGGCATCCGTCCCATCGGTATCTCGCTCGATGATTATTTCATCAGTCGCGACAAGACACCACGTGACGAGAAGGGTGACTACGACTATGAACATCTGCATGCCCTGAATATCCCATTGCTCAACGAACAGATGAACGCCCTGTTCAGAGGGGAGGAGATAGAACTGCCACGCTATGACTTCCAGACGGGAGAGAGTAAACCCAGTGGAAAGAAACTACAACTGAAAGGCAAGGAGATATTAGTGTTGGAAGGTATTCACGCCCTAAATCCTGAACTGACGGCACAGATTCCAGAGGAACAGAAATACCGTGTCTATGCTTCCGCACTGACCACTATCTTGCTCGACAATCACAACTATATTCCGACCACGGATAACCGTCTGCTGCGTCGTATCATCCGCGACCATAAGTATCGTGGCGTGTCTGCCCAAGAGACCATCCGTCGATGGCCTTCCGTCCGCCGTGGAGAGAACCGTTGGATATTCCCCTATCAAGAGAATGCCGATGCCATGTTCAATACGGCCATGCTCTTTGAATTGGCAGTGATTAGAGGTCAGGCACTTCCCTTATTGGAACAGGTGCCAGAGAGTTGTGAGGAATATGCAGAGGCTTACCGACTCTTGAAGTTCTTACGATATATCCAACCCATTCCCGAAGACCAAATACCGCCTACCTCATTATTGAGGGAGTTTTTGGGTGGAAGTTCTTTTGAATATTAATTTATCACTATAAATATAATAAGGTGTAAATAGAGATCTTCAAGGACTTTTCTTCTTGAATAAAAATGCAGTTTCTGCCTAAAATGGGGTAGTAACTGCATTTTTATTGCAATTTATTTGGATATTCAATGAATATTTGCGAACTTTGCAGGCGTTTTTGAAAAGAAAGATTTAATATAGTACTATATGGCTGAATTAGAAGTAAAAGAACTCGACCAAGTCGTTGTTCGATTTTCAGGTGACTCCGGCGACGGTATGCAGCTCGCTGGTAACATCTTCTCTACGGTAAGTGCTACCGTAGGTAATGGTATTTCTACGTTTCCCGACTATCCTGCCGATATCCGCGCTCCGCAAGGTTCGCTGACAGGTGTCTCTGGTTTCCAAGTACATATCGGTGCTGGTAAGGTATATACGCCAGGCGATAAGTGTGATGTGCTGGTGGCTATGAATGCTGCTGCCTTGAAGACACAGTTGAAATACTCGAAGCCACAGGCAACCATCATCATCGATACCGATTCCTTCGGTCCTAAAGACTTGGAGAAGGCGCAGTTTAAGACAGAAGACTATCTCGGAGAAATGGGAATTGACCCCGATCGTGTCATCCAGTGTCCTCTGACTACGATGGTGAAAGAGTGTCTGGCAGATTCTGGTATGGAGAATAAGGCAATGCTGAAGTGCCGTAATATGTTCGCACTGGGTCTGGTATGTTGGCTCTTCAACCGCGATCTGGAATTGGTAAATAATTTCCTGCGTGAGAAATTCGCTAAGAAACCTGCTATTGCAGAAAACAATATTAAAGTGGTACAGGCTGGTTATGACTATGGACATAACACGCATAGCAGTGTTCCTGCTACCTATCGTATTGAATCGAAATCAAAGGTGCCTGGACGTTATATGGACATCACGGGTAATAAGGCTACAGCCTACGGTTTGATTGCCGCTGCTGAGAAAGCAGGACTCCGTCTGTATTTAGGTTCTTATCCTATCACTCCTGCTACGGATATCTTGCATGAGTTGTCAAAGCACAAGTCATGTGGCGTGATTACCGTTCAGTGTGAGGATGAAATCAGCGGTTGCGCCTCTGCTGTTGGTGCCGCTTTTGCTGGTGCTCTTGCAGCCACCTCAACCTCTGGTCCTGGTATTTGCTTGAAGTCTGAGGCGATGAACCTTGCCGTCATTGACGAGTTGCCACTGGTGATTGTCGATGTTCAGCGTGGCGGTCCTTCTACGGGTCTACCTACCAAGAGTGAACAGACCGACCTTCTGCAAGCTCTCTATGGCCGTAACGGTGAAAGTCCGATGCCTGTTATCGCTGCCTTGAGTCCTACAGACTGTTTTGATGCTGCCTATGAGGCTTCGAAAATAGCATTGGAACATCTGACACCTGTTATTCTGTTGACGGATGCCTTTATCGCCAATGGCTCTGCTGCTTGGAAACTGCCGAAGATAGAGGAACTTCCTGCCATCAAGCCTCACTATGTGACACCTGAGATGAAAGGAAACTATACCCCATATTTCCGTGACGAAGAGACGAAGGTACGTTACTGGGCTATTCCTGGTCAGGAGGGTTATACACATATCCTCGGAGGTTTGGAGAAAGATGGTAAGACCGGTGCTATCTCTACAGAACCAGAGAATCACGACCTGATGTGTCGCTTGCGTGCTGAGAAGGTTGCCAAGATTCCCGTACCTGATTTGCAGGTAGAGGGTGATGAAGATGCCGACCTGTTGATTGTTGGTTTCGGTTCTACCTATGGTCATCTGCATGCTGCGATGGATGAACTTCGCGCCAATGGCATGAAGGTTGCCCTTGCTCAGTTCAAGTATATCAATCCGCTGCCAAAGAACACATCGGCAGTACTCTCTAAGTATCAGAAGGTAGTCGTTGCTGAGCAGAACCTCGGTCAACTCGCTGCTTATCTTCGTGCGAAGGTTGACGGTTTCGTTCCTTATCAGTTCAATCAGGTCAAGGGACAGCCATTCGTTGTTGCTGAGTTAGTCAAGGCATTTGAGGATATCTTGAAAAAGTAAAAAGATAAAAAGGTAAGAAAGGAAAAAACTATGAGCGAATATACATTTCAAGATTATAAGAAAGGACAGCCAAGATGGTGTCCAGGATGTGGTGACCATTTCTTCCTTGCTTCACTGCACAAAGCAATGGCAGAGGTAGGTGTTGCACCCCATAATATGGCTGTGATCAGTGGTATCGGCTGTTCAAGTCGCCTACCTTATTATGTGAATACCTATGCCATGCAGACTATTCACGGTCGTGCGGCTTCCATTGCTACAGGTGCGAAGGTGGTGAATCCAGATCTTTGCATCTGGCAAGTCAGTGGTGATGGTGACGGATTGGCAATCGGTGGAAATCACTTCATCCATGCCATGCGTCGTAATATCGACCTGAATATGATTCTGTTAAACAACCGTATCTATGGCTTGACCAAGGGACAGTATTCTCCTACATCTCCCCGTGGTTTTGTATCGAAGTCAAGTCCTTACGGAACAGTGGAAGACCCCTTCCGTCCTGCTGAACTCTGTTTTGGTGCAAGAGGAAAGTTCTTTGCCCGTTCGGTGGCTACCGATGCTGCAGAGACACAAGACATCTTGAAGGCTGCCTATCTGCATAAGGGTGCTGCGGTCTGTGAGATTCTACAGAACTGCGTCATTTTTAATGACGGTTGCCACGATTCCGTATATAACAAAGAAGGTCGTAAGAAGAATGCTATCTATGTACGTCATGGCGAGAAACTCGTGTTCGGTGAAAATAATGAATTCGGACTGGTTCAAGAAGGTTTCGGTCTGAAGGTTGTTACTATCGGACAAGATGGCTATACTCTGGATGATGTACTTGTTCATGATGCTCATTGTGAGGATGATACCTTACAATTGAAGTTGGCTATGATGAGTAACGAGGACGGCTTCCCCATTGCTCTGGGTGTCATTCGTGACGTAGAGGCTCCTACTTACAATGATGCTGTTCATGCCCAACTCGCTGAGGTTTCCGCTCAGAAGAAGTATCATAACTTCTCAGAGTTGTTGGAAACCAACGATACTTGGGAAGTGAAATAACAACAATAAGAAAAGGCATCCAAATCGGATGCCTTTCTTTATTTGTCTGCAATCTTTCGGAAACTCTGTAGTTTCTCACCATAACAGAGGTCGCCACAGTCTCCAAAGCCGGGAACGATGTATTTCTGTTCGTTCATTCCCTCGTCGATGGCGGCACACCAAATAGTGGCATCGTCAGGCAATGCTTCTTTGACCACTTCAATACCCTCAGGTGCCGCAATCACGCAGCAGAGGTGAATCTTCTTAGGTTTTCCTGTCTGCAACAAAGACTCAATAGCAGCAGCAAGACTTCCACCAGTTGCAAGCATGGGGTCAACGATGAGCAATGTCTTGTGCTTCACACTTTGTGTGGCGATATACTCGGTATGTACGCCCACTTCAGTATGTTCACGGTTGATATACATGCGGAAAGCTGATACAAAACCATTGTCTGCCTTGTCAAACACATTCAGGAAACCCTCATGGAAAGGCAGTCCTGCACGAAGAACGGTGGCTACCACCATATCGTCTTTCGGCAGGGGAATATCAATCGTCCCAAGGGGGGTGGTAATAGTCTTTGGCTTGTACTCAAGCGTCTTGGAAATCTCATACGCCATCATTTCACCGATTCTTTTGATGTTATGACGGAACAGAAGACGGTTCTTCTGATAGTTTTTGTCACGCAACTCAGCCATATATTGGTTGATGATGCTGTTGCTTTCGCTGAAATTGATTACTTTCATTGTCTTAGGGTTTTATTTTCTGCAAAGATACAAAGATTTTCCATTAAATGGATATGTTTACGTAATTTTTTGATATGTCGGAATGACAAAAACATTATTCCGACCTCTTTTTTTTATTTCTTTAACCTAAAAACAGACTTGTGAAAGCAAATTATTCTTAATTAGTCATTTATAATTCTCAATTAATTCGTACCTTTGCGCTCGGTTTTAAATAGGTAATAGTAAATCACAAATAAAAAGTAGTAAAATTATGGCAAAGTTAGATTTGACACAGTATGGCATTACGGGTTCTACCGTGATTGCTCACAATCCATCTTATGAGTACCTCTTTGAGGAGGAGACAAAGGAAGGTCTGACCGGTTTTGACAAGGGTGTTAACACGGAACTTGATGCTGTCAATGTAATGACTGGTATCTATACAGGTCGTTCACCTAAGGATAAGTACATCGTTAAGGATGCACAGAGCACTGATAAGGTTTGGTGGACTTCTGAGGAATACAAGAACGATAACCACCCCATGTCTGAGGAGGTTTGGGCAAAGGTTAAGGAAATTGCTATCAAGGAACTCTGCAACAAGAATCTGTATGTAATGGACGCTTTCTGTGGTGCCAACGAGGCTACCCGTCTTCGCGTTCGTTTCATTGTAGAGGTTGCTTGGCAGGCTCACTTCGTAAAGAACATGTTCATCGTTCCTTCTGACGAAGAGCTCGCTTCTTTCGAACCTGACTTCGTTATCTACAACGCTTCCAAGGCTAAGATCGAGAACTATGCAGAGCTCGGACTCAATTCTGAGACATGCGCAGCTTTCAACATCACATCCCGTGAGCAGGTTATCATCAACACATGGTACGGCGGTGAGATGAAGAAGGGTATGTTCTCCATGATGAACTACTACCTCCC
>JBGVBD010000170.1:0-12234 GCA_045225255.1 Prevotella sp. | reverse complement strand
TGCCAGTTGGTTTGCCATTGGTGAAGATAACAATCTCTATGTCACGCTCTATGACAAGCACATTTCTTTCAAAATAGTCAAATAGGGTTCACAGAAGGGGGTTCCCTTCTGTGAGGTATAACAGTTAAAATTATGTTATTTCCTTCGCATTGGTCGATAATAGAAGGCGATTCTTCTTGTTCATACTCAATTCCGTTTGGTTAATTACATAATTATGTGTATCTTTGTAGTCGATTCTGAATAAAAGAATATAATACACCATAACTATTTAGGTTTTTAGTTATTGTTTTAGGTCCCTGCGTCGTGAGGCGCGGGGCTTTTTGTTGCGATAATACGAATCGTTGGGTAAAGGTAAGAATAAATAATCCCGAAGAAACAAATATTTCCTCGGGATAAATGATGTGTCAACAAGTGACGTCTTTACTTATTCTTCTCACGGATATGTTCCTCGTATTCCGCCAACTCACGTTCACCGATATGAGCCAGTCCGTAGTGCTCGTCATGCTGTGAGAAATCAAGACCGACCTTCTCACTGTATTCTGAGACACGCATAGGTATCATCAGGTCGATAAGTTTATAACCTGCCCAACTCATGGCGAAGGTGTAAACGAATACGATGACGATGGCAAGCAGGTGATAGAGGAAAATCACGAAGCCGTCCCATGTACCTGCTATCAATCCTTCTTGGATAAAGATACCCGTCAATACCGTTCCGAAGATACCGCCTGTACCATGTGTGGGGAATACGTCGAGGGCATCATCAATCCTCGAATGCGAACGCCAGTAAACAGCAATATTACAGATAATGGTGATGATGAAAGAGATGAAGATACTCTGACCTACGGTAACATAACCGGCAGAAGGCGTGATAGCCACCAAACCTACTACACAACCTACGGCAGCACCCATCGCAGAGGGTTTACGACCACGCAGGCAGTCGAAGAATATCCATGTCATCATCGCCGTTGCCGAAGCGGTATTCGTATTCAGGAACGCCTTGATAGCCTGCCCGTCGGCATGAAGCGACGAACCTGCATTGAAACCAAACCAACCAAGCCACAACATAGCGGCACCCAAAAGAACAAACGGGATATTGGCAGGCTCACTCTTACGCGTCTCTGCCTTGCGTCGACCAAGGAAGATGGCACCTGCAAGGGCTGCTATACCACTGGAAGCATGTACCACGATACCACCAGCAAAGTCGATGACGCCCCACTTCATGAACAATCCCTCGGGATGCCATGTCATGTGGGCAAGCGGGCAATAGATAATGAAGAAGAAGAAAATCATAAAGAACATATAGGCAGAGAAACGCACACGCTCTGCAAACGAGCCCGTAATCAGTGAGGGGGTGATGATGGCAAACTTCATCTGGAACAGGGCAAACAGCGCCAACGGAATTGTTGCACCACCTAAGATATTACCCGCGGGCGTAGTATAGACTTCTGCCCCCACATGCTGGAACATGAGGAACGTCATCGGATTGCCAATCACACCACCGATATCATCACCAAAGCATAGTGAGAAACCAACGACTACCCACAGCACAGAAATCAGTCCCATGGCGATAAACGATTGAAGCATCGTCGATATCACATTCTTTGCTCCCACCATACCACCATAGAAGAACGACAGTCCTGGCGTCATCATCAACACGAAAATAGTTGCCGTAATCAACCAAGCCACATCGGCAGCCGATATTACCGACCAGTCACACTCAAATGTAGGCTCACCTACAAACACACCTGCGATGGCAATTAATGTCATTGCCGACATCAGGATTAACCAACGTTTTTTTACCTTCATACGCTCTTTTTCTTAATTGTTTGAAACTTTCGAGTGCAAAATTAATGCAAAATGACGGTATTGCGATTAAATTTCCGCCACTTTGATTCTTTAAAAGTTATATAACTTACATTTTGTAACTATTTCATTTAAATATAAAACAAATTGAAAGCATTCTTAATGTTTGGAATATCAAATCGTGATTGAACATAGTATCATGCTATTTAAGCATAAAATGATAAAAAAACTTGTATAGATAAAGCAAAATTCGTACCTTTGCCATTGAAAACAATGGAAACTTTTACTGACATTGAAAGAATAGAATATGAAAAAACTATTAATCACTATGACTTGTGCGATGCTATTTGGCTGCATCACCATGCAAGCACAAACCAAAGATGAGCAGTTGAAGCGCATCCGCGCCATCTATGCACAGGCCAAACAACAGGTTGCCGACAATGGCAAGGACGGTCAAGCACCCCTTGATATGCACATCCATGTAAGCAACGGCAGTATGGTGTCGGAAGACTTTGCCCTCGATGACGATACCGATGTCGATTTCTATTTCACACGCTCGAAGAAAGAGCCCGACACTGATTTTCTGGAAGAGTTCTCATGCTATTTCATCAAGGAATACTGGACGTCACATGGTCATGACCGCTCTCGCGAATTCCTCCTCGACCCTGAAGACGGTCACCTACTCTTCGCCTATATGAAAGGCGAGACTGACGGTGGTTTCATCGTCGAGACACGATACTACTACGACGCCAAGGGCAAACTCATCCACCAGATTCACAAGACGGGCAATGAAGGGTTCGGACTCAACGAGACTGGTCCCGACAGCCATACGTGGAACAGTGGTGAGAGCGAATACAAGCAATATCAGGAATACCTCGACATCTTCAACCGTTTGATGATCTCACAAGGACTCCTTGGCACTTCCAATGAAACCCATCGCCCCACTGCCTCGAAGGCAGACCGTCTGAAGTATATCCGTAGTACTTATGCCGAGGCTAAAAAGAAAATCGAACAAGACAAGAAGGGTGAGACAGCCCACTACATCCAGGTTGTCTGCCACGACCAGAAGATAGAGAACTATGCGCCCGAGACCATCGAACTCAATTACTACTTCGACCAGGGTGAGCAGTCGAAATGCTATTTCATCTCCTACCACAAGAACAGTATGATGTTCGACAGTTACGACGAATACCTCTTCGACCCGAAGACCTACGACCTCAGTTTCTCTTACAGTCGTGGACGCGAAGAAGGTGAAGAGCGTGAATGGCGCTATTACTTCGACGAGAACGGTCGTTGCATCGAGCGTCTCAGCAATGCCGAAGAGATTGGCGACGGCTATTCCGAGAAAGTCTCTGTCGACCAATACCTTCAAGTCTTCAAGATATTAGTTGACAATAACGAATAAAGAAAAAGGAGCCCAATCGGCTCCTTTTTTTTATGTCATATACACGGGTTCACTCACTCGACTTTCTCTTATAGACGATAATGCCTACCACAACGAGTGCAATAACGAATGCGATATTATACCATTCCATGATGATTATGTTTTAAAATGTTCTGAAATCTATCTTCTAACTATTCCGTAGGCTTGCCTGCTTTCAACCACGCGAGGATGCCACCGTCAAGATTGACAACACGATAGCCTTCGCCTGCCAATATTCCTGCGGCATCGGCACTGCGACGCCCGCTTCTACAATATACCGCTATCTTCTTGTCCTTGGGCAGTTGCTCAAGGGCTTTCTTCTTGAAAGAGTCTTCTTTCACATCAATATTGATAGCACCCAAAATATGCGCCTCATCATATTCCGAGGGCGTACGGACATCCAAGACAACAACGCTGTCCTTATCCGCTATCAATGTCTCAAACTCATCCACGCCCACCGTCTGATAGGCGTCGTTTCCTAAATTCCCTTTCATTGCCCATGCCACGATGACTACGACAACGAAGATAACCACCAAATACATTCTGTTCATATTTTTAATTATTTACGTATTGCATACAAATAGCCCATCAACGCCATCTTACCACGCATCGTCTCACGAGGTGTGAATTCAGCATTCACCCAGAAATAACGCTGATTGAAGTATGACTCCTGGCGGGGCCATCCTCCGTCATTCCATGAGGGATAGCAGAGGTTTGTCAACAGACGGGCATCACCACCATTATCAGGCGACCATGTCTCTGTTCCGTTAAACGGTGTCTGTCCCGGATGGGTGCCTGGATCGCCGTCGTTACGACCTGTGGAATAGACATCCGTGATATGCCTTTCACCCAAGCCTGTCATCTCTACGATATTACCTGGGTTACGACCTAAACTCCAACTTGCCTCCGTGTACATGACGTTCTCCAGTTCTTGACGCACAGTCTTGTCTGTGGCGATATAATGGGCAAGCATCACTAACTGCAAGTTCTGGGATACCTGCCAGCGGTTATCATTAGCAGCCCTACGTGAAGGACGCTGTGACGCATATTGTATATTGTAGGATTCCGCATGTGCCTTGACACTTGACTGAAGATTCTGGTAGAACTGGACGTCATGTCGCTCATACGGACAAGTCAGATAAGCAGCGGCAGCCCATAATTGGTAATAGCCATCATTCCATCCACGTTTGAACAGTGGCGTGTGGTCATCCTTGATGACACTACCTTCTATCATAATGGTTTCCCAAGCGACATCACCCGTCACATTATACAGATAGGCAGCAGCCATCTGGCGGAAATCCCTGCCTCGCATAGAGATACTACCGATATCCTGCATATCATCCAACTGCTGATTCTCCTGACGACTGGCAAAACGGAATGCCTTGATAGCCTCTTCCGTATAATAATTCTTCAGGCTCTCATTTCCTGCAAGACGGAAAGCCTCTGCCATCATGGCGCAGTTAGCTGCGTTCGCCCATGCTGCCATCGTGGTGCATCCTGCCTGATACATCACCGTCCAGTCTGCACTGGGATTGGTGACACCTTGTGAATAAGCCTCACCGTCACGGATACTCAGGAAGAAGTCTACCTCATTACGCGCTTCATCGAGCAGGTCTGGAATACCATTTCCACTCTCACGAATGCCCAGATTGTCTTCTGGTAAGCGACCACCCGACAGGATGTAAGGCAACAGCATATCATAGATATTGCTGACATGAGCCAGATGGCGATCCCAGTCGAAAGCATCGGAATGTCCTCCCTTCACACCTACAGCCTCAGGATTGCCTGGCAGACGGTGCTGCCAGAAAGCAGATGCCTCAGGGGCTTTGAAATGAGGCTCGTCCCATACGTCACCACGCAATTTACGCCAGTCAGGATGCCATGGATGCAAATCGGTCTTGTATATCTTGAATCCCTTGGGATCAACACCTGAAATAAACTGAGGCTGACGAGGAACAGGGAACACATGAGCAGGGTCGATAGGCTCACCCAGTCGCATATAGTAATAGCCACGAACGGAATAGTGGAAAGGCTCGAAGTACACATTCTCCGAGATATCAAAGTCCATGCTGCAGCCGACATCCTCTACCACCAGGCGATAGCGCCCTGGGGCAGTGGCGTTAAAGTCTATGTTCCATACATCCGTTCCTATCAGGCTCTTCTTTCCTGCCTCTTGGTCTGAGGCACTGGCAGGCTTCCAGAACGTCACCTTACCGACCTGTTGCTTCTGTTGGGTATTCACATTATATAAATATACCTTCCTACCCTCCCATGCATGATAGTCACGACTGCCACCGTCGCCTAACCACAGATACAGATCTGCCGCCTTATTCGTCTGGGCAGGATGATAGCCTATCAGATTCACGTGAATGGCTTCCGATTGACTGTTCCATACATCAAAACGGACAGAAACCTTCTTAGCGTCGATATTCAGGTTCTGGGGAATCTCTACCTCATAAGTACATCCCTGACGCATCGACTTGGGAAGTTTCAGGAAGAGCCAATGATCCAGCTCACCTTTCAGTGTATGGTCTATGTTCATCGGCTTCGACTTACGCCATACTGCCAGTGGGTGTTGCTTGGAAAATGATTTGTCGTCCTTGGAACTGATGGTCCACAGTTGTGCTTTCTGTGCCTCAGCGGCATTCATTCGCTCACCGAAGACAAAAAGCGTATCGTCGCCTTCCTCGAAAGAATGACCCAGATAGGCACTCTTCCCCGTTCCGTTGTCTCTGTAATGCACCTCGCCATCCCTGATCTGAATCATCAGATAGTCTTTGTCAATCACCTTCAGTCCAATCAGTTTTGAAGCCTCTACTGAAGTGGATACCAACAGGATGATGGCTACGGCTGTTACGTTTCTCCAGATTCTTTTCATTTCTGTCATCATCATATTAATAGTTTTGTGTCAGTTATTTTCGAGTTGCAAATTTAATAAAATAAATCCTTATATCATTCGGTTATTTTCATTTATTTCGTAATTTTGCAGAAAATAGACAAAAAGACATGCCCATCATCAAGATCACATCTATCACTGACCCTGGCGTTGACGTATTCAGTACGCTGACGGAAGCCCAGTTGCGCAACCGTATGGAACCTGCGAAGGGTATCTTCATCGTCGAGAGTCCCAAGGTCATCCGCGTAGCATTGGATGCCGGCTATGAACCTGTGGCACTGCTTTGTGAGCGTAAGCATATCGAGGGCGATGCAGCAGATATCATCCAGCGTTGCGGAGACATTCCCGTCTATACTGGGGAACGGGAACTGCTTGCCGAGTTGACAGGCTATACCTTGACGCGTGGTGTCCTTTGTGCCATGCGCCGCCCTACCCCGAAAAGCATCGAGGATGTCTGTCGCGATGCACGTCGCATCGTGGTGATTGATGGCGTTGTGGATACGACCAATATCGGAGCCATCTTCCGCTCGGCAGCCGCCTTAGGCATTGACGGCGTTTTGCTTACTACCAACTCCTGTGATCCGCTCAACCGCCGTGCCGTGCGCGTCTCGATGGGCTCCGTGTTCCTCGTACCATGGACGTGGATAGAAGGCGACATCAACCAGTTACATACCTATGGTTTCAAGACCGCTGCCATGGCATTGACAGACAAATCCATCTCTCTCGACTCTCCCGTCTTGAAACAAGAAGAGCGTTTGGCTATCGTCATGGGAACCGAGGGCGACGGACTTCCACAAGATACTATCCGTCGTGCCGACTATGTTGTCCGCATCCCTATGGCACATGGTGTCGACTCTCTCAATGTCGCCGCCGCCTCTGCCGTCGCCTTCTGGGAATTGAGATAAGAAAGGTATCCTGTTTATGGATGCCTTTTATTTTTCAATTCTCATTCTCGTTAATTAATTCTTTATATAGTGCCAATCCTTTCACTGTCAGCAGGTACTTCTGTCGTGGATGACGTGGTTTATCTGGATAGAGCAGGCGAACATAGCCCTCTGCTATTGCTGGCATTAGGTAAAGGTTTAGGAAATTATCTCGACCTTTGAGATTTAAGCCTGTCATTATCTCTTTCACAGACAATTGATGGAATTCTATTACTCTAATAATACTAATAATGTTATAATTATCTGTGTGGAGCTTGTCTTGAACTTGTCCTGTGCTTATCCTGCGCTTGTCCTGCGCTTGTTCGGTACTTGAGGGCATCTGCCACTCCTCTGACCCATTTATCATCATATACCTGTTCTTCAATTCATTGTTCTCACCCAACAACAGGTTACGGAAAAAGCGAATCAGGAAGATAGGTTCCCGTTCAACACCTTTCACTACATTACGATAGTTGGCACGCACCAGTGCATTGCGGAAATACCACGAATGGCGTTCAAACAGATCGTTGTTTACACTGAATCCCAAATATCGCAGGTATTTGATAGTGAAAACGGCAGTAGTACGAGTATTACCCTCTCCGAAAGGATGTATCTGCCACAGTCCTGCCACAAATCTTGCAAGATGCTCAATCATCTGCCCTTTGTCCAATCCCGTGTAGTCGAACTGGCGTTCCTGTTCCAGGTCATACTCAATGGTCATTTTCAGATCCTGCCAACGTCCATAGAGAACAGAATCCCATTCCAACACCCACTCTTTCTTTGAGATATCGTAGTCACGGAAGCGCCCCGCATGTTTGAATACGCCTTCAAAAATGGCCCTGTGTATAGCTGCCAATCCAGCTACACTATAGGTAAATGCATCCGTCTGCAACAACTTGGCTATGTTACTGGAAACTCTGTCTGCCTCCTCTTTATCAGTATCATCCTCATCATGAGTAGTTTTGCTAATATAGTATTGTTTCACCAACTCACGGGCTTCATCGATAGTAATCTCTCCCTCAATATTCCTACGAGCGGTTTGTTGCAAGTATTCTGAGGTTTTGAGCCCATCAACAGCCTGCAGGCCGATAGCCACGCGCCATGCTTCAGCGCGTTCCCGTTTTTGTGGTTCTCCTTGACGGATATATTCGTCGAAATTCAAATAACTTTCCTTCATATTTCTTTTGCAAAGGTACTAAAAAAATATGAGCCGACCAAAGGTCAGCCCATCATTATTCTTTAACCATTAACCTTTAACCTTTATATCCAATCTTACCTCTAACATCATCAATCCTCCTTTTGCATTCTTGCGATAAAGGTTTTTACGGCCGAGTAAAGCAGATATACCACAAGGATGCCGACCATGATAATGATGTACCATTTCATGTCATACCAAGCAGCTATTACACCCTGTTTGATACCTTCTATCATTGTTTTGAAAAACAGACCCATCCTCCTTTTTAGTTTTCAAAAATTGTCTTCTTGCCTCACAAAGTCCCCTTGTGATTCTAATATCTAAGTATTTAATACTATTTCCCGTTCTTCTTCAGTCAAGCCATAGAGGTCGAAGACACGCTGATCTATCTCATTGTCTGTAGTTTGTATCTGTTGTGTGAGTTGTTGACACTCGGATACGTTCTTATTGAAATACTCTTCCCACTCGTCTTGTTGTGAAAGTGATAGACGAATCTTCTGTTTCTTTAGTTCTGCCGTAAACTCTGCAAATGTCAGTTTATCGAATGTTTGCAAGGTGGTAGTTATCTTCATGCCCTCTAAGTTTTCACTCATGCGACGAAGGAAACGGCTTCGTTTCTCCTGCAATTGAGAATTAAGGGAGAGCATTGTATCAGAGAGAGTTTCCATTTCCTCAACAACAAATTTGTTAGCTTCTGTAATTGCAGGTATTGGAAAGTTAGATAAGTCATCTAGACTTATTTTGGCAAATACTTTACCTTTTATATCGTGTAAACATCTGTAGAAGTACGTGGCAGGTCGACTATTAAGAATCGCAAGTATATACTTTAAACTATAATCGGTGTTGCACTGATAGATACCATGAACTAATGTGTCAAAATAAAAATCATTATTATCGTAAGCGCAGATTAGGCTATCACCAGTTTTTCTTATAACGACTTTTTCTGTTTCAAAAAGGGATCTATCACGAAGAGCAAAGTCTATTTTTGTCTGCTTCTTCATACCCTTTTTACTTTGAACATCATTCAATGTCAAATTATCAGCAATATGCTCGTCATATAGAATGTAATCTCCACCCCATTGAATTCCATATTTTCTTATTTCTTTTCCCCAGATTATTTTTCTGGTAATATCATTATTAGCCCTTGTAATAAGTTTATCCTTAATATTGCCAGGATTTAAACCATTTTTTAATTTGTAGTATTCTTTTGCAGCCGGAAACTTTTCAATTTTCCTTTTTATAGTAGATGACTCTTGTGACTGGATTACTATTTCTGCTTTATCATTACTCAATATTTGCGCTTGTGAGAGATAATTCTCAGTTATATTGCTTTGTTCCATAAAGTCTATTGTTTTTTCACAATTGGCTAAACGAACAAGACTATTAGTATCTACATCTTTCTGTATTTCAAAAGAAATAATCAAACTTGACCCAACTTCAGCATCTTCAAATACTTTCTCTGTAATTGTAAATAATTCGGTTACTTTTGAATGAGTAAGAATGAATCTTCTTAAATCTTCAAAATAAGTATTTATAAGTAAAGATTTGGGGATAATGAAAGAAACAATTCCTCTATTAAATATATGGAAAATCCTTTCTAAAAACAACGTATATAGGTTTAGTTTATACTTAGCAAGGGGAAAGTTTTGAGTATAATAATCTTTGAGCGAATCATCAATAAGTATTCCATACGGCGGATTGCCTATTACCACATCGAAGCCACCCTTTTCGAAGACCTTGGGGAATTGCTCTTGCCAGTTGAAAGCCTTGTCGCCTGCTATGGCGGGGTCGCTAATGAGTGAGTTACCACACTTGATATTTTCATTCAATGAGTTCAGTTTGCGATGTGGCTTGGCAGTACGTAGCCATAGGGCAAGTTGGGCAATCTCCACACTCTCTTCGTTGATATCTACGCCATAAAGATTATTCTCCAAGATGCTGTTTTCCACTCCTTGAAACTCTATGGAGGAACCTGTTATCTTCGCCTCCATCTCGTCGAGCAACTTATGTTCTGCAATCAAGAACTGAAGGGCAGCATTCAGGAAAGCACCACTACCACAAGCAGGGTCGAGAATCGTAATCTTCAAAAGCCAGTCGCGATATTGCTGCAATTGCTCTAACAGGCGTTTCTTCGTCTGTATCTGGCGACGTTGGTCGGAGAAGTATTCTTCTTCGCGTATGCCCATTTGCTGTTTCTTTTCAGCACATAGCCGTCCAACGGTATTTTCCACAATATATTTCGTGATATACTGAGGCGTATAGAAAACACCGTCTTGCTTGCGTTTGGAAGTCTGTGGAGCCTCGCCGCTGTTAATCTGCTGTGTAACTTCCTCGATTTCCGAAAGCGAGTTCTCGAAGATATGCCCCAAGATATTGACATCCACATCGCTCTCAAAGTCATAGGCAGAGAGTTTACGTGTATGTTCTACCAGCAGGTCATCGCTAATCTTAATGGTGTCGAGCACTTCGTCAGGCTTGAAGAGTCCACCATTATAGGCGAATATCTCGTATTTCTTTCCCTGAAAGCCCGTATTCATATAGCCGAAGTACTTCTTCACACGCTCATAGAAAGGAACGTATGCATCCATATCCTTGAGTTGTTCCCACTGGTCGATAATCTGCACCATCGAGTTAGGAGGCAATAGTCCGCAGTCTTCAGCAAAGAAGATGAAAAGCAGACGGTCAAGTAGTTTCTGCGTCTTCTTGAATAACAGCAGTTGCCAATCCTTTTCGTCTTTACCTTCAGGGGTTGGATTCTGTTTCAGTATGTCGGCAAAAAGTACTCGCTTGAACTGCGAATAGTCTTTATATAGGGCTTTTGTTATCTGGTCTTCTGTAGATACCGACTCGTCTTTCATCTGTAAGACTACATCACGAGACACTTGATCCCATGCTAAACAGAGATACAATTCTCGGAAGTCTTCTTCAGTCAACTTGAACAAGTCCCACTCACGAAACTCTACGGCATTGTCAATGTATAGGCGCAATTTCTCGAAGTTAGAGATTACCACTATACGAGTGCCTTTATGTTTGCTTTTATATCCGAAAGCCTGTGATTCTATTTTGGAAAGGTCGGGTGTCTTATGGTCTTTCAACTCTATCACCCCAACTACGTTACCATCTTTCAAAATGGCACCATCGGCTTTCTTTGAATTGGTTTCGTTCTTCTGTTCTGTAATCAGGTTATAATCGGACGAGGGGTTCAGAGTATAGCCTAGTACTTTTACGAATAACTCACGAAGAAAACCTTCTTGAAACTGCTCTTCCTTTGATTGGAGGATATTTTGCTGAATATCTTGATTAAGAAAATACGACTGGTATTGTTGCCAAGGGGCATCTGTTGTCTCCTTTGGCAGTGTGTTCATATATTTCTTGATGATAGTCTTCTGGAACAGCATAAGTTTTCGTTTTTAGTTTACTGAACGCAAAGATACAAAAAATCTTTGAAATAACCAAATTTTACCTGTGATTTCCTTTTAGTATTTGTTCCAATGCCGTCTATCCCTTGTCGCAGTATCTCACGCCCCTCGTTCTAATATCTGTTATACCCCTATCGCAGATATTAGAATACCCCTATAACAGATATTGGGATGAGAGATAGAAGGGCTCGAATCAGAATGGGGGTGTTTAAAATCATATAATGAAAAAACGATTGTGCACCAGTGCACCAGTGCGTCATTTGGTTTTTTCATTGTTACTGAGTGGGGAGAAAATGTGTGGTATAATATTTTATTATTATATAATATTATAATATTATATAATAATAATAGATAATCTCCTTATAAAAGTTGCAGAATCGATTTATCTAATGACGCACTGACGCACTATGCTCTTTCTCTCTCCTATGTAGAGTTAACGATAAGAACTCGTTAAGAGCAGATTTATTTCTTCTAAGTTACTGATAATTTGCTACTTGCTTATTTAACAATTGAAGTTTTTCTCAGGTAAAAATGGATAATCCTTGTTTTACGCTTCAATAATTAGTACCTTTGCA
>JBGVBD010000169.1:0-2058 GCA_045225255.1 Prevotella sp. | reverse complement strand
CTGGCGGCGCATGAGCTTGTCGTCGGATATTATTCTTCCGAAGTGCTACCACGATTTTCCGCTGGTGGTCGTGTAGACTGGTGGCAGCCTCACGTGGCTGCCCTCGCCGCTTATTTATTTTATGAACAAATCATAAGGAGTTATCATGAAATATATGCTTTTATTATTCGGACTGTTGTTGACCAGTTGTGCCTCTATAGGGCTGAATGTAGGTTCTGATACTACAAACAATAGCTATATCAACAACGGAACGTTGAATATTACCAACTACATCACCAGCCCAGATACAGTGTACCGGACTGATACACTGTACAATACGGCAAATGTGTATGTAGATCCATATACTAGCCGTAGATATAGCTCATACGACGATGAGCCAGCGTATATAGGGTCAAGCCTATCAGACAATGTAGGTGCTACATGGTCATTTACGGCGTACGCTGGTCAAGCTATGATAGACACCACTAAAGACGGAAACCCATACACATTTGGCCTAAGTATTGGCGGCGAGGGCTATTTATACAGCAGTGAGCAGCATTTTCGCGCTGGTTTAGTCCCCGCAATACGCTGGATTATGATTAACGAGTCGGCCTATCGAACTTTGCACTTTATTCAACTAGAAATCATGTTTAAGCTGTCGTTTGGTAATATGCGTAATCGAGGATATTTAATGGGTGGACTTAGTACAAATTTATCTAGTCAAGCGAAAGAAACGTACAAGCGATATAGTAAAATCGCTGCTCAAATGGAATTTAATTCGGCTATGGCTGGCGTTGAATTCGGCTACACTCATTTATATCCCAGTAAACATTCGTTTGATTTATTTCTACGTGTAGATCAATCGCCATATAGATACACGAGCAACAATGCTGATGTGACAGTCTGTCTGTTCGGAATCCGATACAACCTATAAAACTGGCTGACATCCGGCGGGGCTGCCTCACTGGATTATTTTATTTATACAAACCAAGGAGACATTATGAACAAGATTACCAAGCTTATTGCAGTCGGCCTCTTATTGATAGGCTGCACTGACTATTCATCCCAAGTAGATGCTGACTACGAAGAATGGCGTGAAACCCAGCTCGAACTGGCTATGGATAGTATCACAGCGACAATTAAGCCAGATACTGTGACGGTCAACCATATAGATACCGTCAAGACTATGGTCACTAAAGTCGATACTGTCAAAAAGGTCGTCCTTGACACAGTCATAGTGAATAAGGTCAAATATGATACTGTTACATTGAATAAGACAATTACTAAGGTTGATACGTTAGTGAAACCAGATACGGTAATTACCGTAGACACCGCCGTAGTGATTGAACGAATTAGAGATACGATCGTAACACATACCGTTGATACTATTCATGTTAGCCACATAGACACTCTATTACTGTATTCACCTAATATATCAACTCATACGAATACTGCGATCGACACTACACTTCCACGAGATACTACTATTGTCCTTACCCTAGATACAAATGGGGTAAAACTAGCTAGAATTTTCAGTGGTAAAATATATAAAGGGGTTTTTTATGATACTACCTTATATCAATATGCTGGCACATTTAGTGGTTCAGTTATAACTGGTTCGGTTCCTAAATACCAGTATGTATATAGAACTCAATGCGGCGCAATGTCACCGCCAGATTACAACGGGATTGCTTATCTATCTATGATTGAGCCAACTTGTTCTGGTTGTTCGGTACGAGTAACCAATCGTTACTGGATTAGTGGATGGCATGAATTTAATGAAAAAGATATGGCAATTTTAGGCGACAATCGAAAATATGTAATACCTAAAGATTCGACGATATTCTTATCGCAAATCGACCAAACTTTAACCAATGTAGGTAATTGGTATGGCGCAAGCGTCAGTAAAGGCGCAAAGTGGTATATGTGTGCCTACGATCTGAACTAGACTGGTGGAAATCCAGCGGGGCTGCCTCGCTGGGTTATTTTATCTATACAACCAATCAACCAAGGAGTTAACCTATGTCAATGGGTGCTATTGTTTCAACACATGAAGTGATCTCTGATGAAGCCGTCAAG
>JBGVBD010000168.1:0-2026 GCA_045225255.1 Prevotella sp. | reverse complement strand
ACCAAGTTATTGAAGGACGTGTATGAGACCCTACCTAGCTATCAGTATCAACGGCGGCGGTGCCCTCGGCATCGGCCCTCTCGCGTTTATGGAACGTCTCGAAAGCGATGTCGGCAAGAAACTTGGCGATATTGCGGTCGCATTTGCTGGCACATCTACTGGGTCGATCATAGCGGCTGGCTTGGATGAAGGCTATTCGGCACACGAATTGTACAAGTTGTACCGTGATAACTTGAAGAAAATTTTTACCAAGTATTCTTGGTACAAGCGTCTTCAACCATCTTGTCCGACGTATGACAATTCCTTCTTGAAGGAACTCCTTGATAAAAAATTCAAGGGTAACGTCAATGACTGGAAAAAACCTATTTTTATTCCGACGACGCATACCAACGGCGATAGCGTTGAGAAGGTGTGGGACTTGGGCGATACAAATGTCAAGAAGTCGTTTGCAATATTGACCAGTACCGCTGCGCCAACCTATTTTGATGTTGTTGAAAAAGATGGGAACAGTTATATTGATGGTGGTTGCTGGGCGAATAGTCCTATCGCGGTACTCAACGCTGGTTTGAAACGGTCTGCGTATGTTGGACAGCTTCGTATACTATCATTCAATACTGGTATGGATACGCCGAATACTTTAAAGGGGAATCAATCCTTATTGGGTTGGGCGTCGTACTTTATGAGTGAGTGGATCGCTCGTGCTGGAAAGAGCAACGACTACGAAGTCATCGCCGACATCGGCGCAGAGAACGTGGCCATCGCATCACCAAAACATAAATCCAAAATAAAAATGGATCGAACTGATGATGATACGCTGGAATTAGTCACAAAAATCTGGCAAGATTACTATGATGCTAACCGAGAATACTTTAAAAGATTCGTTAAGTGTTGTTGATATAGCGTCACAAGAAGACTTCGATGCGTGGAAATCCGCTAGACCTAAAAAGGCTAACGGATCCAAGCATCTGTCGTTTGTATGTTGCGAGTGCAAAGAAGTGAAAACGCTTATGCTTCGCTCGATGACGGCATTTCCGATAATGTGCAAGTCATGCCGCATGCGGCATCGATATGATGATCCGCAGTTTATTGAAAAGATGCGGCAAACTAATTTAGCTCGTTACGGAGTCGCTTATAATTCTCAAACAAAAGCGTGGAAGGATTCATTGAAATCGACTTGTATGCAAAAATACGGTGTCGATCATTTCAGTAAATTAGATTCGGTGAAAGATAAAATTAAAGCCACGTCGGTACAACGGTATGGTGGAGTTGGGTTTGCTAGCGATGAATTGCTGCAGAAACAACGTAATACGATGCTTGAAAAATACGATGTTTGCCATAACATGCAGTCGCCCGTATTGAAACAGCAGTTCTTCGATACTTTAACCAACAAGTATGGAGGAATTGGTAACGCGGTAGAGGAATTTGCCGAAAAATATAAATCGACTTTAATTGATCGGTATGGAACGTCGGTTGCTCAGCATGTACCACAGATACTCGATAAATGCAAGAAAAAGTATAAATACGATAACATTTGGTTTGATTCAATACCAGAAATTCAGTTTTATATGAATCTCCGCGATAGTGGGACATCGTTTGAATATCATCCGCATATACATTTTACGTATGAATATAATAACGTGCGGCATTACTATTATCCAGATTTTAAAGTCGATGGTGAATATGTTGAATTGAAAGGGGTACATTTCTTTGGTAAGCGATATTCGACCGAAGTCGATCTTTCTGACCCTAATACTCACATGATTAACCCGTATAACCGAAAATATGATGCGATTGCACAAGCTAAATATGAGTGTATGAAGCAGAATAATGTTAAAATCGTATTAGTGGATAAGGTATGTAATAGGGATTCATTCATCAAGCAGCATGGCATTATAGTCAAATCTAAAGGCGAATAAACATGGGATTTGCCAAGCAAATTCTCTTTTGCTATATTTAGGTCAACTTATCACTGGAATTCTCATGGGAGAACTCAATAAAGCGACTGGCATAAGGGTGGAACTTCACG
>JBGVBD010000167.1:0-17213 GCA_045225255.1 Prevotella sp. | reverse complement strand
TCAGTCATACCGTAAGAAGCAGGACCAGCAGCCATGTTATCTGGGTGCAAAGTACGACCCGTGCCACCACCAGAAGCAACAGAGAAGTAAGGCTTGCCAGCGAGCACGCGCTCCTTCTTGTAAGTACCAGCTACTGGATGCTGGAAACGTGTGGGGTTCGTAGAGTTACCCGTGATAGATACATCTACATTCTCTTTCCACAGGATAGCAACACCCTCGCGAACATCGTCAGCACCATAGCACTTTACCTTCAGGCGGTTGGGGTTGTTGCCATAAGGAACTTCCTTTACCACCTTCAGTTCACCAGTGAAGTAGTCGAACTGAGTCTGTACGTATGTGAAACCGTTGATACGGCTGATGATCTGAGCAGCATCCTTGCCAAGACCGTTCAGGATGACACGCAGAGGCTTCTGGCGTACCTTGTTGGCCATCTCGGCAATCTTAATAGCACCCTCGGCAGCAGCGAAACTCTCGTGACCTGCCAAGAAAGCGAAGCACTCAGTCTCCTCACGAAGCAGACGAGCAGCGAGGTTACCGTGTCCGATACCTACTTTACGGTCATCAGCAACTGAGCCGGGGATACAGAAACTCTGCAAACCGATACCGATAGCCTCGGCAGCCTCAGCAGCAGTCTTCACGCCCTTCTTGATAGCAATAGCAGCACCACAAACGTATGCCCACTTAGCGTTCTCAAAACAGATAAGCTGAGTCTCCTCACACATCTGGTAAGGGTCAACACCTGCTTTTTCACAAATCTCGTTGGCCTCTTCAATACTGTTGATGCCATTCTCCTTCAGAGCAGCAAGAACCTGGTCGATACGGCGCTCCTGACTCTCAAATTGTACTTTTCTAATCATTGTCGTATCCTCCTTATTCTTTACGTGGGTCAATAGCCTTTACTGCACCCTGCTCCTCAGTCGTGCGACCATAGGAACCGGTGAACTTCTTCATAGCCTCATTGGCGTCCATACCGTTCTTGATAGCCTCCATCATCTTGCCGAGGTGTACATACTCATAACCACAAACCTCATTGTTGGCATCGAGGAACTGCTTAGTGATGTATCCCTCAGTGAGTTCCAGATAACGGGTACCCTTAGCAACAGTACCATAGAGCGTACCTGTCTGTGAACGAAGACCCTTACCGAGATCCTCCAAACCGGCACCGATAGGCAGACCACCCTCAGAGAAAGCGCTCTGTGTACGTCCATAGACAATCTGCAAGAACAATTCACGCATAGCGGTGTTGATAGCATCACATACCAGGTCGGTATTCAGCGCTTCCAACAGTGTCTTACCAGGCAGAATCTCACTTGCCATAGCGGCAGAGTGGGTCATACCTGTACAACCGATGGTCTCAACGAGTGCTTCCTGAATGATACCGTCCTTCACGTTGAGGCTCAACTTACAGGCACCCTGTTGAGGTGCACACCAGCCAATACCATGCGTGTAACCTGAAATGTCCTTAATCTCTTTTGCCTGAATCCATTTGCCCTCCTCGGGAATGGGCGCAGGTCCATGATAAGCGCCTTTGCAAACGCTACACATGTTTTTCACTTCTGTCGAATAAATCATTGTTATCTCTAATTAAAAATAAAAAAATAAACTCCTATAGGTTTTGCAAAATTACGCTGATAATTTCAACTATCCAAAACACAAATCCTATATTTAAGAACAATTAACTAAGAAAAACGACCAAGATTTGCCCCTCTGCTAAATTCTTTGTAACTTTGTCATCTGAAAATAGCAAACTGACGAAAAAGTGACGAATAGATACCAAGTAGCAGGTCATGTGTTTGAGGTGACACTTCCCGATGGCGACTCGTTGATGCAAGAGATGAGTCAGTATGAGCCGTTTCGGATTGTGGATACCATTCAACAGCCTGTCTTCTCTCTGCAAGTGGTGACGGACGATCCGAGCAAGGGTGAGTTCGTCCGTGAACTTCATCAGGATGATGACGGCTCGGAAATACTCGCTGGCAGAATCGACGACCGTCCTTGTTTCGACTTCCTGTTGTGTGGCAAATGGCAAGCGCGCCTCTTGACGGATGACGACTATCGGAAGGCTGTTCTCTATGCCGCTGGCGACCGCCTGTTTGGACTGAACGATGCCCTGATGGTGATGTTCGCCCTGAGCACTGCCAACCTACAGACGCTGTTGATGCATGCCTCGGTAGTCAGTTACCAAGGTGCTGCCTACCTGATGTTGGGAAAGAGCGGCACGGGCAAGAGTACGCATACCCGTTTGTGGCTACAGCATATCAAAGGTAGTGAGTTGGTCAACGATGACAATCCCGTCGTACGTATCGTCGATGGAAAGGCGCGTGTCTATGGTTCCCCTTGGAGTGGCAAGACACCCTGTTATCGCAATGTCGATTACCCTGTAGGGGCGTTCGTACAACTCAGTCAGGCACCGCTCAATGAGATTCGTAGCATCAAAGGCTTAGAGGCTTATGCCGCCTTGGTTCCTGCTGTGTCAGGGAAGCGTTGGGACAAGCGGATTGCCGATGGATTGCACGACACGGAAAACTGGGTGGCAGGACATGTGCCGATGTTCCATTTGCGCTGTCTGCCTAATGCCGATGCCGCCTTGGCATGTATGAAAGCAGTGAAATACTCAGAAGAGATTTACAGAAATGCGTTTTACAATTCAATGTTTAATGATTAATGTTTCTGAGCGAAGCGAATTTAATGTTTAACTTTTAATGTTACAAAAGACGGTTGATAATAACGAGGCGATTAGCGAGGTGGCATCCTTATTGAAAGAGGGTCATAAAGTCATCCTACCCGTCAAGGGTCAGAGCATGTTGCCTTTCATCGTAGGTGGTCGTGACAGCGCTGAACTCGTCATACCCGACGGTCCCCTGTTGGTGGGTGATGCCGTCCTCGCTTGGGTAGACAACTGTCGTTATGTACTTCATCGCATCATTGAGATTGGGGCTGACGGACACCTGATACTGATGGGCGACGGCAATCTCGCTGGGAAGGAATACTGTACGTTGGGCGATGTTGTGGCGCGTGCAGACTATGTGGTCAAGCCCGATGGCTCACGCACCTATTTATATAGTAAGGGGCAGCGTCGTGGCTGGCAGATATGGAAAAGTCTGCGTCCTGTCCGTCGTTGGATATTGGCAATATTAAGAAGAACAATCTTTCGAAAGAGTATATGAAACAAAAGAAAGGATTTATATTACGTGAGGTCTGTGGTGAGAAAGTCATCATCGCAGAAGGTGTTGAGGTAGTCAACTTCAACAAGTTACTGAGTCTCAACGAGAGTGCCGCCTATCTGTGGCAACAAGCCACCGTCTTAGGCGATTTCACCGCTGAGCAACTGGCAGACAAGCTCTGTGAGGAATATGAAGTCAGCAAAGAGCAGGCACTTCACGATGTCAATCAAATGCTGGCAGAATGGGAAAAGATTGGCATCATTGGGTGATGGGGGTTAGGTGTTGGGTGTTGGTTAATGGACTTTCTGAGCGAAGCGAATTTAATGTTTAATGTTTAACGTTTAATGTTTTATCTCCGCTGGCTATGGCATAACACACGAGGGGTTCGGGCAAACATGTTGCTTCGCATCATCATCGGAATCGGACAGGTATCTCTTGCCCTGCTGATGGTATGGATATGCCGTTACTTCATCGATGTCGCCATCAAGAGCACAGCATCAGACATACTCGTCAACACCATCATCGCCTTGGTATTGGTAGTGGCAGGAAATATCGCCTTGCGACAGATATACTTCTACATGACCATCCGCGCCACCGCCTTTCAGGCAACAGCCGTCCGACTGCGTATCTTCGGACACCTGTTGCGCCGTCGTATCTACGACGAGGCACCCCTGCATTCGGGTGATGTCACCTCACGCTTAGAGACCGATGTATCCGCCATCAGCGAGGCAGTGGCAGGCACGTTGCCCCAGTTGG
This sequence comes from Prevotella sp., assembly GCA_045225255.1. Lineage (GTDB taxonomy): Bacteria > Bacteroidota > Bacteroidia > Bacteroidales > Bacteroidaceae > Prevotella. The sequence goes on along the minus strand of JBGVBD010000167.1, from coordinate 13,293 downwards.
TCGTCACCACCGTGAAACTCATCGGTGCCTTCCTCTTGCTCTATTCGATGGACCGCCAACTGGCGTGGATGCTATTGCTCTCTACCCCCCTGTTGGTCGTATTAGGAAAGCTCTTTGCCCGTCGCCTGCGTGACATGACGCACGATGTCCGTCAACAAGGTAGCCGTATTCAGATGCTCGTACAGGAGGGTATGGAACATAATGCCATGCTGCGTGCGATGGAGAGTGGCAGTTGGATCACGGGGCGACTCGACGGCATGCAGCGTGGACTGCTCTCGAAGATTGAACGCCGCACACGCTTCACCCTCGTCGCACGTACCATCATGGCGGTATGCTTCGGCTTCGGCTATCTGCTCGCCTTCATCTGGGGCGGTCTTCAACTGCGCGACGGCGTCATCACCTTCGGTATCATGACTGCCTTCCTGCAACTCGTAGCACAGGTGCAACAGCCTATCCTCGATATGCTCAACATGATACCTCAACTCATCCACGCCTCTGCCAGCATCGACCGTTTGGAAGAACTGGAAAACAAAGATGCTGAGCAGACCGAACAGCAGTCACATATCATGGCAGGCACCTTGGGCGTCCATGTCAACGATGTCTCTTTCCGCTATCCGCAGGGCGACCGTCAGGTGTTATCTCAGTTCTCTCACGACTTCCGTCCGGGCAGTCGTACGGCACTCATGGGACAGACAGGCGCAGGCAAGACCACCCTCTTCCGCATGATGCTCGCCTTGATACGTCCGCAGGAAGGTACGCTGGATATCTATAACGACCAAGAGACGACTGCCATTGCCGCCGACACCCGTCGTAACTTCGTCTTCGTCCCACAGGGTAACACCTTGATGAGCGGCACCATCCGCTACAACCTTCAGTTAGCCCGTCCACAAGCCACCGACGAAGAGATGCGCCATGTGCTGCATGTCGCTGCCGCCGACTTCGTACTCGACCTTCCGCAAGGACTCGATACCGAATGCGGTGAGCGGGGCGTAGGCTTCAGCGAAGGACAGGCACAGCGTATCGCCATCGCCCGAGGCTTGCTTCGCCCGGGCAGCATCCTCTTGTTAGACGAGATCAGTGCTTCCCTCGACGAACAGACCGAGCGCGAACTCTTCACACGTCTCTTTGCCGACTATGCCGACAAGACCGTCATCATGATTACCCACCGCTCTACCGTCGCCCAGTTGTGCGACGATATCGTCCGTTTGACCGATTCCGCCCAGTGACTTTTTGACCTATATCAAAAAGAAACCACTTTCCGAATAAAAATAGTATATTTCCTTGTTGTGTTCGTACACAATGCGTACCTTTGCACTGTCAAAAGACAAAAAGATGATTCAGGTATAACATTAAAGGTAAGAAGATTATGATTATATTAAACTATGTAGTGATTTCACTTGCTTCAAAAGCAATGTCACTGATTAAGAAATAACGTTTCTGAGCGAAGCGAATTTAATATTTAACGTTTAACGTTTAGCGACTTTCTGAGCGAAGCGAATTTAATATTTAACGTTTAACGTTTAATGTACAGAATATTGGTTTATGGTTTTAACATAGTGATTGATTTGGGAGAATGATGAAAACCCTGTGAGTCGAGCGACCCGCAGGGCTTTTTTTTCGCCCATTCCACATTAAATATTAAACATTAAACATTAAAAATTATAAGATTTCGGTTATCAGACTTTCTGAGCGAAGCGAATTTAACGTTTAATCTTTAATGTTTAATCTTCTTCTGCATTCTTCCAGAATACAGAAAAGATTATCCACGGTCTCACTTCTCAGCATCTTAATCCTTGTCTGACGGAAGTCAGGAATCCCTTTGAACACAGGACTCGCCGCCAGATGCCTACGCGTATGCAGAATGCCACGATACTCATCGATACGCTCCACGTTGATGCGCAACTGCTCTTCCAACACATCTATCTTTTCGTCCAACGTCAGTTCCTTGCGACTGAAAATCCACGGACAACCGAAGGTCGCCCGACCAATCATCACCGCATCCACGCCGTAGGTGTCGAAGGCACGGTCGGCATCAGCGAGCGACTTGATATCCCCGTTACCGATAATCGGGATATGGATACGCGGATTACGCTTCACCTCACCAATCAGTGTCCAGTCAGCCTCACCCGTGTACATCTGTGCCCGCGTGCGACCGTGAATCGTTAGTGCCTGAATGCCACAGTCTTGCAACTGCTCTGCCAGATCCGTGATGATCAGTTGTTCTGCATTCCATCCCAAGCGAGTCTTCGCCGTCACGGGCAGTTTTACAGCATCCACCACCTTCCGCGTTATCTCCAGCATCTTCGGGACATTCTGAAGCATGCCAGCCCCAGCCCCCTTGCTTGCCACCTTCTTCACCGGACAGCCGAAATTCAGGTCGATGACGTCAGGCTTCGCCTGTTCTACGATTTTCGCCGCCTCTACCATCGCATCCACGTCGCGTCCGTAAATCTGTATACCCACAGGACGCTCCTCGTCGGCTATCGTTAGTTTTTGTACCGTCGATTTCACGTCTCTCACCAACGCCTCTGCCGATACGAACTCAGTATATACCATCGAAGCCCCGAACCGCTTACACAGCAGTCGGAACCCAATGTCCGTCACGTCCTCCATCGGTGCAAGGAATATCGGTCTCTCTCCTAATTCTATGTTGCCAATTTGCATAATGCTAACTTCTTAACTTTCAACTCTCAACTCTCAACTTTCAACTAAGTAAATGGTACATCCCTCCCGCCAACGGTCTTACCACCCCTTTCATCTCCAAAGAGAAGAGTTGTGCCGTGACCTGATGGATGGGAAGATTCGTCTGTACTGAGATGATATTCAGTTGCAAATCGTTCGTCTTTTGCAAGACATTCACGATACTTTGTTCCTCTGCGGTAAGGTCAGGGAAAAGTTCCCCTTCCTTTACTCCACGTTCCTCACTCTTCTTACCTCTCGTCTGCCATCCCATCGCCTTTACAAAGTCGTCAGCAGAAGTAATCAGAGCCGCCGTATTGTCTCGAATCATCTTGTTGCAGCCCTCACTATAGGGGGCACCAACGGCACCTGGGAAGGCAAAAACATCGCGCCCATACTCTTGGGCTATACGACAGGTAATCAGTCCACCACCTTTATAGGCGCTCTCCACCAGAATGGTGGCATCTGATATCCCTGCCACGATACGGTTGCGCTGACGGAAATTGTTAGGCAATGCTTGTGTCTGACTCATATACTCTGTCAGCAGACCACCCTTTTTCACCATCTCTATGGCCGTATCCCGATGATGATACGGATAGATCTGGTCTAATCCATGGGCAAGTACACCCACTGTCTCATATCCTTCAGCCAATGCTTGCCGGTGGGCACAGATATCCACGCCATAAGCCAGACCGCTCACAATCAGTACGTCAGGACACTGTTGACGCAGGTCGCTGATGAAATGGTGTATCAAGTCCTGTCCGTATGTCGTACAGTGTCGTGTCCCCACGATATCAATGACACGTTGTCTATTCAGGTCTGCCGTTCCTTTATAATAGAGGATAACAGGGGCATCCGCACACGCTCTGAGTCGATGTGGATAGTCATCGTTATTCAAGGTCAGTACCTGAAGACTATTCTTCGTGATGAACTCCATCTCCACCGCTGCCCTATGCAAAGCCTCGTCCCATTGGTAACGGTCTTTATACTGTTCGTATACCGCCTGTCCACCGCCCAACGATTGGTACAGTTGTAGGATAACGGCATGGTTGACACCAGTCAAACGCGTCAGAGCAATGGTATAGAATATCTCCTGTTCGTTACTCACAATTCTTTAACCTTTGATATATTTTTCAAACGCTTTGTCATAATCCTCACTACCAGAAAGACGACCATTGACTAGACAAACCAAAGTTATCTCGCCACGGAAACATAATGTCTCGTCAGAGGCACGGTATAAATCTTGATGGAAGATATACTTAATGCCTACCTTCTCCAACCATAGACGTGATATAATCACATCGTCAGGACGAAGGGGCACCTTGTATTGTAGGTTCATTCTTGCTACTACTGCATCTACTCCTTTCTCATGCATTTCCGCAAAACTCAGTCCACATTGTTGAAGGAACAGGTGACGGGTATGTTCGCAATAATGAATATAGTTCGCATTATTTACAATACCCTCGATGTCGCATTCATAGTCGCGCACTTCCCAACTTGTTTCAAAAATATACTTTTCCATAATCTTTTTATCTCTTAATTCTTAACTTTTAACTCTCTTAAGATACTCATATCCTATACGACAGCGAAGACAGTCCTTCTTGTCGCAGTATTCTTTCTTTAGTTGTATTAGTGCCTGTGAGTCACCAGCAGATCTCACCTGTAACCCACAGTCTTTCCACATCCGGATGATGTAGTTGTTTTCCGCCTTGAGTTGCTCCAAAAGGTCGAAAGCACGATCACAGAGTTCCTCCTGAGCCGAATGACGACCATAGGCAAAGAGCATCGGAATGCAGGTGTTGATCAGCAACAGATTGAGAGAGAAGGGCGATAGATGTTTTTCATTCATGTCACTGGCTGATCCGAAGGTATAGTGAGATTCCCAATAAGGTGTTACCTTCGTACTCATCAGGTCTTGCAGTTCAAAGATATTCTTACAGGCTATCAACTGTGACAGTCCTGTCTTCCGCTCATAATAGAGGTTGGCGAGTTGTGCCAAACGGATATGTGGGAAGTTCTGAGGACGCAGACGCAGGAATTTCCATCGCTTATAGTCCATTGGCTTCAACGAGAACTTATGGGCTAAGTATAAGTATTCGTTGCGCAGTTTGGAGAAATAACCCTCATTCAAGGCGTCTTGCTGGTAACGCTCTGGGACGGCCTCGATATCCAATAGTCCTGCTTGACCTAAGAACATCGCCTCTATCTGAAAAAGGTTGTCGCGATGATGGGCAACAGACGAGAGCGATACTTGCGCAGCCCATTCCTCAAAAGTGTCCCCGTTAATGCCGAAACCATAGTTGCGAGCAAGGGTCATAAAATAGGCATCTTCCCAAGAACCGTTCATCTGTTTGGCACGATGGCGGATGGCTTCTGTCTTCTGTTCCAACCGTTCTGTCTGTAAGGCAGCCATCCATGAATGGATGGTAAGTGGGGTGAGGTCAGGGATAATCTGATAACAGGGCGGATACTGGTCGTTTTTCAACAGTTCGTCATAGTTTTCCTGTACCAATGATGGCACTTCCAGTCGCATCTGTGGGATGAAGTTCCCTTCTGTCGTTGTTACTTCTGTATCTGGATTCCCTGTCACGTGGAGTACCACATTGTCGTAGGCTTTGTCTTTATCGTGCCCATGCAGATACCAGTCGCTTGACTTGTCATGAATCTCCACATTCCCTACCCATAATGTCTGGTTGATTTTTATTTTGGCATTGAAGAAATCGGGTCCGCTGTTATGATTGTATAGTCCTGGGTCGATGACTTCAACGAGGAGGTTGTCAGTGGTTTTGAGTTCTCCTAAGGGAAACATTTTATGTTTCCAAACGTAATGTAATAGTTGTTCCATTTGTCTAAATTGTATTTCCTGTATAGAGTTGATAGTATTTGCCTTTGAGGGTGAGAAGGTGGTCGTGGGTGCCTTGCTCGATGATGCGACCGTGGTCGAGGACGATGATCTGGTCGGCATTACGGACAGTAGAGAGGCGGTGGGCGATGACGAAGGTGGTGCGTCCCTGCATGATGGTGTCCATGCCCCGTTGTACGAGTTGTTCGGTACGGGTGTCTATCGAGGATGTTGCCTCGTCGAGAATCAAGACGGGGGGATTGGCAACGGCAGCACGGGCAATAGCCAGCAGTTGGCGCTCTCCCATACTGAGGTTACCACCGTCGCCACTGAGGATGGTGTGATAGCCATTGGGCAAGCGGCGGATGAAGTCGTCGGCTCCTACCTGACGGGCTGCGTGGATACACTCTTCGTCGGTGGCATCGAGTTTGCCGTAACGGATATTGTCGAGGACGGTGCCCGTGAAGAGGTGGGTCTCTTGTAAGACGATGCTCATACTTTTGCGCAGCGAGTCTTTACGGATATCGGTGATGGGGATGCCGTCGTAGAGGATATGTCCGCCTTGTATCTCGTAGAAACGGTTGATGAGGTTGATGATGGTGGTCTTGCCTGCCCCTGTGCCTCCCACGAAGGCTATCTTCTGTCCCGGGTTGGTATTGATATCGATATCGAAGAGCACTTGCTTCTCGGGGGTGTAGCCGAAATCCACGTCCTTGAAGTCAACGTCGCCCTTTACTAATGGACAATTGATAATTGATAATTGACAATTATTCCATCTTCCATCTTCCATCTTCCATGAACCATTATCCACTTCCGGCTCTGCATCGCCGAGGGCGAAGACGCGCTCGGCACCTACAGAGGCGTTGAGCACACTGTTGATCTGTTGACTGACCTGTGCGATGGGACGGGTGAAGTTCTTGTTGAGTTGGAGGAAAGCGACGACCGTTCCTAGAGTAATGGATAATGGATAATGGATAATTGATAATTGATTGAGGGCGAGGAGGGCACCGACGACGGCGAGGGCGGTGAAGCCGAAGTTGCTGATGCCGCCATTGACGGGCATGACGATGCTGGCAATGCGGTTGGCATGATAGGCGGAGGTGCGCAGTTGTTCGTTGATGACCTCAAAGTCTTCGATGGCTTGTTGCTCATGACAGAAGATCTTGACGACTTTCTGACCCGTCATCATCTCTTCGATATAGCCGTTGACACGGGCGATATTCTGTTGCTGACTGCGGAAGTAACGGCGGGAACGCTTGCCGAGTTGTGTGGTGGCTATCATCATCACCACTGCCATGAGGACGCTGACCAACGTCAGGGGAATGCTCATGACGACCATCGAGGTGAAGGTGGCGACGATGGTGATGACGGACGAGAAGACTTGTGCCATCGCCGTGGATATCATCTGTCGCAACGAATCGACATCGTTTGTATAGACGGACATGATGTCGCCATGGGAACGCTGGTCGAAATAACTGACGGGCAGGTGTTGCATCTTCTCGAAGATGGTCTTGCGCAGACGAAGCATCGTGCCCTGGCTGATGGTAATCATCAGACGGTTGTAGGCATACGAGCAGATGGTGCCTGCCAAGAGGATGAAGCCTAAGATGAACAAGGTGCGTGCCAGTGAGGCGTATTCAGGATTTGCCATCTGTGTCAACGGCACGATATAGTCGTCAATGAGCGTCTTGGTGAACAGCGACGAGACGAGGGAGGTGAGCGATGAGACGAGGACACACACCAATACGACCAGCATCGCCCACTTATAGTGACGCCAGACGAAAGAGAACATGCGCAACAAGGTGGCGCGTTTCTCCTTGTCAACCTTCTGGAACCCTGCTTGCGCTCGTTCCTTCGGTGGTCCAAATGACGGTTGTCTCATCAATTAATTATCAATTATCCATTATCAATTATCCATTATCAAAATCTCCCACGTTCTCATTCTGAATTGCAAATATCTCCTGATAGAGTTGATTCGTGTTGAGCAGGTTCTCGTGCGTATCGAAGCCCGTGACGACACCGTTGTCCATCACGAGGATACGGTCACAGTCTTTCACGCTGAGGATGCGCTGGGCGATGATGAGTTTCGTCATCTCAGGCAGTTGGGTACGCAGTGCCTCTCGTATCTTCGCATCCGTGGCGGTATCACAGGCAGAGGTGGAATCGTCGAGCACCAGTATCTTCGGGTGTTTCAACAGGGCACGGGCAATACAGAGACGCTGCCGCTGTCCACCGCTGACATTCGTACCGCCTTGTTCGATATGGGTATCATAGCCTTCGGGCATCTGGTCGATAAACTCATCGGCACAGGCGAGGTGACAGGCTCTCTGACAGTCTTCGAGTGTCGCCTTCGGATGACCCCAACGCAGGTTGTCGAGGATGCTGCCGCTAAACAGGATATTCTGTTGAAGTACCACAGAGACAGCGGTACGTAAGGCGGTGAGGTCGTAGTCTTTCACATTGCGTCCGCCCACCCATATCTCACCGTCTCGGGGGTCGTAGAGGCGACTGATGAGGTTGATGAGCGTCGACTTACCAGAACCTGTTCCACCAATCACACCGATGGTCTCACCACTCTTCACATCGAAGGTGATGTTGTAAAGCGCAGAGCGCTTGTGACGTGAGCCCCCTAAGTTAGGGGGTTGGGGGTCTGAAGAAGCATTAAGAAGTCCCTCGTTCAGACCCCTATTGTCCCCTAACTTAGGGGACGATTGATAATCGAAGCGGACTTGGCGGAACTCGATACTGCCGTCGGGAATCTCATAGACGGGATGCTCAGGATTCACGATGTCGGGCACTTCCTCGATAATCTCGGCTACACGCTTGGCAGAGGCGGCACTCTGGGTGAGCATCACAAAGACCATCGAGAGCATCATCAACGACATCAGTATCGACATGACATACGTGAAGAGCGAGGTCAACTCACCTGTTGTCAGCGTACCCTCCACAATATAATGTGCACCCATCCACGAGAGGGCGATGATACAACCATACACCACCAGATTCATGACGGGGTGGTTTAACGCCATCAAACTCTCTGCCTTCACATAGAGGCGATAGAGGTTCTCGGCAGCCTTGGCAAACTTCGCATTCTCATAGTCTTCACGGACGAACGCCTTCACCAGTCGGATGCCGGTGATATTCTCTTGTACACTCTGGTTCAGGTCGTCGTATTTCACAAACACCTGTTGGAACAGTCGTGCCACGCGTGATATAATATGGTAGAGCGAGAAACTCAGGACGACCAGGGCGACGATGAATATCAACGACAGACGGGCATCGATGACGAGACACATCAGGATAGACAACAGCAACTTAAAAGGTGCCCGCACACTGATACCCATAATCTGTTGGAAGGCACTCTGCAACGTATTCACATCCGTCGTCATACGTGTGATCAACCCCGAGGTGGCGTATTTGTCGATATCCGAGAAAGCCAACTGCTGGATATTCCGATACATCGCCGAGCGCAGATTAGCGGCAAAGCCCGTCGAGGCATAGGCAGAACAGCGTCCGCCGAGAATACCAAATGCCAAACTCAGGAACGCCATCCCTATCATCACGGCACCGTAGAAATAGACATTCTGCATATCCCCCGCATTGATACCCTTGTCGATGAGCGAGGCGGTGACATAAGGTATCAGCACATCCATCAGCACTTCCAATGCCGTGAAAGCAGGGGTCAGCAAGGCTGCCGTCCTGTATTGCCTGATTTGTTGATAGAGCGTCTTGAGCATGGGTTTTTTCTTAGCGGAGTCAAAGGTACGAACAAATTTCATAAAAAACAATAATTATAAGGGAAATTATTCGTTTTCTTATTAAATAATGTGTACCTTTGCAGCCGCAATTGCAATTGCGAGCGCAAAGGCGCTTTTTTTTATTTATTTTTAGATGTTTTTTTATTAAGATGAACGTAATTACGAAAAGTATTCAATTGCCTGATGGAAGAACCATCACAATTGAAACCGGGAAAGTGGCAAAGCAAGCCGACGGCAGCGTTATGCTCCGTATGAATAACACGGTGCTGCTGGCTACTGTTTGTGCCGCAAAAGATGCAGTTCCCGGAACCGATTTCATGCCTCTGCAGGTAGACTACAGAGAGCAGTATGCCGCCGCAGGACGTTTCCCCGGTGGTTTCACCAAACGTGAGGGTAAGGCCTCTGACAATGAGATTCTGACGAGCCGTCTGGTTGACCGTGTGCTTCGTCCGCTGTTTCCCTCCAATTATCATGCAGAAGTTTTTGTCAACGTAATGTTGTTCAGCGCCGATGGTGTTGATCAGCCCGATGCTTTGGCAGGTTTTGCAGCATCGGCAGCGTTGGCATGTTCCGATATTCCCTTCGAGTGCCCGATCTCTGAGGTTCGCGTGGCTCGTGTGAACGGTGAGTATGTGATTGATCCTACCTTCGAGCAGATGAAGGAAGCCGACATGGATATCATGGTAGGTGCCTCTGCTGAGAACATCATGATGGTAGAAGGTGAGATGAAGGAAGTCAGCGAGCAGGATCTGCTCGGAGCTTTGAAGGCAGCTATGGATGCCATCAAGCCCATGTGTGAGTTGCAGGAAGAACTGAGCAAGGAACTCGGTAAGGACGTGAAGCGTGAGTACGACCACGAGGTGAACGATGAGGAACTGCGTGAGCGTATGAACAAAGAACTCTATCAGCCCGCCTATGACATCACCAAGCAGGCTTTAGAGAAGCAGGCTCGCGCTGAGGCTTTCGAGAAAATCCTTGCTGACTTCAAGGAAAAGTATGCCGCTGAGCATAGCGACCTCACTGAAGACGAGTTGGAAGAGAAATATGCGATGATGGATCGCTATTACCACGATGTAGAGCGTGACGCTATGCGTCGTTGCATCCTCGACGAGGGTATCCGTCTCGATGGTCGTAAGACTGACGAGATCCGTCCTATCTGGTGTGAGGTTTCTCCGCTGCCCATGCCTCATGGAAGCAGTATCTTCACTCGTGGTGAGACACAGTCTCTGACTACTGTTACTTTAGGAACCAAGCTCGATGAGAAACTCGTAGACGATGTACTCGATAAGAGTTATCAGCGTTTCCTCCTTCACTATAACTTCCCCCCATTCTGTACGGGTGAGGCAAAGGCACAGCGTGGTGTCGGCCGTCGTGAGATTGGTCACGGTCATTTGGCATGGCGCGGTCTGAAGGAGATGATTCCTGCTGACTTCCCTTACACAGTACGTGTAGTGAGTCAGATTATGGAGTCTAACGGTTCTTCATCTATGGCAACAGTATGTGCAGGTACGCTGGCGTTGATGGATGCCGGTGTTCCCATGAAGAAGCCTGTCAGCGGTATTGCGATGGGTCTGATTAAGAATCCAGGAGAAGACAAGTATGCAGTATTAAGCGATATCCTCGGCGATGAGGACCACTTGGGTGACATGGACTTCAAGACCACTGGTACGAAGGACGGTCTGACTGCCACGCAGATGGATATCAAGTGCGACGGTTTGTCGTTCGACATTCTCGAGAAGGCTCTGATGCAGGCAAAGGCTGGTCGTGAGCATATCTTGAAGTGCATCACCGATACCATCGCTGAGCCACGTCCAGAGTTGAAGCCACATGTACCACGTATCGAGGCCTTCGAGATTCCGAAGGAGTTCATCGGTGCTGTCATTGGTCCGGGTGGAAAGATCATCCAGCAGATGCAGGAGGATACTGGTGCTACCATCACAATCGATGAGGAAGACGGTGTTGGTAAGATTCAGGTATCTGGTCCTAACAAAGAGAGCATCGATGCCGCTATCGCCAAGATCAAGGCTATCGTGGCTATTCCTGAGGTCGGTGAGGTCTATGAGGGTACTGTCCGTAGCATTATGCCTTACGGCTGCTTCGTAGAGTTCATGCCTGGCAAGGACGGTCTGCTTCATATCTCTGAGATTGACTGGAAGCGCCTTGAGACTGTCGAGGAGGCTGGCATCAAGGAAGGTGACAAGATTCAGGTGAAACTGATTGAGATTGACCCGAAGACAGGTAAGTTCAAACTCTCTCACCGTGTACTGATTGAGAAGCCTGCCGACTATGTTGAGCCTCAGCAGCGTCGTCGTGAGCGCCCCGAGCGTGGAGAACGTGGTGAGCGTCGCAACCGCCCTGAGAAGCATGGTCACAAAGAGCATCGTGAGCGTCCTCAGCGTAATGAGGATTTCCACGAGCCAACAGAGGAGCCGAAAGACTTCACTGATACACTTGACAAGATGGATTTCTAGGAAACATCCTACTATAAAAAGAAAGGTCTCAACCCAACGGTTGAGACCTTTTTCTTTGATATCTTTCTTTATGCTGTCGTCCGTTGACGTGTTCGCCATCCGTAGGCGATGATTACCAAGAAACAGAAGAGGGGCAGGATGAACGAGACATTCACGGCAGGCATGTCGAAGAGCGTCTGCTTGTCGATAAGTATCGCCTGCAAAGGTGGCAATACGGATCCTCCGAGAATCGCCATAATCAGACCTGCTGCTCCAAACTTAGCGTCGTCGCCCATTCCTTGCAAGGCTATACCATAGATGGTGGGGAACATCAGTGACATACACGCTGAGACAGCCACCAGACAATAGAGTCCTACTCTGCCGTCAATCAGGATAACACCACAGATGAGGCATGCACCGGCTAAGGCACAGATGGCGAGCAAGGTTCCTGCATTGACATATTTCAGGAAATAGGTACAGATAAAACGGGAACAGCAGAAGATTGCCATTGCCACGATATTATAACGTTGTGATAATACCTCTGCCTCTAACTCCGTCATTCCTTCGTTCATAAAGACACGTGTACCGTATTGAATAATGAACGTCCAACACATAATCTGTACACCCACATAGAAGAACTGGGCAATGACGCCCTCGCGATAGTGCTTGACCTGACAGATACGACGGATGGTATGTGAGAAATGGATATCATGACTCTGGTCACCGTTTTTCGGCATCTTGGCAAACCAGATGACGCAGAAGATAAACGCAATGACAATACCGATAGCCAGATAAGGACCAATGAGTACACCCAGGTCACTATCGCGCATCGCTGCAAAATCGGTATCATTCAACAGGGCACGCTCCTCAGTAGACATCGGATTGAGGCGAGCCTGAATGAAGTTCATGGCGACATACATTCCTGCCAGCGAACCCATCGGATTGAAACACTGAGCGAGGTTCAGACGACGCGTTGCCGTTTCCTCTTCACCCATCGAAAGGATATAAGGGTTACAACTGGTCTCGAGGAATGACAGTCCACAGGTCAGAATGAAATAGGCAATCAGGAAGGGGTAGTAGTCACCCGTCATCCTGGCAGGGAAGAACATCAAGGCACCTGCTGCATAAAGACCGAGTCCCATCAGTACACCAGCCTTGTAACTGTATTTACGAATAAACATGGCAGCAGGGAAAGCCATCACGAAATAACCCCCATAGAATGCCAGTTGAACAAGGGCACCGTCAGTGACACTCATACGGAAAATCTTCGAGAACGCCTTCACCATCGGATTGGTGATATCGTTGGCGAAGCCCCACAGGGCAAAACACGAGGTAATCAGGATAAACGGCACGACATAACTGATGCCGTCTTTGTGCAGGATAGGTTTCTGTTGGTTATTCATCTTTGGTTCATGTAGTAATTACTTAGTAAAAAAGAGAGCTACATCCTTGTAACTCTCTCTTCCTTTTTCCTTTGGGCGCTTCAGGATGGGCTTGAACCAACGACCCCCTGATTAACAGTCAGGTGCTCTAACCAACTGAGCTACTGAAGCAATGATGCATT
>JBGVBD010000166.1:0-2627 GCA_045225255.1 Prevotella sp. | reverse complement strand
ACCGAACTACCATGCTCATATCATCTGGGACTGGATGGACCACGACACGGGCAAGTCCTTCAAGTTGAATGCCGAGGACATGTCTGCCATCCAAGATTTGGTAGCTGAGACATTGGACATGCAGCGAGGGCAGAAGAAGTCAGAGACAGGGATTGACCATCTGGAACGGAACGACTTCATCATCCTGAAGCAGGAAAGCAAGAAGAAACAGCTACAGGAAGAGTCGAAGAAAGCCATTGCAGAGAAGGAGGAGGCGGAAGCAGAGGTCGAGGCAGCAAAAACAGAAATGGCAGACTTGTGGAAAGAGCACGACTATCTGACAAGTGCCAACCGCACGAAAGCAGAGCGCAGCAACCGCCTCGACCTTGACATCAGGAATAAGACGAACCGCTCCCAGGCACTTGATGATGCCATTGATGCCAAGAAACAGGAAGTTGCTGGACTATCAGCGAAAGCCGACAAGAAGCTGCGGGACTTCTACACCATCAAGGAGCGTGGCGACTGGCAAGACCCGATGTTCTTTGCCATGTCTGCATATATCTACCGCATTGACGAGGGCTTGCAGTTTTGCATCAAAGCCATTCAGGACTTTGCCTATTCAGGCTTCGGCGGTCGAGGCGGCAAGCATGGTGACATTTTCTGGGACAACGAGTCATACGCCATCAAGCAATACCTGAAGATGTTTGCCGACCTTGCCAGTGCCACCTTGAAGCAGGTGGCAGACTGGTTTGTCTGGCTGGCAAGCACTTTGGGCAGGTTCAACGCTAACGAACTGAGACGTGCCGACCATGAAGTCCACGACATTGCTGATGGCAGATACGATGGACGAATACAGAAGTACCAGCAAGGAATTTCGAGATAAGCAGCTGCTATATGATAGCAGTCCGATAAATATAGTATCTACAATTCCACCTCGTGGCCCTTCACGATAATCATCGGGCAGCCAGGAATTTTCTTCATTTTTCCTTTCACTTTGTGACGGGCATAACTGCTCTTGAAGTTGGCGGGGAAAGACAGCCTGCCTTTGCCCTTGATGTCAACGACGCTGATAGTGACGCAGTATTTCTTCTTGCCTTTCAGAACGACAGACTCCACAGGGGTGACGCTGAGTTGTTTGCCATTGTCGGCTGGCGTGACTCGCAGGTAGATGGGCTTGTTCAGTACATTGACAAACTTCTTGTCCCGAACCTCGTAACAGTTGAAACTCAATAGGCATTCCTCGTACTCGCACTTGTCGATGGCGACCATAATGTCGGTCAGCAGATAGTCTTTCCGGTTCTTAAAGATAGGCCCCCATTCTATTTCTCCTTTGCAGTCGCCCTCGAAACCTGCCGTGCTGGTCCTTATCCACGACTTGCCCGACAGCGTGTGCGGCTTATTCTGCATCAGCCTCCTTAATCTTTGCCAGCAACTCAGCACGTTTATCCTCGCTCGTGCCGTGGACGGCATAGCGGACGATGCCCTGCTTATCGACCACAACGGTGAAGGGGAAACCCTCGGTGCCAATCCACGACATCATGTCCTTGGCCTCAACGAGATGCGTCCACGTGAAGTGGTGCTTGTCGGTAATACGCTTGGCCAGCTCCGCATCGTGGTAGGTGGCAGAGAAGAACATCACATTGGGCAACTGCTCCTTCCACGTGGAGAGTTCGGGCATCTCGGCACGGCAGGGGCCGCAGCCGGAGTACCACAGGTTGAGCACCATCACGCGGCCTCGAATGCTGTCGTTCGTCCATGTGCGCCCGTCCATATCCTTCTCATTGAACTGCGGGAACGGCTCACCGGCCTTGGGCGAGTAGAATGTGCCGTCGGCTTTCACGTTTGCCCTTGTCAGTTCGCCCATCTCGTGCATCATGTTCAGACCGTTCAGGAACTGGTCGGCATTGTGGACTTGCTCACGCGGGATGGCCTGACGGATAAGAGACTTGGGCAGCGTGGCATCGACGTTGATGACGACGAGACTATTGCCCTCCTTGTCTTTCAGTCGCATGATGGACTTCTCACCGTCGGGCAATTTAGGCATTTCACGGAAGAAATAGCCGTTGGAAAGAAACTTAGGAATAACCGTGTCGATTCTTTCTTCTTGTGCCGTCGCCGTTAGTGAACAGGCTATCAATAGCAATGTAAATAAATGTTTCATGTCCCTTTTATTTTACTTTCTTGAAATTCAAAACTACATCCGAGTTTGTGAGATGCCAAGTCATCGTTTTTGCCGAAAGCTTTTGGACATCATACTCTTGGATTTCCGGGGGCGTACCGCCATACTGTCCGATGTATATAGCCAGATGGCGGTCCTCGGTCAGTGCATAGTCACGCACAAATGTCGTGTCGCCTGCAAAGACATCATACACATGAATGGTACATTCACCCCCTGTAGCCGGCTTGCCAGGCGTAAACGTGTACTGCACATACCCCTCAGCCACAACACCTTCATCATACACTTGCTCCCAAGTGCCCGCGAGTTGGTCCATCAGAAATTCTTCATCATCGTCGCTGCTGCAAGAGGCGAGGGAGAAGGCAGCAAGCATCGCAAAGGCGAGTCTCAAAATCGTATTCATGAGTTCCTGCTCTGGTTAATTCAACTGGTGGCTGTGGATATACGCCTTTACGGCACGCTGTACCTCGGC
>JBGVBD010000165.1:0-28715 GCA_045225255.1 Prevotella sp. | reverse complement strand
GCGCCCCCTGTCCTACAATATCGACGAAAATGCCGGCTACTCACCGTTTGCCCGGATTGAGACGCTGACGAAGGGTCACTTCGGCAACCCCGTGAAGTCTATTCCTGCATACCTGTTCTATGAGGTTAAGAATTTGAATACGATAGTGTATAATGAGAATTGTAAACTGGAATCAATAGGAAAATATGCTTTTGATGGCTGTAAGAAACTTCCTACGCAACAACTTCACAACACGATTACTGTCATTGATGAAGGAGCATTTAGAAACTGTGTTTTATTTACTGATTTCGATTTGCCAGAGAAACTCGTGACGATAGGAAGTTATGCCTTCCAGAATTGCACAGAGTTGACCACGCTCAATATCCCTGTTACCACAACAAGTATCGGCAACTATGCGTACGACGGATGTAACAATATCACTTCTGTTACTGTCAAATGGACCAAACCGATTTCTATCTCTTCCGGGACATTCTCCAATAGAACAGAAGCAACCCTTGAGGTGCCTCATGGTAGTGTAGCCGCTTACAAAGCCGCAAACTATTGGAAGGAATTCAAAGTAATCATAGAGATGGGTGAAGATCCAATCTCTGTTATGAAAGGTGATATGGACGGTGACGGCGTGCTTGACGTGAATGATGTCCAGATGCTGATTAATACAATCTTGAAGAAGAATTAAAAATATTCCCACCTTCGCATTTAAAGTAACTAAAAAACAAAAACGATATGAAGCAATTAACCTTATTGTTGATTGGACTTTTTATCTCCCTGATTTCATTTGCAGGAGAGGTGACAGAGGCTGAGGCTTTGCAGAAAGCACAGCAGTTTATGCAAGGCAAGCAGTTTAAGCAAAGGAACCTGCGTCGTGCACCTTCAGTTGATGCCAAGAACAATGCCTACTATGTGTTTAATGTAGAAGACAATGGCGGCTTTGTCATTGTCAGTGGCGATGATCGTACCAGTGCTATTTTGGGCTATGGCAACAGTGGTAATCTTGACACGAGAAACCTTCCGGACAATCTGAAGTGGTGGCTGTCGACCTATACTAAGCAGATTGCTGCCTTAGATGCTTCTTTGGAACCTGTTGCCTCAACGGCAAGAAGATCTTCAAAGGCCGCTATCTTACCTTTGATTACGGCGAAATGGAATCAAGGAACACCATACAACTATATGTGTCCTGATGGGAATTACGTAGATTATGATGAGAAAGACTACGATACAGAAAACCGTTGTGTGACGGGTTGTGTAGCAACAGCCATGGCACAGGTGATGTACTATTGGCAATGGCCGAAATCCTGTCCAGCATTGGATAGTTATATGACTTCAGGTCATACGATCAAAGCACTCCCTGCCACCACCTTCGACTATGAGAAGATGACCGATACGTATAAAAGAAATCAGACGGGCGAGGCTGCGAATGAAGTGGCAAAACTGATGCGCTATTGTGGTCAAGCAGTTCAGATGGCTTATGGCGTGGATGCTTCGAGTGCCAATGTCACTTCCCAAACCCTGTCGTCGATCTTCCAATATAGTAAGAATGTACGCTATTTGTCGCGTAATGGTTATACCACCACTCAATGGGAAACTATCGTTTATGATGAGTTGGCAGCAAAGCGCCCTGTATTGTATTCCGGTCGTACAGAAACCGATGGTCACCAGTTCATCATTGACGGCTACGATGGCAATGGATTCTTCCATATCAACTGGGGTTGGGGAGGTTCTCCAGACTCCTATTACGTGTTGTCAATAGCCGATCCTGGAGCGGAACAAGGTTATGGTGGCTCTGAGGGTGCTTTCCAATATGGTCAGGATGCCCTCATTGGTGTAGAGCCTGCCAAGGACGGTGAGATATCACTTCCCAAGATGAGCAGCAGGATCAGTTCTTCAATCGAACCTGTCAATTACAGTCGCAAAAATCAATTGGAAAACTTCATCGGAGTGTCTCTGAATGGTATGATATCTGTAGACTATAATAGTATGCCGGAATCTACGCTTGATGCAGAGATTGGATGGGCCTTATACAAGGACGATGTGCTCAAAGAAGTGGTGGGTAGCCAGTCTGTTACCATACCCGTTTCTCTGTCAGAACGGTACACCAACAATATGAGTGTGGTATTCGGAGAACGTCGGTCTAAAGGTACCTTTCAGTTATGCCAGGTTTACCGTTTCGATGGAGAGACGGAGTGGACAAGGTGCTACAATTACGACAACTGTTTGATTGCTGTGGTAACATCTACCACGCTCACGGTAAGACTTGCCAACACAGACTTTGTGTCCAATGGTATTATCACTTCAGACTATCCAGAAGTAAATAGTCCTGTAGAGGTGAAGCTCAATGTTACTAATAACGGTGAGTCAACGAATCAGATATTCAAGCTATACATGCAGAAAGGTTCCTCATGGACCAAAGTTGCCCAGGCTCCTTGTCGTGTTGATCCGGGCATGAGCGGTGATGTCGTTTGGTCGTTTACTCCTACGTATGCTGGCAGTTATAATTTGAAAGTGACAGTTGGCGACTCAGAGGATGCATTGGAGACTGCAACGGTCTCAGTGGCAAGTACAGTACAAACCACAGTCGTCGGTCTCACCTATCTCTGCACACCAGACTACGGACGTGCCAGGGTGATATCCACCAACACGAGTAATACGAGTTTGACCGTGCAGGCAGTGGTCACTGCCAATGGTAAGAGTTGTAAGGTTCTTGCTATTGATGATCATGCTTTCTATATGAAAAGCGATCTGACATCCGTATCGCTGCCAGAGGGACTTGAATCCATTGGCAACAATGCTTTCACGCAATGTCATGGCATTAAGGAGATGAAACTTCCGAGTACCCTGAAGACGATTGGTAAAAGTGCCTTCTATAACTGTCTTGGCTTGAAATCCATCGTTATTCCTGCAAGCGTGGAGAGTATTGGTAGCAGTGCATTCGCTGAAATGTACTATTTAACTACTGTGACTTCTCTTATCGAAGAGCCCTTTGCTGTGGCAGACAATACTTTTATGATGTCTCAATGGAATAGTGAGACAGAGGACTATGATGTCCTTCCATCACCAGCCACATTATATGTGCCCATCGGTACCAGGTCTAAGTATGAGGCACTGTCGGGCTGGACACAGTTTGCTGGTATCGAGGAAGGAGAACCGAAGGAAGCCATAGTCGACGGACTGAAATACTTCTATACCACAGGTAGCACTACGGCAACCGTCATACAGGATGACAGTTATGAGTCACTGACGGAAGTCGATATCCCTCCCACCGTGAGCATTGACGGTAAAGACTACACCGTTACTGCTATTGGAGATAATGCATTTAGGAGTTGTCATAGTATTTCCGAGGTTACGCTTCCAAATACTTTGAAGACAATCGGTGCCAGTGCATTCTGGAATTGCAATAGTATAGAATCCATCACGATTCCTGCCAGTGTGGAGAGTATTGGCAGTAGTGCATTTGCTTATATGGGAAGTCTGACTACTGTTATTTCTCAAATTAATGAACCTTTTGCCATAAGTGATGATACCTTTGAAGCATGGGATTCTCCAATACCTGCTACCCTACGTGTGCCCATTGGCACCAAAGCGAAGTATGAGGCACTGTCTGGCTGGACACAGTTCTCTGCTATTGAGGAGGGAGAACGGAAGGAGGCGATGCTCAACGGACTGATGTACTCTTATTCTACAGGTAGCACTACGGCGACAGTTATCAAGGACAACAGTTATAAGTCACTGACGGCGGTCAAGATTCCTGCCACTGTGAACTTCGATGGCAAGGACTACAGTGTCACAGCCATTGGCGAGAATGCATTTGTGCAATGTCAAAAAGTCAAAGAGGTTACGCTTCCAAATACTTTGAAAACGATTGGTAATGATGCGTTCTGGAATTGTAATCATATTGAGTCCATCATGATTCCTGCAAGTGTAGAAAGTATCGGTGAGGAGGCTTTCCAATATATGTTTGGTTTGAAGACGGTGGTTTCCCGTATCACAGAACCCTTTGCCATAGGTGACGACACCTTTGACTGGGGTGGTTCACCGTCGGATGCCACTCTTTATGTACCTTACGGTACCAAGGCGAAGTATGAAGCCTTGTCAGGCTGGACAGTATTCTCTGCTATCGAGGAGAGTCCGAAGTCGGCTGATGCAGATGGTGACGGTTCCATCGATGTGAACGATGTGACCTCTACCATCAACTACATCCTGAATAAGCCGGTGGAGAAGTTATTCTTCGAGGCTGCTGACGTAGACGAAGATGGTGTGATTGACGTGAATGACGTACAGGGCATTATTGATAAGGCTTTGGGTAGATAACAAATAAATAATTAAGGTATGAGACAATTGCGGTCATTATTTCTTTTGATAGCTTTCTGGGGCTTGTTTGCAACGGAAGCCCTCGCCTATGACTTTCAGGCGACGAGTGACGATGGTATCACGTTTTTTTACAACTGGATAAAAGACAAGACGGAGGTGGCGATTACCCACGAGGGTAAGACATGGGTTGCCACAGAAGGCTACACGGGTGATATCAAAGTACCTGAATCTGTGACCTACGAAGGCAAGACCTATCCTGTGACACGCATTGGCTACTGTGCTTTCTTTAACTGTGAGATTACGTCGATAACCATTCCGAGATGTGTGAACACCATTGGCGAAGGGGCACTGGGCGAATGTATCCACCTTACATCGCTGTTCATTCCCAACACTGTCACCAAGATTGGTGACAATGCCTTCCAGAACTGTATCGGTCTGACGTCGATAGTGGTCGAGGACGGCAACCCCAATTACGACTCGCGCAACAACTGTAACGCCGTCATTGAGACCGCCACCAACACCCTGCTCCGAGGGTGTAGGAACACGGTGATACCCGATGACATAGAAGCTTTTGGAAGCCTATCGATGAGTAACCTGAAGACCTTCACCATACAGACACTTCCAAGAACGGTGAAGTATATTGGTGAATATGCCTTCCTGAACTGTGAAAGTATCACTTCGCTGACTATACCAGGTAGTGTAAAGACCATTGAAACAATGGCATTCAATGGTTGTGTCGGCATGACTGAGCTTACGATTGAGAAAGGTGTAGAAACTATTGCCGGAAGTGTCTTCCAGAGTTGTCTCGGTCTGACTGTACTGACTTTACCCGTCACCATTCAAAGTCTTGGAAAAAATTTGATTTTCGATAGTATCAACATTAAAACCATTAAGGTATTGTTCGGTCAGCCAATACCCATCGACGGCTCCACGTTTAACACCTTCTTCAGTCCAAGCACCATGACACTCTATGTGCCGAAAGGATGCAGGGAGGCTTTCGCTACTGCCGATTACTGGAATGAGTTCGGGCAGATCATCGAGACCGACGAGGAAGCTGAACCATTGGAATATTTTTATTCCTACATCAATGATACCAAGATGTATTTCAAGATTCTCGACCATGAAAATAAAACGGTGCAGATTGGTCTCGGAGACGAACCTGCTATCGACACTTCAGTAAGTGGTGAACTGGTCCTTCCTTCTGAGGTGAAGGGCTATACTGTCATAGGCATTGCCTCCAACGCCTTTGCTGGGTGCGCAAGTCTTACCGAGGTGACCATCCCTGCCAGCATTACGAGTATTGCAAGTGGAGCCTTCAGCGGCAATACGGAACTGACGAAGGTAACCTATGAGGGTAGTCCGTGTCCCATAGCCTCCGATGCCTTCGATGCCTACACCTACAATCATGCAGCACTGGTTGTTGACGACGACAAGAAGGAAGAGTTTGCCAACACGCAGGGCTGGAAAGAGTTTATAAGCCTGACGGTAGACCTGTTCATCGGCGACACCTTTACCGACACCACTGTCGAGGGCATAGAGGTAACATACACTGTCACGTCGGTGTCACCCAGAACCGTCAAGGTAGGAATAGACGCTCTCCACGTGGGGGTTCCTTCTGGAACCTCAGGTGTCATCACTATCCCCTCCAGTGTAAAGGGATATCAGGTGACAGCCATAGCATCGGGAGCGTTTGCAAGCAGAAGCAAGGTAACGGAAGTCATTCTTCCCCCCACAATTACTACGTTAGAAGACTATGCCTTCGGCAATACTTCCCTCAAGTATGTCACGCTGCCTGCGTCCGTCCAGTCCATAGGTACCGATATATTCTATTATAGTAACAGCATAACATATGTCAGAGTGTTGTCAACAACGCCCATCGCCATTAAGGAAGATGCCTTCCCCAAACGATCCAAGATTACGCTTTATGTGCCCTATGGCAGCAAGGAGGCATACCAGACTGCCGCCTACTGGAAGGAGTTCAAGGAGATTGTCGAACTGCCAGAAGATGACTCGGACATCCTGATGCCCGGCACGACCTTTACCAGTCCGACCGTCGAGGGCGTTGACGTGCTATATACTGTTACATCGATTATGCCTAATACCGTCAAGGTAGCTTCTAAGTCGGTGGACAAGGGGACTTCGGGTTCTGTCACCATTCCCTCCAATGTAAATGGATATGTAGTAATCGGGGTTTCCGCCAATGCATTCCAGGACGCCAGTAAAGTGTCACAAATCATATTGCCTTCCACCGTCACCACATTGGATGAGAGAGCCTTCTATTTCTGCTATGCAAAAGAAATCAATATCCCGACAGGTGTCACGGTTATCCCCGAAGAAACATTCCGTTATGCAGACATCACACGCATCACCATCCCGACTTCGGTACAAACCATTGGCTCTAATGCTTTCTACAAATGTGATGATCTTGCTTTTGTCTTCATGGAATCTGCCACACCTATTGGTATTCCAGAGAATGCCTTCCCCACCCGTGCCAATGTCGCACTCTATGTACCCTATGGCAGCAAGGAGGCTTACGAGGCGGCAGACTACTGGAAGGAGTTTAAGGAGATTCGTGAGCTGCCCGAAGACATGACGGACATTCTGTTGCCAGGTTCAACATTCACCAGTCCGACCGTTGAAGGCGTTGACGTACTATATATAGTTACATCGATTAGTCCCAATACCGTCAAAGTCGCTTCTAATGCAGTGAACTCGGGAACCAAAGGCACAGTCACCATCCCCTCCAACGTGGAAGGTTATGAGGTGACAGGTGTTGCCAAGGATGCATTCTCGTCAACTTACTATCTAGAAGAAATAAAACTGCCTGCTACCGTCATAACAATAGATGAGAGTGCCTTCAATTTCTGCTATGCGAAGGAAATCAACATCCCAGAGGGTATAGCATCTCTCCCTAATAAGGCATTCTATTATTGTAAGAATCTGCTTTCGATGATCATTCCTGCATCTGTCCAGACCATCGGCTCCAAAGCTTTCTACAGTTGTGATAATCTTGCTTATATCTGCATGGAATCTGCCACACCTATTGATATTCCAGAGGATGCCTTCCCCACCCGTGCCAATGTCACGCTGTATGTACCCTATGGCAGCAAGGTAGCTTACGAGGCGGCTGACTATTGGAAGGAGTTCAAGGAGATTCGTGAGCTGCCTGAAGACATGACGGGTGTCCTGTTGCCTGGTTCCACTTTCACCAGCAAGACTGTCGAAGGCGTGGATGTGCTTTACACCGTTACATCGATTAATCCCAACACCGTCAAGGTCGCCTCTAATGCAGTGAGCACAGGAATCAAAGGTTCAGTCACCATTCCTTCCAAGGTGGAAGGGTATGAGGTGATAGGCGTTGAAAAAAGTGCCTTTGAATCAATCTATGGACTGACGGAGATTACGCTGCCTGCTACCATTACTTCATTGGACGAGAAAGCTTTCTATTTCTGTCAAGCAAAGGAAATTAATATCCCAGCAGGTGTCGCATCTATCCCCAACAAGGCATTCTATTATTCAAAAATTACACGCATCACCATTCCTACGTCAATCCAGACCATTGGCTCTGAGGCTTTTTACAGTTGTAATGCTCTTGCTTTCGTCTTCATGGAATCAGGCACACCCATTGCTATTCCAGAAGATGCCTTCCCCACTCGTGCCAATGTCACGCTGTATGTACCATACGGTAGCAAGGATGCCTACAAGGCAGCAGACTACTGGAAGGAATTCAAGGAGGTTATTGAACTACCCGAAGACATGACAGGCATCCTCCTCCCGGGTTCCACATTCACCAGTAAGACCGTTGAAGGCGTAGATGTGCTCTACACCGTCCAGTCACTGTCACCTCTGACCGCTAAAGTTGCTTCCAAAGCAGTGAACAAAGACACCTATGGTTCTGTCACTATCCCTGCCAATGCGGAAGGATATGAGGTGATTGGTATTGAAGGAAGTGCTTTCGAAACAGCCTATCACCTGACGGAGATTACGCTGCCTACTACTATCATTTCATTGGACGAGAAAGCTTTCTATTTCTGCTATGCGAAAGAAATCAACCTCCCTGAAGGCTTAACGGCGATCCCCAAAGATGCATTCCGTTATGCAGATATCATACGCATCATCATTCCTGCATCGGTTCAGGCTATTGGTAACGAAGCATTTTACTTTTGTACCAAATTGAGTTATGTCATCATGGAATCTGCAATACCTTTTGCTATTCCAGAAGATGCCTTCCCCACTCGTGCTAATGTCACGCTGTATGTACCCAAAGGCAGTAAGGCTGCTTATCAGGCGGCGGACTACTGGAAGGATTTCAAGGAGATTATTGAGTTGGAGGAGGGTGATGCCGACGGCGATGGCGTTGTCGATGTGAACGATGTGACCTCTACCATCAACTACATCCTGAATAAACCAGTCTCGAGTTTCTTTTTCGAGTCTGCTGATGTAGACGAAGATGGTGTGATTGACGTGAATGACGTGCAGGGCATCATTGATAAGGCGTTGGGTAGGGAATAATGCAGTAGTTTTTTATATTATCAATATATTAGTTTCTTATCAAAAAATTTGTGTATTTTGGAAATAATTTATATTTTTGCCATCGTAAACTAATAACTAAAAGGATATGAAACAAAAGATTTTATTATTGACAATATCAATGTTTTGCAGTGTCACTGTATGGGGTGGTGATAACGACCCTATTATCTTTGCAGATGCCAATGTAAAGACTCTTTGTGTAACCAATTGGGATACCGATGGTGACGGTGAGTTGAGTGAAGCTGAGGCTGCCGCTGTGAACGATATTGGTACAGTATTTCAAAATCAGGCAGAGATTACGTCTTTTAGTGAGTTCAAATACTTTACGGGTGTAACGACGATTGGTGAATATGCTTTATCGGGATGTACCAGTTTGTCTACAATAGAATTTCCTTCAAGTTTACAATCATTCCAAAGATATGCATGTTATAACTCTAAATTTGAAGAAATAATTATTCCTGACAATGTAACTTCAATCGGAAATAGTGCCTTCCGTAATTGTACTGCTTTATCAAGCATCAAGTTAGGGAGTAATTCCGTGTCATTTGGAAAGAATGTCTTTAGATACTGTATAAACTTAACTTCTATCACATTTGATGGCACAGAATGTCATTTCAATGGAGAAGATGCTTTCAGGGATTGCAATTCATTGACCTCTTTGATTATCACTGATGTAAGTGCTTGGTGTAAATCTTCTTTTTATTCTAATTCCAATCCGTTATCAAAAACGAAGTCCTTATTACTACAGACCTCAGACAACGACATCTCAGTTATCAAGGACTTGGTCATCCCAGATGATGTTACTACAATAAACAATTATGCATTTTATATGTGTGAGAGTCTGGAGTCAGTTGTAATATCTAACAATGTAACGTCAATTGGAAGTTATGCATTCTATGGTTGTAGTAATTTAACTTCTGTGACTGTAAAAGCAACAGAGCCTATAGCGATTACTTCATACGTTTTCTCCAACTGTACTAATGCCACACTCTATGTTCCTTCTGGTTGTAAGGATGCTTATGGGGAAGCAGATTATTGGAAGGAATTCAAGGAGATTGTTACTCCATTGGCTAATGGTGATACGTTTACGGCAACTACTACTGAAGGGATTGTGGTCATTTATCAAATTACTAACAGTGATTTGAAACAATGCCAGGTGGGATATAATTATGAAAAGAAAAAGGGAATGAGGACAGCTATTGCTAATTCAACCTCTGGAGAAATTTCAATCCCGAGTATTGTTAATGGGTATACAGTCAAAGGTATTGGTGACTATGCTTTTTGGGAATGTAAGGATTTAACATCGATAGTGATTCCTGAAGGTATCACATTCATCGGGCAAGGTGCTTTTGGATCATGTAAAAGCATAACATCGTTAGTAATTCCCGATGGTGTCACATCCATCGGGGAAAGTGCTTTCAATAACTGTACAAATGCTGTTACGATCAGTATTCCCAATAGTGTTAGAGGAGATTCGTTTGGTGATTATGTTTTTGCTGGTTGTGTGAGTTTAACTGCTATCAATATTCCAGAGGGAGTAAGCAGAATAGGTTCGTGTGCTTTCCGTTCTTGCAAAAGTTTGGAAGCTGTTACCATTCCATCGACTGTCAGTATTATTTATGAGTTTGCTTTCGAAGGCTGTACTAGTCTTAGCTCAGTGACGCTTTCGGAGAACATGAAGTATATCGGAACGTCTGCTTTTTCTGGTAGTTGTATCACATCTCTTACCCTACCCAAGACCTTTACGACATCTTATAGTCTTAACAATATTTCATATTCTGGGACAGATATAGGATCGATTAGTACTCTGAAAAAAGTTATTATTCATAAAGGTGTAGGTAGTTTGTATGAAGTGTTTAGGTATTGTCCTAATATTGAAACGATAATTTGCTATAATGAAGAACCTGTAAACGCATATAATTGTTGGAAATATGCCCCGTATCCTGTTTTATATGTTCCAGAAGGTTCAAAAGAGGCATATATGGCTGATGAAAATTGGAATAAACTCACGATTGTCGAGATGAAACCATTATCATTTGCTGACGTAAATGTTAAGAGTATTTGTGTAAGTAACTGGGATACTGATGGCGACGGTGAAATAAATCAATTAGAAGTAGCAGAAATTACGGACTTAGGACAGGTTTTCAATAACAAAACTGATATATCTTCTTTTGATGAGTTTAAATATTTCACAAGTTTAACTGAAATTGGAGAGAACGTCTTTACTAACTGTAGCGGTTTAAGTAGTATTGCCATTCCTGGTACTGTGAAATCAATTGCTAACAATGCTTTCGTTGGTTGCAATAGTTTGACATCAGTCAGTGTAGATAATCATGTACCTTGTCCATTAGCTTCCAACGCTTTCCCAAACAGGGCGAACGCCACATTATATGTTCCTGCTGGCAGTAAAGCGGCATACAGTGCTGCTGACTATTGGAAGGAGTTTAAAACAATAGTTGAAATAGACGCATCGTTAATGAACATTACTTTTGCCGATGCTGCTGTAAAGACTCTATGTGTTTCAAAACCTGAATGGGATACTAATGGGGATGGAGAACTGAATATGGCTGAAGCCGCAGCAATAACAGATTTGGGTAACACTTTTTTTAATAAAAACATTAGGTCTTTCAATGAGTTACAGTATTTTTCAGGATTATCTATAGTAGGTGAAGAGACGTTCCGAGGATGTCGCTTATTGGAATCCGTAGTACTACCTCAGACAGTCACGACAATAGATAAATATGCTTTTGACTATTGTGAAGGCTTATCAAATATCATTATTCCCTCTCAAGTGACAGCGATAAACGATGGCGCTTTTCAGGATTGTTCTGCTTTATCTTCTATTATTATACCAAGCAGTGTAACGTCTATTGGCATTGGTGCATTCACTAGTTGTTCTGGTTTGAATTCTATAATTGTTGAGGAGGGAAATCAATTTTATGACTCACGTGAGAATTGTAATGCACTTATTGAGACGGCTACTAATACGTTTATCAAGGGAACAAAGAGCACCATCATTCCTAACGATATAACTACTATTGGAGCAAGTGCTTTTTATAATGTACAAGGTTTAACTGATATTGCGATTCCGCTAAATGTTACATCAATCGGTAGTAATGCTTTTTCTGGTTGTAAAGATTTAACAAGTATCACTCTTCCAGAAGGAGTAACTTCAATAGAGTATAGTACATTCTATGGCTGTACAGGTCTAACATCTTTAACCTTACCTCATACTTTAACAAAAATAGAAGATTCTGCATTTGGAGATTGTATTAATCTGAAAACAATTACAATACCTGAAGGTGTGTCCTCTATAGGTTACAATGCGTTCAAAAATTGTAAAGCACTAGAATCCATTATCCTTCCAAGTAGTATCAATTCAATTAAAGGAGGTGCTTTTCAAGATTGCTCAAATATTTCAAGTGTAACAATTAAACGTAAAAAACCTGTTTCAATTGATAGCTATTCCACCTTCCAATATCGTTCTAATGCAACTCTTTATGTTCCTTATGGATGTAAGGCAGACTATGAGGCTGCAAGCTACTGGAAAGAATTCAAAGAAATAATAGAAATGCCATCACCTACTATCTCTTTTTCCGATGCAAGCGTAAAGGCAATCTGTGTGGCAAATTGGGACACGGACAAGGATGGTGAGTTGAGTGAGGCAGAGGCTGAAATCATCACTGATTTAGGACAAGCATTCAAGGGGAATACCCAAATAACATCGTTTGATGAACTGAAATACTTTACTGCTTTGACAGCGATAAGCGAATCTGAGTTTGAGGGCTGTAGTGACCTTGTTTCTATCATTCTACCGGAGAATATAACCTCTATTGGTAATAGTGCATTCTCAGGTTGTAACAATTTGGCTTCAGTGACTATCCCCAAGAATGTTTCTGCTATCGGTAATAGCTGTTTCTCGGGGTGTGGCAATTTATCCTCAGTGGCCATTCCCAATGGTGTGACCACTATTGAGAACAGTGTTTTCTCGGGGTGTAGCAAATTGGTCTCGGTGACAATACCATATAGTGTAACTACGATTGGAGATAACGCTTTCGCCTCTTGCAGTAGTTTGGCAGCTATAACCATTCCCGGTAATGTGACTACCGTTGGAGACGGTGCTTTCCAAAACTGTAATTTATTAACAACAGTGACTGCAGAAGGCAATATCCCTGCCGATATTATAGAAACTACCTTCCCTAACAGAAGTAATTCGACTCTAAATGTTCTTCTTGGCAACAAGGCGGCTTATCAGGCTGCCAACTACTGGAATGAGTTCAAGGATATTATTGAAATTATTCCTGCCATCATTACATTTGCGGATGCTAATGTGAAATCCCTTTGTGTAGCGAAATGGGATACCAACAAAGACGGCGAACTGAGTGGAGAAGAGGCTGGAGCAGTAACTGATTTAGGAAGTGTTTTTTATATGAGTTCTATCACTTCATTTGATGAATTAAGATTCTTTACTGGTTTGACATCTATATCCAATGGTGCGTTCTCCTCATGTGGCAAGCTAACTTCAGTCACCCTTCCCAATAGCGTGACGGACATTGGTTATTGTGTGTTCTCCTCATGTGGTAAACTGACCTCTGTAACTATTCCTAACAGCGTGACGAATATTGGCGAGGCTGCTTTCCATGGATGTAGCAACCTAACCTCTGTGTCCATCCCCGACGGCGTGACGAGCATAGGCAGTTCTGCGTTTTATGGATGCAGTGGTCTAACCTCCATTGAGATTCCGAACAGTGTGACGAGCATTGGCAACTATGCGTTCGAGTATTGCAGTGGTCTGACATCAATAACCATCCCCGACGGTGTGACAAACATTGGCAGTTATGTGTTCTCTAGTTGCAGAGGTCTGACCTCAGTATCCATTCCCAACAGCGTGACGAGTATTGGCGAGTATGCCTTCAATTATTGTAGCAACCTAACCTCTGTGACCATCCCCAATAGTGTGACCTCCATTGGTAAAGGCGCTTTTCGTTGGTGTAATTTAGCCTCTGTAACAGTAGAATCTAATAACCCCGTTACAATATCTTCAGACGTGTTTGATAGCCGTGCATACGCTATACTTTATGTTCCAGCAGGAAGCAAGGCCGCTTATGAGGCAGCAGACTATTGGAAGGAGTTTAAAATGATTATAGAAAAGGGTGATGCCGACGGTGATGGCTTCACCGATGTAAATGATGTCACTTCCACCATCAATCATATCCTCAATAAACCAGTATCCAGTTTCTTCATCAAGGCTGCCGATGTGGATGGTGACGGAGTGATCGACGTGAATGACGTACAAAGTATTATCTACAAGGCATTGGGTAAATGATAATTTAAAAAACAACAATATGAAGAAACTAACCTTATTATTGGTAACTTTCTTTGCCTCTCTGACAATGTTTGCAGGAGAGGTGACAGAAGAACAGGCATTGCAAATAGCTCAAAAGTTTGTTCTCCCTACTACACATCAGGCGCCAGCAAAAAGAGCAAGCAAAGAGTCTTCTAATATCGTCTATAAACAGATGATGCCTGGAACTAATCGTGTAGCATTCTACATCATCAATGTGGGCGACAATGCATTTGTACTTGTCAGTGCCGACGATGTAGCAGAACAAATATTAGGTTATAGCCTCAGCAAGAACTTTCCTGTGGGAGCAGATGGCTCTATCAATCTGCCACCACATATCAAAGGATTCTTCAATGACCTTGCCGCTCAGATGAAAGTGGCTGCAGATGGCACTCCCAATCAGGTAAAATCTGTTAAGAAAACCAGCTTGCGTCGCGCTGGCGCTAATCTGCCAGCCAGCGTGGACCCGTTGATTACTACAACGTGGGATCAGGGACAATACTACAACGCCCTATGTCCGTCGGATGATAATGGACCAGATGGGCACGCGTGGACGGGGTGTGTTGCCACAGCGATGGCTCAGATAGTCAAATATTGGGGAAACTCAACACATAGTAGAGGTATCCATAACTATGATTCTGATTATGGAAATCTTGAAGTGAACTACGAGACCTCCGCTCTGGATTTCTCTTTGATGCCTAACGCTCTGACAGCAGAAAGTTCCTCGGCACAAGTCAACGCCGTTGCCACATTGATGTATCAATGCGGTGTGGCATGTAACATGTCGTATGGTAGTCAGGAAAGTAGTTCTTATGATGCAGATGCACGTGCCGGTTTCGTAAACTTCTTCGGTTTCAGTCCGAACACTAACTTTGTAGAGAAGGCGTTTTTCAGTGATGACGATTGGAATACGCTGTTACGTGAGAATCTGGCTGCTCACCATCCTGTGATGTATAGTGGTCAGTCAGACGGGGGTGGACACTCTTTCATCTGCGATGGATATAAGGCAGACAACTATTTCCACTTTAACTTTGGTTGGGGTGGTTTCTGTGATGGTTGGTTCCTGACTTCTGCGATTGCCCCTGGCGGTACAGGCTATAATAGTTCCCAGTCGGCTCTTATAAATCTTGTTCCAGAGGAGAACGGTCGTGTGATTTTAGGCCAGATGAAAGGCAATAGCACATTCACAGTCAGTGAACCCATGGAGTTTTATAACCTCATGGGACATAATGCATACGAGGGAAACAACTACAGTAACCCCTGTAACAACACTGTCACTTTCAAATCTACTGATGCAACGAAACAGGTAATAGCAGATATTCAGGAATTTGAGGATCAGAGTGTTGGTATCTATGATGGCATAAATACCAATAATACCCTTCGTAATCTGGTAGGAGGTTCTGATAACGACATTAGCCCGGTGGTGTCGACAACTCATGCGTTGACGCTAGATTATTCTGGAAACATGTATTATGCAGGATTTAAGTTAATCGTCAGTCAGGAAAGCGAATGCCGCATGGTTTCGGACATAGTCTCCTCTCTTGAAAATACTACCGTTCATCTTACATGGAAAGAAAACGGTACTGCTACACAATGGCAGATAGAATATGGCGTGAAAGGATTCGGATTAGGCAGTGGTACGGTATATAACACCACAACCAACACCGTAACATTCGAGAATCTTCAGAAGTTTACTGAATATGATTTCTATATCCGTTCTGTAAAAGGCAGCCAATATAGTCAATGGAATAAGATTAGCTTAATGGTAGAGGCTCCCTATTGGCGGGATGTTGTTACTTCACAACCAGAAGGATATATCTTAGATGAGGCTAATAATACGGTGGAGATATCCACAGCGGAAGCTCTGGCATGGTGGGCAAAAACTGATCCTTTAAAAAATGTCATCTTGACAGCAGATATTGATTTATCTGCCTATAAGTGGACACCAATAGTAAATGGCGGTAATTTCAATGGTAATGGACATGTCATTTCCAATCTTTTTGTGATTGAACCAACTACCTCTGTCGGATTCTTCTCAGATTTTTATAATACTGTTGAAAATGTTGGTTTTAAAAATCTCCACGTAAAAGGAACGGGTGGCCGTACTGGTGGATTGTGTGGATTATTACTAGGTACTATTCGCAGTTGTTATATCATGAATGGTGTCGTAGAAGGTCGTGACAATACTGGCGGTTTAGTAGGAGAGGTTAATAATGGAACTATTATTAATAGTTTTGCCAATGTCTATACTTCTGGTACACGATGGGCAAGTATGTTGATTGGTAACAATTACCAAGGTGTTGTAAAAAACTGCTATGCAGCAGGTAGTTTCAGGCAGAGAGCCTACTGTTATAATGGTGGTATTGCTGCATACTCAGATGCTGGTACGATTAGCAGTTGCTATAGCGTAGAGGTGCCTATGGGTGTTGTCGGTTTTAAGGGTGGAACGATAATCACTGATACTGCAACATTCGTTAAGACTGAAGCAGCATGCACACTGCTTACCCCTGTTGTCATTGACGGCGAGCCTGTCACCGATTTGCTGACAGCATTGAACGGATGGGTAGGGCAAAATAACGATGCAGCCATCAATACGTGGATAGCAGATGTTAACCAAGTCAATGGCGGTTATCCCATCTTTGGCAAAAAGCATGTAGTACAATGTCCGAATGTGTCTGATATTACCATCCAAAATGTCAAAACAGGAAATAAGAATAGTGTCTCTATAGGTTGGACAGAAAATGGCAATGCGACCAAATGGCAGATTCGCTATCGCCGTAAAGGGGTTACCAATGCTACTTACACAACTATTGAGACTACCAGTAATCCTGCAATGATTCAAAACATACCTCTGGGCTATGTATATGAATTTAATGTTCGTGCTAAGGGTGAAGGTGAACTCAAGAGTGGTTGGAGTGAAACGCAATATGCCATTGTTGATCTGTTATATTGGACGGATGTCGTCAAGGAGCAACCTGCAGGATATGTTGAAGATGCGGAGGGCAATGTTACCATCAGTTCAACAGAAGGTCTTGCATGGCTTGCCGTCAAGGTAAATGGACTGCATGATCAGGAATGCAATACTTATGAAGGGAAAACAGTGACACTGACAGCCGACCTAAACCTTGATGGTTACCGCTGGTATCCAATAGGTGGATATTATCATAAAGACTGGTTAGGTTTCTCTGGCGTATTTGACGGCCAGGGACATTCCATATCGAATATCTATATCAATGATGCCTGCTCTGACAAAGGATTGTTCGGATATGTATATCGTGGAAGTATCAAGAATGTCAATATGGTGGGCGGTTCTGTGGCAAGTATTTTAACCCAACTAGAAGGAGAAGGTCATAGTGCATCGATGAGTGCTATTGGTGGACTTGTCGGATTTGCTAATTTCTGTCAGGAAATTACGAACTGTCATTCTTCAGTGAATGTAACAGGTATTGAGGATGTCGGCTCATTATGCGGTGCCGTGGATGCTAATGCTGAAAATGTGGAAAGTGTTGTCTCCAACTGTTCTGCTTCTGGCACCGTGTCAGGAAGACAGTCTTGTGGAGGCTTAGTCGGTTCCACCTATGGACTGGTTACCGTTCGTAACAGTTTTGCTACAGGTGATGTCGTTGTCAACGAAGGAGAAAGGAATACCTGGTATAGAGGAGGACTGATAGGTCATACTTTCTATTCCACTATCCTTAATTGCTATTCTACAGGAACAGTTTATTATGATCCCCAAAAGGCTAGTTGTTTAGGAAACGTGATAGGTTGTCCTGAGGACTCACATATTCATTATCTCTATGGTAGGGATGATATCAATACTGATATGCAGATAATTGGATACGATAATAAGGATGCTACGGAAATGGTAACATTCCATCATGAAGCCAGTCAGAATACACTTTCATCACCAGTTGTCATTGACGGAAATGAGTATTCCGATTTAAATGAAGTATTAAATGCATGGGTGAAAATGAAAAACGAGTCGGTTTTGAGAACATGGATCATGGATAATAAAACGGGCTATCCGATATTGGGTGATGAATTCGTGACTTTGTGCAGTAATCCCACAGACCTGATGGTTTCGAATGCTACCATTGTAGGAAATACCACTATTCAAACAAAACTATCATGGAACCAAAGTGGTAAGACGACGAGTTGGGAGGTATTATATGTGGCTGCTGAACATGATGTCAAAGAAGGAGTGATAGTTCCTGTGACCAGCAATCCATGTGTACTGAAAAACATACCAATCGGAAAACCATTGGACTTTTATGTCCGTGCAGTGAATGGATCGGATAAGAGTTCTTGGAGTAAGCCAATGACCCATATTCCTGACAAGTTGCATTGGACAGAAGTGGTCACATCGCAACCTGAAGGCTATCGCGAAGATGACCAAGGTAATATCTACCTGTCTTCTGCTGAAGGCCTGGCGTGGCTGTCAAGTGTCATGAATGGTTTGAATGGAGCATCACAGCCAGATATTTCTGACAAGAACATTTACATCATGGCAGATATTGATATGAATAGTTACCGTTGGACTCCTATTGATTTAGACGGGTATAATGTGAATGGCAATAACCATACGATTTTAGGACTTTACTGTAATGAGCTTAGAGACTATATGGGTTTTATCGGGCGTATGAATTATGGTTCGATAAACAACTTAAATTTAATGCGCTGCAATGTGTATGGAGAAAATTATGTTGGTACATTAGTAGCTAATTCGACTAATGTTGCTATCGATAATTGCTGTATTTCAGGAAATGTACAGGGATTACAGTCTTTGGGAGGTATTGCCGGACACCATTCTGCTAGTCATATCGCAAATTCCAGTTTCGTTGGTAACGTGTCTGCTAGATCTGATATTTCGAAAGTGAATACATTTGCAGGCTTTATAGGCGGTATCTGCGGCTCTCCCGATAATGATTCCATTATGAATTGTTATCTTGTTTGCGAGGTTCCTTCTGATGGCAGTTATTCTGGAATAATCACTGGTACAGGATTCGCCCCGAAATTTGTATCCAATTGTTATTATAAACAATACGAGACAACTCTTCCTGCCACCAGTGACAAATGCGTAACAGCAAATAATTCCAGTTTCACGGGTTCAGGTACTTCATGGACTCTCAAGACTAGCTCTTATGTCAATGGTGCATTCCGCTCCGATCTACTTGACGCACTGAATGCCTGGGTGAATGAAAAAGCTACTGATGCTAGTTATAGCACATGGATGGAAGATACCGAGATTATTAATGGAGGTTTTCCGATATTTGCTTTAAGACATTATGATGTAGGCGATGTAGTAAAAGTGGTCAACTTTACGATGAACGAAGATGCTGATCCTGACGATGTGGCTAAATACGACATGAATAACGACTTAGAGCTGAATATTGGGGATATCATTCTTGTAGTGAAAAATATTCTGAATCAGGAAAACTCAGCAGATATGGCTGCCCTACTTACATACGATATGACAAATTTACCCCAATATACTGCTGTTCAATTTGAAGTAAAAGTTCCAGAGGGTATGCAGGTCAATCATATTCGCCCTGTCAAAGGCATGACAAACTCACATAACGTAATGAGTTGCCAGACGAGTGCTGATACGTACACTGTGGTGGTTTATTCTTTGTCCAATGAACTGTTAAAGCCTGAGAATGATCATCTCATCGAGATAGATGTTAACGGTGCAAGCACAGAGAATCTGGAAGTAAAGAACATGGTCGCTGCAAATCGTTTTGGCAAGACTGTCAGAATTGAAGGTTCTGCTATTGTAACGGATATTAAGGATGTGGGAAGAAGTAAAGCTTCTGATAAAGTCTACGATCTAAGAGGTATTCGTCATAATGACGCTCATAAGAAGGGACTGTATATTATTAATGGTAAAAAGGCTGTAGTAAAATGAAAAAGAGTATTATAATAGCACTCATCGCATTCTTGTCTTTCACAACAGGAAATGCAAATACTTTGTTGATGCAAAACGTGCCATTGAAGCCCGGCGAGACAGTGGATGTAGATATTTTATTATCTTCTACAGCTTCCAAATATATAGGCGTTCAGTTTGATTTGATTGTGCCTGAAGGTTTCTCTTTGGAGAATGGTAAAGATGGTAATGTGTATAACCTATCAGCAGATCAGGCTGTTGACATGGTTTGTAATGTGCAGGAGTTCGAGAATGGAACCCGAAGGTTTATTCTCTATTCTAATACTTTACTGCCACTAAAGGAAGGTAGACTGTTAAGTTTTAAATTAAAAGCAAGTAGCAGTAAACCGCTTGGTGATTATACTATAAAGGCAAGTGAAATCGCTTTTTCAGACGCGAATGGTACCGTCACAAAAGAGAGCGATGTTAATGCGACAATAAAAGTATTTAACCCTCTTTCCGAGGTTGTTGTCATTAATGCCAATAATTATACTCGTGAGTATGGAGATAATAATCCAACGTTTGAATATACTACTTCTGGAGCGGAATTGGTTGGTATACCCCAAATTACATGTGAGGCTACAGCCGCATCTCCTGTAGGAACCTACGACATCGTGGTGAAGAAAGGCACCGTATCGAACGAAAATGTTTCCTATGTATCAGGTACATTGACCATCACAAAGGCTCCACTAAAGATTACCGCGGAGAGTTATACCATTAATCAAGGCGAGGCTCTTCCAAACCTCCGAATAACCTATGAGGGATTCAAGAACAATGAAACAGAGGCAGTGCTAACGAAGAAACCAACCATTTCGACGATAGCAACTTTGGGCAGTGATCCTAATGTATATGACATCAACGTTTCTGGTGCTGAGGCTCAGAACTACGAGATTAGTTATGTAAAGGGCAAACTGACGATCATGGCAACTTACATCCTTGGCGATGCCGACGATGACGGGAAGGTAGACGTGAATGACGTGACTTCTACCATCAACTACATCCTGAAGAAGCCTGTGGCAACCTTCATCTTCGAGGCCGCTGACATGGACAAGGATGGCAAGATAGACGTGAATGATGTGCAGGCTATTATCTACAAAGCATTGGGTAAGAAATAATGTAATAGTTCTGCATTAATATGATATAAGGCGTTCCTCAAGAGCGCCTTTTGTTATCTTCTTTATTGAATGGTAGCTGCAATTTTCTTCCGAGAAATTTGCGACATTCGAAATAAATTCATAATTTTGCAGCATTGAAGAAATAAAGGCCCCTTTTTAGGGTTAGGACCGAAAAAAAATAATTAAAAACAAAAATAATATGAAGAAATCAACCGTATTGTTAATTGCTCTTTTGACCTCTCTGACAATGTTTGCAGGAGAAGTTACAGAGACTGAGGCTTTACAAAAAGCCCAGCAGTTTATGCAAGGCAAACAGTTCAAGCAAAGGAACCAGCGTCGTGCACTTTCAAAGAATGTAGAAAGTAAAGCCTACTACGTATTCAATGTAGAGAACAATGATGGTTTCGTGATTGTTAGTGGTGACGACCGTATGCCAGATATCTTGGGCTATTCAGAGCATGGCAATTTCGACCTGTCAAAGGCTCCAGACAATGTAAAATGGCTGATGGGCTATTATTCTGAAATTGCTCAAGTACTGAAGAAAACACCCGAGAATGGTGTGGCTGCACGTCGAGTTGCCCGTAGAACCAGTGCGGAGCGTACTGAACTCATTGCGCTCATGAAGACCGAATGGGATCAGGCAGGTTTGTATCAACAGCATTGCCCTGAGATTGGTGGTAATAAGGCACTTACCGGTTGTGTGGCTACAGCGATGGCTCAGGTGGTAAACTTCTTCCAATGGCCTTTGAACAGTGTGCGCGAGTCCGTGGGCTATACTTCTAATAAAAGTGATGCTACTAAACCTCAGATAGAACTGGAGACTCTGCCTGCCAGAAAGTTCAACTGGTTCAACATGACAAACGATGATATCGCTTGGTTGATGCGCTATTGCGGTCAGTCGGTCTTGATGAACTATAATCTTGACGAATCCACGTCGTTTGCTTCGAGCATCCCCGGTGCACTTATTTCGGTTTTCAACTTTAGCAAGGGCGTTGATTTGGTAAACCGTAATGAGTTTACGGATGAGGAGTGGGAACAGGCACTCTATAAAGAGATTGAGTCAGGTCGCCCTGTTATCTATAGCGGTTATAAGAATCAAACAGGTCACACCTTCGTGCTGCACGGCTATAAGGACGGCAAGTTCCTTATCAACTGGGGTTGGGGAGGTGACTTAGACGGTTATTTTGCCTTGACTGCACTGACACCTGGTAGTATGGACTTCACTGAAGACCAGAATGCCGTGGTAGGCATACAGCCAGCTTCAAACAACGACATCAGCTATGAAGAGAAAACTGAGATTGGTTTCCGTGAGTTGCATTTAGAGGAGCCGGGTCAATTGGCTTCGCTGATTAAAGATGAAGAACGCTATCTCATCAGTCGTCTGAAGATTACTGGTGAAATGGATGGCAGCGACATTGACATAATACGTGAAATGTCTGAATTTAAGTTTGAACTTGGTCGACCATTGGGCCGCTTGTCTAAACTTGACCTTTCAGAGGCTCACATTGTAGGGGGTACTATTTATCATAATTATGATGGACAATATACTACAGAGGAGAACTCCATAGGTGATGCTATGTTTGATCACTGTCATACTCTGACAGAGATTATACTGCCTAAGACTACTTCGGAAATCAGGAGCGATGCCTTTAGATTATCCAACTTGACCTCCATAATAATTCCCAAGGATGTGAATTTCATTGTAGGTTCAGCGTTTATGTTTACACCAATAGAGTCTATACAGGTTGACAAAGATAACAAAACATACTATTCGCAGAACAATGCCATTTATGAGCGTGCCACAGGCAAGCTGATTAAGGGCTGCAAGGCATCTGGAATTCCTGAAGGGGTTGAGGAGATTTATTTTACCGCCTTCTATGGATCTGACTTGGAGAACATCATCCTGCCAAAGAGCATTAAGGTGATAGGGGATTATGCCTTCGATTCAAACGATAAATTGACGGACCTGTATATTCCTTCCTCGGTGCAGGAGATTGGACAAAATGCTTTTTATGGTTGCAATTTCCTTTCTATCACTGTTGACCCTGAGAATACAAAGTATGACTCGCGCGATAACTGTAACGCCATCATTGAGACGGCTTCCAATCAACTGATTCAGGCTTCGGAAGGAACCTTGACGATACCGTCTACCGTTACTTCCATCGGAGAATATGCCTTTGCCCGCCTCAACCTGCCAAAGATAGAGATTCCTACGAGTGTTATCAATTGGGAATCTTTAGCCTTTTCCGAATGTAGAACAACTCTGATAAAGGTATCTTATCCTGAACCTCTCGTCTTTACTTGCGAAGGATCACCCTTTGGAATGATTAAACCTAATGCCCGTCTGATTGTACCTGACGGTACCAAAGAACTGTATGCCAAAGCACAGTATTGGGATATATTTACACAGGAGGACAGGAGAATAGTCGAAGAAACGGAATATCTCCAGAACCGCAGCCTGACTATCAACGTGGAGACTGCCGGGACGCTCGAGATGCTGATAGCTGACAAAAGGGGCATTGTCGAGGAATTGAAGGTTACTGGTCAGATTGACGGCAATGATATCCGTTGTTTGAAAGAAATGAGTGGTCAGTATGGTACATTGTCGTCGATAGACCTTTCTGAAGCCACTATTGTTGAAGGAGGTGGTGCTACTGCCAACGAACTGTCTAGTGAAGCCTTTATGACCACAACCATCCTGAAGCATATCGTGCTACCGAAAAATCTGACTGCCATCGGTGACTTTGCCTTCCAGGACAGCGGCATTGAGGAATTGGTATTGCCCAAGACCGTCACATCACTTGGACGTGATATCTTCTACTATGCCCGTAACCTGAAGGCGTTAAGTGTGGAAACAGGCAATAGCGTATTCGATTCACGAAACAATTGTAATGCCATCATTGAGACGGCGACCAATACCCTGCGTATCGCATGCATGAATACCGTTATTCCTTCTACTGTCAAGGCTCTGGGTGATATGGCATTCAGCGGCAAGCCTGGGCTGAAGGAGATAGAGATTCCTAATAGTGTAACATCGTTAGGAAGGGCAACCTTCTGGGCAGATACGGAATTGACGAAGGTAGAAATGTCAGCAGGAATCACTAATTTGGGTGAATCGCCCTTTGGCGGTTGTGAATCAATTACATCGTTTACCATCGATGAAGCTAACCCCACATATGACTCACGCAACAATTGTAACGCGATTATCGAGACAGCTTCTAACACTCTTATCCAAGGCTTTTCCACTACCAAGATTCCCGAAGGTGTAAAGGTCATTGCTCCTGCCGCTTTCCGCAGTCTGTCAACACTTACAGAGATTGAGATTCCTGCCAGTGTGGAGAAGATTGAGCCGGAGGCTTTCCTCTACTGTAACCAGATGACGAAGGTGGTGAGCCATATCAAAAAGCCCTTTGCTGTTTCATCGATGGTATTTAGTGGCGATAACATGAAGATAGCCAAGCTCTATGTACCCTACGGCACCGGCAAGGCATACGCCAATACCCCCGGATGGGATAGTTTCCGTACTATCATTGAGATGGATCCCGCTGAGGGTGAATTTGCAACGAATGCAGCCAGTGTCGTCACTACCGACTTCGGCAAGGCTTATGCCGCGTTGAACGGACAGGTATCCGTGCCTATCACATTGTCAGGCGAAGGTATTGCTCCTGTTACCAGCATCGACTATACCATCACTACTGGTAGTACCTCAACCCAGCACCATCTGGAGCTGTCTGACCCAATCACCTTCATGATGAATGCTGAGGTACTGGTGCCTGTCGAGGCTGATGCAACGATTGGCG
This sequence comes from Prevotella sp., assembly GCA_045225255.1. Classification (GTDB taxonomy): domain Bacteria; phylum Bacteroidota; class Bacteroidia; order Bacteroidales; family Bacteroidaceae; genus Prevotella. The sequence goes on along the minus strand of JBGVBD010000165.1, from coordinate 3,698 downwards.
AGCGTGACAAAGTTTTTAAGGTGACTAAGGTCAACGGTGTTGCCAACGAGTGTACGACAGAGAATATGACAGCGTCAGGCAAGCTGGTTACCGTTGCCAAGAAGCCTAAGGTGGTTCCTGTTGTCGAAGAGGCGACAGGTACTTGGTGCGGATGGTGTGCTCGCGGTATTCCTGGACTGACTTTGTTGAATAAGGTGTATAGAGACGACGTGATTACCATTGCCATTCATGGCGGAGGTAGTGATCCCATGATATTGGATAACTATCAACTGAACCTCTCGAACTATCCCAGCTGTCAGATTAACCGTGGTGAGGTCATGGATCCCTACTACGGCAGTGGCAGTGAGGCGTTCGGTATCAGTCGCGAAGTGGAGGCTGCTCAGCGCGGCTACGTACCTGCAGGCATTGAGATTGATGCCGCTTGGAGCGACGAAACGAAGAAGACCATCAATATCAAGACCACTACAACCTTTGTCGAGGATGTAACCAACGCTAACTACCGCATCGGTTATGTGCTTCAGGAAGACGGCATGACAGGTACTACGCCTGACTGGTATCAGACGAACTATTATGCAGGCAGTTCTCTCAACGACCTGAATCTTCTCAATCTGACAAGTGGCGAGCCGAAGATTACCAATGTTGTATACAACTATATTCCTGTTGCAGCCTATGAGCCTTTCAACGGTATTGAGGGTAGTGTGTCTGCCACCATCACCAAGGATGTTGCCATGGAGCACAATTATTCGATTGATATCTCCAGCAATACGCGTATTCAAGACAAAAACAAGCTCAGTGTTGTTGCTCTGCTCATAGACAAGAACAGTGGTAAGATCGTGAATGCCGCCAAGTTCAAGTTTGACAAGGGTAGCGATTCTGGTTCTGGTGGTTTCAACTTCTTAACTACCCTCGGTGATGCTGACGGTGACGGAACTGTTGATGTGAATGATGTAACCACCATCATCAATTACATCTTAGGAAAACCTGTTGAAAAGTTTGTCCTCAAAGCAGCCGATATGGATGGTGACAAAAAGATTGACGTGAACGACGTTCAGGCAATCATCTATAAGGCGTTAGGAAAGAAATAAGAACAATTAAGGTATTCAGAGTCAATGAAAACTAAATTATTAATCTTACTGCCCCTCATGCTCGCAAGCATGAGGGGCATCGATGCAGTGAACGACATGCAAACGACTATCAATATCATTTTAGGTAAATAAAGAATACGGGAGCATCAGCTCTCTGTTTGCATCTATTTTAGCCTCCCATTCCGCATGGGGGGCTATTTTTTTCAAAAAAAAAGGAAAAATGTTTGTCGATTTGATTTTTTTTTGTATATTTGCATCGTTGTATATGCTGCCACATTTGAAAAGAAGTGTGTAAAAGCTATAAAAAGTACTATTTAACAATAAAAACAATAACAACATGAAAGTAAAAAGTCTGATTTTATCTTTAGCACTCTTGCTGGGAGCAAGCAGTGTATGGGCAGATGACAATGTGTCTGTTGTAAAACCATTTGCTATTAATAAAGGACAGACAAAGAAAGTGGCTGTCGCTTTAGAAAATGCAAAAGCTTATTCTGCTTTCCAGATGGAAATCCTGCTGCCTGAAGGTTTGACTATGAGCAATCCCAAGTCTCTTCGCACATCGGATGAAACTTTCCACAAAATTGATTTTTTTGAGAAGGATGGCATTACTCGCGTAGTGGCTGTTTCATACAAAGTGGATAGTGATGGAAAGACAATTGTTGATGGAGTCAAGAATTTCATTGATGGCAAATCTGAAATCATTCTCTTTTTCGACGTTACTGCCTCAGATGCTTATGCTGGCACTGGAAATATCGAAGTAAAGAATGTAAAATTTGTTTCTGCTGATGGAACGACTCAAACAGTTGCAAATGCTTCTAGTGAGAGTGGTTTAATCCTTGGTGATGCGAATGGTGATAAGGAAGTTGACACTAAAGATGCTATTAAAGTGATTGATCAATATCTGGGAAAGAATCCTTCAGGCTTTAAAACAAAAGCTGCAGATATTAATCTTGATGGCGAATTTGATACTAAAGATGCCATTGAAATGATTGAAGTTTATCTTGGAAAATAATTAAAATAGAATATTATTATGAAAAAAACATTTTTACTCTTAGCTGCATTGTTTGCCAGTATTGGGCTGACAAATGCACAGACGCTTACCATTCCTGATGTAGAAGTAATGCCAGGAAATACGGCTTCGTTTGACTTAATTGTTGACGTCCCAGCTGATTCTTATGCGGGCTTTCAATTTGAGACGACATTTCCTTCTGGAATTAATTACACAGAGAATACCGAAGTCTCTTCTAAGTGGAAAGGAGAATTCCTAACAAGTAAAATAAACTTTAAAGGTTCTGCCAAAGGATTAATTTCTAGTGGAAAAATTACTCCTATCCCTAGCGGGGAGATGCTAATTGCAAGTGCTGAAATAGAAGCTGATGCAGAATTAGCTTTAGGTGAATATGAAGTTACCGTTTCCAACTTTGAATTCTTAGGATATGAAGGTGGCGCTGAGGATAAGAAAATTGATCCTGTCACATTCAAAGTTATTGTTACCGATAGGCAAACCCTTGACGAGGATGCGACAACAGCTCCTGTAGCAGCAGAAGGTATCAACGTGAAGGTAAAGCGCACGATTAATGCTAACGAGTGGAGTACCATCTGCTTGCCATTCGCTATGTCTACAGAACAGATGAAGGCTGCCTTTGGTGATGACGTAGTACTGAAAAACTTCACGGGTTATGTGCCAGAAGAAGATGGTGGTGATGTCGTAGGTATCACAGTCAATTTTGCAGACGCATCTGAAATTGAGGAGAACCATCCATACTTGATAAAGACATCAAAGGATATCACTTCATTTGATGTTGATGGTGTTGATATCAATCCTGAAGATGATCCGACGGTAGCAACTGTTAAACGCACTAAGAAAGCATGGAGCGAGATGATTGGAACCTATGTCGCAGACACCGAAGTTCCTGAGAATTGTTTGTTCCTCAGTGGTAACAAGTTCTATTATTCTAAAGGTCTCACGAAGATGAAGGCTTATCGTGCATACTTTGATTTCTATGATGTTTTGTCTGAAGTTGAAAATGCTGTTCGTGTTATAGGCTTAGATGACGATGATACAACCAACATCAATAATGCTCTCCGTAATTCGATGGAAGACGGTAAGTACTATAACCTCAAGGGACAGCGCGTAGAGAAGCCAGGCAAGGGCATTTATATCCTCAACGGCAAGAAGGTTGTCATTAAGTAAAACCACTAAAACGAATAAGATTATGAAAAAGAAATATATCACTCCTGAAATGGAGATAGCAATCATTGAGACTCCCGTCCTGTTGGCTGGTAGTGGTGTAACTACAGATCTCGATGGATTTGGCGGATTCGGAGGTATTGACATAGACGGTAATTTGAATCCAAGTTCTCGTGAGTTGGAAGACTTGGAGAATTTGTTGGGTGGAGGATTCTTTGGATTATAAGTTTCCATTATAATAATAAAGGTAGGCGGTACTCAGTTACCGCCTATTTTTATATATTATAATAATGTGTATAGTGTTTCTTGCCTTGACCTATGTCAACTGGTATAATTTTTTTTCTTTTTTAATGAAAATTTCCAGTGAAAAAGTTTGGCGGTTCGGAAATTTGTTGTACCTTTGCATCCGCTTTCGCGCATTT
>JBGVBD010000164.1:0-1602 GCA_045225255.1 Prevotella sp. | reverse complement strand
GTATTCCTGCAAGGTGAGGATTTTCTTAATGGTGGTGTGGCCCCACTTGGTAGGCTCCAGCGTACTTTTGGAGCCGCCCCGGTTGGTACCTTTGCTTCGCCAGTAGTAGGTGGGATTTACAATCCCGTCCGCACCCAGCGCGGCGGCAATTTCGGCAAGGCCGAAGCCATCCAGCGCCATACGGTAGATGCGGCGTACCACAGCGGCGGCTTCTTCATCCACAATCCAAAAGCGGGTATCATCTGGGTTCTTGATGTAGCCATAGGGCGGCGGAGAAAGTGGCACTCCAGAATTGCCTTTCATTTTGTTGACGATGCGCCGTTTCTTGGAGATGTCTTTGGCGTAGTATTCATTCATAATGTTTTTGAACGGGGTGAAGTCGTCCTCGCCCTCGTCACTATCTACGCCATCGGAAACGGCCACCAGCCGTACATCGTGGAGCGGAAAGAACTCTTCCGTCAGCTTGCCGACCTCAATGTAGTTACGGCCCAGCCGGGAAAGGTCTTTCACAAACACCGCCGAGATATACCCGGCTTCAATAGCCGTCAGCATTTTCTGAAAGCCGGGGCGCTTCATCGTCGTACCCGTGATACCGTCATCCACAAAGAAAACGGTATCGGTGTAGCCCTTTTCCTTGGCGGCCTTTTGAAGTATTTTCTTCTGGTTGCTGATGCTGTTGGACTCGCTATCCATGTTGTCATCGCGGCTCAGGCGGCAATATAGAGCGGCAGTACCTACTGCGAAATTCTTGTTTGACTGTTTCAATATATCCTCCTTTCAGCCGTCAAACAAGAGGTTTTATCCTACCTATATTATACCTCCGTTGACCGCCCATGTTAAGGATGTCCGTGAAAGGGGGTTAAGCTGGCTCCAGTTCCGCCAGCATCAGTTTTAAGAGAATATCGCGCATCGGCTCTCCGTCCTCCTTGTAGACGGGCGTGACGATGAATTTTATCTTATCGACTTGATATACATATTCCTCCCGATCAATGGGATCTGTCATAGCATCCTCCTGTTCCGTTGTTGTTTGATACTACCAGTCTCCCGTTGTCCTGTGGGGAAACGCGGAAAGGCGGCGCTAAAAGCGCCGCCCTTTGACCTTGCCCCACCTCTGGCCACGATGACCAGAAGCAGGGAGACTGTTTTATTCCATTTCAATCCACAATGGAGAGAGCCGCCGGGCCGGGTTAAGTTTGGGCTGTCACAAGACAGAAAGGCCCCGGATCGGCGGCTCTCTGATTGATATGTACGCCGTATTTGCCACGCATCCCCGGCGCGGGGAGTATTCCAGACCGCCGGTGGCCCCGGCTGCATAGCCCCGCAATACCGCTGCCCGTGGGGGGCTGGCGCATACGGCAGGGACTCCCCCTCAAGTCCGTGGGAGGGCGTGAACAAGTTTCATTATCCCCCGCGCTGTCCTCGCGCCCGGATTGCCAGCACCGGGTTAAAGGCTGCGTAGATCGCTCGGCCAGCTTGTCCATCACCTCCTAAAGCTGGCTGTCGTGGCGGCGCACCTTACGTCGCTATCACGCGGGTTTCGTATCTGGAGTACTGTCTATTCAGTTGTCAGCGAGAAGAAATGTACCTCTCATCTATCAGGGC
>JBGVBD010000163.1:0-2303 GCA_045225255.1 Prevotella sp. | reverse complement strand
ATAGAAAAATTGAGGACATAACCTTGTGGCTATGTCCTCATATGATGGTCAGAAAGGTCCAGCTTGAATTTTGCTTCGAAAGCAAATCGTTCGCGCCCTCTGACGACATTCTGACACTGCAAAGATAGAAATATTTATCTTAACTACCAAATATTTCTCGATTTATTTTGCAAATACGTGAGAAGTGGGTTAAGTGTTCGAGCAACAGGTAACCCGATCACATCCCTTTGTACATCGGCATTTGAGCCCTATTGGGTTAGGACGTTAGGAGTTTTGCCGAAACACTCTTTTTCGTAAATTCCTATTGAAATCCTTGCGATGATAATATTTTATGCCTCCTGCCATTGTATATGTAGTCGGATAGTTCCGTCAATGTCTTTCTCCTATTACGCAACTGGCGGCTGATGTCGAGGATGGTATAGCGGTTAATCCAGTAGTTGGCAGCGAAACCGCTGATCTTCTTCGATACATCAGAAAGATATTTTGGCGTAACAAAGAGCTTATCGGCATAGTAACTGATTTCACGGTTCTGCCGAAAGTCGCCTTGTTCCAATAGCGCAATGAAACGATTCATCAAGTCGGCATACTGAGAAGTAATCTTCTCGTTGCCGAAAAGAGAGGCATGGAAATCGAAGAAATCGATAATCATGCACTGGATTGCATTGATCATCGCGTCGCGGTGGAAGTTATGTGATGTCAGAGCCAGCCGTCTTTTGATATAGTCGAAATCAAGGGCACACACTTTCTGCTGGTCTGGAGTCAGATGCATGACGGGGTTGTTAAAAAGAGCCAGCGAACCCTTCATGCCGTAATTGCTCTGCGGCGTGGAAATCTCGATGAACTCAGGCGTGACATACACCACATCTATCTTACAATCGTCGCTCACAGAAAAGTCTGTCACAAGGTCGCCCCGTCTGATGATGGCACAGTCGCCTGCCTCCATCTTATAGGGATTCTCGTTGTATGTAAACTCGCAAACGCCCTGATGCAGATAGGCATGCATCAAGTATCCGGCAAGTTCGCCCTTGCCGATGCCGTCTAATGAGTCGGCAACAATGATATGCCTAAAATCGTCATCCATGCTGCAAAAATACGAAAAAAATCCCAAAGCAAAGTGGAAATGCCTTGGGATTTATGTTTTATTTTGAATATCGCTCACCAACATACCCGTTATTCATCTCTCCTGCCATCAGGTCGAAATGCAGATTGATTGGTGGTGTGGGGGTGAGGTCGAAGTAATCGAGTTCGGCAATGGGCAAGCAGAAGTATTCCAACTTGTCGTAGCTTGTATATAATCGTGGAAGCACCAGATTGTTGTCATATATCCATCGCTTTATATCGTCTGGGACATCGAAGCTACTCCGTCACTTCTATCTGGATTCTCTCTGGACCAAGGATACAACTCTCGTAATAGCCATCGCCAGTAGTGCGTGGGCCGCTTACTACCTGATAGCCTGCATCTCGCAATTCTTGTGTCTTGCCATCCACAGCTTCCTTGCTTCCTACGGCAAACGATACGTGGATGAAGCCGATATTAGGCTTCGAAGGGTCAGCATCGATAGTATCTGGTCGCTGCATCAACTCTAACCTTGCCCCACCATTAGGAAACGTGAGGATATATGTCTTGAGGCCAGTACGTGGATTATGATACTGCTCGTTACTTACTGCCTCGAAATAATCAAGGAAAAACTGTCGCATCGCATCAAGGTTGGGACAGAATAATGCTACGTGATCTATCTTCATTTTACAATTGGTTTAGTGAATAGGCACAGAGCGCCACAAACACCGCCAACAGCCATTTGGGGAAGTGGCGTATGATGAGCGCATAGAGCAGGTTGGCCACATACTCGAACCACAGCGACCAGGCGTTGCCGTTGAGCGGCGTGGTCTCGCCCAACCCCTTAATGTCCATCGTCTCAGGCACGGGAATCATGAAGAAGAACATCACGCTGATGAGCAGCAGCGACCACACATCAGCTTGCTGTACGAGTGGGAACACGTCGCCCCAACCATAGTAGAACAGCGCCAGTCCAAGAATAATGGCAAACACGATAGTGGGATGCAAGCGGATCAGTCGGCGCTTGATAAATCCCCATGTCGTCATCTTGCCCCAGCGGTCATCGTAGGCATAGCAGATGATGAAGCCTGAGAGGATGAAGAAGAAATCCACCGCCAGATAGCCGTGACCGATATGGTCGGTCAGCTTATTGGCATGATCGGTGCTCGAAGCCTCCAAACAGTGGAAGATCATCACGATGAAGGCTGCCACGCCTCGAAGTCCGTCGAGGATTTCGTAACGTGGT
>JBGVBD010000162.1:0-22131 GCA_045225255.1 Prevotella sp. | reverse complement strand
GCGGAAGGTGAGGGATTCAAACCCCCGATACCCGAAAGGGGTATACCGGATTTCGAGTCCAGCGCGATCGATCACTCTGCCAACCTTCCAGAAATCGGATGCAAAGATAATACTTTTTCAGAGAACTGCCAAATTTATCTTAGAGAATTCAGAGAAGTTTACTTAGACGATTGCGCAGTTGCTCTGCCTCGCTCTTGCGAATAGAGAGACGAATCTCACACGTATTATCGTAGGTCTGAGAGAGAACACGAGGATTCATCTCCTTGACAATACGCATCACATCGTTCATCTGCGGATAGGCAAACGAATAAGTAACGATTTCCTCTACCTGACGCGTCTCGATGGTAGCATGCGCAATAGCATCGGCAGCAGCCTCACGATAGGCGACAATCAGTCCACTCGTTCCAAGATTCACACCACCATAGTAACGCACCACCACGATGAGAATATTGGTCAGTTCGTTGCTGTTGATTTGTCCTAATATCGGTTTCCCTGCCGTACTTGATGGCTCACCGTCGTCGTTGGCACGAAACTCTTCCCTACCCGCTCCCAACATATAGGCATAGCACACATGACGGGCATCATAATACTTCTTCCGATAACCAGCCAACAAATCCTTCACCTCGTCGACTGTCTCAACGGGATGTGCAAAAGCGAGGAACTTACTACGTTTCTCCGTGTAATATCCCTCGCTTGTTTTTGCTATGGTCTTGAACTCGTCAGTTGCCATTTTTCGTTATAACGGTATACGTTATTACGACAATTTATGTATCACCAGTCCCGAACGCAACTTCGGCTCAAACCATGTAGCCTTCGGCGGCATGATCTTACCACTGTCGGCGATATCCATAATCTGCTGCATCGTTACAGGATAGAGTGCCAAAGCTACACGCATCTCACCGCTATCTACACGACGTTTCAGTTCACCAAGTCCACGCAGACCGCCTACGAAGTCAATACGCTTGGAAGAACGCAGGTCAACGATATTCAGAATCTCGTCGAGAATCAGACGGCTGCTGATATCCACGTCGAGCACACCAATCGGATCGGTATTATCGTAAGTGCCCTCTTTGGCTTTCAACGAATACCAGTGCTGATCGAGATAAAGCGAGAACTCATGCAACTGCTGGGGCTTGTAAATGTCCGTACCCTTATCTTCTACGATGAAGTTTACCTGTAGGGCAGCGAGGAATTCTTCCGATGACATGCCGTTGAGGTCTTTCACCACGCGGTTGTAGTCGAGAATTGTCAACTGACTGGCCTGGAAGCATACTGCCATGAAGTAGTTATATTCCTCCGTACCGGTATGGTTGGGATTCTGCTTCTGTTTCTCGGCACCTACCAAAGCAGCGGCAGCACTACGATGGTGTCCGTCGGCGATATAGAGACTGGGCATTTTGGCAAACTCATCGGTAATAGTCTGCATATCCTTATCGTCACTGATAATCCAGAACTGATGACGGAAGCCGTCGATAGGTGCAATGAAGTCATACTCGGGTTCCGTAGCAGCATAGCGCACGATTAACTGGTCGAGTACTGCATTGTCGGGATATGCGAAGAACACTGGCTCAATGTTCGCATTATTCACACGGACATGCTTCATGCGGTCTTCCTCCTTGTCACGACGTGTTAATTCGTGCTTCTTGATATTACCTTTTGCATAGTCATCGCAATGGGCACAAACCACCAGACCATACTGTGTCTTGCCGTTCATCGTCTGCGCATAGATATAATACTGTTCCTTGTCGTCCTGTACCAGCCAGCCTTTGTCCTGGAACTTCTGGAAGTTCTCAGCTGCCTTCTCATAGACTTTCGGATCATACTCCGAAGTACCTACTGGGAAGTCAATCTCGGGTTTGATGATATGATACAGACTCTTCTCATTGTCGCCAGCCTCGGCGCGTGCCTCTTCACTGTTAAGCACGTCGTAAGGACGGCTCTCTACCTGCTCTACCAACTCCTTTGGTGGGCGTATTCCTTTAAACGGTTTTACTATTGCCATAATGATTCTTGATAATATATATTAAATATTGGTGCAAAATTACGGAAAAGTTCTGAATCCTCAAAATAATTCCGTATATTTGCAGCGTGAAATTAAACTAAAGCCAATATGAAGAAAAAATTACTATTTATGACTAGCATGATGATGATAACCCTTTCATTACATGCACAGAGTTTCGAGAGTGCCAAAGACGCTGTTAAGAACATGGGCGTTGGTTGGAATTTGGGTAATACACTGGATGCGAATGATGCTTCAAAGACCTGGACAACAACGGCTCAACATGAAACTTGTTGGGGTCAACCCGTTACAAAACCCGAGTTAATGAAAATGATGAAGGAGGCTGGCTTCGGAGCCATCCGTGTTCCTGTAACCTGGTATCAAGAGATGGATGCCAATGGTAAGGTAAACGATGCGTGGATGAAGCGTGTAAAAGAAGTTGTTGATTATGTCATCGACAATGGTATGTACTGCATTATTAATGTTCATCATGATACAGGTGATGGTACACAATGGTTGCATGCCAGCACAACGACTTACAACAACGTTAAGTCAAAGTACGAATACTTGTGGAAACAGATTGCCACAGAATTTAAGGACTACGACCAACATCTGCTTTTCGAAGCGTATAACGAAATGTTAGATGATAATAATAGATGGAATGAGCCTGGTTCCGATGATGGTTATAAGGCCATCAACAACTATGCCAAGAGTTTCGTAACAACAGTACGTAATACTGGTGGCAATAATAAGAATCGTAACTTGGTAGTTAACACCTACTCTGCCAGTAGCACCCCTAATGCGATGAAAGCGCTTGATTTGCCAGAAGAAACAGGACATATCATCTTCCAACTGCACAGTTATCCTAACTGGCAAAATAAAAGTAATGCCAAAAATGAAATCGATAACCTGATTGGTAACATCAAATCGAATCTATTGAAAAGGGCTCCTGTCATCATCGGAGAGTATGCCACATTTACCACATGGCCTTCGACAATCGACTACTATGAAACAAATCGTGAAGTAGCCCTCTATGCCATGGACTATATGGTCAAGAAGACCAAGGAAGCTGGCATCGGTACTTTCTACTGGATGGGACTCTCAGATGGCGTGTACCGTTCTATTCCGGTCTTCAACCAGGCAGACCTCGCGAAAACGCTCACCGTAGCATATCATGGCAGCGACTTCGAAGGTAAATATCCGACGATGGATTCGGCAGACGATGGCATCGTGGTTTTTGAGGGTGAGCAACAGCTGGAATGGGGTACAGCCATCAACTTCCCTGCCAATCTCTTTTCTAATTTCGAACAGCCTCCCTTCGTTGTGGTGACCTATCAGCAGAACTATAATCAGTTCACAGGCGACGATGTCTATGGCATGTTTCAGTTCTGGTACAACGACTGGTCATCGAAGATTTCATTCACAGTAGATGGTGTAGAATACAATGCCGACTTCAATCCCGCAGACCATTACGACACACCGTCCGGCACTGTCCACACAACAGCTTTCGGCTTCGATTCATCCACCTTCACCAATATCAAGAAAAAAGGCTTGCTCTTCCAGGGACATGGTATTAAGGTAACTAAGGCTGTCTTGACTGCAACCCCGTCAGCAAGCATTCAGAACCTGAACTACTCTTCGGAACAGAACAACATCATTTACAATTTGTCTGGTCAGCGCGTGACGAATCCTAGCAAGGGTGTGTACATTATGAACGGCAAGAAAGTCATGATTAAGTGAGAGAAGTGAAAGCTTGTTTTTACTTCCCCCCTCCAATAATAAAACAGCCCCCCGATTTGGGAGGCTGTTTTCCATATGAGTGAAGTCAGTGCGTATAACCTGCTGACGTTCTTTACTTGTTCACCTGGAACTTTGTGTCACCATCCTTGAAGAAGGCGTTGATCTGCTTAGCGGCAGCAATACCAGCATTGATATTTGCCTCGGCAGTCTGAGCACCCATCTTCTTAGGTGTTGAGAAGTAACGACCTTCGAACTTAGCGAACTCGTCGTTAGCATCTGGCATGATGTCGGTCACGAACTTCAAGTCCTCACGCTCAGCCATCAACTTAATCAGACCAGCCTCGTCGATAACTTCCTTACGAGCGGTGTTCACCAAGATACCGCCCTTCTTCATCTTACCAACCAATGCATAGTTGATGCTCTGCTTGGTCTCAGGAGTGGCGGGGATATGCAGTGAAACAACGTCGCACTGCTCGAAGAGAGCGTCCTGATTGGCAACGGCATGAACACCAGCCTTCTCGATAACCTCTGCAGGGCAGAAAGCATCGTAAGCATAAACATCCATACCAAAGCCCTTGGCGATACGTGCCACGTTGCGACCTACATTACCGAAAGCGAGGATACCGAGTTTCTTACCCAGCAACTCAGAACCGCTCTTACCATTGTAGAATCCACGAACAGCCATCACGAGCAGACCGAATACCAACTCAGCAACTGCATTGGCATTCTGACCTGGTGTATTCTCGGCTACCACGTTGTGGGCAGTAGCAGCGGCGAGGTCGATATTATCATAACCAGCACCTGCGCGAACTACGATCTTCAACTGCTTGGCAGCGTCGAGTACCTCAGCGTCTACCTTATCCGAACGGATAATCAGTGCGTCGGCATCCTTCACAGCATCCAGCAACTGAGCCTTCTCTGTATATTTCTCCAGCAGTGCCAGTTCATTGCCTGCTGCCTCTACTTCTGCCTTGATACCATTTACGGCGGCGGCTGCAAATGGCTTCTCTGTTGCAACTAATACTTTCATATCGTTCAACGTTTATTGTCTATTATTAGTGATTAGCCTCAAATTCCTTCATGCAAGCAACGAGAGCGTTGCAGCCTTCGATGGTCTGAGCATTGTAGCAAGAAGCACGGAAACCACCAACTGAGCGGTGACCCTTCACACCAACCATACCCTTTGATACAGCGAAGTCAAGGAAGTCTTTCTCCAACTCCTTATACTCGTCAGCCATCACGAAGCAGATGTTCATCAGTGAACGGTCTTCCTCAACGGCAGTGCCTTTGAACATCTTGTTGCGGTCGATCTCACCATAGACAATCTCTGCACGCTGCTGAGCCAACTTATCCATAGCCTCAACACCACCGTTCTTCTTGATCCAGCGGAGTGTCTCAAGAGCGCTGTAGATAGGAACAACAGGAGGAGTATTGAACATAGAACCCTTATCTACGTGTGTGCGGTAGTCGAGCATGGTAGGAATTTCACGAGGAGCCTTACCCAGTTTCTCATCTTTCAGGATGATGATGGTCACACCAGCCATAGCGAGGTTCTTCTGAGCACCAGCATAGATAGCATCATACTTCTTCACGTCGATAGGACGGCTGAAGATATCAGATGACATATCGGCAATCAGAGGAACATTGACATCGAGGTCCTTGCGGATCTCTGTACCATAGATGGTGTTGTTGGTTGTGATATGCAGGTAGTCTGCATCAGCAGGAACGCTCCATCCTTTGGGGATGAAAGTATAGTTGGCATCTGCGGAAGAAGCCACCTCTACGACCTCACCAAACAATTTTGCCTCCTTCATGGCCTTCTTAGCCCAAACACCTGTGTTCAGGTAAGCAGCCTTCTTAATCAGGAAGTTGAAAGGAATCATGCAGAACTCGAGGCTTGCACCACCACCGAGGAAAATGACTGAGTAACCCTCAGGAACCTGGAGTAACTCTTTTACGAGAGCCACTGCCTCGTCAACAACGGGCTGAAAATCCTTGGCACGATGGCTGATCTCCATCAGAGAGAGACCAGAACCGTTGAAGTCTAAACACTGCTGAGCAGTCTTCTCAATCACTTCGCGAGGAAGCATTGAGGGACCTGCGTTAAAGTTGTACTTCTTCATTTTGATTGTGAATTTAATTATTTGTTATACTTTATCTATTATCTGTTTTTGCTAAAACGATGCGAAATTACACTTTTTATTTGAATTGGACAAATATTTGAGCAAAAATTAAGCATTTTAGACAATTTTCTTACGTTTTGCCAAGTCCGCCTTGCAATATCTATCTCACAGGTTCCACAATTGTCTTGATTCCCTTGATCTTTTCTCCCTGTGTCTGTCGCAACACTTGCTGGAGTTTTTCACGCTTGACGGCAACATACGAATAGCGGTCGTTTACGTCGATTCGTCCGATATCTGACGACTCCAAGCCACCCTTCTTACAGAGGAAACCCACAATATCTCCCTTGCTCACTTTGTCCTTCTTTCCCTTACCGATGTAGAGGGTTGCCATCTTAGGGGCGAGAGGTGAGGGGTGAGAGGTGAGAGGTGTTGGCGTATAGGGTTCTACATCGCCTTCCACATACTCAGGAATCTGTTCCTCAGGACCAGTGATGAAGAATGCCCTACCCTGTTTGTCCCAACGGGCGGTACGACCCACTCGATGGATATAGCCTTCCTCACTCTCTGGCATGTGATAGTGGATGATATTGGCGATATCGGGGATATCCAGTCCTCGCGAAGCAAGGTCTGTGCTCACCATCACATTGGCAGAACCGTTAGAGAACTTATAGAGCGCATCCTCGCGTTGTTTCTGTTCCAGTCCTCCGTGAAAGAAACTGGTGGTGAATCCCTGTTCAGAGAGATAACGGTTTACCCGCTCCACCGAGTCGCGATAGTTCAGGAAGACGATGCTGCTCTCATCACCCATATCCAACAATAACTGACGCAACGTGTCGAGTTTGTCCTTCGTAGGACTCTTCACCTCATAGAGTGTCACCCGTTCCGACGTCTGCTCGTCTTCAGGCAGGAAGTCGACTACTGTCCCCTTCTTTGCCATATTCACAAACTGCGGAATCTGTTCGGCGTTGGTAGCCGACAACAGGATGCGGCGCTTCAAACCTGGCAGACTCTTAATGAGTTTCTGCATCTCTGCATGGAAACCCATTTCGAGACATTTGTCAAACTCGTCGATAACGAGCCAGCGGATGCCATAGCGTGAGATATTCTCCTTGTCGAGATGGTCGTTCAGTCGTCCCGGTGTTCCGAAGATAATCTGCGGCTTCACCTCCTTCAACTTACGATGCTCATCCATTGCGGCACGACCGCCATAGCAACTGACTGAACGGAAACCAGAACCCATATCACGGACGACGGTATCTGTCTGTAATGCCAGTTCCCTGCCAGGTACTACTACCAATGCCTGCACCTCGTCGGACGAGGCATCCAAGAGTTGCAGCAATGGCAACAGATACGCCAGTGTCTTTCCCGTTCCAGTAGGTGATAGTAAAACAACATCACCGTCGGAGCATAATATCGCTTCGGCGGCGTGTTGCTGCATCTCGTTAAGTTCAGTGATGCGTAGTTTGGCGAGAATCTTCTGTATATCCACGCTTATTTTTTCTCTTCTTTCTTCTCTTCAGTCTTATTGAAAGTAGACTTATATGCCTTGTTCAGACCATTGATGACATCAGCAGTGATATCGAAACGCTTGGCAGCGTAGAGGATGTTGTCACCCTGCTTGGTCAGAATCAGGTCGTACTTCTTATCCTTATTATATTTGGCAAGGAAATGCTGAAGACTGTCGCGCAGACCCTCGTTATAAGTAGCGGTCTCGTTAGCGAGTTCATTCTCCAGACGAGCCTGCAACTGCTGCAAGTCATTCTGCTGACGCTGGATGGCAGCCTGCTGGCTCTCTGCCTGCTCACGACTGGTGAAACCATTGTTGTTCAGTTTCTGCTGGAAATTGTTCATGGCGCTCTGCAACTGCTGTCCTTTCTGGTTCAAGGTGTTACGGGCGTTGTTACTCTTCTTCTGGAGAACGAGTGTGAAGTCCTTGCAGAACTCATACTGTGTCATCAGGGAGTCAACCTCTACGTAAGCGATTTTCAGTCCTGTTCCGCCGAGCGAGTCAGCATCTGCAGGTTGGTCGTCCATCTTAGGACTTGCATTGTTACAAGAAGCGAGTGCTACGATGGCGGCAACAGCCATAGTGCCAAAAATGTACTTTTTCATTTTTTCTGTTTATTTCGTTATTATGTTATTTCTTCTTTACGCTCTCTCTTTGACGGCAAATCTGCTTTTGCGGCGCATTTCCCGATCTTGGTCCATCACGCAATGGATACCTCTCTCACGCATCGCCTTACTGTCGTGAATATGCTGCGACGAGAAGGTGCCGTTCTTGCGAAAAAGGACTTTCAGCAAGAAAAAAGCCATCCCTATAGCAATTATTAACGTGCTAAATAGCAATATTTCCATCATAAATGATTATTTTTGCGGGTGCAAAGATAATAATAAAAGATTAAACATTGAATATTAAACATTAAAATAAATATTAATTATGAATAAAAGTGAGTTAAAACCTACCGTTGTCTTCGAACATTTTGCGAAGATTAACGAAATCCCACGCCCCTCGAAGCGTGAAGAGAAGATGATTGAGTATCTGAAGAACTTCGGAGAGAGCCGAGGATTGGAAACGAAAGTCGACGAAGTAGGTAATGTGGTGATTCGCAAAGGAGCCACTCCTGGCTATGAGGATTGCAAGACAGTCATCCTTCAGAGTCATATGGACATGGTGTGCGACTGTCTGCCTGACGTGAAGATAGACTTCGACAAGGAAGGCATCACCACTTATGTAGATGGCGAATGGTTGCGTGCCAAAGGAACTACACTGGGTGCTGACGATGGTATCGGTATCGCCATGGAACTGGCCATCCTCGACAGCAACGATATCGAGCATGGTCCTATCGAGTGTGTCTTCACACGTGATGAAGAGACTGGACTGACAGGTGCAGAAGGTATGAAAGCCGGTTTTATGAATGGCGACTTCCTCATCAACCTTGACTCTGAGGATGAGGGTGAGATTTTTGTTTCCTGTGCTGGTGGTCGTACCACTACAGCCCAATTTGAGATGCAGCGTCAGCCTGCCCCTGAGGGATATTTCTTCATCAAGGGTTCTGTTAAGGGTCTTGTTGGAGGTCACTCTGGTGATGACATCAACAAGAAGCGCGCCAATGGTCTGAAGATCATCGCTCGCTTCGTCTATCAGGAGATGGAGCGTTATGAGGGCATCCATTTGGTACGTCTGCATGGCGGTAGCCTGCATAATGCCATCCCTCGTGGCGGCTATTTCGTTCTGGCAGTCCCAGGTGCCATCAAGGAAAACATCCGCGCCGACTGGAACATCTTCTCTGCACAGGTTAACGAGGAGTTCTTGGTCAACGACCCGACGATGGTATGGCGTATGCGCAGTTATGACCCAGAACCTATCATCGACGACGATACCGCTCGTCGCTTCGTCTATGCTCTTCAGGCTGTTGACAATGGTGTCTATGCTGTTTGTCAAGACGAGGCGTTAGGAGGTATGACGGAGACTTCCAGTAACCTGGCTCGTGTGGAGACGAATGAATCGACGATTGATATCATGACTTCTCAGCGTTCGAATGTCATGTCGAACCTGGATAATATGTGTAATACCGTTGCCGCTGCCTTCAAGTTGGCGGGTGCGAAGGTAACGTTCTCTGAAGGTTATCCTGCTTGGAAGATGCGCACGAACAGTCAACTACAGAGTATCGTGAAATATACCTATCACAAATTGTTCCAGAAGGACCCGATTATCAAGGGTATCCATGCAGGACTGGAGTGTGGCTTGTTCGCAGAGCGTTATCCAAACCTGGATATGGTCAGCATGGGTCCTACCCTTCGTGATGTACATACCCCTGACGAGCGTCTACTCATCCCTACCGTCCAGATGGTATGGGATCACCTGTTGTTAACACTTAAAAGCATGCCTCATCAGTCATGAAACAGTATCTTTATATTATAATAATGTGTGTCACCATACTGCTGTTCGCCTCGTGCGGACCGCAGTATGATGCCGAAGACCTGGTGGAGAATTTCATGGAGCAGAATATGCGAGAGGAGATGAAGCCGTCAGCGATTCGTTTTACGGATATCGACTCTACCACGTTTGTCAACGACTCCGTAATCATCAGTCTTCGTCATCAGGCTCGTCGCGCCCAGCGTTATCGCCCGGATGTGAAGTATGCACCCGACCAGCCTTTCAAGAAACTCATCGTCACTCGTGTCACTTATCGTGTCGAGGACCAAGAGTATAATGACACCTATTACCTCGACATGGACTTGACACGTGTCGTAGCATACAAGGAAAACTAAGTATCAGATTCTGCTCACCTGCTTCACACCCTTGACTGTGCGCAGTTTCTTGATGAGGGATTCCAATCGGGTATTGTCATCAATCATAATAGTCAGGTTTCCACTGAAGAGTCCGTCGTGCGAATCAATATTAATGCTACGCAGGACGAGACGCTCATCTTTGGAAATGATACTCGTGAGATTATTGACAATACCAATATCATCCGTACCGATGACACGAAGGGTGATAGCATACTGTGAGGAGCCTTTCCCACTCCATTTCGCCTTGACGATGCGATAACCGAAACGCTTCTTGAGTTCAGGGGCGTTAGGACAGTCTTCACGATGAATCTTGATACCACCGCTAACAGTGACGAAGCCGAAGACCTTGTCACCATAGATGGGTTGACAACAACGTGCCAACTGATAGTCGACCCCCTTCATACCTTGGTCGATAACGAGGACATCGTCTGTAAGGTGAGTGGTAAGTGGTGAGAGGTGAGAGTCATCCAATACGAAATCGGCTGCCGTCTGGGCAACGTTATTGCCCGTGATGGGCTGTTCACCCTGTTGTATCTCGATATACTTGTCAATCACTTCGTTGACATCCAGCGTACCGTCTGCCAACTGGCGATAGAAATCACTGGTTTCCTTGAAACCGAGTTTCTTCACGAGGTGCTGCATGGCCGCCTCCTCCATCTCTACCTTACGGTTGCGGAACTTACGTTCCAACATCTCTTTGGCAAAGAGTCCTTCCTTTACCTGTGTCTCTTTCAAGGCAAGACGTATCTTCGACTTGGCACGTGAAGTTTTCACGATATTCAACCATTCCTGTCGAGGCTTTTGGTTGGAAGAAGTCATAATCTCTACCTGATCACCACTATGCAACTGTTGACGCAATGGCACTACCTTATTATTTATACGGGCACCTGTACATGCATTACCTATCTTGGAATGGATATGATAGGCAAAGTCAAGGACGGTAGCACCCTTCGGGAACTTATAGAGATCACCCTTCGGCGTAAAGACAAATACCTCGTCTTCGTAGAGATCCATCTTAAACTGGTCCATTGCCTCCAGTCCGTCTGATGTCTCCAGCATCGAACGGATATTCGTGAGCCATTCGTCCAAACCCGTCTCCCCTTTCACACCCTTATAGCGCCAGTGGGCAGCCACACCACGCTCGGCAATCTCGTCCATGCGTTCGGTACGTATCTGTACCTCTACCCATTTCTGTTCGGGTCCTAATACGGTGATATGAAGACTCTCATAACCATTCGACTTCGGTACACTCAACCAGTCACGCAGTCGCTTCGGGTTAGGCTGATACATCGAAGTGACGATGGCAAACGCCTGCCAACAGTGCATCTTCTCCTTCTCTATCGGCGCGTCGATGATGATACGGATAGCAAAGAGATCATAGACACCTTCGAAGTCACACTTCTGCTTTTTCATCTTCTGCCAGATGGAATGGATAGACTTCGTGCGCCCCTTGATATGGAACTTCAGACCTGCTGCCTGCAGATGTTCACTGACAGGCTGGATGAAGCGCTCGATATAGGCATCACGACTCTTCTTCGTCTCGCTCAGTTTCTCGCGGATATGATAATAGGCATCATGTTCCAGATATTTCAGTGAGAGGTCTTCGAGTTCCGACTTCATCTTATAGAGACCTAACTTATGAGCCAGCGGCGCATAGAGATAGGCAGCCTCAAGACTCACCTCCTTCTTCGCTTCGGCATGTTCCGTATCACGAATCTGGCGCATCAGGTTCACACGGTCGGCAATCATAATCAGGATGACACGCATATCCTCAGCAAACGAGAGTAGCAGATTGCGGAAGTTCTCTGTCTCCACCACAGGATTCTTCTTGTAGAGTTCCTGGATGCGCTGTAAGCCACGCAGGATACGAGCCACCGACTCACCGAACTCATTCTGTACCTCTTCAATGGTGAGATGACCGTCTTCGATACTGGGATGCAACAGGACGGCAAGTACGGCATCGCGCTTCAGTCCAATCTCCTCCACCACCAGCGCAGCCGTCTGAAACGCCAACAGGATAGGATTCAATCCGAATACGTCACGGTGTATCTGGCTCTGCTCAATATAACTGCTCAGATACTTACGCATCTTCTCCTCGTCGCCCTCAATAAGCGACGGCAGTACTTCCCGACGTATCTGACTATGCAATGCAAGAGCCTCTTCCCTCTCCTGTGATGTGAATTCGAATTTATCTATCATGCCTGTTTTGCTTCATTTGAGGGGCAAAGGTACGAAGATTTAGGCATAAAGCCAAATTAATTTGAGATTTCCCTCAAATCTTTTGGCTCTATCATTGTTTTTCCTTATCTTTGCAAAATAGAATCTAATATAAATCATTTGCATTATGTTATCACAACAAGACCTAAAGCAACTTGCCCAGAAGGGCATCAGTGAAGCACAGATTGAGCATCAGCTCGGTCAGTTTAAGACAGGCTTCCCGTTCTTGAAACTGGAAGCAGCCGCTGGTATCGGACGCGGTATCATGGCTCCCAATGAGGACGACCGTAAGAAATACGTAGAGGCTTGGCAGCAATACAAGGCTGCCGGCAAGCGTGTGGTGAAGTTCGTTCCTGCATCTGGTGCAGCCAGTCGCATGTTCAAGGATATGTTTGCCTTTGTCGATGCCGACTACGACGTACCTACCACCGACTTTGAAAAGAAGTATTTCGACAATATCGAGAAGTTTGCCTTCTACGATGAACTGGATGCTGCCTGTCTGAAGAACGAGGGCAAGGGTATCAAGGCACTCATCAGCGAGGGCAACTACAAGGCGGTAGCAGCCAATATGCTGAAGGCGGAAGGACTGAACTATGGACAACTACCCAAGGGACTGCTTCTCTTCCACAACTACGCGGAAGGACCTCGCACACCGATGGAAGAGCATCTCGTAGAGGGAGCCCTCTATGCTGCCAGCAATGGGGAGGCGCATGTCCATTTCACCGTCTCGCATGAGCACATGGAACTCTTCAAGCAGAAGGTTGCCCAGAAGGCAGACCTCTATGCGAAGAAATATGGTATCCAGTACGATATCACCTTCTCAGAGCAGAAGCCGTCTACCGATACCGTTGCCGCTAATCCCGACGGAACACCGTTCCGCAATAGCGACGGCTCGTTGTTGTTCCGTCCTGGTGGTCATGGTGCCCTCATCGAGAACCTCAACGAGATTGAGGCTGATGTCATCTTCGTGAAGAATATCGATAATGTTGTGCCCGATCGTCTGAAGCCCGAGACTGTAGAGTGGAAACAGATTATTGCTGGTGTACTCGTGACGTTACAACAGCGTGCCTTCGACTATCTGCGTCTGCTTGACACAGGTAAATATACTCATGAGCAGATTGAGGAGATCATTCGCTTCGTACAACAAGACCTCTGCTGTCGCAAGGCAGATATCAAGGAACTGGAAGATGCCGAACTGGTCATCTATCTGCGTGAGAAACTCAACCGCCCGATGCGCGTCTGCGGCGTTGTGAAGAATGTCGGCGAACCAGGTGGTGGTCCGTTCCTGACCTATAATCAGGATGGTACCGTTTCCTTGCAGATTCTCGAGTCTTCACAGATCGACAAGTCAAATAAGGAGTATATGGAGATGTTTACCAAGGGGACTCACTTCAACCCCGTCGACCTCGTATGTGCCGTGAAGGACTATAAAGGCAATGCTTTCGACCTTCCGAAGTATGTCGACCCCACCACAGGTTTCATTTCCCAGAAGTCGAAGAGTGGCAAGGAGTTGCAGGCCCTCGAATTACCAGGACTTTGGAACGGTGCAATGAGCAACTGGTCAACCATCTTCGTAGAGGTTCCCCTCGGTACTTTCAATCCTGTTAAGACTGTCAACGACCTATTGCGCGAACAACACCAGTAAAGTTCAACGTTTAATGTTTAATGTTTAACGTTTAATGTTCAAAAGTAAAATATTAGCAATCGGAATGACGTCCGTCATGATGCTATCGTTTAACGCCTGCCAGCAGACCTCTCGTGAGAACCCTCTGCTGGCAGAGAGTTCTTTACCCTTTGAGGCACCTGATTTCAGCAAGATTCAGACATCCGACTATCTACCAGCCTTCGAGGCTGCCATGCAGGATACGCGAAACAATATTCAGGCGATTATCGACAACAAGGAGCCTGCCACGTTTGAGAATACCATCCTACCCTTCGAAGATAGCAGTCGTCAATTGGCACGTGTCTGCAGTGTGTTCTTCGCACTGACTGAGGCAGACAAGTCGGATGAACTTAGTGAAATAGAGAAAACGGTACAGCCCTTGTTGACTGACCTTCAGAATGAGATATCGTTCAATAAACCACTGTTCGAGCGCATCAAACAAGTGTACGACAAGCAACACGATACGTTGAAGGGCGAAGACCAGAAGTTATTGGAAGAGATATATAAGGACTTCGTGCGCAAAGGCGCCCTCTTGTCTGACGAGAAGATGGCACGTATGAAAGAAATCAATCTGCGCATCAGCGACCTTCAACAGCAATGGGGCGACCTCTTGCAGGCAGCAACCAACGATGCCATCGTATGGGTTGACAAGAAAGAAGACCTGGCTGGCATGAGCGATGCCGACATCGCCCAGTGCAAGAAAGATGCCGAGAGTCGTGGTGGCAAGGCACCCTATGCCATTGTCATCATGAATACGACGCAGCAGGCACCCCTTGCCAGTCTTGACAATCGCGAACTGCGTAAAAAAGTCTACGAGGCTTCCATCCATCGTGCCGACGGTACCAATCCGAAGTATAACACGTTCCCCATCGTCAGTGAGATGGCGAAGTTACGTGCTGAAAAGGCAGAGATCATGGGCTACCCCTGCTATGCTGCCTATTCGCTTGACGACACGATGGCGA
The DNA here is from genome assembly GCA_045225255.1 of Prevotella sp. Lineage (GTDB taxonomy): Bacteria > Bacteroidota > Bacteroidia > Bacteroidales > Bacteroidaceae > Prevotella. The sequence goes on along the minus strand of JBGVBD010000162.1, from coordinate 7,134 downwards.
AGACCCCAGACCAAGTTAATGCCTTCTTGAAAGGTCTTATCAGCGAATACAAAGCCAAAGCCGATGCCGAAACAAAAGCCATTGAGGAATTTGCGCGTAAGACGGAAGGAGCCGACTTCCAGTTGCAGCCCTACGACCGCTTCTACTATTCCGCCAAAATGAAGAAAGCCATGCTTGATATCTCTGAAGACGAAGTAAAGCCTTATTTCAACGTCGACAGTGTACTCATCAATGGTGTGTTCTATGCTGCCAACCGTGTTTATGGACTTACTTTCAAGGAGCGTAAGGACATCCCGACATACCATCCTGACATGCGCGTCTTCGAAGTCATCGATAAGGACGGAAAGGCACTCGCGCTCTTCTATGGCGACTACTACCGTCGTCCGTCGAAGCGTGGTGGTGCGTGGATGGATTCCTTTGCTGAGCAGAGTCACCACTGGAATCAGAAGCCCATCATCTTCAATGTCTGCAACAATGCGAAAGCCCCTGAAGGCGAACCTTCATTGCTGACATGGGATGAGGTAACGACGATGTTCCATGAGTTCGGTCATGCCCTACACGGTATGCTCTCCAACTGCGAATACAATCGTCTGGCAGGCACCTCTGTCGCTCGCGACTTCGTGGAGATGCCTTCACAGTTCAACGAGTCGTTTGCATCCATTCCAGAGGTCTTCGACCACTATGCACGTCACTACAAGACCAACGAGCCGATGCCTGCCGAGTTGAAGGAGCGCATGCTCAAGAGTATCAACTTCCAGTCAGCGTACGCACTCGGTGAGAATCTTGCAGCCTCCAGCCTCGATATGGCATGGCACATGCTGGCTATGAAGGACGTGCCTGCTGCCGACAAGTGTGCTGCCTTTGAGTCACAAGCCTTACAACAGTATGGCATCCTCGATGCACAGATTCCACCTCGCTACATGACTAGTTACTTCAATCACGTATGGGGTGGCGGCTATGCTGCAGGTTATTACAGTTATCTGTGGACGGAAGTATTGGCTGTCAATGTCGCTGATACGTTTGCCAAACTCGGTGCCCTAAAGCCCGAAACGGGGCAGGCAATGCGCGACAAGATTCTGAGTCGAGGAAACACAGGCGACCTCATGCAGATGTTCACCGACTTCACAGGCATGACTCAGCCCGATGCTTCCAGCCTCTTGAAAGCACGTGGACTATAATGAATGAAGCAGATATTGTCTAAATTCGTACGCTCCATTTCGCTGCTTACCTTTTCATGTATTGTCAGCATAGGTACTTTGTTGTTATACAACATCCCTTTCTTTCAGTATGTTGCTGACAATACCAATGAGAATGTAGGTGGAAAGATATTCTTATTGACATCACTGGTGGTTATCATGTTGGCACTCAACTTCATGATAACCTACCTGACGATGTTCCTATTGAGGATGGTGGGGCGTATACTTTTGGCAATCCTTTCACTCATCAATGCGACGGCTGTTTATTTCATCATCACCTACAGCGTGATGATTGATGCAACAACGATCGAGAACGTTTTCAACACCAGATACTCTGAAGCCTCAGGATTCTTCAGTTGGTCGCTATGGCTCTTCATCATCATCTTCGGCGTTCTTCCTGCCTTGTGGTGCTTGTTGCAGCCAATAGTCATTGGCAAAGCAAAGAAACTAGGTATCTACTGCGGGGGCTCATTGGCTATTGTCCTGTTGGTAGCATTGGCGAATATCAATCAGACACTATGGATTAGTCAGCATGATACGGAATTAGGGGGATTGCTACAACCTTGGTCCTATCTGGTGAATACTGGTCGTGTGATTAGTTTTAGTCAAGACGAACAAGCGGAAGAGATTAAACTTCCTGACGGCACAATCACAGACAATGAGAAAGCGGTGGTGGTGCTCATCATCGGTGAGTCGGCAAGAAAAGCCAACTTCCAACTCTACGGCTATCAGCGCAATACCAACCCATTGCTGGCAAAACAAGAAGGACTGAAAGTGTATCAGGCAACTTCATGTGCTACTTACACCACGGCTGGCAGCAAAGCCATCCTTGAACCTAAAAACACAGACGACCTCTATGAGATACTGCCTAACTATGCTTTTACAACAGGTGTCGACGTATCATGGCGTACATCCAACTGGGGTGAGCCACCTGTCCATATTGACGAATATATCACTAACACAGAACTCGCCAAACAATATCCCAACGAGAACGAAGACTATGACGGTGTTCTCTTTGCAGGACTTCGTGAACGTATAACGTCAAGCAAGAAAAACAAAGTACTGATAGTGCTGCATACCAGTACCAGTCATGGTCCAAACTATGCCGACAATTATCCCAAGGAATTTGAGGTGTATAAGCCTGTGGCTAAGAATGTAGAAGAAGGCGAGAAGAATATTGGACTGTTGGTTAATGCATACGACAACACCATCCGCTATACTGACTTCCTTCTAGATAGTCTTATCAACACCTTGCGTGCTATGGAAGATTGGAAGAGTGCTATGATCTTTATTTCCGACCATGGTGAATCACTTGGCGAGAATAAGATGTTCATGCATGGGCTTCCCATGCGACTGGCACCAAAGGTACAGTATGAGATACCATTCCTGGTATGGACTTCTAAGGACTTCAGGGACTACAAGCCAGAAGGCGAATTACCTGCAGTTCTCGAACAGCATTATATTTTCCATTCCGTACTTAATCTGCTGTCTATTGATTCACCTGCTTATAACAAAGACTACGATATCTTTAAAAGCGTTGCACACTGATTAGATAAATTCCCTTCTATCATCGACTAAAGGGAAGGAAATAACAAATATTTAACCGCGAACCATTTTTCTCTGTCTATTTCAATAGTTCCAATATAACCTCTGGTGTCGTTTGCATCTCTGTAATGGCACATAGTCCAGCACCCATATCTTTCAGACTGGCTCCCATGAAATATACCTTATCGTCGATAATAAGAAAACGATCATGATTCCTATGAGACAACTGCACAAAATCAATAGCAGGATATTGTTCGTTATGCTTCTTGAGGTCTGTCAGGAATTGCTCATAGTAACGACTATGTATCGTTGCCGTTACTCCTTTTACCCGTTTATCTAACAACGACAATACACGATCATCCACAAAGTTGTCTATCAAAACAATCCTTTTCTTTGCACTTCTCACCAAGTCAGACACATACGACCAAGCATCCCATACACAACCCGTCTGGAATATCTGTTCAGGCAATTGTTTAGGAGCAATCTCCTCTATCTTATCAAGTATTATCTCTATCTTTTCATCCGTCTCCATCTGGTGCTGTTCGATGTTGAAGATACGCTGAACCATCTGCACATTCTGGTTCACAATCTGAGGAATTGCAGTAAAGGCGCGCATAATGAGAATGTTAACACCAACGGCTGTTTCTGACCTAAGAACGCTGCTAAGCATTCCGATACCATTTCGGGTGAAGGCATAGGGCGGTTTCTGTGTTCCTCCACGTCTTTCAATAGGTTTTGATATCGCAATTTGCGATATCAAAACATTATCATGCTGGTTTTCAACTGATTTGGATATCGCAATTTGCGATTTCAAAAGTTCAAGCTCACTCTTTGTTAATTGGAACATAAAGTCATCGGGGAAACGCTCTATGTTACGTTTCACTTGCTCGTTGAGTCGACCAGTGGTTACCCCATAAAGCTTTGCCAAGTCGAAATCGAGCATTACCTGCTGACCTCGAATAACTCGGATCATAGACCTTATGTCAATGTTTTTGTGGTCACCGCTCGGTTTTGCCACTTCGCTCCGCGAAGAATTTGCAACCACCTCCTTTATCTCTTCTTTTTTATTAACTCGTTTCTTCGTCATATTCTTCTTGAATAGTTGATAATCTATTCGAGACGCAAAGTTATAAAAAAATATTCAACTCACCAAACGCTATGATAGCATTAATGGACGAAAACCACCTTTATCATCGACTAAAGGGAAGGAAATAACAAATATTTAGTTCTGGTACTATTATAGACGAGTAGAATATGATCTGAAGAACAAGTATAAGTATGATTCAAACTCATTCTTCAATTCTGATCTCGACATCATCTATCGTTGTTGTCTTAGATATCACGTTAACGACATCGGCAACTGAAAGGTCCTCATATCGGGTATTCTTGTCCTTATGAATTGGAATGACTCCAATAGACGGATTCGTAATGCGACATACATCTTCCAATGTTTTTACGTCAGCATGTCCGCTGGTATGAAGATAGTGATACTGTCCATGAAAGAGATTCACAAAGTCAATGACATTTTTATTCTTTTGCTCTTCCGTTCCTATATAATAGCCTTTCCATATTGAGTAGATTAATTCTGCATTGGGAAAATAAAACAACATCTTCCTCACAAAATCTAATTGACTACTTGCCCTAACTGGCATGATAAAACCGTTTGGTCGCAAATCTTTGTCAAAGTTACAGCCATCTCCCAATACAATAGTAGTATCATCGTCGAAATTAAAAAGTTCACTATGCTTGGCAGCATACTTTGTAAATATATCGAGGACGGATTTCTGGTAAGTATCACATAAGAACTTTGCTCCCGTTTCCTTACATGCAGCATGGAAAGATGCTAAACGGTCCATATCCGTTGAAGAACATAGAGCAAACATATAATGAGGACGATTATCCTTCTTCAGCAATTCGATGGCTCCTGTCTTGATTGTATACTCATGGTCAACTCTCTCGTCAAGTCTACTAAGCATAGTACCTTCAGTTATCAGGATATCTATATTCTGTGCTTTGGCTTGAAGAATCTTCATTAATCCTTTGCTAAGATAGCCATGCCCCCTGAAATCTCCTGTATGTAGGATTTTACGATGATCTGCCTCTATGAGGAACATATAGGAATTAAAAGCAGAATGGTCGACAAAGAATGGTGTGATAAAAATTTCCCCTTTTTCGCCTACGTTATATCTATGTGCTTCTTCATAGGTTCTCATATTCTGTGCAACCATCAGGTCTCGTTTGTATTTGGAATCATGGGAAGCTAATACTGTATATTTGCAGATATTCACCTCTTTAGCACCTTCCCCAATATATTGTGAAATATTATCAGGAACGAAACTACTAAGTCCTACATGGTCTCCATGGAAATGGGTATAATAGATGCCGTCTGCATCTTTAGTGATGTCCTCTATCTCCTGTTTTGTAAACTCTCTGCCATTACTACCAGGTAGATTACTTCCCAAGTCGATAATAATCTTAGTATGAGCAGTGGAAATCTCTGTTATGCAACCACCTATTTGGTCTATGCCACGATGAATGATGATTTTCATAGATGAATATAATTTGGTTTGATATGGATGGTCGCTAATGCATTATCTATTGCCTCAATTCTCTTTTTTCTTTCTTCATTCATCTTTTCATAGTTGTTAGCGATGAGTAACTGAGGTTCAAGAGACATAGTAACAGTATTGATATCTTTCACATCAGGAACAGTTAAACCTAGAATATTCTTCTTAATAGTGTAAAGTTTCTGATAGTATTTGGTCAAAGCCTCTTGGTTCACTCGAAGGAAATCCCTATAGTTTGTCATTTGAGTTAATATTTCAGGATTACCATCAGTACTACGCAAACGATTGTCTCCGATTCTTTTTCAGTTCTTCAAAAACAAATTGGTTGTTTTCTATTTTAATCAAGTCAATCCTAATGGTATTCTTTGAGCCTTCTTCAAATTGGTGTGCAAATTCAGAATCAAGATATTTGTCTCGCCCATTAATGATTAATGTTCCCTGTATAAGTTTTTCCTTCGTGGACTCTCCGTTATCTTCTTTTGAATAAACATCTGTGATATTAGCCTTTAATTCGGATAATCTTGAAGTCAACCATTCCTCACAATCTGTATACTTTGCCACAAAAATCGTTTTTCCTTTAGAATTGATGGTCTTTCTGTAATAATTGGAATCATGTTCGTCTTGATGTCCCATATACTTAGGGTGAGTGGTTACTTTTACCTTTTGTGCCCTAAAGTCATATTTGGCTTCAGCAATTCTACCGCCCATGAAATAGATGTCAATGATATTCTGTTTTCTGACTTCAATATAGAGGTCTTTATCCGCCTTGACCACAGACCACCATGCAGGGGCATCCTCACCTGCAAGCGTTGAAAACAATTGATGCTCTGTCTTCAACATTTCATGATTAAATAATGCAATCTTCATGATTTCTTAATTCTTAATTTTCTTGTTTCTATTTTAGGGTATTGAATAAGTGATTCTATTTCTTCCAATTCTTTCTTGTAGCACCAAAGACTACCTTCTGGACCATGCTGTACAGAAAGCTTCCTTCCCACTTTTGCAGCCCTTGCCTGTAGAATACTCACTTCAAATGCCGAGAGATACATCACATTCTTCTCGCTTATCCATTCTCCGTTATCATTGTGAACTAAGCCCCAATCCTTATTATCTTGCTCTTTCTCCATTAAACGTATTCGTATTTAGGAACATCAATAATAACATTCTCTTCTTCTCCTTCGTCATCATCCAATGTTGGAACTGCTAATCTTATAACACCATCCTTCATCGACGGGTCAATTAATAAAGTTAAGGGATAGACTTCACTATCCTCATCAATACAAGGATAACCATATTCATCAAACTCTGTCATAAATGCAGAATCTATTGCGTAGACATACACATATTGACTATGAAAATCCATCTGGAAATTTGCCTCAGGGTCTTTCCCTGCATCAAAAGCGTATCCTTGTGTCAAGTCCATACCATATGTCATGAAGGGCGCTGCATTACAAGAATTAGACAATAACTTCATTGTTTTGGAATTGGCATATAGATTCAAGGCATATTCTGTAGAATGTATCCGATGAAAGTCACGTTCACATTCTTTTATTACATCACGGAAAGAAATGCCGTCGCTTATTCTCTTTCCATTTTCCGTGTAATCATTAGGATTGTGGTAATAGGTTTCGCTTATTTCTTTTTCTATCATATAGGTTGTTGTTCTATATTTCTATTACTGGTATAACATCTGCAAATGTAATCATTATTTCCTATCGTCGCAAGGATTTCAATAGGAATTTTGAGAAAAAGTAGCTTACTTTCGAGGTGAATGTAGCCTTTATTCATGTCGTTTGAAGGCTTTATTCGGGTCAAATAGAGGCTAT
>JBGVBD010000161.1:0-3017 GCA_045225255.1 Prevotella sp. | reverse complement strand
TGTGGGTCTCTTTGGAACGTCCGCCGTTAAGGACAATGGGTGAGACGCGCCTCTGGTATTCGTTCTTCCTGCCGCTGGCGGGCATCATCGTCTATTTGCGCTGGAAGTACAAGTGGATACTCTCGTTCTCTACCGTCTTGGCACTGGTGTTCATCTGCGTCAACCTCTTCAAGCCCGAGATCCATTCCAAGACGCTGATGCCGGCCCTACAGAGTCCGTGGTTCGCCCCACACGTCATCGTCTACATGTTCGCATACGCCGTGTTAGGCGCTTCGGCAGTAATGGCCTTGTACTTATTATTCTTCAAACGGAAAGCCATTGCCGTCGAAGAATTCGACATTACGGATAACCTGGTGTACGTCGGCCTCGCCTTTATGACTATCGGCATGCTCTTTGGCGCTTTGTGGGCCAAGGAGGCCTGGGGTCATTACTGGTCGTGGGACCCCAAGGAGACTTGGGCCGCCATCACGTGGTTCGCCTATCTTGTCTATGTGCATTACCGGCAAATACCCACTCACAAGCCAAAGCTCGCTTTGGGGGTACTGCTCATTTCGTTTGTACTGTTACAGATGTGTTGGTGGGGAATCAATTACTTGCCCTCAGCCCAAGGCTCCAGCGTCCATGTTTATAGCATGCCGTCGTAGCGGCTATTCCATTCGTCCGTACTTCATCTCTTCTCCCTGCTTGTCATACTGTTTACGCTTGCCGGTAGGAGGTGCCGTAAGAGTAATCTTTACGACAGCGGTGCGTTCGAGACTGCGGGCAATGGCATCATCAAAAGCATCCATGTGTTTGGGAAGGAATCGCAGGCAGATGGCACGGAGAGCCTCTATCTTCTCGTCTCTATCCGTCACGATTTCTGCCTTGCCTACAGCCATTGCCGATTTGTACTGGAGTGTAAAGCTGCCATCTTTAGGGCCGACAGTAGGGGCACACTTGGTGACTGCTGACAAAGCTACAATCGGATTAGCAGCTATACAGTCCAACTTGTCACCTTCCAACGCACAATGAAAATAAAAGGTCTTATCGTCTGTCCGAGCCAGCGACAAGGGTACACCATAGGGTGTCCCATCTGGTCGTGTAAAACTTACTGTTATATACGGAGCCTTATCCAACACCTCAAGTGCGAAGGCGGCATCCATTGCTCTGCTTTCTTTTCTCATTATATCTCTAAAATTGGTTTTACGGAGTCCGTCTTGCGGATGACTCTGCAAGGATTGCCTACTGCAATGCTGTTTGAAGGGATATCCTTTGCTACAACCGAACCAGCACCTATGGTAACATTGTCGCCTATGGTGACACCTGGCAGGATGGTAACGCTGCCACCTATCCATACGTTATTGCCAATGGTGACAGGCTCAGCCCATTCCTGACGGGTATTCCGTTCTACAGGGTCAGTACTATGGCATGCCGTATAGATACTGACGTTTGGACCAATAAAGCAGTTATCGCCGATGGTGACGGGAGCCTCGTCCAGCACGGTAAAATTGAAGTTAGCAAAGAAGCGTCGCCCTAAACTGATTTGTTTACCATAATCGCAGAAGAAGGGTTGAATAATCAGAAGCTCATCATCAGCGATGTTTCCCAACAGCCCTTTCAACAACATGCGTTGCGCCTGTTTGTCTGACGGGCGCAGGTCGTTGTAGTCGCGAATCATCTCCTTCACGGCATTCAGTTCTTTAACTAGTTCCGGGTCAACGGCAGAATAGATCTGCCCTGACAACATTTTCTCTTTCTCTGTCATATTTTTATTCTGTTATCTCTATCTGAATCCCTTCGGGGCCGAGGATGCTGCTTTCGTAATAACCGTCGCCAGTGGTACGTGGACCACTGGTAACGGTATAGCCGTCGGCGGCGAGGCGGCGGGTAAGCAGGTCAACGCCTTTCCTGCTGCCGACGGCAAATGACAGGTGAACGTAGCCGATTGTTGGCTGCGACGGGTCGGCATCCTGTACGTCGGGGCGCTGCATCAGTTCAAGTCGGGTGCTGCCCTCTGTAAACGAAAGAATATATGTGCGCAGACCAGTACGTGGATTATGGTACTGCTCGTTGCTGCGGGCATCGAAGTAGTCGATGAAGAACTCTTTCATCCCTTCCAAGTCCTGACAGTACAGTGCAACGTGGTCTATTCTCATTTTGCGGCAGGTCTAAAGAGTTTCTTTTTCAGCCACTCACGAACGGGCAGGTCGTAGAGGCGATAGGCTCCATAGGCTACGAGGATGGCAAGCACGAAGATGCAGACGGCAATGAAGATGTGGGTGCCGAGAGGGGCATCCTTGTGACTATCCACCCATGACATCTGCATGTATATGAGTGGATAATGGGTGATATAGATGGGATAGCTGATCTCGCCCAAAAACTTGTTGATGGCTTCGGATTTACTGCCCTTAACGCTGCTGCCTGCACCCATCGCTACAATAAGCGGGAAGCAAATGAGGATGCAGACGGCCTCGTAGAGTCCGTTCGTCCAACGGGCTTCGCCTTCGGTACCTAAGCCCATCCAAGGCATACAGAACAGAATGATAATCATCAGAGAACACCACCAGAAACCGTGCTTTAAATTGAGAATTGAAAATTGAAAGTTGAAAGTTTTGCTTCCGTTATTCATTAGGCGCGAGATAAGCAGTCCACAGAAGAAGGGATAAAGCAGACGGGTAAGACCCACCTGAAGCTGGTCGGGCGTGGTGCTCCAACCGCCAACAACAGTATATGATGCCCAATTGCGCTCTTCGAGGAATCCTGTTACGTCGATGTTCAGGCAGAGGATGATGGTAAGGACGGCGAAGATGGCCACACATATGCCCAATGCCACCTTCGATAACCTGCGGATAACGAGTGCATAGAGGATGTTGGCGATATACTCCCACTGCAGCGACCATGCAGGGCCGTTCAGCGGATTGGTCTCTGCCCAACCTCTGATATCCATCGTATTTGGCAGGGGAATCATTGTAAAGCACCAGAACATCACCAGCAACACCATATACCAAGGCGTCTGATTAATCAGCGGAAACTCACTA
>JBGVBD010000160.1:0-1700 GCA_045225255.1 Prevotella sp. | reverse complement strand
ATCAAAACAGGATATGATGTCGATAAAGTGTTTATCATATACGGCGACCCCTACGAGGCGGGGATTATGGGCGGAAACGAGCGCTGGAGCGGAAAAAGAGAAGAAATCTGCTTCAAGAAGAGATTAAAGGATCACATATGGTGGACCACAACTTTAGTGCCCCGGTACAAGAGATGCAAGTATTACTTCGAAATTCAGAGCGGCGATGAGTGCATGTACTTCTTTGAGGATGGTTTTTACACAGAAGAGGAGATGAACCAGGAGGGCAAGACTCTTTCATATTTTATAATGCCCTGGATGAACTCGGCGGACGTCTGCAGAACCCCTGCCTGGGTAAATGATACGGTGTGGTATCAGATCTTTCCCGAGAGATTCTGCAACGGGGATCACAGCATAGATCCTGAAGGCGTGATGGGATGGCAGACAGGAGAGGTTGGATTCCATGACTACTACGGCGGAGATATAAGGGGAATAAGAGATAAGATCCCTTATCTTAAGGAACTTGGCATTACCGGCATTTATCTCAATCCCATATTTGAGGCCCACAGTAACCACAAATACAACACCAGAGATTACAGGAAGGTGGATCCTCACTTTGGCACCAACGAGGACCTTAGGGCCCTGGTAGACGAGGCACATGCAGCCGGAATAAGAGTGATGCTGGATGCGGTTTTCAACCACACAGGCGCAGATCACACCATGTGGCTGGACATCCAGGAAAAGGGACAGGAATCTGAATACGCCGACTGGTACATGATAAACAAGTGGCCTGTTGAGCATGGACGCGACACAAGAGACGGCAGATACTATTCGTTTGCCTTTGCTGAGTACATGCCAAAGCTCAACACCAACAACCCTGCGGTTCAGGAGTACCTTCTTGATATCATCAGATTCTGGATCGAGACCTTTGACATTGACGGACTTCGCTTTGACGTGGGGAACGAAATTTCTCACTCATTCCTCAAGGCCATCAGATACATGACAAGCCATATGAAGGATGATTTCTATCTTCTGGGCGAGATCTGGCACGACTCCATTTCGTGGCTTCAGGGAGATGAGTATGACTCTGTCATGAACTATCCCCTGACAACTGCCATAGCGGATTTCTGGGTCTACAAAAACCGCGGCAGAGAGACCTTTGAATACGATATAAACAGGTGCTTCACCATGTACTACTCACAGGTTAACGACGTGCTCTTTAACCTCCTGGATTCTCACGACACCAACAGGCTTCTGGACAAGGCACAGCACAACATAGATGTTTTTTACCAGCAGCTGGCAGTTCTTTTCACAATGCCTGGAAGCCCCTGCATCTATTACGGAACCGAAGTTGCCATGGACGGGTCCTTTGACCCGGACTGCCGCAGATGCATGCCATGGGATGAGATTGATGCAGGTAAAAGAGCTGATGAACTCACTGAGATGAAGAACCTCATCGCAATGAGGCACAGGCTGCAGTCCTGCAAGAGCAGGAATTTCCATTTTCCCAACGACGTACCCGGGGACAGGGTGATTTCTTATTTCAAGATTGGGGAGAATGAGACAATCGGGGTTTACCTCAACTGTGAGGAAGAGGATGTAACAATAGAGTGCTCTGAGTTCTCGGAGGTTGTTTATTCCCGCAAGTGGAATAAGGGTGAAGATGGAAGCGGAGTGCTGGAAAAAGATGGTATTTTGATCGTGAGGAAATAACATTAGAG
>JBGVBD010000159.1:0-2963 GCA_045225255.1 Prevotella sp. | reverse complement strand
CTTTGCAGTGCATGGATATAAGAAAACATCTATTAGTGATATAGCCAGTAGTGCAGGTATTTCCAAAGCAATGGTATTTCATTATTTTGGCACAAAGAAAGAGCTATACGTATACTTGGTTAATATGTGTGTGGGCAGTATTAGTACCGAGGTTGTAGAGAAATTTGATGAGAGTATTACAGACTTATTTGATCGGATTGCATATACATCTAAGCTTAAAATGAATTTGATGAAAAAACATCCTTATGTCTCTTCGTTTATTCAGAGTGCCTATTTTGAAAATGATGATGAAGTTAAGGAAGAACTAAAAACTATTTTTAGCAAAGGTGACGGCAGAACCATCGGAAAGAAAATGGCTTTTGATGGTGCAGATTTTTCAAAATTCAAAGATGATGTTGATCCAAACCTTGTTATGAACATGATTGACTGGATTTCCGAGGGATATATGAGCAAAATGGCAGGTGTGGGAGAAAGTGATCTTGATGAATTATATAAGGTGTTTGAAGAATGCCTGAAACTTTTTAGAAGAAACTTTTATAAGTGATCATTAAAAATGAAGGAGGGAAAGTTTTATGAATTCATATGTGCTTAGTTTTCAGGAGATCGATAGACATAAGCTCATGGCAGTTGGGGGTAAAGGCGCCAACCTTGGAGAATTATCCAGAATTGAGGGAATACGAGTACCGGAGGGCTTTTGCATTACGACCGAAGCATACAAAAAAATAATCAACGAAACACCGGAATTAGACTCATTGTTGGAGCAATTGTCCCTGCTAAAGGCAGAAGACAGACAGAAAATCAGTGAAATCAGCGGAATGATTCGCAGGGTTATTGAAGGAATCATTATTTCAAAGGACATTGAGGAAGAAGTCCTTCATTATCTCGCAAGGTATGGTGAGAACAATGCTTATGCCGTGCGTTCCAGTGCCACAGCGGAGGATCTTCCTACGGCCTCCTTTGCAGGGCAGCAGGATACTTATTTGAATATCAAAGGAAAAGATTCGATTCTTAAGCATATCAGTATGTGCTGGGCATCACTGTTTACCGATCGTGCAGTTACCTATCGCATCCGCAATAACTTCGGTCACAGTAAGGTCTATTTATCTGTCATTGTTCAGCGGATGGTATTCCCCCAGGCATCAGGGATTATGTTCACAGCAGATCCCGTCACCTCCAACCGGAGGGTGTCATCAATAGATGCCAGTTTAGGGCTTGGTGAGGCGCTGGTCTCCGGCTTGGTCAATGCAGATATCTATAAAGTAAGAGAAGGCAGAATCGTCGATAAAAAGGTTTCTACCAAGAAACTTGCTATCTACGCCATAGAAGAGGGCGGTACGGAAGAAAGAGAGATTGAGACTGAACACCAGAATATGCAGACCCTGACAGACGAACAGATTTTACAGCTGGAGCGCATGGGAAGAACCATTGAGTCCTATTTCGGGAATCCACAGGATATCGAATGGTGCCTTTACGAAAATAAGTTTTATATTGTTCAAAGCCGTCCCATCACCACCTTATATCCTGTATCGGAGGTAAAGGACGATAAGAACCATGTATATATCTCCTTTGGTCATCGACAGATGATGACTGAAGCCATGAAGCCATTAGGACTGACAATTTTCCAGGAATGGATGAAGCGAATAACTGGTTCAGAAATGCCTGAGATGGGCGGAAGGCTTTATATGGATATATCCAATGAGCTTGCTTCACCTTTGATGTCCAAATTTTATTTAAAAAGCCTTGTGACAGTAGATGTTTTGATGCAAAAGGCCTTATACAATTTGATGAAACGAAAGGATTTTGTCAAAAATTTATATCGTGGTAAGACTTCTAAATCTGGAGCTTCCATGTGGCTGAAATGGGGTATTGATACCGTCAAAACCTATCGCCGAAACGACCCAGAAATCCTTAGAACCCTGATTGCCCAAAACGAAGCCTTCATACACAGCAGAGAGTTAAAATTTGCAAATTTATCAGGGATTGAATTGTTTGACTTTATACTCAAAGATTTTGAAGAAAGAAAGAATACACTTTTTAAAGGGTATGGAGCTGTTTTTTCGGGAGCCTACGCCTCATCATGGCTCAATAAGAACTTGCAGAAGTGGTTGGGTGAAAAGAATGTAGCGGATGTTCTCGCTCAATCGATATCAAATAATGTTACATCCGAAATGGGACTTGAACTCCTGGATGTAGCGGATGTCGCAAGGCAGTATCCAGAGGTTATTGAATATTTTGAGCAAGCAAATGACGATACCTTTTTTGACGACTTGATGAAATTGAAAGGCGGAAAAGCTGTAGCTGATTCAATTAAGTCCTACCTTAAAAAATACGGTATGCGCTGTTCTGCAGAAATTGATATAACCAGAACTCGGTGGAGTGAAAAGCCGACAATACTCCTTCCAATGATTCTCAATAATATCAAGGCCTTCGGCCCCAATGCCCACAGCGTGAAATTTGAACAAGGTCTGCAAGAAGCAAGGCAGAAGGAACAGGAGATATTAAGTCGTCTGGAACAAATGCCTGGTGGAAAAAGTAAAGCCAAAAAGACAAAGAAGATGATAAGTGTTTTACGAAATTTTGCTGGTTACAGGGAATACAACAAGTATTCACTTGTCTCTTATTTATGGATCATTAAGCAGGCTTTGTTGAAGGAAGCCGATAATCTGGTGCAGAAAGGTGTTATTCGTGAAAAGGAAGATATCTATTATCTAACATTTTGGGAACTCTGGGAGGCTGTTAAGACAAATCGGTTAGATTATAGCCTTATAACAAAAAGAAAAGAGGAACATGAGGTTTTTGAGAAGCTGACACCTCCCCGTGTCATTACCTCCGAGGGTGAAGTGATATCCGGTGAATACGACACAGGCAATATTCCCCAAGGTGCTTTAGCCGGTGTGCCTGTCTCATCCGGAATCATTGAAGGCCGGGCACGAGTCATTTTAAGAATGGAGGATGCCGACATA
>JBGVBD010000158.1:0-32425 GCA_045225255.1 Prevotella sp. | reverse complement strand
CGGCAAGCCCCAGGCCTTCAAGCTCATCAAGCTCGTTGAGCCAGCATCTTCTAACGTGATCGGCGGCTAAACTCTCTTTCGCGTCATCTTTCGGGAATAGTTCCTGACCAGCCGCAGGTGGGCGGCGATGCAAACGGCAATAGCTCGTCCTGCCTCGGCTGGTTTCTAAGATGACATAATCAAGCATCATTATGTTACCATTAGACGAGATTCTGTATAACGCCGTCAATGCAGACGCTGCACTGATGGAGGCAATAGGTGGCAGAGTTGTTTCAACTTGCTTCGAGGTCAGCCCAGAAGAAAAAAAAGACAACACACCGCTGCCGTGCATTATCATCAACGACGACGGCAAACAGGCACAGCCAGAGACCAAGGATTCCACGTGGCTGCTGACCGACTGGAAGGTGCAGGCCGACATTGAGGTGGATGCCGAAAGCCCAAAGGACGTTGACCGTCTCATTGAGATGTGCAACCGTGCCGTGGCTCGATACGTTGAAACGCTCGACTATGCCGACACACCACAGCTCGACAGCATTCAGACCGCAGGTAAGGCTTGGGACTGGATGAAGCCCTGCTACCACGACAGGCTGATATACAGCGTCACCGTCTATAAAACGTATAACAATGGGCAAGAAGAATAATACTGCGGTCAGTGATTCTGTCACTGACACTCAAACCCAGCAATCCGCCTTCATCGACGAATTGCAGAAGAACGGCACCGCCATCCTGACCGCCAAGACACGGGAAGAGTTGGCAGAAATGGTCAACGACATCCCATCTGACATACACTATGCTGCCGGTGCTGTAGGCTATAACCCAGAGACGGGCGACTTCTCGCTCAGAATCGACATCATCACAAACAATTAAACGTTACGCATTATGAGTACATTACGAGGTAAGAACTTTCGCATACTGACTTACGATACAACAGCATCGAAGTATAAGGTCATCGGTATGTCAACAAACTGTAATGTGACATACACCAACAATACTGAGAATGCCAACCACAAGGACATCGTAGGTATTGCTCAGCTGCCAACCGTAGTCAGCCAGGCTTGCAGCATCAGCGTTGACTCGCTTGACGTAAGCGATGTAGCAGCCATGCTGACAGCCATCAAAAATATGACCAAGTTCACGTTGATATGGGACGAGACATCGACCACCAACAACCAAACGGCTCTCGGTGCGACTTTTGCTCGTAAGGGCGAATTCTACTTGAACGACGGAACTTTCCAATTCGACAACAGAACCAACGCCACTAAGCAACTCCAATTCCAGAGCACGTCACCGATCGAGATACTCGACTCAACACCAACCGTCGAGACCATTTCTGTCGGCTCGTTCACCAAGGGCCAGTTTGTCCGTCTGTTCCTCAGCAGCGACAACACCGCAGCACCTGCCAAAGTTATTGCAGCAGCGAAGACACTCAGTCTCCATTGCAGCCTTAGCTTGGAAGATGTCACAACGAAGGACACTACTGGCAACTGGCAGATACAAGAGCCTACCGAACTTTCATGGGACATCTCGACCAGCGCACTCATGCGAGGCAACGACACCATCACATCGGCTGTGCAAGCTCAGGGACTGTCGGAACTCGAATCCATCAAGGAGGCTGGTACGCCCGTCAAGTTCAAGATTGCGAACACTTCTGGCGACAACAACCGTACCGCCGGTACGGTCATTGTCAGCGGCTCGGTCATCATCACCCAGTTGACACTCAACGGTCCTCTCGGAACAGCCGACTACACCGCCACCCTTACAGGCTACGGCAACTACACCGTCGGCGCATAACCCCACATCGCGCCTGCCGCTGTCTCACGCTCCTTCTCAGTGCCGAGCAGCAGGCGGGCGTTTTTTTGTTTAACTGTTTCTTGCGATTCCGTCGCAAGGACTAAAATCAGGAACTATTATGATCAAGAAAGAAATCACCCTATGCGGCAAGCAAGTCACGCTTGCCTACTGCTACGCCACCGAGATAGCGTTCAAGAACATGTGCGATGAAGACATGTTTGACTACGTGCATCACGTCGTCGAATCAATCCAGTCAGAACTCGACCCAGACGTAGAGAAAACCATCTATGCCATCCTTTCCTGTATGATGGCATATTATGAAGACCCCGAAAAGGCACCCGTGAAGGACAAGGAAATCATGAAGGATGCCACACCCGTCGAGATAGGCACAGCCATGCTTGCCATCCTTTCCATGCGCCAAGAGTTCTACCACGTACCAAAGGGAGAGCCTGAAGAAAAACCGAAAGAAGGCGATAATCAAAAAAACGCCTAACCGCCAACGACCTCTATGAGTTGTTCGTTGGCGAAATAGGACTACCCCGCCGCGAGTTCCTCTACGACATCCGTTTCTGGGAAGCCCGTCGCATCATCCGAGGCTACCGTAAGCGTGGAAAGATATTCATGCAACTGCTGGCAGAGAACGTCTTTGCAAGCACCTACGCCTTCAAGGGATCAGAAGGAAAAACCGTCAAAGACATGTTCCCCTCTCTTTTCGAAGATGACGACGATATGAAGCCACCGATGACGGAAGAGGAAAAGGCAGAACTTCAGGCTCTCATGGACGCGGAAACTGCAAGAATGGCGGAAGAGGCGAAAGAGTTGGCAAAAACCGATTTTCCAACTGACACGTGACAGTTTCAGAATTGACACGTAACAACTTCAAAACTGTTACCTAATGATTTTATTTTGACACGTACAAATTTCAATTTTTTAATGGTGTTAATTTCCCCACGTCCTGCGCTGCGAAGCGTGGGGCGTGTTTCGTTTGGTAAACCTAAACGGGCAAAGCGTCGGTAAGGTGTATGGGACTTGTAATTGACGATACACTAATCAGCAACCAAGAGCAGAACCTCCGCGCCGCCATGAGCACCGACCCCAAGATGAGGAAGGTGATTCAGCAGCATATCCGTGAGGCTCTTTTTGCAGCCCGTCGCGAAGTGATGTCATCATCTCCACTTGAAAGCGATCCACGAGGGACTATCAAGTCAATCCGTACCTCTGTTTATGAAAAGATATTGGGCGGAAACATCAACATCCTTACTGGGGCACGAAAAAAAGAAGGTGCGCATGGAAGAAATACCTATGTGCCACCACGCACACTGACACCAGGACAGCGCGGAGGAAATCGCAAACTTCGGTCAGAGAGAACGAAGCAGATTCAAGGATATGCGCCTCTCGATAGACAATTTATTTTGAGGTTTGTAAATAGTGGCACAAAGACGCGCGTTATCGGTTTTCGTAACACCGTGAAAGCAAACCGTAGTGCTTATGAAAGCCGTGTGCGTCGCATCAATGCAGGCGAACATGCAAGGACTGGTAATCGTGGTTCAATAGCACCCCGAAATTGGTTTATGCAATCAGCAGAAAGCGCAATGGGTGTTGCAGCACAGACTATTGCCGACTTGATAGAAATAGAGGCAGCAGCCATTGCAAGAGGTGAAAAATAAAAACTGATAACGATATATGGCAGCAAATAGCATTCTGAAATTATCCGTTGAAACTTCCGAGTACGACGCCAAACTAAAAAAAGCCGCCGAGGGCATCCGTCACTTGGCAGAGGTTGCACATAAGGGCGGTGGTGAACTGACTGGACTTGAAAAAGCCGAATTGGAATACATCAAGGCTCTTGGTAGTATGGAAACCAAGTCACAGTCAGCAGCAGGAAAGACACGCGAATTAGAAAATGCCTTCAAAGAGCTTACGGTTATATATAACAAACTGAATGAATACGAAAAAGCCGACGAAGGCGGAAAGGCTCTTCGTGCTTCGCTCGACCAGTTAAAGGAGCGTGCGAAAGAAGCAAAGGTCGAATTAGAAAAGGTAGGACAGGAATTGTCAGGTTCCAAGTTTGGACAGTTCGGAAGCGTCATTGACACCATCGGTCAGAAGATGGGTATTGGTGGCAATCTCACCCAGATGCTCACCTCCGACACGGCATTGATGACAAGTGCCATTGGTGCCAGTATCGCCGTCATAGGTAAGGCTACCGAGGCTTGGGTCGGTTATAACAACGAACTGGCTAAGCAAGACCAGATAACACAAGTGACCACGGGACTCAAAGGTGACAATGCCGACCGCATGACAGATTCCGTGAGAGCACTTGCCGACACCTACAACATTGACTTCCGCGAGGCTATCAACGCTGCAAACATCTTCATGACCCAATTCGGAAAGACGGGCGATGAAGCCATCCAACTCTTGCGTGACGGTATGCAAGGAATGATTACAGGTGACGGACTGAAGATGCTTAGCATGATTCAGCAGTTTGCTCCAGCCTTCCGCGATGCAGGTATCTCAGCCGACCAGCTTGTGGCAATCATCCACAACAGCGAAGGTGGACTGTTCTCTGAGCAGAACATGAACGCCATCCTGATGGGTATCAAGAACATCCGACTGATGACAGACTCCACGAGCAAGGCTTTGGCTCAACTTGGTATCGACGGGCAGGATATGTCGCGTAAGATGTCCGACGGCTCGATGACGGTATTCCAAGCATTGCGACAGGTGGCAGAAGCCATCGAAAATGCTAAGGCAGGCAGTCAGGAGGCAGGACAGGTCATGCAGCAGGTGTTCGGTCGCCAAGGTGCCATGCAAGGAATGAAACTCGGTCGTGCCATTGCCGAACTCAATACAAACCTCGAAGAAACTAAGCGACAGACTGGTGAAGTAGGTGAGGCATACAACGAACTCTATGATGCCAATATTCGACTAAACACTGCCATCCGCAACTGCTTTGAATACGACGGATGGGAGCAAATGGCAACAGGTATCAAGGCAACTCTGGTTACTGCCCTGTCAAACGTCATCAACAAACTGGTAGTCATCAAGACTACTGTTGCTGCCATAGCAAAATTGGCAGGCGGTTCAGATGGAGGTAATAACAGAACCACAGTCGAAGAAGCATTCAATAACCTGAAAGGCTCAGACGACGGCAAATGGAATGGCACAAGAGGTTACACCTCAGACTATCAGAAACAGACAGCACCAGGTGGATATGTAGAAGTAAAGGATGCAAATGGCAAGGTTATTAAATCGGGCCATTTTAATAACGAAAACCAACGTCAGAAAATCATCAATTCTGCTACAACCACGGGAGGAGGTGGTAAGGTCAGCAAGACACCCCCAAAACTCACTGACGCACAGCAGGCGGAAGTTGACGTAAGAAAGGCAATGAAAGACTATGCCGACGCTATCAGCAACGCACAGGAGAAGGTCATGGCGAACATGATCACCTCCGACGATTACGACAAGCAGGTGCAGCAGGGGCAACAGAAACTCGCCGACGCTTACCTGAAGGCGTATAACGTGACGGGTGATGAGAAATACCTCGAAGGATTCCGTGTTGCCGCTGGACGTTACAACGAGATGGGCGAAGTTATCAAAGGAAACATCGACGCGCAGAAGGAACAACAGGCAGCAGCCCGCGAGCTCGCCCAGACGCAGAAGAAGGTGGCGACGGCAATGGCAGAAGCGCAAACAGCCTATCAAAACAACGACTTAAAAGGCTATCTGTCGGCAATGAAGAAAGCCGGTGCCGATCCCAGTCAAGGTATGGCACAACAAATCAAGAACGTCACCGCAACCGTCACCATTGATGTCAATAATACAGAAGCCTTGCAGAAGTTGCAACAGATTGAGGGCATAACTATTGACCCAAAGACGATGACGGTCACCGCTGACGATACAGAAGCCTTGCAGAAGTTGCAACAGATTGAGGGCATAACTATTGACCCGAAGACTGTCAAAATCAACTATGAGGATGGAGGATTCACCTACACTGGTGCCAACCTCGATGCGTTCATCGGTAATCTGAAAGAGCAACTCAGCCAAGCCGACCTCGGCAGCACGCTCTATAACAACCTCACCGCCCAACTCGCTGATGCCACCTCCCTTGGCAACCTGATGCAGGAAGCCGTGAAGAACGGCATCGACATCGCCCAATTTGCCCCACAAGACCTGTGGAAGAAAATCTTCGGTGAGAATCCAGGCGACTATATTGATGATGACGTTTGGAAGGGTATCGTTGAGAAAATCAACGAGGAACTGAAGAAGGCAGGCAAGAAAGGAATCACCTTAGATACTTCGACAGGGCAAACAAAAGGAATAGAAGGAGGAAAACAAAAATCTGTCAGCCAAACACTTGATACTGTTGCGTCAGGAGTCAACAATATTGTTGGCGGATTAAAACAACTTGGGGTAGATATTCCAGAAGGAATTTCTACAGTCATAGGAGTAGTTCAAACGGTAGCTGGTATATTGACAGGTATAAGTGCTTTGATTACAATTATAACAGCAACAACAGCGGCAAAGGCAGTTCCTGTAATTGGATGGCTCCTTCACAACGGCGGTGTGGTCCACGCTGCCAACGGAATCAATGTAGTGCCGGGCAACAGGATGAGTGGTGACATGGTGCCTGCAATGCTCGAAAGTGGTGAGGTTGTGCTTAACAGAGCACAGGTCAACAATCTTGCAAGCCAACTTGAAAACAACAACGGTGGCAATATCGAAGTAGTCGGAGTGCTGAAAGGTGAGGATATAATTCTCATGGCTAACCGATATGGACAGCGAACGGGCAGAGGAAAAATAATGTTTGACAACTAAACCAAGGAAGCAATGAATATCCACTGGCAGATACCTTTCAAGAGTCTTCGGAGCGGCACGGTATATACCGTCAACATCTACGACCCTGACTATGCAAGCAACACGCCCATCGTACTGAAGGGCGGTGCTAAGCCGTTTGTCACGGACGAATATGACGACGACGATCCATTTATTCCCGTTCGAACACAAAGCGGCTATATCCGCATCGTGGACGATGGAAAGGATGCAAGCGGCAATACGCTGAGCAGTGCCGACAGTTGGGAGGCGATGATACCGAACACGGACATCGAACATCCCGTGACGCTGACGCATGTAGAGAATCTTCAGACCCAAACGGACTGGCAGGGATTCATGCAAGCCCAGAACTTTGGTGCCAAACTTTATGAGAATCCACAGGAACGCGAGTTTCCCGTGCAATGTCCGCTATCCGTCCTTGCAGGCTTCGACATCAATTATGATAATCTCAGCATTAAAAACTTTGCGTATATCCTTCAGCATTGTCTTTATCTGATTGGAATCCATTCAGGCGGTGAGTCATTGTCACTTTATGAAAAAATCACAACTCCAGGTGCAGTGCATATCAGCAATGTGTATATCCAAGGAGGAGACGATGCGAAGACATGGATGCTAAAACGCATAGACTGGCAGACATTCGTGGAAGTGGATGCCGACGGTGAGATTTCCGCAGCTGTGACCGTTTATGAAGCACTTGAAGAAATGTGCCGCTATTGGGGTCTGGTGGCAAGAATTAAAGGACCTTCCCTATACTTGACATGTCTTGACGACAATGGCGAAGATTCCTATTTACAACTGGATCGTGAAAATCTCACATCACTATCAAGAGGAACATCCGCAGGCTTGTCTCTTAGGCTTCCTAATAACGTAACCATCAGCGATGACAATATCTATGCCAACACGAATCAGGACATCTACATCAATCGTGGTCCACACAAGGCAACGATAGAAGTGGATGGTATATCATTGGATGAACCCGAACTGATAGATTTTATCGACGACAAGGTTGTAGAACAGATGGAAGCACTTGGATGGCAGCAACGTCAAAGCCAGGATGACCACTACTACCAGTACACCTACAATTTGCAAACCATCACAAGACAGCTGCTGACTGGAAGTGCTACCTATCCACACGCAACATTCAACGAAGGCAGACTATTGGAGAACATCAAGGCAGAATATACCTACATCAACGTGATACGCATATTGTCAGCCTATAATGCTGGAGATACCTACGCAACGCTGGCAACAAAATACAGTCACGTATATAACGGAAAGATATATCTACATGCAGACATATACGACCATTTTAATAAATACAACAACATAGGCATCAGAATAACTGCTGACAACGGTGACGTGATTGGAAACATTGGAATGTATATGCGGCTTCGCATTGGTGGTGACTCAACTGATAATCCGTATAAATGGTATGACGGAGAGACCTGGAGCACAACAAGGAAAAGTTTCAAAGTTTCTATGGGTAATGAAAGCGATTTATTATACCCTATATATACCATAGAAAAAGGTGGTCAAACTTACCAAAAAGCCCATTCATATATTAATGTACCAGAGATTGCGGGTCCTATATTGGTGGAGTTTCTTGGTTCAGATGATCTGTCAAGATTTGAAATTTCACACTTCACATTGGAGTTCCAAAAAACAGGAAAGAAGGAAAAGTGCAAGTATGTGTCATCCAACAACAACTATACCAAAGATGAGTTTGAGCAGTCAGGAATCTTCGCCACGGACAATAACCTGGTATATGGCTACGGCATCATATTGAACGCTGACAATACCTATATGAAGAATGCTCCGTTCAACGGGACAAATGAAGCACCTGAGCAACACCTTGCAGACAGAGTGACCGCATACTGGGAGACCGTGAAGCGAAGGATAGATGTTGAACTATTCAGCAACGACACCAACGTGAAGAGCATCACACCGCTGAAGAAGGTAGTGTTGGAAGGATTTACCATCTTTTCGATAGCATTCCGGCACGAATGGCGAGACGATATAACGAAGATAAAACTTTTAGAAACAAGTTGAATTTATGATCAAGGGTAAAGACATAGTAATCATCGACAGTAACGGAGGTGCAGTCGTTGCTGCTGCGAAATCATGTGAGATAAACGTCCAGACAGATACTTTGGAAACGGCTTCACCTACCAGCGGAGTGTGGAAAAAGTATATCCCAGGCAGGAAAGGTTGGTCGGTCAATATCAGCCATCTTGTGCTTGGATTGGTACGCAATATCCAGATGGTGGGAACTGAGCTGACGATAAAACTTTCCATCAACGCAAGCAATGCCTTGCCGTTTAACGGATTCGTGGATAACGTCACTCTTGCACAGGGATCATATACAGGGACTCCTCAGTCTATTTATTGGGATAAGACCCGCAAGATTTTCGTGGGTTATGTCAGCCCGTCAGCAGGTGTAACACTTTATTTTGCAAGTTGGACTGGCAGCACCGAATATTCGTCACCATCTCCATTTTCCGTATTCAAATATAACGGCATTTCATACACATGGTATAATGGAGATATTACCAAGGAAAGGCTAAGCGGAAGCGTCATCGTAACGTCTTGGCATCCTGTAGCGACAGTAGGAAACCTTGCCAATGGGCAATTCTCTTTCCTTGGTAACGGACCATTGGAGGCGGAATCTACATTTTAATCATACGTTTCTCTAATTTTAGTTATTTATATTAGTTATTTATTGGTTATAGATTAGGTTTTAATCATTTCGTAAAATCATGGGATATAGGCCGTCGAGAGGACGACCTATATCCTTATTGATTACCATGTTCCTTGAAAGGGTGTCGCCCATTCATCATCGACGGACACGCCCATCTGACTGAGCACGGCAAACAGCCCGCCGGAATACTCCGTCACACGGTTGCGACGGAAGGGTGCATCGTGGATGGTGGCAGTACCAAGACTCGCACCTGTGGCATCCTTCGCTGTGAGCGTAAGGTCGGTAGTCCATTCCATTGAAGGACTGAAACCGAAGATACTCATCGACAGCGTACCTGTAGTGCCGATATACGATGCAGGAACATTCACCGAACGCTCGACAGCCGACAGCGTGCCGGCAGGCTCACCCGTCATATAGTTCATCCCCGCATACCATGTTGCAGGCGTAACTGATAGTGTTGCCATACCATCGGGCACTTCATCCGTTGGCGAAATCTTCAGTTTTGTCACCACGCGGTCAAGTGTGACGGCACGGTTGCCATTCGAAGTATTGACCACCGTCACCTCATAATCTTTCCAGAACGTATCTGAAGGCTTCGACCAAACAATCGTATGAACGGCATCGTCTACCGTCGGCTCCGTGCCACGAGAGGCAACGAAATAGATGTGGTGCGTTCCGTATTGCAGTTGCATCTGCGGCTGCCCCCAATCGGCATCTGTATTCGACTGATGGATAGACTGGACGCAAGCATCGCCCACGAAGTCGTACACCCAAAGGTCAGTCATCTGATTGTCATCAGCAGTCAAATAGCCCCGCATGGTAGGCGATGCGAAGTCGCCCTTTACGGTAAACGTGAACCGCTTCATCTCTACCTGCTCCGTCGGATTGTCAGGATCATCCATAATCTCTTCACTCAGAATCGGTTTCTCACAACTTGCCAGCAATGCAATACTGGCAACAATAAATAGTTTCTTTTTCATTTTGTTGATTAATAATTAAAATGTTACACGGCACTATTGCCGCTTGCTGAACTTATCTCTCATCATCTGATAGTTTTCGTGCACATCTTCTGCCAACACTTTGGCATATCGCTGCGTCTGTTTGATATTTTTATGTCCCAGCATCTTCGATACATTCTGCAATGGAACACCAAGCGAAAGAGCGCGGGTGGCAAATGTATGGCGACCAAGGTGCGAATGTAGTCTTGTCTGGATGCCGAGTGCCTGCTGGATGACTTTCAAGGAAGCATTGTATTGTGAATTATTGACCTTTGGCACTTGCATACCATATCGCTCCAGAACCTCTAATGCTTGCGGTAACAGTTCACTGACATAAGGAACTCCCGTCTTGATACGTTTTCCATTGTGTTGCCAACGTCCATCTACTAACCGATAGTCTTTTATATCGAAGGCCTGTGCGTCTGAGTACGACAAGCCTGTATAAAGTTGAAAGATAAACAAGTCACGAGCCATTGCCGATTGCGTCCCTTCTAACGGATGCAGGCTCTCGATGGCACTGATTTCCTCCTCCGTCAGATACTCGACGCTCTCGGCATCGCCGCGAGAGAACTCACCACGCAGCCTGTCATAAGGATTGCTGTCAATTATGCCGATTTTGATTGCCCGGTTAATCAGAGCCTTCAGTCGCTTGTGGTAGTTATATACACCGCTATCACCAATAAAATCCCCGTCACGCTCTGACTGGATGTCGCCATTGGATAGCGGCTTTGTGAGTTTGTGCAACCAGTTATCCCAGGCATAGATATTCTCAACATTCAAGTCACTCCATGTATTAAGCCGCCCATATTCGCGCATCCGCCGTATCAATGTAAAATAGTGTTTGCGTGTTCCTTCTTTAAGACTGATGGAAGGCAATTCATTCTCCATCCATTGCAGCATGTTAATGTCGCCATCGTCCACAGCACCACCGTATATCTTTTTCCTGATGACTCTGACATCAATAGTCCTGCCTTCAGACACACACTTGGTAATTTCCCGCTCGACAGCCCGCATAAGGACAGCCAGCCGCTCATTCAATTCATTGCAGTCAGCACGATTCACAACAAAGCCATGTCGCCACTCACTCTTGCGCACACGCACGGACGAATTAATATAATAAGGTTTTCTGTCAACGGTCACGCAAATCTCTATTGGTCCTTCACTACCTACATCCGTTCTATGATGATGGTCAAAAGTTAATCTTGTCGTTATCATTATTGGTCATTTTTATGTTTTACAGCCGCAAATCCTGCTGTTTGTTTCCCCATTTTCCCCGTTATGATGAATTTGGGGAAACGTTTGGGTTATTTAATCCATTAAAATCACATAATTTTCCATATATTTCCAATCAATAGTTGTTCTTTCAATCTTCTGAATTGCCCTGTATATCGCCAATTTTCCGATATTGAGGCTATTCCCCTACTTTTATGACTGTGATCCGTTTGGGGCTCGAACCCAAGACCCCAACATTAAAAGTGTTGTGCTCTACCAACTGAGCTAACGGATCGACCTTTATTTTAAGGGTGCAATGATGGTGCAAACCGAGTGCAAAAAGCGGGCTTTTTGCCGAGGTGCAGCCCATCATCGCAGGCGATTTCATCGAAATCGGCTGCAAAGTTACAATGATTTTTTGAATCTGCCAAATTTATCGGAAGTTTTTTCTCTTAATGCTCGTGCAGATGCCATACACTAAGTACTTTGCGGCGGATGGCAACATAGTTGAGAATACCTACCAACAGATAGAGTGCCAGTCCTGTGAGAAGGGCAGGGGTGAGGCTGGAAGCACTGAAACTGGGATAGAGTTGCCCGAAGAGGGGAAGATAGTAACTTCGCAGCGATAGGACGATAACAATGGAAAGAACCAATACCAGCGTGTTGAGCGTGATGGTCAACAGATGGTAGGGGCGTGCTACTGCCTGTGGCGAGTAGCCGATAAGTAGTAGGTTGTCAATTTTCTCGGTATTCTTCTGTAGCAACAAGAAGATGCTGAGTAGAAGGACATAGAAGGCGAGGGCACTGATGATGAGTCCCACGACGAGGACAATGCTGATGATAATACGTAGGAAGTATGCTGTACGGGCTGCTTCGGCATCATCCGCCTCTGTTTCGTAACTATTGCTCTTCAGGAACTTGTCTATCTGTTCATCAGCAGGATTGCTGACGGTGACAATGAGACGTGAGGGTTCTGGCTGACGGTTAGGCGACAACGTGGCATTCATCACGTCCATGAAATGCTGGGGTACGAGGATGGTATTGAGTTTCTTGGAGAAGGCGACCACCCGTCCGGACAGTTCGCGACGGTCTGCAGTACCCCTTAAAAAGAAGCGTATCTTCACCATTGAGACAAGACTCTCAGAGAGAGCGGGAAGCCCCTGACTGCTGGCAAAGCCGAAGTTATAAAGGTTGAGATAGTTACGAGGAAGGATGATGGGTACCTCTTCGTCACCTTCTTCCCACTTCCAATGCGAGAGGTCAACATCGATAAACTCATCGGGAACTGCCTCGAAGAACATCTCCGTAGAGAACTGAACGCCCAACCGCTGACTGCCAAGAGTAGCAACCACACTGAAGAGGGAAGGCGTAAAAGTACCTACATTACTGACAAACGACTGCTTCTTTACATCATCAATCTCCTCAGTGGTGAATGTGGGAGCCTTGCCTGTCAGGGTACGAACGGTGCTCACATGCTTCGCCATCACCATCTGTCCTGGCTTCATGAAACTATCACTGCCTGTAAACATCGGGATGATATCCGTAGCAAACTGGATAGCCGCGAGAACGATGGTCATTCCACAGAGGTTGGCGAGCACGAAGCCCGCCAACTGTCCTGCGTTCATATGTCGGCTTAATAGCCTGTTGAGCAAACGATTCACTGGGAATTACATGATGCTCTTGAGAGCCATCTCTGCAAAGAACTCGATAGGATCCTTCTCGGCATCCTTGAACTTCACGATGAGCTCACCTTCTGTATCGCTGGTGTCGTAGATCTCAGCAGTCTTGATGACCTCACTGGCGCTCTTAGCACCTTCGGCAGCCTGACCATTAATCATACCTGCCAAACCGGCAATCAGTTCAACGTCACAGAACATATAGAAGCGACGTCCGCTGATGGCGCTCTTGTCGAACTTGGCACTTGCCTCTTTGAAGGCATCAGTTCCAACAGCCACATAGGTAGCACCGTCCTTATAGCCGAAGTCGACACCCTGGTCACCAGGCTTCAGACCCTGCTCTTTTACCATGTCGGTGATAGCCTGGTCCTTGGTCTTCAGATAGGCTGCAATCTGAGGCATTTCGCCTTTCACCTCGCCTACACCGAGAGCAAAGTCACCATCGATAGACTCCAGAATCTTCTTGGCGATTTCAATCTGACTTTCCATGCCAGCCTGCTTGAAGAGACCTTTCTTCTCAAACAATTCAAACATCTTTTTACCATTGAAGTTGGTGTATATCATCAAAGCACCCTTCGGAAGGTATTTCAGGTAGTCACCGCTGATATTGCCACAAATCTCGGAATTCTCCTTGATGTGCTTCTTCCAAACGTCAGACTTAGCAATCATGTTGAAAGTCAACTTGGCCTCACCCTTAGAGGAAGAGAGGTCCAAAAGAACGCTGAGGTCTTTCAGATCAGCACCCTCTGGCAACATCTTTTTAGCGTCACCGAGTTGTCCCTCAGCAATAGCCATTGGGATGAGTGCCTTGATAAAGCCCTTGCTTTCGGTGAGTTTAGCAAAGTCGTCACTCTCTGCCATCGTACCCTTAGTGTCGTCGTTCTTGAACTTAGCGATGACATCTTCGAGTTTCTTGCCTTCTGAAGCAAAGAAAGTAGCATCGTCGAAGACAATGATAGTGCCATCACTCTCCAGATACTGGAAGCCGTCTTTCTCCTTGGCAGCCTCCATACCGGCTTCCTTGGCAACTGCGTTCAGTACTTCTGTGAAGTCACCCTTGTCGAGGAGAGTACCTACAATACCCATATCCTTGTTGTCGGCAGTTGTGAAGAAGAACAGTGGCTCTCTCAAATCAACACCAGCCTTTGCGGGATCGTCGATAATCTTCTTGAACAGGTCTTTAGTCTCCTGATTCTTGGCACCCTGCTCGATGTTCTCCAGCAGTTTCTTCTTAGCCTCGGCATTGTCGGCAATCTTACCTTTCTCGAGAATCTGCTTAACATCGATACTAACGACAACGGCGTTGTCAGGGATGAACTTAGCATTCTTCTGAGAAGATTTTGAACACGATGAGAGTACGAATACTGCCATCAGCAGCACGTACACCAGATTAAATTTCCTTTGTTTCATAAGTTTGTTTTTGGGTTAAAGTTGGAAAATAATTATAATCATGGTACAAAGATATAAAATAAATCTTAATACCTCACACTTTATTATCATTTTTTTTGTATTTTTGCATCCGCCATGGGTATTTTGTATATTGTTCCCACGCCTGTAGGCAATATGGAGGATATGACGCTCCGTGCCATCCGTGTTCTGAAAAAGGCCGATTTGGTGTTGGCTGAGGACACTCGGACATCGGGCATTCTGCTGAAACATTTCCAGATTCAGCAGCATCTCCTTTCCCATCATAAGTTCAACGAACACGGCACCAGTGCCGCTATCGTGGAACGCTTGCAGGCAGGACAGACGATTGCCCTGATCAGTGATGCAGGCACCCCAGGCATCTCCGATCCAGGTTTCTTTCTGGTGCGTGAGGCTGTCCGTGCAGGCATTGAGGTACAGACGTTACCAGGGGCTACTGCTTTTGTGCCGGCCCTGGTGAGCAGTGGACTGCCTTGCGACCGTTTCTGTTTCGAAGGTTTCCTTCCTCAGAAGAAGGGTAGGCAAACGAAGATACAGAGTCTGGCGGAAGAAGAACGTACGATGGTGTTCTATGAATCACCTTATCGCGTGCTGAAGACTTTGCAGCAGTTTGCCGAGGTGATGGGTAAAGACCGTCAGGTAAGTGTGTGCCGTGAAATCAGTAAGGTGCATGAAGAGAGTGTCCGTGGCACATTGGAAGAAGTCATTGCCCACTTTACGGAGCATGAACCGCGAGGGGAGTTTGTCATTGTCCTTGCGGGGAAGGATTGAAGAATTCTTTGACCTAAAGGTACAAAGCGTTACAGTAACGATTAGAAAACTGAAGTATTATAAAATGATATGAAAAAGTTATTTATTTTGGCACTGAGTGCCGTAGCAATGGTAGCCTGCAATCAGCAGGGACAGAAAGCAGATTTGATGATGCAGCAGCAGGCAGATTCGCTGAACCGTATCATCCAACAGAAAGACAATGAGATCAACGACATGATGGGGACACTCAACGAGATTGAAGAAGGTTTCCGTACCATCAATGCCGCTCAAGACCGTGTGACACTTGCCAAGGCTGGCGAGGGTGCTAACCGTGTAGAGCGTATCCGTGAGAACATTGCCCAGATTCAGCAGACGATGCAGCACAACCGTGAACTCATCAACAAGTTAAAGAACCAGTTGCGCACCAGTTCTGTCAAGGGCGATGAGTTGCGCAAGACCATCGACAACCTGATGTTGCAGATGGAGGAGAAAGACAAGGAAATCGCTAATCTGCGTGCAGAACTACAGTCAAGGGACATCCGTCTGGCAGAACTGGGTAATGAGGTGGCTGACCTCACTGTAGAGACTTCTCAGCAGAAAGCAGAGATATCACAGAAGGCAGAGACCATCTCGAATCAGGACAAGCAGTTGAACACCGCCTGGTTTGTTTTCGGTACCAAGAAAGAACTGAAAGAGCAGCACATCATCGAGAACGGAAAGGTGTTGCAGTCAAATTTCAATCGTGAATACTTCACCAAGATTGACATCCGCGTCGACAAGGAAATCAAACTGTATTCCCGTTCGGCTCAGTTGTTGACGGCTCATCCTTCTTCCAGTTATGTATTGGAGCGTGATGCTAACAAGCAGTATGTACTGCGCATCACGAACCCCCAGTTGTTCTGGTCTACCAGTAAGTATCTGGTGGTTCTCGTGAAGTAATATACGTTGTCGATTAGAATATGACTGGCAGTGTCTTGAGCATTGCCAGTTTTTTTATCACCTTAGTTCAACTTGCAATTCATAACATTTTGGAAGTTTTTAAGAAAAAAATAATGCAAAGTGGACAAAAATAGGTCGAAAACGTTAAATTCTCGCATAAAAATGTACGTTTTTAATAATTTTATTTGTCGTTTGCAAATAAATGTTGTATCTTTGCAAGGTGTTTTTTAAAAAACAAGAGAGAAAAGAGACTTTATATAATAATGTACACGTACATTTTAATAAATAAATGTATAGTGTTGGCATTGATACAATTATTTAAATAATTAATTATAATCAAGAGAGTGTTTATGGAAAAAAGACTAACGATGTTTTTGGCGTGTCTGTTCCTGAGTCTGGGAATGGCAATCGCCCAAACTAAAGTTAATGGTACCGTTATCGCTCAGGAGGACAACGAGCCCGTTATCGGCGCTTCAGTTCTCGTAGTAGGTACAAACGTAGGTACCGTAACAGATGTAAATGGTCAGTTCTCGCTGACAGTTCCTGCCGGCAAGAACACCTTGCGTATCACTTATGTAGGTATGGAGCCTATCGAAGTTAGTGCCCGTGCCAACATGCGCATCTTGTTGACCAGCGACCAGAAATCCTTGGATGAGGTGATTGTGGTTGCATACGGTACAGCCAAAAAGGCATCTTTTACCGGTTCTGCTGAGAGTGTGAATTCAGATGAGATAGAACTTCGTCCTATCACTTCTGTAACAAAGGCTCTGGAAGGTAATGTATCTGGTGTTCAGGTGACTTCTGCTTCTGGTCAGCCAGGTTCTTCTCCTTCTATCCGCATCCGTGGTTTCGGTTCTATCAATGCGTCTAACAGTCCGCTGTACGTAGTAGATGGAATTCCTTACGATGGTAGCCTTGCTTCTATCAACCCGTCGGATATCGAGAGCATGACCGTCTTGAAGGATGCATCTTCTGGTGCTCTGTATGGTGCCCGTGGTGCCAATGGTGTTGTGATGATCACCACCAAGAAGGGTAAGGAAGGTAAGGTAAACGTTACATGGCGTTCAAATATCGGTTGGTCAAACCGCGCCACCAAGCGTTACAATAATGTTAGTCAGAAGGACTTCGTTCAGTTGACCTATGAGGCTCTGCGTAACGATGCTTGGGCTGGTGGTTCTACATGGACTGATGCAGAGGCAATTGCCCGTGAGTCATTAGGCGACGAGCTTGGAGGTGAGTTGTATAACCCCTTCAAGAACTATACTTGGGATACCATCATCGATCCTACTACAGGTCAGGTTCGCGCTGACGCTGAGTCTGCATGGAATGAGGATTGGTTGGATGCAGTTACTCGTAACAACGCTTTGCGTCATGAACATCAGTTCTCTGTATCTGGTGGCAATGATAAGACCAAGTATGCTTTGTCCCTTGGTTATCTGAATGAAGATGGTATTCTGCAGACCACTGCTTATCAGCGTTATACTGCTCGTGTCAACGTGGATACGAAGATTAACGATTGGTTCAAGGCTAATGTAGGTTTGAATGTGGCTCATGGTATCTCTAACTTTAGTGACTACGATGGCACTTCTTACTCTAACGTATGGTATACCGCTCAGTTTGTCAACCCGTTGTTCCCAGTTTATCTGAAAGATGAGGCTGGTCAAACCATCTACAAGAACGGTCAGATAGAGTACGACTGGGGTGAGATTCGTGAGAATGGCGACCAGCGTCCAGGTTCTATGAGCGATCACAGTTCTCTCGGTATGCTGATGCTTGATCAGGCTGAAACACTGACCGATGTGGCTGGTATGCGTGCCGGACTGGTATTTGGTAGTGACAGTGACAGCATGGGTTGGGCAAAGGGTTTGAAACTTTCCATTAATTTCGGTTTCGACTACAACAATGCTAACAAGATGAGTTATATGAACATGGAGCATGGTAACCAGGCTGCACAGGGCGGTTTGTTGGAAAAGGAAAACGGCCGTACGCAGAGTTACACCTTCAACCAGTTGCTCACTTGGAACCGTGCTTTCGGTAAGCACAATTTTGATGTGCTCTTCGGACATGAATACTATGCATACAACTACAGATATTTGATGGGTGAGCGTACAGGTTTGATGGCTGGTATTCTGGAACTTCGTCCAGGTGCTACACTGAAGGATGCTGACTCTTATTCTCATAAGTACCGCATCAACTCTTGGTTGAGCCGTTTCAACTACAGCTTCGACGATAAGTATTACTTCTCTGCTTCTCTGCGTTCTGATGCTTCTTCTCGTTTCAAGAAGGGTAACCGTACAGGTACGTTCTGGTCATTAGGTGCTAACTGGCGTATCTCTCAGGAGAACTTCATGAAGGATATCAAGTGGATTGACAACCTGTCGTTCAAGGTAAGCTATGGTGAGCAGGGTAACGATGATATCGGTTCCTACTATGCTTGGCAGGGTCTTTCCAGCGTTTCTTATCCAAATGCCAACGCTGCAGGTGCTGTTCTCTCGACATTGGAGAATGCAGATCTCTCATGGGAGAAGAACGGTAACTTCAATATCGGTTTAGAGGGTACACTGCTGAATCGTCGTATTCGCTTCAGTGCTGAGTACTATCATCGTAAGACGACCGACATGTTGCTGAACTACCCGATGGCTGTATCTACTGGTTTCGGTGGCTATGACGCTAACGTCGGTAACATGACTAACCAAGGTTTCGAGTTCGAGGTTTCTGGTACTCCTGTTCGCACGAAGGACTTCGAGTGGAATCTGACTTGGATGGGTTCTACCATCAAGAATGAGGTAACCAAGCTGACAGCTGAGTCTCCAGAGATTCTGACAGGTAGTTATATCATCAAGGAGGGTCTGCCTCTGAATACTTTCTATGTACGTAAGAGTGCTGGCGTAGATCCTTCTACGGGTCAGGAGCTCTGGTGGGCATACGAAAAGGACGAGGATGACAATATCATCAATGAGCATATCACTTCCAGTTATAGTGAGGCTTCTTCCTGCCGTTATGAAATGGGTTCTCGTATTCCCGATCTCTATGGTAGTATCGGTACTGACCTGAGCTGGAAGGGCATCAGCCTGTCTATCCTGACTACTTACTCTATTGGTGGTAAGGTGCTGGATAACCTGTACTACAGTGGTATGAATATGACTTACCTGAGTGGAACTTGGAACACCAATATGTTGCGTCGTTGGCAGCAGCCTGGTGATATCACCGATGTTCCTCGTGTTGCAATTCAGGGTAAGACCTATGTAACAGACCGCTATCTGATTGATGCTTCTTATTTCGCAATTAAGAATATCACGTTGTCTTACACACTTCCTCAGTCTATCGTAAGACGTCTTCGTCTGAATGGTATTAAGGTGTATGGTTCTTTCGACAACGTTGCTCTCTTCAGTCATCTCGATGGTATGGATCCGCAGTATAACTTCAGCGGTGGTACCACATACGCTTATGCCCCCAACAAGACTCTCACATTTGGTTTGGAGGTTAATTTCTAATATAAATAAAGGATAAAATATGAAAGCAATATATAAATATACACTGTTGAGCCTTCTGGGCATGGGTATGTTTACCGCTTGCTCGGAAGACCTTCTGGAGACAAGTCCTACGACGGCTGTTGCCACCAATGAGATGACACTGAACAGCAGCAAGGCAATTTCTGCTATCGAAGGTATCTATCGTCTGTTCTATACTACAGGTTATACATCTGGTTGGGAGCATGAGGAGTTTGGATTGTCAGCTCTTAACCTTACTGCAGACCTGATGGGTGAGGACCATATTCAAAACAAGTCAGGTTCTGGATGGTTCTATTATGACTATCGTTATGATGTAAAGGGTGACTTTACACATAATCAGGGTCGTCCCTATGGTGTTTGGAATTTCTTCTATACAGCAATTTCCAATGCAAATTATGTAACAGCTGCTGAAACTACGATGGAGGGTGATCCCTCTGACGTGAAATATGTAGTCGGTCAGGCTTACGCTATTCGTGCCTTCAGTTACTTCATGCTGGCACAGTGGTATGCCCGTACTTATGTAGGTCATGAGAATGAACCTTGTGTACCTCTTTATACAGAGCCTACAACCAAGGAAACTCAAGGTAAGGCTCGTGAGACCGTTGCTGCTGTCTATGCTCAGATTGATGCAGACATTGCAAAGGCAGAGGAGTTGCTGAGTGCTTCTGAGAAAGTACGTGAGAGCAAATCACACATGAGTCTTGGTGTAGTTTACGGACTCCATGCCCGTATCGCTCAGGTAGAAGAGAAATGGAGCGATGCGCTCAACTATGCTACCAAGGCTATTGATGAGGCTAAGAGTGAAGGCATTAGTATTGCTACTGTCAGCCAGTTTGCTGGTTTGAACAGTGTGGCTGCCCAAAATGTGATGTGGGGTGTGAAGATTATCTCCGACCAGACAACTAGTTATGCCAGCTTCTTTACCCACATGGATGCCGATATGGGTAAGTATGGTGCTTCTGCCCGTCAGCAGATTACCCGTTCTCTTTATAACAGAATGGGTGACAAGGACGAGCGTCGTGCATGGTGGAATCCTGAAGATGCTGCCAATGGTGACAATGGTTACCAGCAGGAGAAGTTCAAGTTCCTGAACTATCAGACTTGGGAAGGCGACTATATCTTTATGCGTGTAGAGGAGATGTATCTTGTCAAGGCTGAGGCTGAGTGTATGCTTGGTAAGGATACCGATGCACAGCAGACGCTGACCACCTTGATGCTGACTCGTGATAAGGATTACGAGTGCACCAAGACTGGTAAGGAGTTAGGTACTCTGACCAGCGACAAGACTGGTTCTCTGCGTGAAGAGATTATCTATCAGCGCCGTGTTGAGTTGTGGGGCGAGTTCGGACGTATCTATGATATCCGTCGCTTGCACCAGGGCTTCAAGCGTACTACTGATGACGGACATCCCAGTGCCGCTATCCTTGATGGCACCGATGATCCTGAGAGTTATATGTGGGTAATGGTTATTCCACAGTCTGAGTTTGACGGTAACGCCAACATGGATGAGGACAAGGATCAGAATCCTTTTGATTAATAACTAAATAGTTCACGATTATGAAAATCAACAAGTATATATTAGGACTTGCAGTTGCAGTGTTAGGAGGCTTGACTTCTTGTAATACCGATGCAGAAGGTACGATCTACAACTCAGATTTTGAGCATGTGACTTTTGATGGTTCCGCAGCAAGTGTATCGCTTAGTGTTGACGAGTCGTCAACAACGATTCCTGTGACGATTAACCGTGGTGTTGCAACGAATGCATCAACGGTTACCTTTACTGCTGTGGCAAGTGAGGAGGGCATCTTCAGCAATGATGCCAATAATACGATTACTTTTGCTCCTGGACAGACCACTGCTACATTTAATGTAACGGCTGCTAATCTGGAGAAAGAAAAGTCCTACACCTACAAATTGAGTCTTTCTGATGCAGCTATTGCTACTGCTGATACTATTACGGGTGTTAAGCAGAACAAGGTTTATACCATTAAGGTGAGCCGTGAGGGCGACTGGACAGCTTGGGAGAAATGGAACAAGGAAGGAACAGCAGACTATACGTATTGTGGCGCTGTATTCTCTGGTGATGATCCCAACCTGAACTTCACTTACCGTAAGAGTGTTATTAATGAGAATCGTATGCAGTTCAAGTTAGAGCACTGGGGAAATGATACAGAGCTGATCCTTGACTATGACAGGTCTACTGGTGTTGTTTCTTGTGCTTCTCAGTACACTGGTTACACTCACTCTACTTATGGTGATGTGATGATAGCGGATATTCCTTCTTATTTCTCAGAAGGCATTACTCCTGAAGACTATGGATCATTTGATGAGGAGCAGGGTATTATTACGATTCCTGTTGTCTACTACGTTTCTGCAGGTTATTTCGGATATGGTCCTGAGTATGTTTACATCGACGGTTATACACGTGCTGACTACTCAATGACTGTTGCTTACTTTGGTAAGTTGACAACTGCTGAAGAAGAGAACTTCCTGTTGGCTGACATCACTTTTGCTAAGGATGTAGAGTACGTTCTGTATGCTCTGGCAACTGCCGAGGATGCTGATGCTACACTTGCTGGCTTGATTGATGGTAGTGTAGCTGGTGAGAAACTGAAAGAGTCTGGTCGTGTACAGGTTCCTGTTACAGAATCAGGTACTTACTATCTCATTGCTGTTGCTTTTGCAGATGGCAAGGCTGTTAACTATGAGACTGCTAAGATTAAGTATACCAATGGTAGTGAACCAGAAGAGACTTGGACGCCTTTGTATATTGGAAAGTACACTTATACAACCGCTGACTACACTCAGTCGCAGGCTGGTGGACTATGGGAAGGCACTATCGATGCCATCCTTTATCAGAGTGACAGCGACGCAAGCCGATGGAAAATTGCTCCTTGGGCTGATCTGACAGGTGAGGAAGGTCTGGTATTCACCATGGATAATGAGGGTGTTCTGACAGTTGACCAAGTATATACGGGTTACACTCATTCCACATATGGTGATGTATTTGCTACCGACATTCTAACTGCTGGGGTTGCTGATATGCCCAGTTATTGTGATGGTACAAATTTCTTCTTCAACCTGATGTATCATGATGCAGAAGAAGCATGGACTTTTGTACAGGATACCTTCACACTCACGGGTGCATACGAAGCCTCTTCTCGTTTAGCCAAGGCTATCAGCAAGGCTAAGAGAAGCAGTCACAAGAAGGTAGGTAAGCATGATGGCAAACTGGCACGTCAGTACTTTGCTCCTGTTTTGAAGTTGAAGACGAATCGCAAGTAATCACTTATCCTAATAGAGAGGCTCCTGCCAGACCATGGCTGTCTGATAGGAGTCTCTCTTCTTTTATAAAAACAGATGATGAGAAAATTATCCCTTTCATTACTCTTCCTGATAGTTGCCGTTTTAACTATTTCAGCAGCAGAACGCTCTGTGGCTAAGATGCGCCAGGCGGCCTTGCGCTCACTGAACAGCACTAAAGCAGAGTGTGTTCTTAACAAAAAGACATTAGAAGTCTATACTAACGGCAGACGCTTCTCTATCGTCAGCCGTGATGACCGCTTCCCTGCTGTGCTTGCCTATGGTAACGGTAATTTCGATGTGAACAATATACCTTCCAATGTGAAGTGGTGGCTGGAGCATACCCAGCGCTGTATGGAACTTGCTATCGAAGGAAAGGCATCTGTTCGTGCGCCCAAGTCCTATACCCCAGTGGCTCCATTAATGACGACCAAATGGGGGCAGGGCTATCCTTATAATGACATGTGTCCTCGTATTAGCGGTGATGAGAGGGATCAGGATTCGCCCCATGCCCCTACGGGATGTGTCGCTACGGCGATGGCTCAGATCCTGAACTATCAACAGTATCCTTCCGAGGTTCGTTTTAATGGGGCTTGCTATCTGGGAGATGAATTGTATGAAGAAAGAGAAATCCAGTCAACATATTCATGGCCTTTTCTGATTGCTTATGGTTCCTATCTTCCTGATGGTTATACTTCTTATGAAGATACTAAGAGCCAAAGTTATAGCGTAATTCAAGGTAAGCGTATCGCTACGCTGCTCCGTGACTGTGGCTATGCAGTGGAGATGGAATATACAGAATATGGAAGCGGTGCTGCGACACCAGATGCCGGCAATGCGTTCGTGAATAAGTTCAACTATCCTGAACAGTCGGTGAAGTTTTATTATAACTGGTACTATACAGCAGAAGAGTGGATGGATATCCTATATGCGGAATTCGTCAATGGCTGTCCAGTATTATATAGCGGAACAGATGCACAGTCTGGTGGTCATGCTTTTGTATTACATGGTATGGATGTCGACGGACTGGTGTATGTCAACTGGGGCTGGGATGGTTTATATGACGGCTATTATACTGTAGGAATGCTAACGCCTGGTGATGAAGATGATAATTTCTCAGAGGTAGAAGAGGATATGATAACGGGCATCCGTCCTACAGCCTTGTCAACGGATGCTGTCTTGTCAATATTTGCTACAGATGAGCCTTATCAATTTGAGTATGATAACGAAACCAAAGCCCTATCGCTTATTCTAAAGCAAGGGATATATAATCTGAATTGTCAAGATTTCAAAGGCAGGTGGTGTCTTGTCGTTGAGAACGTGAATGATTCTGAAGACATATTATTTTCGGATTTGATAGACGAAGGCACTATTGTCGAATACTGGAGCGGCTATGGTGCCCAGACGGTTTCTTTTGATACGACATTTGGTAAAGGTACCTACCATATTTATATGGCAACATTAGACGAGGGTGAGACCGTATGGCAGTATGTCCGTACGGTAGGCGGTGCCATCTATTACGACTTAACCGTTGATGCCAATGGTAAAGTGACAATTGCAGATAAACCGACATTCACGACAGGTGGAGCATCACCCACAGCAATCCGTTCTATCCGTCAGCAGACGAATGATAATTCCGTTCGTTACTATAACCTGCAAGGTCAGGAGGTCAATGGCTCTTTCAAGGGTTTACTCATCCGCAAGCAGGGCAATGAAATGAAGAAGGTGGTGGTGAAATAAATGGAACTCACTGCACAGATTCTACGTAATTGGTTCGGACAGTTCAATGCCCGCTATTTCGACAGTGAACTGCCCGAACCTCGTTTTGTAGTCAACAAGGCTCGTAGATTGTTGGGGCAATTCTCTTGCAAGAGAGTTCGTCAAGGTTTGTTTCGTGGCTATAAGACCGTCGGCTATACGATTAAGGTGAGTGAATACTATGACCTATCGGAGCACGAATATCAGTCGACGCTGCTCCATGAGATGATACATTATTATATTACGTACGCGCGCGAGAAGGATACCTCTGCCCATGGTGTTCTGTTTCGTCAGTGGATGAAACGCATCAATCAAGACGGATGGAACATTACTATCAGTTCCAAAACTGCTGGCTATGCAGTACGCCATCAACGGAAGGATGCACAGTATCTGTTGCTCGCCATCAAGACAAAAGAGGGAAAGCATTTCCTTTCTGTCGTCTCTCCATCGTATAAGAAGTATATAGAACGACAAGTTTCCCTCTCACCTGTGATTATTGACCATCATTGGGTGATTAGTCGTGACGAGCAATATGTTAATTGGTCGAAAGTTCGTTCGTTACGTGGCAAACGTATTACCATGGAAGAATATCAACGTATTTTAGGTGAAAAACTGGGCTAAAACTGATAATTATCTAATAAAATTCACTTATTAATGCATTTTTTTAGTTTTTTTCATTGTCAATTCAAAAATAAAGTTTATATTTGCAGCAGATATAATTCACTTTTTTATTCACTAAAACAAAAAAGACTATGAAGAAATTGATGATGATCGCTGCCATGATGCTCATGAGCATCGGCGCATTTGCACAGGGTGGTAAGATGGCTATTGGAGCTAACGCAGGTGTAGCTTTCTATGGAAATAGCTATAACCCCTTCGGAATTGGTGCTAAGTTCCAGTATGAGTTCGTTGAGAGTTTCCGTGCTGAACTTGCTTACAACTACTGGTTCCCGAAAGATAAGGCTGGTGTGATGGATATTGACCTGAATCTTCAGTATCTGATTCCAGTATCAGAGGGCTTGTATGTTTATCCTCTTGTTGGTGCAAATCTTGCCATAACTCATGGAGAAGCTTGGAAATATTTCGATGAAGGTCAACAGTCTATCTTCGGTTTCCAGGGTGGTGTTGGTATTGAGTACTATGTAGCTGAGAATGTCAAGATCAACCTCGATGCTAAGTATCAGTACAACAAGAAGACAAAGGATTTCCATTACCATGATGGAGGTATAGACTATAATGGAGAAATTGAATATAAATTCAACGGTCCAGTTATTCAGGCTGGTATCGCTTACGTATTCTAATAAAAGAATCAATAAACAAAACATAGTGCGCTCCCAATGGGGGCGCATTTTTTTTGTGGGTTGTTAGTAGAATAGTAGGAGTCCTGCTATTGCACAATAGCAAATCATGCGGATAGGGTTGATTTTCAGATAGCCGGTACCGAAAGCAGTGGCAATGAATAAGGCTACACTGATATAGAACTGCCATGGATTCTCTGAGGGAGTAGAGAAATTGTCGCGGGTACATAATAATAAGGTGGCGGCGGCAAGTAGACCAACTACGGCAGGGCGCAATCCTGAGAAAAGTGATTGTACGGGTCGGGTATTCATGTATTTCATGAACATCTTACTGATCAATACCATCAGAATCAGTGAAGGTAGTATCAGTGCAAAAGTTGCCGTTGCAGAGCCAAGAACGGCAAAGGGGACACTATAGCCTGCTTCCTTCACTGCCATATAACCGCAGTAGGTAGCGGAATTGATACCGATAGGTCCTGGTGTCATCTGTGAGATAGCAACGATGTCGGTAAACTGACTCGCTGTCAACCAATGCCAGTGCTCCACTGTCTCGTTCTGTATCAACGACAGCATACCATAACCTCCGCCAAAGCCGAAGAGCCCGATCTCAAAGAATGTCAAGAATAAATAGATAAATATCATAATTCTTCACTCTACATTCTACACTCTACACTTGCCGTAGGCATAGCCTCCCATACCTGCTGCAATGATAATCCAGATGGGTGATACACTTAACAGCCATATCAACAGGGCAGAAACAATGGGAATCCAAAACGTGTACCTGTTCAGTTGGGCGCGTTGAGCCAAACGGAAGGTTGGAACGGCAATCAGGGCAACGACGGCAGGTCGAATACCTTTAAACATAGCGGCAATCACCTTGTTATCTTCAAACTGATGGAAGAAGATAGCAATGGCAAGGATAATCAGGAAAGAGGGTAGTGCTGTTCCCAAAGCAGTGGCAATGGCTCCAGATACTTTCCTGAGTTTATAGCCGATAAAGATAGCGATATTGATGGCAAACACGCCCGGACAACTCTGAGCAATAGCAATCAGGTCGAGCATCTCTTCTTTGCTCACCCATTGGCGTTTGTTGACCACCTCTTCCTCGATCAAAGGAATCATGGCATATCCACCACCCAGGGTGAACATGCCAATCTTAAAGAAGGTAATGAAACTTTCCCAGTAGATAGCCATGGGGTTTATGGGTCTAATGGGCAATATGGGTTTCTACCCAACGGCGGGCATTGACGAAGGCCTCAATCCACGGAGTCACCTCGTCCATACGACGCTGTTGCGGATACCAAGCATTCTGCCAAGGGAAGATGGCGCGCTCTAAGTGAGGCATCATCGCGAGATGACGACCATCGGCAGAACAGATACCAGCCACGTCATAATCAGAACCGTTAGGATTGGCAGGATAACCATGATAGTTGTACTTCGCAATGACATTGTACTCGCTTTCTGCTTCAGGTAACGAGAACTTTCCTTCTCCGTGAGCCACCCACAGTCCGAGTTTATTACCACTCAGTGAACCAAACATTACACTGTCGTTCTGTGGAATCGTCAAGGTGATGAACTCACTTTCGAACTTATGCGAGTCGTTATGCAGCATCTTGGCACCCTTGGCACCTGTGAGACCGAGTTCTACCATCAACTGGCAACCGTTACAAATACCTAA
The DNA here is from genome assembly GCA_045225255.1 of Prevotella sp. Classification (GTDB taxonomy): domain Bacteria; phylum Bacteroidota; class Bacteroidia; order Bacteroidales; family Bacteroidaceae; genus Prevotella. The sequence goes on along the minus strand of JBGVBD010000158.1, from coordinate 4,551 downwards.
TGAGAGGGTGTCCTCACGGGCATAGAACTTATCAAGTGCCTCTTTTGCCTTGGGATTATACAGGAAAGCACCTGCCCATCCTTTAGCAGAGCCGAGAACGTCGGAGTTAGAGAAACCACCGCAGAATACAATCATATTGATGTCTTCCAAGGTTTCGCGACCACTGATGAGGTCGGTCATCATGACATCTTTCACGTCGAAGCCGGCAAGATAGAGACAGTAAGCCATCTCACGTTCACCGTTGGTACCTTTCTCACGGATGATGGCTGCTTTCGGAGTATTCTGAATATTCTGAGATCTCCGTGGATTCAGACCATATTGAGCCAGCGTACCAGTGAAGTCCTTATTGAACTTCATTTCCAGAGGCTGCTGCTTGTAGTTCTCAAAGCGCTCTTTCGCCTTGCCATTGAAACTCTGTTTGCGGTCGAGCAGATAGGATGTCTTATACCAAGTGTCGCGCAGGGCATCGATATCGAAGGTGAACTCTTGTTCGCCAGCCTTTACAACGAGGGTGCGGCTATCTTCCACAGGATAACCAATTTTAGCGAAGCCAACACCTTGTTCTTCCATGAACTCAGCAAACTCCTGCTTATGCTCGTCGCTGACCTGAATCACAACACCAGGGTTCTCAGCGAAGAGAGTCTTCACGATATCGCCATCGGTACAGAGGTCGTGCAGATTGATATGCAGACCGCCTTTGGTATTGGCGAAGCACATCTCCAACAAAGTAGTGATTAGACCACCGGCGGAGATGTCATGACCTGCCATAATCCAACCCTTCTCGATGAGTTGCTGTATTGCCATGAAGGCATCAGCGAAGTATTCGGCATTCTTGACAGTAGGTACATCACTGCCCACCTTACCTAAACTCTGGGCAAAAGCAGAACCGCCAAGACGCTGCTCGTCAAACGAGAAGTCGATATGATAGAGGGAAGTTTTTTTGTCGTTAACAATGACAGGGCTCACTACCTTGCGGATATCAGAAACCTCACCGCCTGCACTGACAATGACGGTTCCTGGGGAGATAATCTTCTCACCATTGGGATATTGTTGACTCAATGAGAGAGAGTCTTTTCCTGTCGGTACGTTGATATGCAGTTCACAGCAGAAATCGCTCAGTGCCTTCACGCCTGCATACAGACGGGCATCCTCACCCTCTTGTGAACGACAGGGCCACATCCAGTTGGCTGATAAGGAGAGGGAATCCATGCCGTCGGCAAGGGGAGCCCATACGATATTGGTCAGTGCCTCTGCAACAGACAGCACACTGCCTGCCTCTGGAGAAGCAAGACCTGCTTGTGGTGCATGACCGATAGCAGTGGCAATACCTTTGCGTCCACGATAGTCGAGAGCAACGACACCACAGTCACTCAATGGCAACTGAATCTCACCCTGACACTGCTGACGGGCAATCTTACCTGTCACACTGCGGTCAACCTTATTGGTCAACCAGTCTTTGCAGGCTACAGCCTCCAACTGAAGCACACGCTCGAGGTATTCGTTGATCTTATCCTGCGTGTAGGTCACATCTTGATACTTGCGCTCTACGGTATTATCGCGCATGATGGTCTTCGGAGAATGACCGAACATTTGGGCGACATCAAGGTCGAAAGGCTTCACACCGTCGCCTTGCTTGAAGGAGAAGTGCGCATCGCCAGTGGTCTCACCGACAACATACATTGGGGCGCGCTCACGTTCTGCAATCTTCTGGACGTGCTCAATATGTTTCTCGTCGATGAGCAGACCCATACGCTCCTGACTCTCATTAGCGATAATCTCCTTGCTTGACAAGGTCTTGTCACCAATAGGCAGTTTCGTCATGTCTATCTCTCCACCACACTCTTCTACCAGTTCCGACAGACAGTTGAGGTGTCCAGCTGAACCATGGTCGTGGATGGATACTACAGGGTTGGTGTCTTCTTCGCAAAGGGCGCGGACAAGATTGTAAGCACGCTTCTGCATCTCGGGATTTGCGCGCTGGATGGCATTCAACTCAATACCATTGCTATAGCGACCTGTATCCACAGAAGATACGGAACCACCGCCCAGTCCAATGCGATAGTTGTCACCACCTACAACAACAACCTTATTACCTGCCTGCGGCTCTTTCTTCAAACAGTCGCGCTTGGTGCCATAACCTACACCACCTGCCAGCATGATGACTTTATCGTAGGCGTATTTCTCTTTTCCTTCCTGATGCTCGAAGGTCAATACAGAACCAGTAATTAAAGGCTGTCCGAACTTGTTACCAAAGTCAGATGCACCATTCGAAGCCTTGATAAGAATCTGCTCAGGTGTCTGATACAGCCACTCACGAACGGGCAGAATATCCTCCCAGTCACGACCCTCGTCTTCGATTCTCGGATAAGCAGTCATATACACGGCAGTACCGGCAATGGGCCAAGAACCTACGCCACCGCCCATACGGTCGCGAATCTCACCACCCGTACCAGTAGCGGCACCATTGAAAGGCTCGACAGTAGTGGGGAAGTTGTGGGTCTCGGCTTTCAGAGAGATGACACTCTCAATATCCTTGATACGGAAATAATCGCTGGTACTCTGGTCGGCAGGAGCAAACTGCTCAACAACAGGACCTTGGGCAAATGCCACATTGTCCTTATAAGCAGAGAGGATCTTGTTGGGATTTTCCTGGGTGGTCTTCTTGATCATGGCAAAGAGGCTGGATTCCATCTCCTTACCGTCAATAATGAAGGTGCCACCGAAGATCTTATGACGACAGTGCTCAGAGTTAATCTGGGCAAAACCGAAGATTTCAGAATCTGTCAACGGGCGACCGTTCTCTTTCTCTATCTTGTGAAGATACTCAATCTCCTCAGGTGAGAGAGCAAGACCTTCCTGCTCGTTATATTCCTCCAGGTTATCTACATACTTGATGGGTTCTGGTTGGATATTCACAGTGAAGATATCCTGATTCAGTCCTTTGTACATACGCTGCAACATGGGGTCGTGCTCTGCGTCTTCTGAGGCAACAGGGAAATACTCCTCAATACGCTGAATACCTTTCAGACCCATGTTCTGGGTTATCTCCACGGCATTGGTCGACCAAGGGGTGATCATCTCGCGGCGTGGACCTACATAGAAGCCTTCCAGCGTATCCTTGTCTAACAGTTCTGCCTCTCCGTAGAGCCAGCAGAGTTCACTTACTTCGTCCTGATTGAGCAGATGGTCTGCCTGAGTGGCAATCACGCACTTTTGGGGTGTCTTGAAAAAGAGAATCATATCTTTATTCTTTATATATTTTTATTTTGGATGCAAAGGTAGTCATTATTTTTAATATATCCGTGCAAGATAGATAGATAACCATAGTTAAATTAACCTAAATGAAAGCATTTTTTCTGAATAATGTCATTCTTATCATTATCTTTGCAAAAGTAATTCATGTTTAACCAAAACCATATCAACGATGAAGAAAAGAGTTTTTCTAATGTCGCTGGCTGCCATTACGCTGATGACCAGTTGCATTTCAAAGAAAGAATTAGTGGCAAGTCAGGAACAAACCAAGGCTTGTCAGGAGGAATACAAAGGCTTGCAGGCTAACTATCAGAATACGAAGGAACAGTTGGCAGCGGCTAATGCGCGTATTACCAGTCTTCAGGAACAACTGAACCAGATGACTAATACGAATAGTGTATTGCAGGCTTCTCTGGATAAGAGTTTGGCAAATTCCAGTCAGAATAATATCAGTATCGAGAAACTCGTCGACCAAATCAATGAGTCAAACCGTTACATCCGTCATCTTGTTGAGGTAAAGACCAAGAGTGACTCACTGAACATGGTGCTTACCAACAACCTCACTCGTTCACTTTCCAAGGAAGAACTGAAAGAGGTGGATGTACAGGTGCTGAAGGGGGTGGTTTATATCTCGTTGGCAGACAATATGCTCTATGAAAGTGGTACTTATAAGATTAACAAACGCGCTTCCGAAACCCTTTCGAAGATTGCTAAGATTATCAAGGACTACAAGGATTATGATGTGCTGATTGAGGGTAATACTGATAATGTGCCTATCAAACGCGAGAATATCCGCAACAACTGGGACCTCTCATGTTTGCGTGCTTCCAGCGTCGTACAGGTGCTGCAAAACGACTATGGTGTAGACCCGAAGCGTCTCACGGCTGGTGGTCGTGGCGAATATAACCCCTTGCAGCCTAATACCACAGAGTTGGGTAAGCAGCGCAATCGCCGTACCCAGATCATCATCACGCCGAAACTTGATGAGTTCATGGAATTGATTGGACAGGCACCCGATGAGAATTAATTAATCCTCATCCAGAGTTAGGCGGCACTTTTCTCATAGAAAGGTGCCGCCTATCGTGTCGATACCCCGTAGCAAACGGGTCGAAAGGTACGGGCTATCTATGCGATAGGTGCCGCCTATCTCTTATATATATTATAATAATGTGTATAGTGTTTTGTGTCTTGACCTATGTCAACTGGTATAACTTTTTTTCTTTTTTAATGAAAATTTCCAGTGAAAAAGTTTGGCGGTTCGGAAATTTGTTGTACCTTTGCATCCGCTTTCGCGCATTT
>JBGVBD010000157.1:0-1669 GCA_045225255.1 Prevotella sp. | reverse complement strand
AAACCTGAATTATTCACGAGGGTAGATTCTATACGGAATCTTCCGCTCGGAGTTTGAAAATCGGCAATTCATTAGCAACGCGGACTGAGTTATCCACAAAAAGAGCATAGTATCCCTGTGGTTGTTCTCCGATGCTTCTGGAATTACCAAGGTTCATGAGTTACGGGTTACAGTTTATTCCAACTGTGGTTGCAGCTTCCAGATATTCGAAAGAGTTTCATAGAATTCGCTCTTATACGGGCAACTACTACACAGCTTGAATACGATATATCTCGCTGAATGAACTACTTTCGCAGCTACTTTCAGCAGCTTCAAGCGAATGGTATCGATCCGCTGTTTCCTCATGTTAGCAGACAGTGCCAGTCGCCTGAACCAGTTGAACAGATTGTAGGCAAGCACATGAACCTGCAGGCGGTTTGCATTAACCGTCATGGGGCGGGAACTCACGGAAGAAAAGTCGAATCCGCTTTTTCCTTCCTTAATGAAGTTCTCCATCTTGCCCCGGCCACAGTAATACTGAATAACCTGATACGGCTCCAGGTCTTCCAGCGTAGTGACAACAAAAGTGAACATGTGCACCATCTGGCCATAAGGTTTTTCCACTTTGAAGACGACTCTTCTTGGATGGGACCAGCTTCCGGCCTGATAATCGAATTCGCCGTATTCGACGGCGTAGTCGATCTGGTTCTCTCTGGTTGCCCGGCAAAGGGCTTCCTCCGCATCCTTTGCATACCGGATCAGGGTGGCATTCTGTTTCAAGCGGATCGCATACTTGCAGTCGTTTTCTTCACAAGCCTTATACAGATCCGGAGAGGCAAAACCGCTGTCTCCTCTTAGATAGAGAGGCATCGAAGGATATTTGGTCCGATATTCCTGCATTAACGGGATCATGAAGGTATCTGCTTCCTTGCTGCAATACTGAGTTCCTTCCCGAAGTTCTGCTTTCAACAGATCTCCAGTGATGCCGTCGTAACACAGAAGCGGATGGTAGCCATGGGCTTGATAATGGAAGTTAAAGCCTTCTCCTTCCTGTGCGCCATAAGTATTCAGCAGTGTGGAGTCCAGGTCAAACAGCATATGCTCCGGAGTATGGATAGAATAAATGATCTCACGCATTCTGGAAGCGATCTCACTAAATTGAGCCAGTGTATCGCCGTCCATCCGGTTCCAGAACCGGGATAACGTGGGCTGCGATGCCAGCTTATCCTTTTCGAGGATCGCGTTCATAACAGGATCTTTTGTCAGTTCATCTGCGCAGTCGTCTTCAAAGTAAGCGGCAATGATCTGATAAATCACCTGCATCAGGTTATCCGGATCGGTATGAATGCGGCAGGCTGTATGGTCATTGGTTTTAAAAAGCTTTTGAATGAGCTTGATTAACCCGACCCTGGCAGCGAATTCTTTGATAAGGAGAAGGCCTCCGTCAGAAGAAAGATCGCCGCCGTTGAAATTGATTTTGATTTGCTTATTGCTTTCCAGCGAAATGGTGTTTAGAATTGTCATAGAGGACCTCTTTTCTTGGTTTGATTATGGCTTAGGACACCTTAATTTTACCAAGGATCAGGTCCTTTTTCTATTCACTTTTCAAGTGAAAGCAAAAAAGCTATGTAGCTGTAGTAACAATGCGGCTTTCAGCCGCAATCACCGCTTTGCGGTGAATAATTCAGGT
>JBGVBD010000156.1:0-1626 GCA_045225255.1 Prevotella sp. | reverse complement strand
TATGAAATCAACATGAACTTATCAGTTCGTCCACGAGAATGTAAATAAGAAGTGTTACCTTTGGTATCGAACCAAAGCTAACACTCAAGATGGACGGAATCGCATTTGATCAAATCGTCAAACGGGGTTGTGGGATAGACATCCACAGAGACGAAGCGGTGGCCACCATAGGTGGAGAAGGAATCACGACTGAGACCCGCAGTTTCAAGACCTTCACGAGTTCATTGACAGAACTGAAAGAGTGGCTGATAGAGAATGGCGTAACGGATGTGGCGATGGAGAGTACGGGCGTATACTGGAAGCCGGTGATGAACGTGCTTGAGGGGCCTGAGCTCCGAGTTTGGATTGTGAATGCCAGGCATATCAAGTATGTTCCAGGCCACAAGACAGACAAAAAGGACAGTGCCTGGATATGCCAACTACTGCTGGCTGGTCTTCTGAAAAAGAGTTATGTCCCACCTCGTGAACAACGTGAACTTCGGGACCTGACTCGTTACCGGAAGAAACTTATCCAAAACATTGCGTCTGAGAAGAACCGGATAATCCGGATACTTGAAGACTGTAATGTGAAGTTGGACAGCGTGTTGAGTCATCTCGAAGGCGTTACAGGTACGGCACTGATTGACTTGCTCATCTCGAATGGCGAGGTGACGATGGAAGATATTGATGCTGTGTATCACAGGAAGCTGAATGCGAGCAAGGAGTTGTTGTTCGAAGCCTGCAAAGGTAAGATTGGGGAGCATCACAAGTACATGCTCCAAATGATCCGGAAGGACATTGAACAGACACAGGGATTGATTGATGAGCTGACCTTCCGCATAGCAGTGGTCCTTGCTCCCTACAACTCGGCTTTGGATGCGCTTTCCGAGATACCTGGCATTGACAGAAAGACGGCAGAGGACCTTGTTGCTGAAATTGGCCTTGACATGGAACAGTTCCCGACAGAGAAGAATCTGGCATCGTGGGCAGGCATCTGCCCGGGGAACAACGAGTCCGCAGGTAAAAAAAAAGCTCAAAGACCAACCATGGGAACAAGCAAGTGAAGTCCACCATCACGGAGGCGGCTTGGGCGGCGACGAGAACGAAAGGGACATATTACGCTGCACGATATCACAGACTGGCAGCCCGCAGAGGAAAGAAACGGGCGCTGATAGCAGTAGGACATTCGATCCTGAAAGCCGTCTGGCATATCCTGCATGATAATGTGAGCTACAGCGAACTTGGCGCAGACTACCTGACCGAAAAGGTCGCCGATAGGCGCAAGGCTTATCTCCAGAGCGAGTTAAAGGCATTGGGCTTTGATGTGACGTTAACCAAGCTAGAGGCTCTACCACAGACTGCATAAGTAACAAATCAAAGGCCGATCGTTACTGGGAGGACACCCTTGGTGTGAACCTGAGTATGAAATTGGTCTCAACAGCTGAGCGGTCACGACTGGGAGTCCTTAAGCCCGTGAATGAAAATACCACTTTTACTTGGCTGTTGTAAAAAAATAACGCCGAACCCTATTAACCACTGCGCACTTACCCACAAGGAGAGTGCTTCTTTTGGTCTGTCTGAACTTATTGAATGTATGTTAAACGCCTGAGAAATCGGGCAAAAACGAAATATTATTTACGAATGAAA
>JBGVBD010000155.1:0-1702 GCA_045225255.1 Prevotella sp. | reverse complement strand
TTTTTGACGAGAAATAGCGTATAATAATAGTAAGAAACAGTACCACCGAAGGAGGTAATTGGATATGCCTACTATCAAAGACGCATTAGATATTATCGGTAAGTTGACTGTCGCAGAGCAGGAAAGCCTTAAAACAATGCTTTTAAGTCCTGCCTTTGTAAAGTCTTTGAATATTGAAGATTTCGTAGCAAAGGAACGCTTTGCAAATGGTCGTGTATGCCCTCTTTGTGGCTGTATCCATGTGGTTCGCAATGGTCATCGTAAAGATGGCACACAGCGATATGTATGTAAGGATTGTGGCAAGTCCTTCGTGATTGCTACGAACTCCATTGTGTCTGGTACAAGAAAAGACTTGTCCGTGTGGGAGCAGTACATTGATTGTATGATGAATGGCTTATCCATTCGTAAGACTGCTGTTGCTTGTGGGATTCACAGAAACACCGCATTCCTTTGGAGACACAAGATTTTGGATGCACTTCAGAATATGGCAGACGATGTTACCCTTGACGGCATTATTGAGGCTGACGAAACTTTTTTCGCCATCTCGTACAAGGGCAATCATAGCAAGAGTAAGACATTTGCTATGCCACGCAAGGCTCATAAGCGTGGTCATTCTACACATATCAGAGGCTTGTCCCAAGAAAAGGTATGTGTTCCTTGTGCGGTTAATAGGAATGGCTTGTCTATCTCCAAGATTACGAATACTGGTAGAGTTTCTACAAGAGATTTACATCATATTTATGATGGTAGGATTAAGACCAATTCCACTCTTGTTACGGACAAGATGAACTCCTATGTGAGATTTACAAATGCCAATGGCATTGACCTTGTGCAGTTAAAGACTGGCAAAGCCAAGAAAGGCATTTATAATATCCAACATATCAATAGCTACCATAGCCAGCTAAAGAGGTTTATGCGTGGCTTTAACGGTGTTTCTACCAAGTATCTGAACAACTATCTTGTGTGGAATAACCTTGTAAATTACGCCAAAGAAAGCGACATGGAGAAAAGGAACATCTTCTTAACTTTCGTTTTGGCAACATTGAAAACTGCTAAATGCAGAGATTTATCAAACAGACCAGCAGTTCCTCTGGTCGCCTAATTAGAATTTGTGGAGATGATAAGATGGTCAATATAACAGATGTAAAACAGATTCTTCAATTTGCAATAGATGCGGAGATTAAAGTCTTTCTTGATGGTGGCTGGGGTGTAGATGCTCTTCTTGGATATCAGTCAAGAGCCCATAATGATATTGACATTTTTGTAGAAAAGAACGATTATCAGAACTTTATAGAAATAATGAAAGCTAATGGCTTTTATGAGATTAAGATGGAATATACAACATTGAACCATACTGTATGGGAAGATTTGAAAAACAGAATTATTGATTTGCATTGTTTTGAATATACGGACGAAGGTGAAATTCTTTATGATGGGGATTGTTTTCCGGTAGAAACTTTTTCGGGTAAAGGAAGAATTGAGGAAATAGAGGTTTCCTGTATTGAACCATATAGTCAAGTAATGTTCCATCTGGGATACGAGTTTGATGAAAATGATGCACATGATGTGAAGTTATTGTGTGAGACACTTCATATCGAAATTCCAAATGAGTATAGATAACTGCAAATAACAGTTTGTAGGGGAGTTCTGATACTCCCCTATAAAAATGGCTATTTATCAACTGTTTGTTGTGACATAGCCT
>JBGVBD010000154.1:0-2074 GCA_045225255.1 Prevotella sp. | reverse complement strand
AAAGTATGAATGCGAAGTAGTGGGCAAGCCATAGTTTTGGGTATAGCCAATAAACCCACCTGTTTTTCAAGGTGGACGAGTTGCCGCCGATATAGTATAATCAGCTACAGCAATCTAATCCTTATGCTGTAGTATCCGTAGGTTGAGCGAGGGGTTGCGCCTTGGTCTGCCGAGACTTCGGGGGCCTTCCTCTTCGTTTTGCAGGTTTCTGCTTTGTTGCGGTGTCTTCAGTAATGTGGTTAGGTTGCTTTTTCTTTTGCTCTTTTTTATCAGCAGCAGATGTTGCAGCCTTCTTCTGGTCCATAGTACCTTGTGAGCACTGCTTTTCAACTATACGGATTGTATTGGTATCGACTCCACGCTCCCCAAGGAATTCGATGATGTTCTGCAGGTTCAGCTCTTTTGGTGATTGTTTGCGGTTTACAACTTTATCGTAGTCAATCGGCTGGAAGTCTTTGTCTTCCCTGATCATATGGTAGATTGACACGAGCATCTTTCTTGCTATGGCTATGATGGCTTTTTTGTGGCCACGGCGCTTTTTCAGAGAAATATATTTATTGTAGAAGTACGGATGCTTTTTTGTGCTTTTAATAGCTGCCAGAGCACACTGCACAAGCAGAGGTTTGAGATAATGGCCGCCTTTGCCGATTTTTGTGGATTTATTTTTACGTGCGCTTGCGTTGTTAGCCGGAGAAAGCCCTGCCCAGGAAGAAAGGGAAGCGCTGTCGCGCCATACGGACATGTCCGTTCCGATTTCACCGAGGATATAAAGCGCTGATTCCACAGATATCCCGACCATGGTTGTCAGATGCTGTATGACCTTGCTGTATTTCAGGCGGAAATACTCCAGCTTTTGGTCAATCATTGCAATGCACTTGTTGATGTCTTCCAGGTGTATGCTGATGATTTGGAGTTTGTCCCTTTGGACGCCAAGAAATTCATAACCATGGATGCTGTCGAGTATTTCTTCGGATGAAGCTTTGCAGCCTTTCCTGACAAAACCAAGTATCTTGTCATCGCTGACATTCTCAGGATCTGTGCGGACCAGATATGACATGATGTCTGTGGCTGATTTTCCAAAAGGGTCTGTAAAGACCGAATCAAGCCGGACCTTCGAAATCGTCATGGAATTCTGATACCTGTTCTTTTCGGAAGTCCTGGTATAAGTCAGTTTTAGGCGGTAGCGACATAATTCCCGAAGATCCCGAATGTCTGCAGGCGGGATAAAGGATGCGACGACCAGATCCATCCTGAAAAGGTTGGCGATATGGATGGCATCGCGGAAATCCGTTTTATGACCTTTGGCTTGTTTGACATACTTCGGGTGTGTCAGCGTAGGGTGAAGGCCATTCTGCTCAAGGATGTCATACACCGGGATCCAGTATTTGCCGGTAGATTCCATGCAGACATCACGAACGCCGTAGCCAGTCAGCCATTCTGCCATCCGGCGGATATCACTGTTGGCTGAGGTAAACTGCCTGACATAGAAAACAGCCTTCAGGGTTTCTTTATCCGTCACGCAGACAGCAGCCATCAGGATGGATTTGTGGACATCAATTCCTGCACAAACAGGCCGTTTGATGTTTGTCTGTGGGGAAGTGACAACACGGGTGCCATCATCAAGAGTTACATTCTTCAGGTTATCTGAAGAGTACATACCCTCATCATAGGGGTGTTGTTGAGATTGAGCATGAGCTGCCATAGAGTACCTCCTCTCATGTTGGGAGCAGAGCTGAAGGAGATACCGGCATTGACTGCCATCCCTGCGGGAATCCATACATAAACGTTGGATGTATTCATAAGTATCCGGGCTTGATAACGCCAATCGTTTGTGCAAAGGAAACGGCTGCAACTTATAAGTTTTCGGCTTCTGGAACTCCAGATGTTATGGCGTGCTTTGTAGTATACCGGTATCACTCTAAGTATAGAGTAATCACAGGAAACCGAAAACCCATAAAGGTTTGCATTGAAGCATTCATCATCGTTTGTGCCGGGGCATGAGTTTTAGAAACAATGGAGGAAAGCTGGGGGCGCCCCGGCATAATCACAAGTTTGAAAGTTTACTTTCAAACTT
>JBGVBD010000153.1:0-3041 GCA_045225255.1 Prevotella sp. | reverse complement strand
ATGGCGGAGCATGTTGACGAGTGGGCTGCCCGTGGTCGTAAGAACCTCTGGGGTCAGAACGTCTCAGTTCAGGAAATGCAGTCAGAGGCTGGTGCTGCCGGTGCCGTTCACGGTTCACTGCAGGCTGGTGCTCTCACCACTACATTCACCGCTTCTCAGGGTCTTCTGCTGATGATCCCTAACATGTACAAGATTGCCGGTGAGTTGATTCCTTGCGTATTCGACGTTTCTGCCCGTACGCTGGCTTCTCACTCTCTCTGTATCTTCGGTGACCATCAGGACGTGATGGCTTGCCGTCAGACTGGTTTCGCTATGCTCTGCGAGGGTTCTGTACAGGAGGTGATGGACATCACGGCTGTTGCTCACTTGGCTTCTCTGGAGACCATGGTTCCGTTCGTTAACTTCTTCGACGGTTTCCGTACCTCTCACGAGTACCACAAGATTGAGTTGATGGACCAGGAGGATATCCGTCCGCTCGTTAATGAGGAGTATATCAAGCGTTTCCGTGATCGTGCTATGTCGCCTGAGCGTCCTATCACACGCGGTACTGCTGAGAACCCCGAGACCTTCTTCACACACCGTGAGGCTTGTAACCCCTACTACGATTCAGTTCCTGAGGTAGTAGAGAAGTACCTCGGCGAGATCTCTAAGATTACTGGTCGTGAGTATCACCTGTTCTCATACTATGGTGCCGAGGATGCTGACCGCATGATTATCCTGATGGGTTCTGCTACTGATGCTGCCCGCGAGGCTATCGACTATCTGAACGCTCAGGGTCAGAAGGTTGGTATGATCTCTGTTCACCTCTATCGTCCGTTCTCTATCAAGCATCTGCTTGCTTCTGTTCCCAAGAGCGTGAAGCGTATTGCTGTGCTCGACCGTACGAAGGAGCCCGGTGCTAACGGTGAGCCTCTGTACCTCGACGTGAAGGATGCTTATTACGATGTTGAGGATCGTCCTCTGATCGTTGGCGGTCGCTACGGTCTTGGTTCTCACGATACCACTCCTGCTCAGATCATCAGCGTGTTCAACAACCTCGCTATGCCCGAGCCTAAGAATCACTTCACCATTGGTATCGTAGATGACGTGACCTTCACTTCACTGCCCGCCGTAGAGGAGATTGCCCTCGGTGGTGCTGGCATGTTCCAGGCTAAGTTCTATGGTCTGGGTGCTGATGGTACCGTAGGTGCTAACAAGAACTCAGTTAAGATTATTGGTGACAACACCGACAAGTACTGTCAGGCTTACTTCTCCTACGACTCTAAGAAGTCGGGAGGTTTCACCTGCTCTCACCTGCGTTTCGGTGACACGCCTATCCGTTCTACATACTTGGTAACCACACCTAACTTCGTGGCTTGCCACGTTCAGGCTTACCTGCACATGTACGACGTAACACGTGGTCTGCAGAAGAACGGTCAGTTCCTGCTGAACACTATCTTCAACGATGCTGAGTTGGAGAAGTTCATGCCTAACAAGGTAAAGAGATATTTCGCTGAGAACAACATCACTGTATATACCATTAACGCTACGAAGATTGCACAGGAGATTGGTCTGGGCAACCGCACCAACACTATCCTGCAGAGTGCCTTCTTCCGTATCACTGGTGTGATCCCCGTTGAACTCGCCGTTGAGAAGATGAAGGCTGCTGCCTTGAAGTCTTACGGTTCTAAGGGTCAGGACGTAGTTGATTTGAACTACGCCGCCATCGACCGTGGTGGTGAGTACAAGCAGTTCACCGTGAAGCCCGAATGGGCTAACCTGCCCGATGATCCTGAGAAGGTTGACGACGCTCCTGCATTCGTAAAGGAAGTTGTTCGTCCTATCAACGCTCAGGCAGGCGACCTGCTGCCCGTCAGCACCTTCGCTAAGTTCGGCACCGCCGACGGTTCTTGGGAGGTTGGTACCGCTGCTTACGAGAAGCGTGGTGTTGAGGCCTTCGTTCCCGCTTGGAACAAAGACAACTGTATCCAGTGTAACCAGTGTGCATATATCTGTCCTCACGCAGCCATCCGTCCGTTCGTTCTGACCGACGACGAATTGAAGGACTTCCAGATCGACACCATCGAGATGAAGGCTCCTGCTGCTATGAAGGGTATGCACTTCGTCATCGAGCCTTCAGTACTCGACTGTCTGGGTTGCGGCAACTGTGCTGACATCTGCCCAGGTAATCCGAAACTCGGCAAGGCACTCACGATGGTTCCATTCAACCCCGATGCTGCCGAGATGAAGAAGATGGCTGCCGATTGGGACAAACTGGTTAAGGTTCCTTCTAAGCAGGATCTCGTTGACATCCGTAGCAACGTGAAGAACTCTCAGTTCGCACAGCCTCTGTTTGAGTTCTCTGGCGCTTGCTCTGGTTGCGGTGAGACACCTTACGTGAAGTTGATCAGCCAGTTGTTCGGTGATCGCCAGATGATTGCCAATGCTACAGGTTGTTCTTCTATCTACTCTGCTTCTATTCCTTCTACTCCTTACACCAAGAACGAGAAGGGTCAGGGTCCTGTATTCAACAACTCTCTGTTCGAGGACTTCTGCGAGTTTGGTCTGGGTATGGCACTCGGTAACAAGAAGATGAAGGAGCGCGTAGCTAAATTGCTCGGCGAGATGATCGAGAGCGACAAGACCAGCGCAGAGTATAAGGAACTGGCTCAGGAGTGGATTGCCAACAAGGACGATGCCGAGAAGACTAAGGAGATTGCTCCTAAGCTTCGCGAGCAGATTGCTGCTGGTGCTGCCGCTGGTTGCCCAGTTTGCACTGAGTTGAAGACTCTGGATCACTACCTGGTTAAGCGTTCACAGTGGATCATCGGTGGTGACGGTGCTTCTTACGACATCGGTTACGGCGGTCTCGACCACGTGATTGCTTCTGGTGAGGACGTTAATATCCTCGTGCTCGATACTGAGGTTTACTCTAACACCGGTGGTCAGGCTTCTAAGGCTACTCCTCTTGGTGCTATCGCTCAGTTCGCTGCTCAGGGTAAGCGCATCCGCAAGAAGGATCTGGGTATGATTGCTACCACTTACGGTTATGTATATGTAGC